>NZ_JADNRO010000020.1:0-2014 GCF_019913725.1 Serratia sp. EWG9
TTTTTATCGGCTTGCGCCCGGCGGCTTACTTCAGCAGCGCCTGCGCCTTGGCCACCACGTTGTCCACGGTGAAGCCGAACTCGGCGAACAGCTGCTCCGCCGGCGCCGACTCACCGAAGGTGGTCATGCCCACGATAGCGCCGTTCAGGCCCACGTACTTGTACCAGTAGTCCGCGATACCCGCCTCCACCGCCACGCGCGCCGTTACCGCCGCCGGCAGCACCGACTCGCGGTACGCCGCATCCTGCTTGTCGAACGCGTCGGTCGACGGCATCGACACCACGCGCACCTTGCGGCCCGCCGCGGTCAGTTTGTCCGCCGCCTCCACCGTGATGCCCACTTCGGAGCCGGTGGCAATCAGGATAACGTCCGGCGTGCCCGCGCAGTCTTTCAGCACGTAGCCGCCGCGGTACACGTTCGCCAGCTGCTCTGCGGTGCGCGGCTGCTGGGTCAGGTTCTGGCGCGAGAACACCAGCGTGGTCGGGCCGTCGTTGCGCTCGATGCCGTACTGCCACGCCACCGCCGATTCCACCTGGTCACACGGGCGCCAGGTGCTCATGTTCGGGGTCACACGCAGGCTCGCCAGCTGCTCCACCGGCTGGTGGGTCGGGCCGTCTTCGCCCAGACCGATGGAGTCGTGGGTGTAGACGAACACGTTGCGCAGCTTCATCAGCGCCGCCATGCGCACCGCGTTGCGGGCGTATTCCACGAACATCAGGAAGGTCGCCGAGTACGGCAGGAAGCCGCCGTGCAGCGCGATGCCGTTGGTGATGGCGGTCATGCCGAACTCGCGCACGCCGTAATGAATGTAGTTGCCCGCCGGGTCAACGTTCAGCGCTTTCGAACCGGACCACATGGTCAGGTTGCTCGGCGCCAGGTCGGCGGAGCCGCCCAGGAACTCCGGCAGCACCTTGCCGAACGCTTCCAGCGCGTTCTGCGACGCCTTGCGGCTGGCGATGTTGGCCGGGTTGGCCTGCAGTTTTTCCACGAACGCTTTGGCGTCCGCTTTCCAGTCCGCCGGCAGCTCGCCGTTCATGCGGCGCTTGAACTCGGCGGCCAGTTCCGGGAAGGCCTTGGCGTAGGCGGCGAACTTGTCGTTCCAGGCCGCTTCTTTGGCCTGACCGGCTTCCTTGGCGTCCCACTGGGCGTAGATGTCCTGCGGGATTTCAAAGGCGGCGTATTTCCAGCCCAGCGCTTCGCGGGTGGCGGCCACTTCGGCGGCGCCCAGCGCGGCGCCGTGCACGTCATGGGTGCCGGCCTTGTTCGGCGAGCCGAAGCCGATAACGGTCTTGCACATCAGCAGCGACGGCTTGTCGGTCACCTTGCGGGCTTCTTCAATCGCCGTCTTGATGGCGTCCGGGTTGTGACCGTCGACGTTGCGCACCACGTGCCAGCCGTAGGCTTCGAAACGCAGGGCGGTGTCGTCGGTGAACCAGCCGTCGACGTGGCCGTCGATGGAGATGCCGTTGTCATCGTAGAAGGCGGTCAGCTTGCCGAGCTTGAGGGTGCCAGCCAGGGAGCAGACTTCGTGCGAGATGCCTTCCATCATGCAGCCGTCGCCCATGAAGGCGTAGGTGTGGTGATCGACGATGTCGTGGCCAGGGCGGTTGAACTGCGCCGCCAGGGTGCGTTCGGCGATGGCGAAGCCGACGGCGTTGGCGATGCCCTGGCCCAGCGGGCCGGTGGTGGTCTCAACGCCCGGGGTGTAACCGTACTCCGGGTGGCCCGGGGTTTTGGAATGGAGCTGACGGAAGTTTTCCAGCTCGCGCATCGGCAGGTCGTAGCCGGTGAGGTGCAGGAGGCTGTAAATCAACATGGAGCCGTGGCCGTTGGAGAGCACGAAACGGTCGCGGTCAGCCCAGTGCGGGTTAGTCGGGTTGTGGTTGAGGTAGTCGCGCCACAGGACTTCGGCGATGTCCGCCATGCCCATAGGGGCCCCCGGGTGGCCGGAATTTGCTTTTTGTACGGCGTCCATGCTGAGTGCGCGGATGGCGTTGGCAAGCTCTTTACGAGA
>NZ_JADNRO010000021.1:0-1925 GCF_019913725.1 Serratia sp. EWG9
AGTGGCGGTGAACGAAAACGCCTCGCTGTCGCTGGGCTACGGCGGGCTGCTGTCGCAGCACCATCAGGACAACAGCGTCAACGCCGGCTTCACCTGGCGTTTCTAAGCAACATCGACTCAATCCTTGTACGGGAACCGCCTGCGGGTGGTTCCTTTTTCACATCCTGCTAATGAGAACCCGGCGCACCTGGGGCGTCGGCCAATAACAAGCAAAAGGTAAGGAAATGACAACAACAATGGGTTTTGATAGCAAAGGAAACGTTCGTCGCTCGCCGTGGCGGCTGAATGCGCTGGTCTGCTGCATGGCGCTGGCAGGGTATGCGCAGGCGGCGCCGCACGAGGTGAATGGCCAACCCGGCGATCCGGCCAGCTGGCGCAGCGCCGAATTCAACGCCAACTGGGGGTTGGGGGCGATCCACGCCGATGAGGCCTACGCCGCCGGCTACACCGGCAAAGGGCAAAAGGTGGGCATTTTCGACACTCCGGTTAACCGCCATCCCGAATTCGCCGGCGACGGCAAACTGATCAACGTCGTCACCGAAGGCTACCGCGCCTATACCGATCCGCACCGGCCGGGAATTAACGCCGGCGATCGCTTTTACTTCGACGGCACCTTCCACTTCTACAGCGGTTCGCAGGGCATGTTGAGCAATCACGGGGTGCACGTCGCGGGGATCAGCGCGGCGAATCGCGACGGCGTCGGCATGCACGGCGTGGCCTTCGATTCGCAGGTGATCAGCGTCGATAATGACAACGACGGCCCGGCGTACGGCGAATTCCTCGGCCTGGACGGCGCCGTCACCAATGCCGGCTGGCAGGCGATGATCAAGAGCGGCGTGCGGGTGATCAACAACAGCTGGGGCGTCAGCATTCCCGATTTCCTGTCCGACGGCGGCCGCGATCCTAACGCGCTGCACTTCGAGCTGAAGGATGCGCAGGAGCAATTCGATCAGGTCAAGCCGCTGCTCGGTAGCCTGGCCGGCGCAGGTTATCAGGGCGCCATCGACGCGGCGCGCAAAAATATTCTGGTGCTGTTCGCCGCCGGTAACGACGGCAATTACAACCAACCGGATGTGATCAGCGGGCTGGCCTACTTCGTGCCGGACATCGCGCCGAACTGGCTGTCGGTCGCCAGCGTGGCGCAGGATGCGGCATCCGCCAACAGCGTGCCTTACACCATCAGCAGCTTCTCGTCCCGCTGCGGCTATACCGCCAGCTTCTGCGTCTCGTCGCCGGGCAGCAAAATCTACAGCACCGTGGCCAACGGTTCCGATCCGGCCAATCTGGTGTCGGACTACGGCAATAAAAACGGCACCTCGATGGCGACCCCGCACGTCACCGGCGCAGTGGCGGTGTTGCTGCAGCGTTTCCCGTACATGAACTCGGCGCAGATTGCCGACGTGCTGAAAACCACCGCCACCGACATGGGCGCGCCGGGCATCGACGCGCTCTACGGCTGGGGGATGATCAACCTGGGCAAGGCCATCAACGGCCCGGGCATGTTCTATACCGTCGAGGATATTCCCGCAGAGTTCCGCATCCCGGATCCGACGGGCGTGGCCTACGGCCCGACCCAGTTTGTCGTCAATATTCCGGGACTGGGCGCCGAGGTGGATGCCGGTACGTTGCATGCCAGGAAGTGTGACGATATCAGCTGTGAGTTGGACGTTTACTCCAATAACATCTCCGGCCACGGCGGCCTGACCAAGGAAGGGATGGGCACGCTGGTCATGACCGGCGCCAACACCTATTCCGGCCCGACGCTGGTCAATCAGGGCCGACTGGCGATCAACGGCTCGGTCACCTCGGACGTCAGCGTGCAGAGTGGCGGCATCGTCGGCGGCAGCGGCACGGTCGGTTCGCTGACCGCCCGCCGCGGCGGCACCGTGGCGCCGGGCAACTCGATCGGCACCTTGAACGTGGCG
>NZ_JADNRO010000023.1:0-1198 GCF_019913725.1 Serratia sp. EWG9
CGACTTCATGGTTTTCTGGCTTTCCGCCAGCGTCTTGGTCGCTTCGCTGATCATCGGATTGATCGGCATCGAATTAATCTTATCCAACGTCTGCATCAGTTTCTGCTGGATCTGCGCCAGACCGCCGCTGGTGGTTGGCATCAGCGGATAACCGAACAGCTCGCGCGGCCCTTTCCACGGTTTCTCCTGCGGATAGAAGTCGAGATCGATATACAGCGAACCGGTCAGCAGGTTGGCGGACTTCATCGAGGCGCGTAAGCCACGAGACTCCGCGTCTTTCAGGTGCCCTTCAATATCGACATTGTCCCCCAGCTGTTTATGAAGCCGATCCGGCTCAATGCGGATCAGCACCGGAATGCGGTAATCGTTATCCAGACGCTGCGCCATGCCCTCTTTATAGAACGGCACCTGCGCCACCGTACCCAGACGGATGCCGCGGAACTCGACCGGCGCGCCCGGCTGCAGGCCGCGTACCGAATCGGAGAAGAACAGCAGGTAATCCTTATGCACGGTATACAGCGAATCCTGCGTGCTGCGCTGGTTGTCGAACAGCTGGTACTCCGCCTTCTCTTTAGCCTGTTCGCCACGATCCCAACCGTCCGGTACGTCGAAACTGACGCCGCCGCTGAACAGCGTTGTCAACGAGCCCATCTCCACCCGCATGCCCTGCGCCGACATGTCAAACGCCACGCCGCTGTCTTTCCAGAAGCGCACGTTGGTAGTGACCAACTGATCGTAAGGCGCGGTGATGAACAGCTGATAGCGCATGGCGCGCGCTTTCGGATCGAAGTAGCTGGTTTCCACCGACCCGACGCGGTAGCCGCGGAACAGCACCGGATCGCCTGCGTTGAGCTGGCCCGATTTTTCGCTGTCCAGCACGATGCGCAGCCCTTTGGCGTCCGGGGAGGCCAGCGGCGGCGCATCGAGCAGCTGATAGTGGTCTTTGCCGTCTTTGCCCTTGTTGCCCGGCTGCAGTTCGATATAGGCGCCGGAGAGCAACGTGCCCAGCCCGGAGACGCCTTCACGGCCGATCTGCGGCTTCACCACCCAGAAAGCGGAATCCTGGCGCAGCAATTTTTCCATGCCGGAATTGAGGCGAGCCTGCACCATCACCTTGCTCAGGTCATCGCTCAACGTGACGGTTTCCACCACGCCGACGTCAACGCTGCGGCTTTTGATTTTGGTTTTACCCGCTTCC
>NZ_JADNRO010000024.1:0-1198 GCF_019913725.1 Serratia sp. EWG9
GGAAGCGGGTAAAACCAAAATCAAAAGCCGCAGCGTTGACGTCGGCGTGGTGGAAACCGTCACGTTGAGCGATGACCTGAGCAAGGTGATGGTGCAGGCGCGTCTCAATTCCGGCATGGAGAAATTGCTGCGCCAGGATTCCGCCTTCTGGGTGGTGAAGCCGCAGATCGGCCGTGAAGGCGTCTCCGGGCTGGGCACGCTGCTCTCCGGCGCCTATATCGAACTGCAGCCGGGCAACAAAGGCAAAGACGGCAAAGACAACTATCAGCTGCTCGATGCGCCGCCGCTGGCTTCCCCGGACGCCAAAGGGTTGCGCATCGTGCTGGACAGCGAGAAGTCAGGCCAGCTCAACGCCGGCGATCCGGTGCTGTTCCGAGGCTATCGCGTCGGGTCGGTGGAAACCAGCTACTTCGATCCTAAAGAGCGCGCCATGCGCTATCAGCTGTTCATCACTGCGCCTTACGATCAGTTGGTCACCACCAACGTGCGCTTCTGGAAAGACAGCGGCGTGGCGTTTGACATGTCGGCACAGGGCATGCGGGTGGAGATGGGCTCGTTGACCACGCTGTTCAGCGGCGGCGTCAGCTTCGATGTGCCGGACGGCTGGGATCGCGGCGAACAGGCGAAAGAGAAAGCGGAGTACCGGCTGTTCGACAACCAGCGCAGCACGCAGGATTCGCTGTATACCGTGCATAAAGACTACCTGCTGTTCTTCTCCGACTCGGTACGCGGCCTGCAGCCGGGCGCGCCGGTCGAGTTCCGCGGCATCCGTCTGGGGACGGTGGCGCAGGTGCCGTTCTATAAAGACGGCATGGCGCAGCGTCTGGATAACGACTACCGCATTCCGGTGCTGATCCGCATCGAGCCGGATCGCTTCCAGAAACAGCTGGGCGGCAACTTCGATATTGAAGGGCACTTGAAAGATGCGGAATCCCGCGGCATGCGCGCCTCGATGAAGTCCGCCAACCTGCTGACCGGTTCGCTGTACATCGATCTCGACTTCTATCCGCAGGAAAAACCGTGGAAAGGGCCGCGCGAGCTGTTTGGTTATCCGCTGATGCCGACCACCAGCGGCGGTCTGGCGCAGATCCAGCAGAAGCTGATGCAGACGTTGGATAAGATTAATTCGATGCCGATCAATCCGATGATCAGCGAAGCGACCAAGACGCTGGCGGAAAGCCAGAAAACCATGAAGTCG
>NZ_JADNRO010000025.1:0-964 GCF_019913725.1 Serratia sp. EWG9
GCGATTAAGCGATAACTTTAGCAACAACACCAGCGCCTACAGTACGGCCGCCTTCACGGATTGCGAAACGCAGACCGTCGTCCATCGCGATTGGGTGAATCAGGGTTACAACCATGTTCACGTTGTCGCCTGGCATTACCATCTCTACGCCTTCTGGCAGTTCGATGGTACCGGTCACGTCAGTAGTACGGAAGTAGAACTGTGGACGGTAGCCTTTGAAGAATGGCGTGTGACGACCACCTTCATCTTTGCTCAGGATGTACACTTCAGATTCGAACTGGGTGTGCGGCTTGATGGAGCCTGGTTTAGCCAGTACCTGACCACGTTCGATTTCTTCACGTTTGATACCACGCAGCAGAACACCTACGTTCTCACCAGCACGGCCTTCGTCCAGCAGTTTGCGGAACATTTCAACGCCAGTACAGGTAGACTTAACGGTGTCTTTGATACCAACGATTTCAACTTCTTCGCCAACTTTGATGATACCGCGCTCAACACGACCGGTAACAACGGTACCACGACCGGAGATGGAGAATACGTCTTCGATTGGCAGCAGGAACGGCTTGTCGATAGCGCGCTCTGGCTCTGGGATGTAGCTGTCCAGGGCTTCGGCCAGTTCGATGATTTTCGCTTCCCACTCAGCTTCGCCTTCCAGCGCTTTCAGCGCGGAACCGCGGATCACTGGCAGGTCGTCGCCTGGGAAGTCGTACGCGGACAGCAGTTCGCGAACTTCCATTTCTACCAGTTCCAGCAGCTCTTCATCATCAACCATGTCGCATTTGTTCATGAATACGATGATGAAAGGAACGCCAACCTGACGACCCAGCAGGATGTGCTCACGGGTCTGAGGCATTGGGCCGTCAGTCGCAGCAACTACCAGGATCGCGCCGTCCATCTGAGCAGCACCGGTGATCATGTTTTTCACGTAGTCGGCGTGCCCTGGGCAGTCAACGTGCGCGTAGTG
>NZ_JADNRO010000026.1:0-877 GCF_019913725.1 Serratia sp. EWG9
GTGCGCACCAGGGCATCATAGCCGTCTTCACCCTGTTTCAGCTCCAGGTTGAAAGGCCTTTTGATCAAACGCCCCTGGCGGTTCAGCACCCACTCGCCGCGAATGATCGCTTTCCCGTCAAAGCGGCCGTGGAAGCCGCTGATGGTCACGTTCAGCACATCCTGATCGCTGCTCATCGGCTGCGAAGAGACCACCCAGCCCGGCAGCGCGCTGCTCAGGTTGGTGACCAGCGTTTGCTGCAGCTGCTGATCGAGCGGGCTGGCCCACAGGTTGTTCTGGGCTATCACATACTGTACGTCGTTGGCCTGATACACCACGCCGCTCTGCGCCAGATAATCCGCCACGCTCACGTGCTCCAGCCACAGCTGGCGCGTGGAGGCGCCGCTGCTGCCGGCCACGGCCGGCGCGCCCAGCGCCGGCAACTGATAGTAAGTCTTCTGTGGCGAACTGCTGCAGGCGCTGAGCAACAGCGCCAGGGCTACCGGGATCCATTTCATCATTTCGTGGCCTTCTTCGGCTGAGGGTCATTGCTGCCGGCGGCTTCAAACACCAGCGCGTTGCTCTTCTCATTCAGGGTGCGCAACACCGGTTGCAGCTCACGCAACACCTGGTCGAGGCGCTGCATGTCGCCCACCATCTTATTGTAAGCCGGTGAACCAGGCTGGAACCCTTTCATGCTGCGGTTCAGCTCCAGCAGCGTTTTCTGCATGTCCTGCGGCAGCGCCTGCATCTCTTTGCTGGCGATGATGTCGTTCAGCGACTTCATGGTCTGCTGCGTCGACTTCATGGTTTTCTGGCTTTCCGCCAGCGTCTTGGTCGCTTCGCTGATCATCGGATTGATCGGCATCGAATTAATCTTATCCAACGTCTGCATCAG
>NZ_JADNRO010000027.1:0-508 GCF_019913725.1 Serratia sp. EWG9
AGGGCGCTTACCACTTTGTGATTCATGACTGGGGTGAAGTCGTAACAAGGTAACCGTAGGGGAACCTGCGGTTGGATCACCTCCTTACCTAAAGATATTGATTCGAGTGGCGTGCTCACACAGATTGTCTGATAGAAAGTAACGAGCAGAAATACCTTTATAGGCTTGTAGCTCAGGTGGTTAGAGCGCACCCCTGATAAGGGTGAGGTCGGTGGTTCAAGTCCACTCAGGCCTACCACTTCTCGGAAGTGGAAAAGGTACTGCGCGTGACTGTATGGGGCTATAGCTCAGCTGGGAGAGCGCCTGCCTTGCACGCAGGAGGTCAGCGGTTCGATCCCGCTTAGCTCCACCATATAGTCCGGTATTCAATACTTCAGAGTATATTGGCGACAGTATGCTGCGAAGTATTTTGCTCTTTAACAATCTGGAACAAGCTGAAAATTGAAACATGACGGCTGAAATTTATCCCTCCGTAGATGTACTGGGATAAAGAGTAACCTGTCATAGA
>NZ_JADNRO010000028.1:0-501 GCF_019913725.1 Serratia sp. EWG9
ATGCATCTGATTTATGAAGTGGTCGAATTCGTTGGTCGTTGGTCAATGATCGACGTGTTTGTGATCGCCGTGTTGTCGGCGTTGGTGCGAATGGGGCAGTTGATGAGCATTTATCCCGCGACGGGCGCCGTGCTGTTCGCACTGGTGGTGATCCTCACCATGTTCGCCGCCATGACATTTGATCCCCGGCTGACCTGGGATCGCGCAAGTGAAACAATCAACAAGGAGCCGCAAGGTGACGGAAAATAATCATAGCGTCGCGGACGTCGAGAAGATCAAACGCTGGTCGCCGGTGTGGATCATTCCCATCGTGACCGCGCTGATCGGCGCCTGGATCCTGTTTTACCACTTCAGCCATCAGGGGCCGGTGGTGACGCTGGTGACCACGACGGCGGAAGGGCTGGAAGCGGGTAAAACCAAAATCAAAAGCCGCAGCGTTGACGTCGGCGTGGTGGAAACCGTCACGTTGAGCGATGACCTGAGCAAGGTGATGGTGCAGGC
>NZ_JADNRO010000029.1:0-440 GCF_019913725.1 Serratia sp. EWG9
AGGGCGCTTACCACTTTGTGATTCATGACTGGGGTGAAGTCGTAACAAGGTAACCGTAGGGGAACCTGCGGTTGGATCACCTCCTTACCTAAAGATATTAGTTCGAGTGGCGTGCTCACACAGATTGTCTGATGAAAAAGTAACGAGCAAAAGCGTCATAAAAGTACGGTGTCGTGTCCCCTTCGTCTAGAGGCCTAGGACACCGCCCTTTCACGGCGGTAACAGGGGTTCGAATCCCCTAGGGGACGCCAAGCTTCCGACCCACCCGGTGAAAGCGGCGGTCTCAAGTATCTGACGATACACCATATCTTAAAGATGACTTCCGAGTCATGTTTAAGATATTGCTCTTTAACAATCTGGAACAAGCTGAAAATTGAAACATGACGGCTGAAATTTATCCCTCCGTAGATGTACTGGGATAAAGAGTAACCTGTCATAGA
>NZ_JADNRO010000002.1:0-577113 GCF_019913725.1 Serratia sp. EWG9
TGGCGGCAATAGCGCGGTGGTCCCACCTGACCCCATGCCGAACTCAGAAGTGAAACGCCGTAGCGCCGATGGTAGTGTGGGGTCTCCCCATGCGAGAGTAGGACACTGCCAGGCATCAAACAAAGCCGAAAGCCCTGAACTGACGTTCAGGGCTTTTTGCTGTGCGTAAAACGCAAAAAAGCGCAGCTACGCTGCGCTGCTTTCCCCTCCTTTCCCTCCTTTTTCTCCGTCAGCGAGCCAGAGAAAAGGCCCCGAAGGGCCTTTGATTAGGGTGTGTTTGCTTTTTTCACTTATTATTCGGTCAATGCGAGCTGCCCTGAGAAATGCCCAGCCCGGTTTGCGAACGAACAAACTGCGCCCGGAAGCGTTCCCGCTCTTGCTGCCCGGCCAGTGAGCTGTCGGTGATCGAGAACAGCCAGGTGCCGACAAAGGCCACGATCATCGAGAACAGCGCCGGGTATTCGTACGGGTAAATCGGTTTCTCATGGCCGAGGATCTGCACCCAGATCGTCGGGCCGAGGATCATCAGAATCACCGCTGTCAGCAGGCCTAACCAGCCGCCAATCATCGCGCCGCGGGTCGTCAAACGCGACCAGTACATCGACAGGATGATGATAGGGAAGTTACAGCTGGCGGCGATGGAGAACGCCAGCCCGACCATAAAGGCGATATTCTGCTTCTCGAACAAAATCCCCAGGGCAATGGCGACCAGGCCTAATACCACGACGGTGATCTTGGAGACCTTCAGCTCATCGCGCTCGGTCGCCTTGCCGTTTTTAATCACGCTGGCGTACAGATCGTGGGACACGGCCGAGGCGCCGGCCAGCGTCAGGCCCGCAACCACCGCCAGAATGGTGGCGAACGCCACCGCCGAGATAAAGCCGAGGAAGAAGTTGCCGCCAACGGCATTGGCCAGATGCACTGCCGCCATGTTGGTGCCGCCCAGCAACGCGCCGGTGGCATCTTTGAACGCCGGATTGGCGCTGACCAGCAAGATGGCGCCGAAGCCGATGATAAAGGTCAGAATATAGAAGTAACCGATAAAGCCGGTGGCGTAGAACACGCTCTTGCGCGCTTCCTTGGCGTCACTCACGGTGAAGAAACGCATCAAGATGTGCGGCAGACCGGCGGTGCCGAACATCAGCGCCAGGCCAAGCGACAGCGCGGAAATCGGATCGGACACCAGCCCGCCGGGGCTCATGATGGCGATGCCTTTCGGATGCACCTTCACCGCTTCGGCGAACAGGGTATTGAAGTCGAAGTTAACCGACTTCATCACCATCAGCGCCATAAAGCTGGCGCCGGCCAGCAGCAGCACCGCTTTGATGATCTGCACCCAGGTGGTGGCCAGCATGCCGCCGAACAGCACGTACAGCACCATCAGGATACCGACCAGGATCACCGCCACATGGTAGTTGAGCCCGAACAGCAGCTGGATCAGCTTGCCGGCGCCGACCATCTGCGCGATCAGATACAACGCCACCACCACCAACGAGCCGCAGGCCGAGAGGGTACGGATCGGTTTCTGCTGCAGACGGTAAGAGGCGACATCGGCAAAGGTATAGCGGCCGAGATTACGCAGGCGTTCCGCGATCAGGAACAGAATGATCGGCCAGCCGATGAGGAAGCCGATGGAGTAGATCAGGCCGTCATAGCCCGAGGTATAGACCAGTGCGGAGATGCCGAGGAACGAGGCGGCGGACATGAAGTCGCCGGCGATCGCCAGCCCGTTTTGCAGACCGGTGATGCGCCCGCCCGCGGTGTAGTAGTCCTGACGGGAACGGGTGCGTTTGGAGGCCCAATAGGTGATGTAGAGCGTGGCACCGACAAACAGGATAAACATCACGATCGCCTGGATGTTCAGCGGCTGACGATGCACCTCGCCGCCAATGGCGTCGGCGTAGGCCAGGCCCGGCAGCAACAGCAGCGCGGCGGCGGACAATAAGCGCTTCATTGTTTCACCTCGCGCAGAATCTCTGCGGTGAGGCGATCGAATTCGCCGTTGGCGCGGAACACATAGATCCCGGTCAAGACGAAAGAGATCACGATCAGCCCGACGCCGACCGGGATCCCGCGGGTAATGGTCGATCCGGCGGCGATCGGCGTGCCGAGCCATTGGGGATCGAAGGCGATCAACAAAATGAAGCCGACGTACAGCGCCAGCGTAATCAGCGAAAGCAGCCAGGCGAACCGGCCGCGTTTTCTCACCAGCTCTTTAAAGCGCGGGTTTTCTTCAATCCCTTGATAAATGGTGTCATTCATCAGAGTGTCTCCAGTAGGTATTGATAGAGTACGCCGCGCGAGGGCCGCTCAACGGCGCGTTATCCGAATGAGCGGCCTGAAGCGGCGTAAATTATGACGGCACTTTCATTGATTGTTTTTCTTCCAACAGCTTGTCGACTACAGCCGGATCCGCCAGCGTGGAGGTATCCCCCAGGTTGCTGGTGTCGCCGGCGGCAATTTTGCGCAGGATACGCCGCATGATCTTGCCGGAGCGCGTTTTGGGCAGCGAGTCTGTCCAGTGCAGCACGTCCGGCGTGGCGATCGGCCCTATCTCTTTGCGCACCCAGTTGCGCACTTCGGCATAGAGCTCCGGCGTCGGTTCTTCGCCGTGGTTCAGCGTGATATAGGCGTAGATCGCCTGGCCTTTGATGTTATGAGGAATGCCGACCACCGCCGCTTCGGCGATTTTCGGGTGAGATACCAGCGCGGACTCGATCTCGGCGGTGCCCAAACGGTGGCCGGAGACGTTCAGCACGTCATCGACGCGGCCGGTGATCCAGTAGTAACCGTCCTCGTCGCGGCGGGCGCCGTCGCCGCTGAAATACATGCCTTTGAAGGTCGAGAAGTAGGTTTGCTCGAAGCGGTCATGATCGCCGAACAGGGTGCGCGCCTGGCCCGGCCAGGAATCGACGATCACCAGGTTGCCTTCGCAGGCGCCTTCCTGCGGCGTGCCGACATTATCGACCAGCGCCGGCTGTACGCCGAAGAAAGGCCGCGTGGCGGAACCGGCCTTCAGCTCGGTGGCACCCGGCAGCGGGGTAATCATGAAGCCGCCGGTTTCGGTTTGCCACCAGGTGTCGACGATCGGGCATTTGGCGTTGCCTATCTTGTTGTAGTACCACTCCCAGGCTTCCGGGTTGATCGGTTCGCCGACCGAGCCCATGATGCGCAGCGAATCGCGTCGGGTGCCTTCGATCGCCTTGTCGCCTTCGGCCATCAGGGCACGAATGGCGGTCGGCGCGGTATACAGAATGTTGACCTGGTGTTTGTCTATCACCTGCGACAGACGATTGACGCCCGGATAGTTAGGTACGCCTTCGAACATCAGCGTGGTGGCGCCGCAGGCCAGCGGGCCGTACAGCAGATAGCTGTGACCGGTGACCCAGCCCACGTCGGCGTGCACCAGTAAATGTCGCCGTCGTGATAGTCGAACACATACTTAAAGGTCATCGCGGCGTACACCAGGTAGCCGCCGGTGGTGTGCAGCACGCCTTTTGGCTTGCCGGTCGAGCCGGAGGTGTACAGGATAAACAGCGGATCTTCGGCGTTCACTTCTTCCGGCGGGCAATCGGCGGAAACGCCCTGGGTCAGCTCATGCCACCACAGATCGCGCCCTTCCTGCCAGTAACCCGGTTTGCCGGTGCGCTGGAACACCACGACGTTGGCCACGCTGACCACGCCGGGGTTTTTCAGCGCATCGTCGACGTTCTTTTTCAGCGGCACGGCGCGGCCGGCGCGCAGGCCTTCATCGGCGGTGATCACCAGTTTGGCGTTGGAGTCGATAATGCGTCCGGCGACCGCTTCCGGCGAGAAGCCGCCGAAGATCACCGAATGTACGGCGCCGATGCGGGCGCAGGCCAGCATCGCGACCGCCGCTTCCGGCACCATCGGCATATAGATAGCCACCACGTCGCCTTTTTTCACGCCGAGCTTTTTCAGCACGTTGGCGAATTGGCAGACATCATGGTGCAGCTGTTTGTAGGTCACTTTCTTGGATTGGGTCGGGTCATCGCCTTCCCAAATAATGGCGGTCTGGTCGCCGCGCTCGGCCAAATGACGGTCCAGGCAGTTAGCCGCCAGGTTCAACGTGCCGTCTTCAAACCAACGGATGCTGACGTGGCCCGGATCGAACGAGGTGTTTTTGACTTTGGTATAGGGTTTGATCCAGTCCAGGATTTTGCCATGCTCACCCCAGAAAGCTTCTGGGTCTTGAACCGACTGTTGATAATACTGTTGGTATTGTGCCGGATTAATCAGGGCGCGTTCTGCAATTGCAGAAGGAATAGCGTGTTTATGCAGTTGGCTCATAGCTTTTCTCCTTGAAGTTGTTAATGATATGTCAACTGAAGGTTAAGTATAGTTTGCTACGATTCTTTGTTTCTTTTTTGCGCGGCAGATCACGCAACAAAGATATTGATTTGTAATAGTTCTGTCGCATTTGCAGTACGTATCTATCTATTTGGCGTTTAAATCATCATAAACCCGCTTTTTTAGCCAAAAACACTTATCTAAAGAACAAAAAAGAATAAACAAAGGCGAGGGTGTTTGCCTCGCGCTTAATAAGGGGGGGAGAGACCGACATTATTTCGCGCTATAAATCTTTTTTGATTATTTTTCGCTATTAATATTCGAAGTTGGTATTAACGCGATATAACGATGGACGGCACATCGTGAAATAACGTTCTATTAACGCTTAATTCCTGATGAAAACTCGGGAAATACCGTGTGGCATTCATCATGCCGAATTGTTCGATTTTTAATCGGAATATAAAACGGCGCTGCATTTATGAGTGAAAATGTCACTCGGTCAATTCCCATTTATTTGACTTTTGAGTAACAAAATATAAACATTTAATGCGGACTAAATATGCAGAATGGACGAAAAATAACGCATTTTAATCGCGTTCAAAAAAACGTCGCTGGCGCGGTTATGTGCTTCATTATATGAAAAATTATGTTTTTAATAACAAGCAATTATGCCATTTGAAATAGTTGCGCGAATTTTTTGTGATTCGATTCAGCGCTCAACCCTGACAAATCAAGGCTTGCAGAGCATGCCGCCCGGATGATACAGATTTATACTGCGTCGCACCCAGGGCAGGTGAACGCTTCCACTGAATTAACATAAGCCTGTAATAAATGATTAAGTATTCTTTTCGCCGTGTTGCGACTTTGTACGGCGCAAAGAGTCTTTGAGGACTTTTTGGGTATGAAAAGTGTAAAAATTAGCCTGGCTTGGCAAATCCTGATCGCGTTGGTGCTGGGTATTATTGTTGGCGCGGTATTGCACAACCAGACCGAATCTCGTGAGTGGCTGGTGAGCAATATTCTCAGCCCGGCGGGTGATATCTTTATTCGTCTGATTAAGATGATTGTGGTGCCGATCGTTATTTCCACGCTGATCGTCGGTATTGCCGGCGTGGGGGATGCGAAAAAGCTGGGCCGCATCGGATTGAAAACCATTATTTACTTCGAAGTGATCACCACGATCGCCATCGTGGTGGGGCTCACCTTGGCCAACGTCTTCCAACCGGGTCACGGCATCGATATGTCGACGCTGACCACGGTGGACATTTCGCAGTATGAGAAAACCACCGAACAGGTGCAAAGCGGTTCGCACAGCCTGGTGGCGACCATTCTGTCGCTGATCCCGTCGAACGTCTTCTCGTCGATGGCCAAGGGCGACATGCTGCCGATTATCTTCTTCTCGGTGCTGTTTGGTCTGGGGCTGTCGTCGTTGCCGAAAGAGACCAAAGAGCCGCTGCTGAAGGTCTTCAAGGCCGTGTCCGAGAGCATGTTCAAAGTCACCCACATGATCATGCGCTATGCGCCGATCGGGGTGTTTGGTCTGATTTCGGTCACGGTGGCGAACTTCGGTTTCGCTTCGCTGCTGCCGTTGGCCAAGCTGGTGGTGCTGGTGTACTTCGCCATCGCGTTCTTCGCCCTGGTGGTGCTGGGGGCGGTCGCTCGGCTGTGCAACCTGCGCATCTGGACGCTGATCCGCATCCTGAAAGACGAACTGATCCTGGCTTATTCCACCGCCAGTTCGGAAACGGTGCTGCCGCGCATCATCGAAAAGATGGAGGCTTACGGCGCGCCCAAGTCGATCACCAGTTTCGTGGTGCCGACCGGTTACTCCTTTAATTTGGATGGTTCGACGCTGTACCAGAGCATCGCCGCCATCTTTATCGCCCAGCTGTACGGCATCGAGCTGTCGTTGGGGCAGGAGATCGTGCTGGTGCTGACGCTGATGGTGACCTCGAAAGGGATCGCCGGCGTGCCGGGCGTCTCGTTCGTGGTGCTGCTGGCGACGTTGGGCAGCGTCGGCATTCCGCTGGAAGGTCTGGCGTTTATCGCCGGCGTGGACCGTATCCTGGATATGGCGCGCACCGCGCTGAACGTCGTGGGCAACGCGCTGGCGGTACTGGTTATCGCCAAGTGGGAGCACCAGTTCGATCGCAAGAAGGCGCTGGCCTACGAAACGGAGTTCCTGGCGCAGAAGGTGAAGCCGGCCAATCAAGGCTAATCACCGGCTAGCGGGATATGAAAAACGCCCCGGGCATCCGTGCCCGGGGCGTTTTGTTTTTATGCCCTTTCAGCCTGCCACTTTCTTTTCTCTGCCCCCACTGCGTCGCTTGCATCCCCGCTTAACAGAATCTAAAGTGTTACCAAATTATTGGAAATGATAATAGATGTTATTATCATTTTCATTTGATGATGTATGGAGACACACAAAAGCCGTTGAATGGCGGGGTATCGCCCGTTCGGCGCTTTTATTCAGGCTTATCAAAGGTAGGTAACATGTCGGACACCGCTTTGGCCTCTGAATGGTTGCCGCTGGCGCCAGCGCAGCTTGATTTCTGGGAAGAATACACCTTGCACCCTGGGCAGACCTTATCCACCGTCGCCCATTGCACCGAACTGTGCGGCGCAATAGAGGAAGCGGCGCTCTGCCGGGCGATCGCCGCCACCCTCGCCGAGACGCAGGCGTTTGCCCTGCGCTTTGGCGAACGGCGTGGCGACCATCCTCCGCCGCTACGGCACGAGCCACAGCGCATACCGTCATTGCAACGTATCGATCTGCAAACGCATCGCGATCCCTGGCAGGCGGCGCAAAGCCTGATGCACGAGGATATCGCGCAGCACCGGGCGTTGCACCGCGAACCGTTAGCCGCCGCCTGGCTGCTGAAGCTGGGACCGGAGCGTTACCTCTGGTACGTGCGTGCGCACCATATTCTGGTCGACGGTTTCGGCATGGCGCTAATCGAACACCGCTGCGCCGCGCTCTATGCGCACTACCTCGGCCAGGGGAGCGCGGGCATCCCTTTGGGTGCCTTCGCCCCCTTTCAACAGGCCGAGTTGGCCTACGTCGATTCTGAACGCTGCGAGCGCGATCGGCGCTTTTGGCAGGCCTATCTGCCGCCGTCGCAGGCGCTGCCGACGGTGCGTAAGGGCGGCGGGGAGTATGGCGTGCGACGCCTGAGCGTCAACCGTCGGTTGCCGACAGAAGTCGCGCAACGTCTGGCGCAGCAGTCGGAACGCAGTGGCATCAATTGGCCCGACTTGCTGGTGGCGCTGTCGGCGGCCTGGCTGTTTCAGGTCATGCCGCGCCACGCCCGGCAGGGCGATGCGTTGCCGATGTGGATGCCGGCGATGAATCGCCGCGGGCAAGCCGCCACCAACGTCCCTTCGCTGGCGGTTAATACCCTGCCGCTGCTGGTATCGCCGTCGCCAATGGAGACGCTGGGGAGCTTTCTGACCACCCTGACGCAGCAGCTGCGCGAGCTGCGCAGCCACGCCGGCTATCGTCTGCGCCAACTGGCCGCCGATCGCGGCGTGGATCCGAACTCGCGCTTCTTTATTTCTCCCTTCATCAACGTGCAACCCTTCGATGCGCCCCGTTTTGTCGGCTGTCGCGGCGCCCGGCGCGTATTGGCCGGCGGCTCGGGCGACGGTTTCAACCTGACGTATCGCGGCCGCACCGACGCCCGCGATCTGCAGGTGGATATCGATATTTATCTGGAACAGTTCCCGACGGAGGATGCGCTGGACTATGGCGAGGCGCTGCAAGAATTTCTGCTGCGCGCGCTGCAGCGGGAAGCCTGGGAGCAACCGCTCGCGGCCCTGACGGCATTGCCCGCCTGATAATCTGCGGGCAGGGGATATCCCCGCCCGAGTGGTGTGGCTTCAGCTGGTCAGTAACGCCGCCACTTCGCGCGCATTCTTGCACGGCAAGAGCGCACTGCTCACCAGCCGGGTGCCGAAAGCGTCATTGAGGCGCTCCGCCACCTGTTTGATATGCGGCAGCTTCAGCCCCATGGCGATAAACGCCGTCTCTTCTCCCCATTCCGGGCGCGGCGTCACGCCGATCGCCTGCCAATAGATGGTCAGGATCTCTGCGCTGCGCGCCAAAGGCGCGTTCGGCGGCGGGGCTGCGCAGGCGTTCAGCGCCGGCGCGGTTTGCCGCTGGCTCAGTTCGGCGCGGATGCGATGGCGGTCGGTTTTGCCGTTGGCAGACAGCGGCAGCGCCTCGGCGTGGATAAAGCGCGTGGGAATATGGGTACAGGGCAGATAGCCGGTGGCGAAGGCGCGGATCTCGGACAGCGGCAGCGGCTTGCCGTCGCGGGTCAGATACAGGGCGCCGAGCGCCGCCTCGTTGTTCTCTCCGCTGGGATAATCCACGACCACCATATCCCGGATCGCCGGATGGCGGCGCAGCACGTCTTCGATTTCCGGCAGCGAGACGCGCACGCCGCGGATCTTCACATAGCCGTTCACCCGGGTGGCGAACATGATGTTGCCGTCCGGACGGTAATAGCCCTGATCGCCGGTACGGAAAGCGCGCAGCGGCTGCCCGTCCGGCCCTGCGAGGGTGACGAAGTCGTGCTGCTTCAGCTCCCCCTGCTCCAGATAGCCCAACGCCAGGTTGACCCCGGCGGTATGGATGCGGCCGACCACGCCGGCCGGGCAGTGGCTGCCGTCGTCATGGCAGATGAAATAGCGGTTGGCCGGCAGCGGGCGGCCGTAAGGCACGGTGCCGCTCTCCTGCGGGGCGATCGGGTGCCAGATGCTCCAGATGGTGGTTTCGGTCGGCCCGCCGAGTGAGAACAGAGTGAGATCCGGGCGCAAGGTGCGCAGGGTTTGCACCGTCGCCGGCTTGATGTAGTCGCCGCCCTGCGCCACCAAGCGCAGCGAGCGCAGGCTGTCGGCCGTTTTACAGGTGAGCAGCATCTCCAGAATGGCGGGCACCGAGCACCACAGGCTGACCCGATGTTTTTCCACCAACTGGTTCCAACTGATGGCGTCTTTTTCCTGATGCGGCGCCGGCAGCACCAGCGTGGCGCCGGCGCACAGCGAACCGAACAGATCGAACATCGACATGTCATGGTGCGGCGGCGTCACGGAAATAAAGACGTCGTCGGCGGTGACGCTCCAGCGCTGTTGGGTTTGGTGCACGACGTTGGCGGTGGCGCGGTTGTTGAGCACCACGCATTTGGGCTTGCCGGTGGTGCCAGAGGTATACAGGTAATAGCTCGCGGCCTGGCTGGCGCTGCGTTCCGCCAACGCCTGTTCATCCGGCAGCGCGGGCGCGCGATCTGTCGGCGTCAGCAGGGTAGCCGGCGTCACGCCGATCGGCGTCTCCAGATCGCCGCCGTGCACCACCAGCGTCGGCCGGCAGTTCTCCAGCAGGTAGGCGGTGCGCTCCGGCGGCGAGTTGATGTCGATAGGCACCCAGATCACCCCCTGTAGGGCGCAGGCGAGGCTGAAGATGATCTGTTCCGGGCTGCGCGGCAAATACAGCGCCACCACGTTGCCCGGCTGTACGCCGCGGCTCTGCAGGTTGGCGATCGCCGTGGCGATCCGCTGGCCCAGCTCGCGATAGGTCAGCGTCTGCTCGCCACAGATAAGCGCGTTGCCGCCGTTATGCGCGCCGAACAGCCGCTCGGCCAGCTGCGCCAGATAAGGATAAGGCGCGTAATTCGCTTCGCTGTCGTTGTGGCGGTAATGCGCCAGATCGATGAAATCTCGCGGGGCGATCGCCAGATCGGCGCGTTGGCAACTGTGCAGGATGCGCCGCTGCAAGGCCGCCAGCATGGCCGCTACCTGCTCGCCGTGCAGCGCCTGCTCGGCGTAATCCACGCACAGCTGCAGGTTTTTTTCGCTGTCCTGCGTCAGACGGATATCAATGGCGACCTGCGGCGTTTGGGTCAGGCCATCGTGGAAGCGCACCGGCGCCTCGGCCGGCAGCGTTTCCCAACCCAAACAGTTGGTCAGGATCACCGGCAGCGCCGGGCCGCCCTGGCTTTGGCCGAGCAACTGACGCGCCAGATCGACGCCGGAAAACGCCAGGTGATCGAGCGCGCCGAGCACATCGTCCTGCAAGGCTTGCGCGCGCTGGATAAAGTCTTCGCCATAGCGCGAATAGCGCACCGCCACGAAGCTGGAGGCGTTGCCCAGCGCGCCGTCGGCGGCGGGGAACGCCACCGGCACCCCGACGCACAGCTCCCCGTCGGTGGTCCAGTGGGCCAGCGTATCGAGGATCAGCGCCGAGAGCAGGCTGTTGCGCAGCAGCGCATGCGGCGATCCCAGGCGGCCGAGTTGTTTGACCGTGTCGTGCGGCAGCGTCAGGGTGGCGCGGCGATAGCGTGATGCGGTGAGATTGGCGAGCGGGGCGCGCCACGGCAACGCCGACGGGGTGGTGACATCCTGCAGCTTCTCGCGCCAATAGGCGGCATCGGCCTGGCGTTGTGCCGCCGATGCCGCAGGGGGCGGCAGCGCGGCGGCGGTCGGCGTCAGAGGGCGATCGTCGAACAGGCGCGCGATCACGGCGGAGATCCCCTGGCCGTCGAGGATCAAGGCATCAAAGCTGGTAAAGATCAGCGTATCGTACGGCGATCCCGTCGGATCCTGCTGTTCGGCAAGTTGGATCACGGCGATGCGCCACAGCGGTTGGCTCGGATCGTGGCGCTGGTGGGAGTAACGCTCGCGCAGTTGTTCCGTCTGGCGCTGCGCCGCTTCGTCATCCAGCGAGCGCAGGTCGTGGCGATCCAGATGCAGCGTGATTTCCGGGCGCACGTGCTGCGTGCCGCGCTGCACATCGATGCAGGTGCGCAACGCCGGGTAGTGCTGTACCAGCTCGGCCAGGCGCGCTTCAAGGCGCGGCACATCCCGCTGCCGGGCGCGGTATTCGCGGAAGTCGTGCATCGCCACGCCGCCGAGCGGCCATCGATCGCTGCGGCCGAGAAGATAGGCCTGCTGCAGTGCGGTTAATGGTGTCTCCATGGTGCTTCCCTATAGTCGCTAACCGATTAAAACGTGCCGGACGTCGCGCGCCCGGAAACCGATCTCAGTGCTGCGGCGCCAGCGCGGCGAGCAGCGTTTTCGCATGTCGTCCTGCCTCGGGCGAGCGTTGGCAGATCAACGCCGCCAGCGCCGCGGGGGAGGGATGCGCCGCCAGATCCTGCGCCGTCAGCGTCGCCGCCAGATATTTGTTGAGCACCGTCAGCAGCGCGTTCACCCCAGCATCCGGCAGAGCCAAGCGGTGGATATCGTCGTGGTCGCGCAAGCCGGCCTCGGGAGCCACCCGTGCCAGCAGGCGGTGCAACACCTGGCGCACCGGCGCCTGCTGCGCCAGCGCGTCGGGCGTGCATTGCGCCAGCAGTTGCGACAGCGGGCGATCGAACGCCCCCGCTTGCCGCGCGGCCAGGTGCAGCAGCGCCCGGTAACAGGCCAGCAGGCGTGGCAACACGTGCTCGGGAAACGCGTCCAGCCGCACGTCCCAGTTGATCAGAATGCCGTCGTCGACGTGGGCGACCTGCGCATCCAGCGCGACCTGCGGCCCCTGAGAGATGACCCAGCCGAGAGGGCCGAAGGTGTCGGCGACCCGTTCGGAAAACAGCGTCTTGCCGCGGATGCCGAAACCGGCGGTAAATACCACCGGCGAAGGCTGCAGGCTGCCGTGCAGGCGTGACAGATCGCGCATCACGCTGACGCCGGGATAATCCGCATGCTCGATCAGCTCCGCCAGCTGCGCCATCAGGCGTTGGCAGAAGGCGTTCAGGTTTTCCGTCGGGTTCAATTCCACGCCGAGCAATACCAGATTAGAGAAGTCGCCGACGAGGCGATGCGCGTCTTCCCGTTCGCTCTCGCGGTGGAACAGCGGCACGTTGAGCCGGAAGCGCGTCATGTTCCAACCCTGGCCGACGGCCAGCGCGAACAGCGCCAGAAACAGCGTCGAGAGGGAGGTGTGGTGCCGCTTGGCCACGCTCTCCAACGCGCGGCTTTCTTCTGCATTCAACTGGATGGCCAAACGATCGCTGCGGCAGCGGTCCGGCGTGCGCAGCAGGCGCGGCGCCGGCGGCACCTGCGCCAGGCGAGCACGCCACCAACGCTGGCTGCGTTCGCGCCGCTGGCGCAGCGCCTCGTCGGCGTTGCGTCGTTCGAGGTGATCGAAGTAGGCCGGCGGCGCGTGATGGGAGGGCGCCGCCGGACACTGGTGATAAAACGCCGCCAGATCCTCCATCAGCAGGCGAAAGCTCATGGCATCGCCGGCGATCATGTCGAGATCGACGTGCAAGCGGCTGCGCCCTTCCGGCAGTAGGCTCAGGCTGATATCGCAGGGAACGCCCTGTTCCAGCGGCAGCAGCTGGGTGCTTTTCGCCTGGCGTTTGGCGGCGAGCGCGGCCGCCAGCGTCGCTTCATCGGCGTGTCGCCAGTCGTCGAGATGCAAGGTATGCCGGGGACTGGGGGGCGCGATCGTCTGTCGGCCATCGTCGGTAATGCGCAGGCGCAGCAGCGGATGATGCAGGTACAACATCTCTACGGCCTGGCGGAGCCGAGCGGCATCCAGCTCGCCGCCGTCGAACTCCGCATACAGGTGGGCGGCCATGCCGCCCAGAGGGGGAGCGGACTGTCGGCCTACCCAATAGGCGGCCTGCATCGTGGTTAACGCTTTCATCGGGTATCCATTTTGATTCAGCCAACGAGACTGCAAGAATATATCCAAATGTTAATAGGAATGAAAATTATTATTATTTGATCCATTTGGCGCACGGGTGCTATCTATAAGGCATTTTAGCAATACCGAGCAGAGAGGGCGTTGGGTGTGAATAATTTATCTATATTATTCTTAGCATTGAAATGATTGCTTGTTATTGCAGCGCTCGTTTTTCCTGCGAAAGTATAAGGGTTTCTGGCAGTTATCTTGTCAGCCCTCACACCTTTATTGATAATGATTTGCATTAGAAAATGCAAAATATTATCATTCTTAACATTATTTTACGTTTTTATACAAGCTGCCGGCCGCTCCGCCGGCGGCTTGGCCGTGGACGGGGCCGCGCCCGTTCGGCCGCGAAAGACATGGGTTTGCCGCAGGGATAAGCAACAGCAAGGCCGGGAAGGCCGCAGCGTCATGATCTGTGTGAGTGTCGATGTAGGTTGTGTAAAAAAAAATCAAATTTTGTGCACCTCTGGGATGAAAGGAGAAGACATCTATGGGCAAGCATTTTGCGGCTCAACGGCATGAAAGCGTAGGAAACGGGGAAAAGGCGGGGTTGAAAGCCATTGGGGCATTTTCCTCCGTATTTTTAGGGGTTTGTTCACTGGCGATCGGTAACGTCAACGCGGCGGAAACGAAGAGCAACGAAACCTACCAGGACGCGGAAACGCTGCTGGTCACCGGTGAGAAGATCAAACGGTCCATTTTCGACACCGGCTCCAGCGTGCAGGTGTTCGACAGCAACCGCATCGCCTCGATGCCCGATGCGGTGCAGATCCCCGATCTGCTGCGCATGACCCCCAACGTGGTGGATTTGGGCATCGGCAACGAACTGCCGACCGTGCGCGGCATCGACGGTTCCGGCCCGAACGTCGGCGCCAACGCTTTCCTCAGCGGCACCCGCCCGCGCCTCAATCTGTCATTGGACGGCCGTTCGCTGACTTATAACGAACAGGCGTTCGGTCCGCAGTCGCTGTGGGATCTGGATCGCGTCGAAGTGTTCCTCGGCCCGCAAAGCTACATCCAGGGGCGCAACGCCATCGCCGGCGCCATCGTCATGGCCAGTAAGGATCCGACCTTCGAGTGGGAAAGCGCCTTCAAGGGCGGGGCCGGCAACCAGCACTCTTCACAGTTGGCGGCCATGGCGTCCGGCCCGCTGGTGGAAGATCAGCTGGCGTTCCGCGTCAGCGTCGATCGCCAGCGCCGCCGCAGCGAAGCCGATCTGCCGGCCTATGCGCCGGTGGGCGATCCGCGCGAAGTGGAAGCCACCACCGCCCGCGCCAAGCTGTTGTTCAACCCGGCCGGCCTGCGCGATCTGACCACCAAGCTGACCTTCAACCACTTCGGCAGCACCGCGCCGCAGAACGAAAGCCTCAACCCTCAGCCGCATCCGACCAACCCGCGCCACGATCCGCGCCGCGCCGTGTTCAAAAGCAACATGAACAGCACCATCTGGGATCTGGCCTGGGAGCAGTCCGACGCACTGACGTTGGAAAACCGCGTTATCTACACCGATTTCAACATCAACCGTCCGACCGCTTACAACATCCAATACGCCGAGATCGACGGTCAGGAAGTTCACGTGGAGCCGGTGGTGCGCTTCGGCGGCGCGGACAGCCGCCTGCACGGGCTGGCGGGGCTGCGTTACTTCCACGGCACGCAGGATGAGTTCGTCAACATCTTCGGCGGCTCGACCTTCAAGGATAAAACCGATACCCATTCGGCGTTCGCCGAGCTGACCTATGCGTTGACGCCGCAGGTGGACGTGACCGCCGCCAGCCGTCTGGAGCGCGAACACCGTCGCCGCGACGGCGGCAGCCAGGCGGTGCGCATCGATTTCGATGAAACCTACACCGTGTTCCTGCCGAAGCTGGACGTGGCCTGGAAACCGACGGATACCCAAACCTACGGCGCCAAGATCGCACGTGGCTATAACGCCGGCGGCGGCGGCATCACGATCGGCACGCCGGTGGTCAGCTACACCTACGGTTCCGAGTATGTCTGGAACTACGAGCTGTACACCCGCCATCACCTGAAAGACGCCAACGTGGTGCTGACGGGTAACATCTTCTACAACGATTACAAGGATATGCAGCTGCCGTACTCGCTGGGCGAGAACTCCAGCGTGATCCGCAACGCCGACAAGGTGGAAACCTACGGCGCGGAAATCGGCGCCACCTGGCAGCCGCGCTGGGATTTCGAACTGTTCGGCAACCTCGGCCTGTTGAAAACCGACATCAAGAAGTTCTCAGGCAGCGGCGTGGAAGGGCATGAGCTGGCGCGCGCGCCGGCTTACACCGCCAACATGGGCGCCAAATATCAATTCCTGAAAGGGTGGGAGCTGAGCAGCAACGTGGCGTTTACCGACTCCTACTATTCGCAATACGACAACGACTCGCGCGGGCGCATCGGCTCCTATTGGACGGCCAACGCCCAGCTGGCTTACACCTTCGACTACGGTCGCGCCACGCTGTATGCGAAAAACCTGTTTGATTCCGACCGCCGCGAGATGGTCAGAAGCAATGACATTTACACGGCGACGCTCCAGCGAGGCCGCCTGGTCGGCGCAGCGGTTGAGCTGACTTTCTAACGCTATCGCGGTGACGGGGGACGAATGTCCCCCGTTTTATGCGCTATCCCGGCACGGCCGGGCAAAGGAGATAACGCAGTGATCGGTGATTTTGACAGCATTCTGAGCGATGAAGAGGCCCAGCGGCTGGAGAGCGCGTTTCAGGCGCTGGGCGCGGGGGCGGCGAACGGCGAGCGGCCGGTAAGCGAAGCCGAAGAACGGGCATGGTTTGCCCATCTGCAGCAGGGTGACGCACGCGGGCAGCGGGCGCTGGCCTGGCGCCTGACGGGAGAGGTGGATATCGCCCAACTGACGGCGGCGCTGCAGGCGCTGGTACGGGAAACGCCGGGCGTGAACGTGCATTACGTTTTTGATGACGAAAACGGTCTGATTAAACGCGCCGCCGATTCGGCGCCGTTGCCGGTGAGCCTGCGTCAGGTGGCGGATGAACAACACGCCATGGATTGCCTGCTGCAGGCGCAGGCGGCGCCGTTTGAACTGGAAGGCGAAGCGCCGCTGCGCTTCTTGCTGTTGCTCACGCCGGGCGGTGACGTAATGTTGGGCGTGGTCTTGCATGACATCCTGGCGGAAACGCTGCCGTGGCGCCACCTGCCGGCGATGTTGTCCGCCCGCTATAACGGAGATGCGATGCCTCTGCCTTTCGCGGCGGAGCCGGTCGAGCTGCCGGAAATCCCGGAGCCACAGCTGCCCTGGGCGCGCCAGGCGGTCTCGCTGCAGGATTACCGCAGCCCGGCGCAGCGTGCTGAAGCGTTGCCGCCGGTGGGCGCACGCGTGGTCACGCGCATTGCGCGCTCGCTGTTGCCCGCCAACGACACGCCGCGGGCCTTGCTGGCGGCGGTGGCTGCGCGTTTTGCCGAGTTCGTCGCCGCGCAGGCCGGCGGGCAAGCGGTGCAGCTGTGCGTGCCGGCGGCAGAAACGGCGGAGTGCGTCGGTCTGGAGCTGGGCCTGACGGCAGCGCCGCTGATGCGCCTGACCGTACGTCACGGCGACGGCGATGCCGGGCAACGGCTGCTGGCGCAGACCGTGGCTGAACAGCCGGATCCGCAGCGGGCGCAACTGCTGGTGGCCTGGCGCGACGATCTGGCTGCAGAGTGGCGGTTGGAAGGCGTTCACGCCGAACGCCTGTTGCTGCCGCCGCTGCATACGCCGTTTGAACTGGCGCTGCTGTTGAGCTCGCCCGAGGCGGAAATGCTGACGCTGGAGCTGGTCACCGATCCGCGTCTGTCTCCGCACGCGGCGCCTTTCCTGCTGGAGCAGTTCAGCGCGTTCCTGGCCGGGCAGCGGATTGCCGTCGCATTGCCGGCGGCTGAGGCCGTTTCCCCGGCGATGGCCGCGTCGGTGGCGAACGGCGACGCGGACGAAAGCATTGCACCACTGATTTTGCAGGCGTTCCGTGAGGCGCTGGCGGCGCCGGAAATGACCCTGGATGAAGACTTCTTCGATCGCGGCGGCCATTCGCTGGTCGCCACCCGGGTGATCGGCCGCTTGCTGAGCCTGCATCAGATCGAAATCAACATTAACGATCTGTTCAGCCATCCGACGGCGCGCGGGCTGGCGGGATACGCCAAACGCCTGAACGTCGCGCAGCCGAATGCCGCACCGACGACCGCCGACGATCATGATCGGGCGCAGGCGCCGCTGTCGTTGGCGCAGGAATCGTTGTGGAAGGTGTATGAAGCCTTTGGTCATGACGAGATCTTCAACCTGCCGTTCTCCCTGCGTTTCTTCGATGAGGTGGATGAAACGGCGCTGCGTCAGGCGTTTATCGACGTCATGACTCGCCATACCGTGCTGCGTTCACGCTTCGTCGAGCAGCAGGGGGAGGTGGTGCAGGTGGTGGTGCCGGCCGCCGAACTGTCGGATTACCAATGGTTCCGCTTCTCTCAGGAAACGCCGGCGGGCAACGCCGCCGCCCTGTTAGCCAACGCCGGCCAGCACCGTTTCGATCTGGCCGCCGAGCTGCCGCTGCGCGTCACGCTGCTGCGCGATGCGGACAACGGCCAGCAGCTGCTGTCGCTGCTGTTCCACCACGTGGTATTGGATGAATGGTCGCTCAACCTGATGATGGATGAGCTGGGCGTCGCCTATCGCCATCGCGTCGTCGGCCAGGCGCCGCAGTGGAGCGGACAGCCGCCGCAGTTCCACACCTTCGCCCGGCAGCAGCGGGCCTCCGGGGTGCAGCAGCAACATCTGGATTACTGGCTCGACGCGCTGCGCGGCGCGCCGGTCGGCCAGCCGATCTTCCGGCAAGAACCGTCCACCCATCCGGCGGTGCCGGCGCCGGCGGACGTCAACGGCGGCTGGCTGGAGTTCGAGGTCGATCCCGCCGTGGCGGAAGGCCTGTATCAGCTCGCTCGCCGCAACAACGCTTCGTTGTTTAACGTAGTGTATGCCGGGATTACCTCGGCGCTGCGCCTGCTGGGCGGCCCGGCGGATCTGCTGGTGGGCACCTCGACCTCCGGCCGTAACGACGCCGAGTTCTTCGATACCGTCGGCTACTTCACCACCGTGGTGGTGCACCGCGTGCGCTTCGACGAAGGGCTGACGGTCGCCGGGTTGGTCAGTCAGGTGAAAAACACCATCAATGGCTCGCTGCCATACACCGACATTCCGATCGACCTAGTGGAAGAAGGGCTGTTCGGCGTGGATGCCGACCGCAAAAACCACATGTTCGAAGTGTTCATCCAGATCCACAGCCGCATCAAGCTGAACGGCGAGTTCCGGCTGCAGGACGGCCGTGCGATCGCCTACCGTCAGGTGGAGCCGGAGAAAGCCGAATCGCTGCTCGGCCTGCAGTTTGAGGTGATGGAAGACGAACTGGCCGGGAAGAAATCCCTGCGGGTGATGATGACCTATCGCCAGGATCACTACAGCAGGGAGCAGGCCACTCTGATCGCCGACGGCGTTCAGCACGTCTTTACCCAGTTTGCGCAGCACATCGCTGGCGATATCGCTCTGGCGGCGCTGCCGCCCGGGCCGCAGGCATGACGTTGTTTCACTCTAACCGAAAGCATGATTTTCAAGGAGATAAAAGGATGTCTGGAACCCTAGCAACCCCGCGCGCGTTACTGTCGCTGCTGGTGGCGGCCTCTCTGGTGGTCGCCGGCGCCGCGCAGGCGGACGATGCCGGCATCAAACCGCAGGACATCAAGCGCCAGGCGCTGTCGTCGGCGGTGGTGGAGATGGCCTACAGCACCTCGCAGCAGGCGCTGTTCGTCAGTGCGCCGGACTGGAAGGAAGAAGCGCGCTCCCGCGTGCTGCGGCTGGATCCCAACACCCTGGCGATCAAGGCGGAGATCCCGCTGAAGGTGAAAGGCTTCGGCGTGGCGCTGAACGATGCGGGCAATCGTTTGTACCTGACGCAGGCCTTCAACGGCGAAGTCGGGGTGGTGGACACCACCACCAACCATGCGCTAGGCAGCATCAAGCTGCTGGATAAAGCGGTGCTGGAGCAGGCTTACAAACAGGCGGGCATCAGCGGCAAGCGCCTGGATTTCCTGCTGGCGGAGCTGAAGAAGTTCAAGATCACCGAGGACTACCTGTACCGCATCCGCGAGATTAAATATGACGCGCAAAGCGGCCGCCTGTTCCTGCCGGGGCTGGGCTTCGGCGTCGACAGCGTGCTGTACGTGGTCGATACCAAGGCCGGCAAGCTGGAGAAAGTGATCCCGGGCTTCGGCTACAACGCGGTGGGCATCACGCTGGATGAGAAGGGCCGCAGGGTGTTCGTCTCCAATATGCAGGGGCAGGTGATCACCCTGAACGCCGACACGCTGGCGATCGCCGCCACGCACGAAGTGCAGGCCGATCAGTTGCTGAACCTGGTGTATGACCCGGCGAGCAACCGCCTGTTGGGCGTCGATCAGGGCATCGACCGCGACGACTACCGCAACCATCATCTGGGGCGCGACTACGTGAAGCGCAGCAGCGGCCACCGGGTGTTTGCGCTGGATGCGGACAGCGGCAAGGTGCTGGCCAGCGAACTGACGGATGAAGTGCCAATCGGTCTGCTGCTCGACGAGCGCAGCCAGCGGCTGTATGTCGCCAACCGCAAGGGCGTGCGCGTGGATCACGGCGCCGGGACGCTGACGGTGTTCGACGCCAAGACCCTCAAGCGCCTGCAAACCGTAGACCTGCCGCCGCACCCTAACAGCCTGGCGTTGGATCCGAAAGGCGATGCGCTGTTCGTAACGGTGAAAAACGACGGCGCTGCCACCAAGGCCGGCAAAGCCGAAAGCGTGGTGCGCATTCAGCTACACACCAAATAACTGAATGGAAAGATAAAAAAAGGGCGCCGCGGCGCCCTTTCTCGTGGCTGACAAAGGAGGAAAAAGCGTGGTTTTTCCTCCTTTGTGGTTATCAGCCGAAAATCAATGAATTGATTTTCCTTGTTTTCTATCTGTCGCCTAATGAAAGCCCGGCAACGTCATCCGCTTTGTCATTTACCTCAAAGGGGGGCTGAGCCCCCCTTTGTCGTTGGTTCATGTCATCAGAAGTGGGTGTTGATGCTCATGTAGTAGGTGCGGCCCGGTTCGTTGTAGGTGGCCGCGCCCGCACCGGCGATGTTGATCGCACCGGTGTTCGGATCGCCGACGTTCTGCGCGTTGCCGGCGCGGAACTGGCGTTTGTCGAACAGGTTGTCGATGCCGGCGGTGAGGCTGACGTTTTTGGTCAGATCATAGGTCGCGCTGGCGCCGACGACGGCGTAAGGGCTAACCTCGCGGGTTTCGCCGCCGGTGGCCGGTTTACCCTGGTAGTTGTACTTCTTCGGCTTCTGCCGGCCGTACCAGGTCAGGGTGGACTGCAGCGACAGATCCTGCGTGGCCTGCCAGCTGAGGGTCGAGTTGACGGTGAACTTCGGGATCACCGACAGGTAATCGCCGGTGGTCTTGTTCTTGTTCTCGATCATGTAGGTGGCGTTGTTGCTCCAGGTGACGGTCTCGCTGACCGGCACGTTCAGCGAGCCTTCCAGCCCTTGCACCACCGCCTTCGGCACGTTTTCCCACTGATAGACCGCCGTGCCGGTGCTGCTGGTGGCGATGCGGGAGTTACCCGCTTCAATCTTGTTGTGGTAATCGTTGCGGAAGTAGGTCACGCCGGCCAGCCAGCCGTCGTTATGGAACTCCAGCCCGATCTCTTTGTTGACGCTGGTTTCCGCCTTCAGATCGTCGTTGCCGAGCAGGTAGCAGCCGTTTCTGGTATCGCTACCGGCGCATCCCTGGCCTTTGCTGTACAGCAGATAGTTGCCGTTGGTCTGGAACAGGGTCGGCGCCTTGTAGGAACGGGCGATGCCCATCTTCAGCGTGAAGTAGTCGCCCAGTTCCTGCGACAGGTTCAGCGCCGGGCTCCAGTTGTTGCCGGATTCCGAATGCAGATCGTAGCGCAGACCCGGCGTCAGCATGGTGGTGTCGGTCAGTTCAATGTTGTCTTCGGCGAACAGCGAGAAGATATGCGCGGAAGCGTAAGGGCTGCGCGTACCGGTCGTCATGCCGGGAATGGTGCCGCCCATCAGCGTTTGGCTGGTGGAGGTGCCGTCCTTCATGCGTTGCTGGCTCCATTCGGTGCCCAGCGTAGCGGTTTGCGCGACGCCCAGCTCGAACGGCACGCTGACTTCGCTGTGCGCCAGGAAGTCATCCAGCTTGGTGGTGCCGAAACCGGTGTTCTTGGTATCGAAGATGCCTTCGGTGCCGCCGGCCAAGCCTTCGTTCAGGCGGGTGTTGCGGGTGCGTTCGAACTGCACGTAGTTGTTGGTGCTCACGCCGTTGTCCCAGGCGCCGCGGTGGGTCAGGCCGAAGGTTTCACGGTAGATGCGGTTGGTCTCTTTGCCGTAGTTGCTCTGTACCAGGGTGTTGGTGTTGGTGTTCTGGGTATCGCCGGCGTACAGGTTGCCCTGGCGGCCATAGGCGTATTCGAACTCCAGCGACTGCAGATGGGCGAAATCCCAGTGCAGCAAGGCGTCGATGTTTTTATCGACCACCCCTTCGCGCCCGGCGGGCACGCTGTTGGCGTAGGCGCCGACGCGTTCGGATTTGTGCGATTCGTTAATGTCCCAGGCATCGGCCTGCGTTTTGCTGTAGCCGCCGAACAGGCGGAAGCTCAGGGAATCGCTCAGCGGGCCGGACAGGCTGAAATCGGTGCGCTTGGTGGCGCCTTCCTGCTTGTGCTGCGGCACGTTGAAGTAGCCGTTCAGCGAGCCGTGCAGCGCATCGCCGGCCTTCTTGGTGATGATGTTGACCACGCCGCCCGCGGCGCCGTTGCCATAGCGCGCCGCAGCCGGGCCGCGCAGCACTTCGATGCGTTCGATCATTTCCGGCGGCACCCAGGCGGTATCGCCGCGTGAGTCACGTTCGCCGCGCCAGCCCTGACGCACCGAGTTGCGGCTGGAGGCCGGTTTGCCGTCGATCAGAATCAGGGTGTTTTCCGGGCCCATGCCGCGGATATCGATCTGGCGGTTGTTGCCGCGCTGGCCGCTGGTGGAGTTGCCGGTCAGGTTAACCCCGGGCATGGTGCGGATCAGCTCGCTGATGTCGCGCGCCGGCGGGCGTTTCTTGATCTCATCGGCGGTGATGGTGGATACCCCCGGCGCCTGCAGGTTCTGCCGGGCGGCGGTCACGACGATGGTGTCTTCGCCGCGCGGCTTTTTATCCGCTGTGCCGCTGTTTTCTTCCGTGGTGGGGGTGTCGGTCTGCTGCGCGGCGTTGGCGAACGCGGACGCGCCCAATCCCAAGCCGATAAGAGTGGCCAAAGAATAACGTGATAGCTTGCTTTTCATTTGAGTGCCCTACCTTGCTGCCCTCCCTCGCCGAATGGGGGAAAGGCGGTTGTAGTTTTTGTGTAGTCGGAATAGAAAATCGGCTGCGGCAAGGGATGCCATTGATGTATCCCCGATCCCTGTCCGTTGCGCGCAATACCAGCACGATCTCCAAGCCTTACACACTATTGCAAATGCAAATTATTATCAATAGTATTTGGCCTACAGTGTGTTCGGGCGGTGGCCGGCGATAGGGAAAAGTCGACGTTCCCGGTGCCGCCAACTACAAAATGGGTAGGCGTTGTGAATACAGAACTAGAGTCAGAAAGCAGCAGATTATTGGCCAGCAGCAATGCGGGCAGTCCAGGGTGGTGGTTGACGGTGGCACGACGCGGTACGCCATGGGTAGAACCGGCGGGTAACGGCCGGTGGCGAACCACCTTTTTCTGGCGCGATCCGCAGGGATGCGAATTGACTTCCGCCTACCGCCGGGTGTGGATCAACATCAACTGCCTGACCGACCACCATCAGCCGAATCCGCCGCAAAGCCTGCTGCGTTTGGCCGGTACCGACGTATGGTACTGGCAGACCGAGCTGAACGGCGCCTGGCGCGGCAGCTACTGCTTTATTCCTTGTTTTGACGAGCGGCCGCCGGCGTTCAGCGACGACGACGCGCACGCCAACATGCACAACCTGCGTCACTGGTGGCACCAGGTGTTCGCCTGCGCCACTCCCGATCTGCTCAACCCCTATCGCTCCTGGCAAAGCGCCAGCGGCCACAGCGTTTCCGGTCTGCACATGCCGGATGCGCCGCCGCAGCCGGTGTGGCGCTCGTTCGATGAGTATGAGATCGCCAGCGGGCGCTGCACGCCGCCGCTGCCGGCGCGTTTGCAGCGCCATACCTGGCAGAGCGAGCGTCTGGGCAACAGCCGCGATGTCTGGATCTACACCACCGGCGACAGCAAGCCGGCCGAACGCCCGCTCGCGATCCTGCTCGACGGCCAGTTCTGGGCGAAGCAAATGCCGGTCTGGGCGCCGTTGATGCAACTGACCCGCGAGGGGGCGTTGCCGGAAGCGGTGTATGTGCTGATCGACATCATCGATCTGCCGCACCGGGCGCGTGAGCTGACCTGCAAGGACGATTTCTGGCTGGCGGTGCAGGAAGAACTGATGCCGCAACTGGCCGAATGGGCGCCGCACAGCGACAATCCGGCCGAGACGGTGGTGGCGGGGCAAAGCTTTGGCGGCCTGGCCTCTCTGTACGCCGGGCTGCGCTGGCCGCAGCGCTTCGGCGCGGTGATCACCCAGTCCGGCTCCTATTGGTGGCCGCGGCGCGACATGCTGCAGCTGCCGAGCATTCCCGACGACGCCTGCTGGCTGATGCAACAGGTCGAACGCCACGGCCTGGGCAACCACGGCGCGCTGAAGGTATTTATGGAAGCCGGTACGCAGGAAAAGCTGGTGCATCAGGTCAGCGGGCAAATGGCGGCGCGCCTGAGCGAAGCCGGCCATCGGGTGCACTACCGGGTGGTGGAAGGCGGGCACGACGCGCTGTGCTGGCGCAGCGGCCTGACCGACGGGCTGCAGGCGGTGTGGGCTTCCGCTTTCGCCACCGCTTATCCGGCATCGGTAACGACAGCGGCACAAGGAACGCAGGATGGAAAGCCTGAATCCGTTCGATGATCAACAGCAGCGCAGCCTGGTGCTGCGCAACGTACAACAACAATACAGTTTGTGGCCGGATTTCCGCGCCATTCCACCCGATTGGACGATCGTATTTGGCCCGGCGGCGCGCACCGAGTGCGCCGAGTGGCTGGAACAGCATTGGCAAGATATTCTGCCGGTCGCAGCACGCAAGGCGTGACCGGCGCCTGGTAATCACGGGAGCAATAAGCAGTGTCACACACCCCTAACTCTCTCAGCGGCCCGGCGCTTGCGGGCGAATGGCCGCTGGTCGCGGCGCAACCCGGCATTTGGGTCGCCGATCAAATCTCTCCGCATCGCAATGCTTACGCGGTGGCGCATGCCATCGAACTCAACGGCCCCGTCGCCGTGGAGCCCCTGCTGCAGGCCATCACTCAGGGTCTCGGCGAGGTGGACATGCTGCGGCTGCGTTTTGCGGAACGCGACGGCGTGCCGGTGCAATGGCTGGATGACTCGCTGGCGGTGCATGAGCCGGAACGGGTCGATCTGACGACGTCGCCGGATCCCGAAGCCGCCGCTCGCGCGCTGATGGACATCGATCTGACGAGCGATCTGCGCGCCGGCAGCGGCGCACCGCTGTATCGCCATGTGGTGATGCGCCTGGCGGACGATCGCTGGTTCTGGTATCAGCGTTATCACCATCTGCTGGTGGACGGTTTCAGCTTCACCGCCATCGCTCGCCGCGTGGCGGCGATTTATACCCATCTTTGCCGCGGCGACGCGCTCGAGCCAACGCCTTTCACGGCGTTCAGCGACGTGGTGGCGGAATACCAGGCTTACCGGCAGGCGCCGGCCTGGCAACGCGACGCCGATTTCTGGCGCGAAAAAGCGCGGCAGCTGCCGCCGCCGGCCACGATCTGCCCGCAGCCGCTGGCCGGGCAAACGCCCACGCCGCGCATCCACCGGCTGGAACAGCGCTGCGATCCGCAGGCCTTCGCCGAACTGGTGCAGCGTGGCGCGCAGCAGAAGCTGAACGCCGCCGATATGGCGGTGGCGTTGGTGGCGCTGTGGGTATCGCGCCTGAGCGGCCAACCGAGCTTCAGCGCCGGTTTTATCTTCATGCGCCGTACCGGCTCGGCCGCCTTGTGCGCAGCCGGCCCGGTGATCAATGTGCTGCCGATGGAGATGCATCTCGAGCCGCAGGCCACGCTGTATGAGGCCGCCGCACGCATCAGCCGCGAGCTGAAAACGGTGCGCCGCCATCAGCGCTACGACGCCGAACAGGTGCAGCGCGATCTGGGGCGCATCGGCGACGGCGAACCGCTGTACGGCACGGTCTTCAACTTCAAAATGTTCGATTACCAGCTGGATTTCGCCGGCATCGAGGGCATTACCCACGATCTGGCCTCCGGGCCGGTGCGCGATCTGGAGATTGCGCTGTTTATCGATGAACACCACCAATTGAAGGTGGAGCTGCTGGCCAATGCCGAACGTTACAGCCGCCAGGAGCTGCAGGCGCACCTGCAACGGTTGCCGCTGCTGCTGGCGCAGTTCGCCGCGCAGGCAACGTTGCCGATCGGCGAGGCCGATATGCTGACCGCCGACGATCGCGCGCTGCTGGCGCGGATCAACGACACGGCGCATCCGGTGCCGGCGACCACGCTGAGCCAATTGCTGGCGCAGCAGGCGCAAGCCACGCCGGACGCGCCGGCGTTAGCGGATGCGCATTTCAGCTTCACCTACCGCGAAACGCGCGAGCAGGTCACGGCGCTGGCGCGCCAGCTGGTGGCGCAGGGCGTGCGGCCGGGCGACATCGTGGCGGTGGCGCTGCCGCGGTCGGTGTTCCTGTCGCTGGCGTTGATGGCGATCGTCGAAGCGGGCGCCGCCTACCTGCCGCTGGACACCGGTTATCCGGACGAGCGGCTGGCGATGATGCTGGAAGACGCCGCGCCCCGCTTGCTCATCACTCACCCGGCGCAGCAGGCGCGTTTCGCCGACAAGGGTGACATGTTGCTGTATGACGCGCCGCTGGCGGCCGATCACGCCGCCGGGGTGGCGATCGCGGGCCCGACGCCGGACCATGCGGCCTATATCATCTTTACCTCCGGCTCCACCGGGCGCCCGAAAGGCGTGCTGGTCGGCCATCAGGCGATCGTCAACCGCCTGCTGTGGATGCAACACCAGTATCCGCTGGGGGCGGACGACGCGGTGCTGCAGAAAACGCCGTGCAGTTTCGATGTCTCGGTGTGGGAATTCTTCTGGCCATTGATGGTCGGCGCCCGGCTGGTGATGGCGCCGCCGGAGGCGCACCGCGATCCGCAGCAGCTGCAACAGCTGATCGCCCAACACCGCATTACCACGATGCACTTCGTACCGTCGATGCTGGCGGCTTTCGTTGCCGCCCTGGACGACGACGTGGCGGTGGCGAGCTGCGCCGCGCTGCGCCAGGTGTTCTGCAGCGGCGAAGCGCTGCCGGCGGAGCTGTGCCGCCTGTGGCAAAGCCGCACGGCGGTGCCGTTGCACAACCTCTACGGCCCGACCGAAGCGGCGGTGGACGTGACCTGGCATCCGGCCTACGGCGAGGCGCTGGCGAAGGTGACCGGCGCCAACGTGCCGATTGGCCTGCCGGTGTGGAACACCGGGCTGCGCATTCTGGACGCGCGTCTGCGGCCGGTGCCGCCGGGCGTGGCGGGCGATCTGTATCTGACCGGCGTCCAGTTGGCGCACGGCTACCTTGGCCGGGCGGATCTGACCGCCAGCCGCTTTGTCGCCGATCCGTTCGGTGAGGGCGGGCGCATGTACCGCACCGGCGACGTGGCGCGCTGGCTGCCGGACGGCGCGGTGGAATATTTGGGCCGCAGCGACGATCAGCTGAAGATCCGCGGGCAGCGTATCGAGCTGAGTGAAATCGACCACGCCCTGCTGTCGCTGCCGGGCGTGCGCCAGGCGGTGACGCACGCGCGGGTGCTGCAGGGCACGCCGGTGGACGCCGGCGGCGATGCGCGCCAGCTGGTGGGTTATCTGGTGATGCAGCCTGGCGCGAGCTGGGATGCGGAAGCCCTGCGCGCGGCGCTGGCCGACCGTCTGCCGCCGCACATGGTGCCGGTGGCGTTGGTGGAAATGCGCGATTTGCCGCTGAACGCCAACGGCAAGCTGGATCGCAAGGCCCTGCCGCAGCCGCAGGGCGGTGAGCGCAAGGCAGGGCGTCCGCCGCAGGCCGGGTTGGAAAGCGAGATCGCCGCGGTATTCGCCCGCTTGCTACAGCGCGAGCAGGTGTTCGCCGACGACGATTTCTTCGCGCTGGGCGGCCATTCGCTGCTGGCGATGCGTCTGGCGGCCGAGCTGCGCCGCGATCTGGGCAAGGCGGTGTCCGTCGGCCAGGTGATGGTGGCGTCGCGCGTCGAGCAACTGGCCGCCTTGCTGGCGGAAGATCGCACGCAGGAAGAGGCCGATCGCAGCGGCTTCGATAGCGTATTGCCGCTGCGCGTCACCGAGGGGCCGACGCTGTTCTGTCTGCATCCGGCGTCCGGTTTCTCCTGGCAGTTCAGCGTATTGCCGCGCTATCTCGATCAGCACTGGTCGCTGGTCGGCATTCAGTCGCCGCGGCCGGACGGCCCGCTGGCGCTGAGCGAAGACATGGACCAGGTGGTGGAGGCGCACCTGCAGACGGTGCTGCAGGTGCAGCCGCACGGGCCGTACCACTTCATCGGCTACTCGCTGGGCGGCACGCTGGCCCAGGGCATCGCCGCCCGGCTGCAGGCGCGCGGCGAGCAGGTGGCGTTCCTCGGCCTGCTGGATACCTATCCGCCGGAGACCCAAAACTGGGACGTGATGCTGGACGACAACGTGTTGAAGGAAGTGCAGCGCGAGCGCGAACAGTTCCTGGCGGTGTCGCAGGATACGCTCGATCCGGCGCTGGGCGAGACGCGCACCCTGATGTTTGACAACATCGAAGCCAACTACGCCGATTCGGTGCGGTTGCTGTCGCACACGCGGACCGCCCGCTTCCACGGCCAGGCGACGCTGTTCGTCGCCAAACGCACGTTGCAGGCAGGGATGGACGTGCAGCAGACCTGGTCGCAGTACGTCGATGCGCTGCAGGCGCACGAACTCGACTGCGCGCATGTCGATATCGTTTCGCCGGCGTCGTTCAAAGTGCTGGGGCCGCTGCTGAACCGGATTTTGCGCACGCTGTAATAACGCCCGTCATCTCGCCGCCAGGCACGGGGACTGCCCCGCGTTTGGCGGCATTTCTTGCGTCCGCTCACAATTGAATATCAATGATTTCTATTATCATTATTGATTTCGTTATCTGTGCTAGCATAGCGCTCCGCAACTGCAGAATCCCCGTTTAAAGATGTGGTGAACAACCGATGAGTAGCAAACCCTCCATCCTGCTTGATTTTAGCCTGCTGAAAACCCACCGGGCCTTTCGCGCGGTATTCTGCGCGCGTTTCATCTCCATTGTGGCGCTGGGGCTGATGGCGATCGCCATCCCGGTGCAGCTCCAGGCGCTGACCGGTTCCACCCTGCAGGTCGGGTTGGCGGTGACGCTGGCCGGCGGCGGCATGTTCGCCGGGCTGCTGATGGGCGGCGTATTGGCCGATCGCTATGAGCGGCGCCGGTTGATCCTGTTCGCGCGCTCCACTTGCGGCATCGGGTTCGTCGGCCTGTGCCTCAACGCCCTGTTGCCGTCACCTTCGCTGGCGGCCATTTATCTGCTGGCGGTGTGGGACGGTTTCTTCGGCGCCGTGGGGGTGACGGCGCTGCTGGCGGCCACGCCGGCGCTGGTGGGCCGCGAAAACATCGTGCAGGCGGGCGCCATCAGCATGCTGACGGTGCGCTTCGGCTCGATTCTTTCCCCGGCCATCGGCGGCCTGGTGATCGCCCATATGGGCATCGCCTGGAACTACGGCCTGGCGGCGTTCGGCACCCTGTTGACGTTGCTGCCGCTGCTGAGCCTGCCGCAGCTGATGCCGCCGCCGCAGCCGCGGGAACATCCGCTGCGCGCGCTGGCGGGCGGTTTCGCCTTCCTGTTCCAGAACAAGGTGATCGGCATGGTGGCGCTGATCGGCGCGTTGCTGACCATGGCCAGCGCGGTGCGCGTGCTGTACCCGGCGATGGCGGAAAGCTGGCGCATCGACGCAGCCCACCTCGGTTATATGTACGCCGCCGTGCCGCTCGGCGCGACTATTGGTGCGTTCACCAGCGGGCGCGTGGCGCACGTGGCGCGCCCCGGTTGGGTGATGCTGCTGACGGCGATCGCGGCTTTCGCCTCTATTGGCCTGTTCGGCCTGATGCCGTGGTACAGCCTGGCGTTGCTGTGCCTGGTGGCGTTCGGCTACCTGAGCGCGCTGAACTCGCTGCTGCAATACGGCCTGATCCAGGGCCTGACGCCGGACAATTTCCTTGGCCGCATCAACGGCCTGTGGACGGCGCAGAACGTGGTGGGCGATGCGCTGGGCGCGTTGCTGCTGGGGGCGATGGGCGCCTTTATGCTGCCGGCGATGAGCGCCAGCGGTTTCGGCTTTGGCGCGGCGCTGCTCGGCATCCTGTTGCTGTTCGCCATGACCGGTTTGCGCCAGGTTACGCTGCACAAACCGGAGCCGCAGCCCGCCACAGAAAAGTAGTCGAACGCGTTAAGACAACGCTGTGGGATCAAATAAAAGGCTGCGTCCCACCCTTGCACGTGAGCGCCGCTGGCGGTCATTTGGGCGCGCAGCAAGGCGCGAGTCGTGAGGTTTGGTGGGCCAAATAAGCGACTCGCAACACCGATGCGCGTCCAAATGGCCCCAGCCCTTCGGGTCGCGCCCCAAAAACCCGTACTCCGCGTTGTCGGGCTGGAACATAGGCCCGCTATGCCCTGCACCCTCCGCCTTGATTACGGGCTTTTGGGTCTGCGACGGCGCCACGGTCAAGGGTGGGGCGCAGCCTGGCTTATCATCGGCATGCGTAAAACCCACAGCGTTTATGTCATGATTTCGAAATGAAAGAAGTGCTTACGTTTATTGACATAGCAAATATCGGCGAGTAATTTAGCGCGGAATCAACTCAAATGATAATCATTATTATATTGGTTATCACTTCAAATTCTTGAGGGCGAAGCGATGGTTACTGCCGTGAACGACATCAATCGAAAGGAAATGCAGGAGCGCGAAGAACACCGGTTCGCCGCTGATTTTTCTCCGGCGTCGGGCTTCTTCTTTACCTCCCCTTACCGCAGCTTGACCACCACCGGTTGTTTCAGCCGCATTCGCCTGCCGGCCGCGGACGGCGCAGATCTGAACGGCGAGTTCCAGCGCCGCGTGCGGCAGGCGTTTGCCGAGGCCCGTCAGGCCGGCATCAAAAAGCCGCTGCTGTGTGGCGCCATTCCGTTCGATACCCGGCAGCCTTCGGCGCTGTTTGTTCCCCAGCAGAGCCGCTGGTTCGACCGCGCCGCCTTTATGGCCGGCGTTCGGCCTTCGGCGAACGGCCCTGAACTGGCCGGGGTGACGGAGCTGCCGCCGCAGCAGACGTTCATGAACATGGTCAGCGACGCCGTTGCCGCGATGAAGGCCGGTGAGCTGGATAAAGTGGTTTTGTCGCGCCTGCTGGAGATCGAAACGCGTCAGCCGGTGGATCGCCATGCGCTGATGGCGCGCGTGATCGCCCAGAACCCACACGGTTTCCACTTCCATGTACCGCTGGAGCAGGGCGCGCTGTTGGGTGCCAGCCCGGAGCTGCTGCTGCGTCAGGACGGTGGCCGTTTCTATTCCAACCCGCTGGCCGGTTCCGCCCGGCGCGAGGCCGATCCGCAGCGCGATCGCGAAGTGGGGGAGCGGCTGATGGCCTCGGCGAAAGATCGCCACGAGCACCGCATCGTCACCGAAAGCATGCGCGACGTGCTGGCTGGCCGCTGCCGCTACCTGAACGTGCCGCACACCCCTGAACTGCTGACCACCACCACGCTGTGGCATCTCTCCACGCCGATCGACGGCGAGGCGGCGTCTCCGGACGAAAACGCCCTGTCGCTGGCCTGCCTGTTGCACCCGACGCCGGCGCTGTGCGGCATGCCGACGGCCGAGGCGCACGCCCTGATCGGCAAGCTGGAGCCGTTCGATCGCGGCCTGTTCGGCGGCATCGTCGGCTGGTGCGACGACGAAGGCAACGGCGAGTGGGTTGTGACTATCCGCTGCGGCACCGTTGACGGCAACCGGGTGCGGCTGTTCGCGCGCCGGCATTGTGGAAGACTCTTCACCCGAATCTGAATGGCATGAAACAGGTACCAAACTCAGCACCATTCTGCGTGCCTTTGGTATGAATCAAGGATAACGACAAGATGAGCATTGCCTTTACCCCCTGGCCGGCGGAGTTCGCCAGCCGCTATCGCGAGCGCGGCTACTGGATTGACAAGCCGCTGACCGAGATCCTCGACCGCCAGGCCAACAACGACGCTCCGGCGATTATCGACGCCCAGGGCAGCCTGACCTACCGCGAGTTGCAGCAGCGCGCCGATCGCCTGGCGGCCGCTTTGCTGCGCCGCGGCGTGAAATCCGGCGACACCGCGCTGGTGCAGCTGGGCAACGTGGCGGAATTTTATATCGTGTTCTTCGCGCTGCTGAAAATTGGCGTGGCGCCGGTCAACGCGCTGTTCAGCCATCAGCGCAGCGAGCTGAACGCCTATGCCGAGCAGATCAAACCGGCGCTGCTGATCGCCGATCGCCGGCACGCGCTGTTTGCCGACGATCATTTCCTGAACGCCTTCCGCGATGCGCATCCTTCGCTGCGTGCCGTGGCGCTGCGCAGCCAGCCCGAGGGCGAGCTTGCGCTGGCCGCCTGGCAGGAAGAAGCGAGCGACGGCTTTGTCGCGCAGCCTTCCGCGGCCGATCGGGTGGCGTTCTTCCAGCTTTCCGGCGGCAGCACCGGCACGCCGAAGCTGATCCCGCGCACCCACAACGATTACTACTACAGCATTCGCCGCAGCGTGGAGATCTGCCGTTTCGACGCGCAGACCCGCTATCTGTGCGCGCTGCCGGTGGCGCACAACTACCCGATGAGTTCGCCGGGCGTGCTGGGCGTGTTTTATGGCGCTGGGCTGGTGGTGTTCGCCGCCGATCCGGACGCCGCGCAGTGCTTCCGCCTGATCGAACAGCATCAAATCAACGTGACGGCGCTGGTGCCGCCGGCGGTCACGCTGTGGCTGCAGGCGATCGAAGAGTGGGGCGGCAATGCCCAGCTCGCCAGCCTGAAACTGCTGCAGGTGGGCGGCGCCAAGCTGGGCGAAACGCTGGCGGCGCGTATTCAGAACGAAATCGGCTGCCAACTGCAGCAGGTGTTCGGCATGGCGGAAGGGCTGGTGAACTACACCCGGCTGGACGACGACGAACGCCACATCCTGACGACGCAAGGGCGGCCGATGTCGCCGGACGACGAAGTGTGGGTGGCGGACGACGACGGCAATCCGTTGCCGGCGGGTGAGATCGGGCGGTTGATGACGCGCGGGCCTTACACCTTCCGCGGTTACTACCAGAGCCCGGTGCACAACGCCGACGCCTTCGACGCCGACGGTTTCTACTGCTCCGGCGATCTGATCAGCATTAGCGAAGACGGTTACATCACCGTACAAGGGCGGCAAAAAGACCAGATCAACCGCGGCGGAGAGAAGATCGCCGCCGAGGAGATCGAGAACCTGCTGCTGCGTCATTCGGACGTGATCAACGCCGCGCTGGTGTCGATGCCGGACGCGCTGATGGGGGAGAAGAGCTGCGCCTATATCATCGCCAACGCGCCGCTGAAGCCGGTGGTGCTGCGTCGCCACCTGCGCGAACAGGGTGTGGCGGACTTCAAACTGCCGGATCGCTTTATTCAGGTGGACAGCCTGCCGCTGACCCCGGTCGGCAAAGTGGACAAAAAACGGCTGCGCGAGCAGCTCGACGCGCAACTACAGACTCAGGCTCAGGGAGATTAATTGATGGCCATTCCAAAACTTAATGATTACGCGCTGCCGACGGCGGACGAACTGCCGCAAAATAAAGTCACCTGGCAGGTAGAACCGCAGCGCGCCGCGCTGCTGATCCACGACATGCAGCAGTATTTCCTCAATTTCTGGGGCGAAGACAGCGCGCTGATTAAACAGGTGGTGGAGAACATTGCCAACCTGCGTCGTTACTGCAAACAGCAGGGCATTCCGGTGTTCTATACCGCGCAGCCAAACCAGCAGAGCGATGAAGATCGCGCGCTGTTGAACGACATGTGGGGGCCGGGCCTGAACAAACACCCCGAGCAGCAGGCGGTGACCGCCGCGCTGGCGCCGGACGAAGACGACACGGTGCTGGTGAAATGGCGCTACAGCGCTTTCCACCGCTCGCCGCTGCAGGAGATCCTGCAGGAGTCCGGCCGCGATCAGCTGATCATCTGCGGCGTGTATGCGCACATTGGCTGCCTGACCACCGCCATCGACGCCTTCATGCGCAACATCCAGCCTTTCATGGTGGCCGACGGCCTGGCGGACTTCTCGCGTGACGAACACCTGATGGCGCTGCGCTACACCGCCGGCCGCTGCGGCCGGGTGGTGACCACCGCGTCTCTGCTGCCGGCGGCCGGCATCGCCAGCATCGACGCGTTGCGTCAGCAAATCCTGCCGCTGCTGGACGAAGACAGCGAAGAGATGGGCAACGATGAAAACCTGATCGATTACGGTCTGGATTCGGTGCGCATCATGGAGCTGGCGACCCGCTGGCGCAAGATCCGCGGCGATATCGATTTTATCGCGCTGGCGCGCAACCCGACCATCGACAGCTGGTGGGCGCTGCTTTCCGAAGAGAAAGCCTGATTTTAATAATGAAAAGAGGGCGGCCGCGCGGTCGCCCCGTTGGCTCTATAAGGAGATTTCGATGAATGCTTTGATCACCAAGGGAAAACGGGCGGCATTTCCGCTGATGCTGCTGTCCACGCTGCTGTTCTCCAACACCTTGCAGGCGCAGACCGCGCCGGACGTGCTGCGCAAACCGGTCGGCAAGGGCGCCTATGAAATGGCCTACAGCCCGAGCGAGAACGCGCTCTACCTGGCCACGTCGCAGAGCCGCAAGCTGGATAAGGGCGGCATCGTCTACCGCCTGGATCCGACCACGCTGGACGTGACCCAGATTATTCATAACGACATCAAGCCGTTTGGCGCCGCCATCAACGCCAAGACCGGCACGCTGTTCTTCGGCAACACCGTCAATAACTCGGTGACCGCCATCGACGCCAAGACCGGCGACGTAAAAGGCCGCCTGGTGCTGGACGCGCGCCAGCGCTCCGAGACCGTCAAGCCGCTGGCGCCGCGCGAACTGGTGGCGGATGCCGACAGCGATACCCTGTATATCACCGGGCTGGGTGAATCCAGCGTGGTGTGGGTGGTGGACGGCAAGGATCTGACCCTGCGCGCCACCGTGGCCGACACCGGCAAATACGGTACCGGCCTGGCGCTGGACGCCGCCGCCAAGCGCCTGTACGTCACCAACGCCGACGGCGAGCTGGTGACCATCGATACCCAGAGCAACAAGGTGCTGTCGCGCAAGAAGCTGGATGCGTCCAAAGAGCACTTCTTCCTGAACCTCAGCCTGGATACCGCCACCCATCGCGCCTTCATCACCGATTCCAAGCAGCCGCAGGTGCTGGTGGTGGATACCTGCAACGGCAACATCCTGAGCAAGATAGACGTGCCGGAATCGTTGGCGGTGCTGTTCAACCCGGCGCGCAATGAAGTCTACGTCACCCACCGCCAGGCGGGCGAAGTGAGCGTGATTGACGCCAAGAGCTACAAGGTGCTGAACACCATCAAGACGCCGACCCATCCGAACAGCCTGGCGCTGTCGCCGGATGGCCAGACGCTGTACGTCAGCGTCAAGCAGGCTTCCAGCCGCGAAAAAGAGGCGACCGCGCCGGACGACGTGATCCGCGTAGCGCTGAAGTAATCCCGCGCAGAATAACCCCCCTCGAACAGGCGAAGCGGCGACGCTCCGCCTGTTTTTTTTCGCCGTGCGATCTGCGGTATAAAGTGTGGATTGCCTTATTGATCCGAAGGAACGTTGGTTATGCCTGCCTCACGCACACCGCGGTTGTTGTCCGTTATCACCCTGCTGCTGCTGGCCGCGCTGATCCACAGCGGCATCAGCCCTTACGATCGCACCACCTGGTTGATGGAGGTGGCGCCGGTATTGATTGTTTTGCCGCTGCTGTGGCTGACCCATCGCCGTTATCCACTGACGCCGCTGCTCTATACGCTGATTTTCTTCCACGCGCTGATCCTGATTTTCGGCGGCATGTACAGCTACGCCCGCGTACCGCTGGGGTTTGAGGTGCAGCAGTGGCTGGATCTTGGCCGCAACCCGTACGACAAACTGGGGCATTTCTTCCAGGGGCTGGTGCCGGCGCTGGCGGCGCGCGAGATCCTGCTACGCGGCGGTTATGTGCAGGGCCGCAAAATGCTGGGCTTCGTGGTGTGCTGTATCGCGCTGGCGATCAGCGCGGTGTATGAGCTTATCGAGTGGTGGGCGGCGCTGGCGCTGGGCCAGGGCGCCGATGAGTTTCTCGGCACCCAGGGCGACCCGTGGGACACGCAGTCCGACATGTTCTGCGCCTTGCTCGGCGCGATAGCCGGTCAATGGCTGTTTGGTGGCTGGCAGGATCGGCAACTGCGGCGTTTAAAGGCGTAAGCCCGGCGGCGGTTGAGCCTGGTGAAAATGGATATTTCTCGTGCCGCCCGGTATTTGCCGGGCAGCATTTTTAATGTCGACATGATAAAAATCGACAATCATCAGTTAAATGTTTGGCGCCCTGTGAGACAGCACAATGTTATTTCCCATATTTATGTTTATTTAGCTTTTTATGCGCTTTTCTAGGAATTTTCTTAACTCATGCCGTGTGCTACTATTCTCATGTTTAACAAGGGCTAATTATTATTAATTAGTTTTTTGAGCGGGGAACAATGAGATACATAATTAATAATAAGATTAAATATCATGAGGATAGATCAGAGTTGGTGGATCTCAACGCTGAGCTGCCGCCTCAACCGCTCACCGCCACGCTGAACCGCCTGCTGTCCGCGTTGGTCAGAAACAATAACCTGGTGGTCTCCCGCGATACCCTGCTGACGCAAGTATGGGAAGCGCACGGCCAGGTGGCCTCCGGCAATAACCTCAATAACACCATTTCCATCCTGCGCAAGATGTTCGCCGCCATGGGCGAGGACGACATTATCGTCACGTTGCCGCGCCAGGGATTCATGTTTACCGCCGCTTCGTTGAAGACGACGGATAGCCTGGCGGAGAGTTTGCCGGAGATGCCGATCCTGGCGGCTGCAGAAAACCCCTTGCCGACCAGGCCGCTGCGAGTGCAGCGATTTAAGCGCTTCGGGTTGGCCGCGTTGCTGCTGCTGGCGGCGGGGAGCGGGATTTTGGCCTGGCAGGAGACGGGGTATCCCTCGGCCAGTTTGATGACGGTGGGTAAGATCGGGAGCTGTAATGTGCAATTTGTCACTTCCTATCACAATGTCGGCCCCGGCGAGATCGACCTGAACCACCTGAAGAACATGTTGCAAGAGAAGAAAACGGCAACCTGCGGCGAGCCGGCGACGTTGCTTTATTATGACAGCCAGGCCCTGGTGCCAAATGCCAGTGGACGGGTCAGAGCATCTTATTTCTATTATTGTCCGCAAGAGGCCATGACCTCGGGCAAAGTACAATGTGAGAACTACTATGAAAGCAGGGGTCTATAGCTCGGTATGCCGCCACGGTTATGCGATTGCCGCGGCGGTGGCCGTGCTGGTATGCAGCGTTTCTGCTTATTTTTTATTTTTTAAACCGCAAATTCCGGAATGTACGGCGGTTGAACGTTTCGTCAACCAATATGAAGGAAAAATGCTGGAGAGAACGCTGCTGATAAGCGTGGTCCCTGATGGGGTGAGGCATGCCACCATACTGTTTAACGGCAGTGTGTTTTACGATGGCAAGCGTTACATCATTGAGCGTTCCCTGGGGATAGACTACCGAAAATGGGGGGGCAACTACGAATTTCGGGTGCGGGAAAATATCAAAAAGCCGCCGGACACGCTACAAAATGAGGCGCTGAACCGCAGTTTACCAATGGAAGGGCAGACGATTCACCTGCGTATTGAACGCATGGATGCACGCCATTATCTGTTTGTGGATAACCATGCGCCGTATTATGTCTGCGTGACGTCATCATAACAGCAGCCTGCGCCCCCGGTACGACCGAGGGGCAAGGTGGATTCATAGCCCAGGTGCTATTTTAAAATGAATTAAGATATCGTTATTTTTTTATGTAATTGTTAATGCACGGGCTATTGTTCGCCCGCGGGCAATAGGTTAACCACTGTTCGTCCTTTTCGGCGCCCTCATTGCGAATGTTGTCATAGTAATAGACATCCGCCCGGTATTGGCAGTTGAAGCCGGCTTGCCGTATCTCTCGCTTAATGTTTGCCAGCTCGCCGCTGCCTAACCGCATGGTGTAAATTTGGCAATTTTGCTCATTGCCCAGCGGATAAACGTTGATGCGCGTGCTGTTTTGGTAAAGCACAATCGCGGCAAACGGCACTAAACAAGCGGCCATGATCATAATTAAGCGCTGTACCGAGCGGCGAAAGTTCGGCGTTCTTGCCGGCGGCGGCGTTGACGCTATTTCGGTTGCGCTATAATCATTATTATTAATCTCATTGGCTTTAATATCCATCTGTTGAATGCTTGCGGCATTAAATTTAAACCCCTGGCGGGGGTAGGTCACAATAATATCTTCTACGCCGAACTGCGCCAATGACTTACGCAGGCCGGAAACGTAATTATTCAGGTTGTTATTGGAGGCTTTGAGCCCATGCTCAACCCAGACATCATTAAGCAACCTCTCTCGCAGCAGCAGCTTATCATTATTTCGAATAAACAACGAAAGCAATCTGCCGGTCGGTTTAAGTAACGCTATTTTATTGCTGGCATTATCAATATGCGACAGCGTGCCCTCATCCTCATTAAAGAGGATGTCTTCATTTATGATAAAAATCATTTCATTTACCCATCAACTTTCCTGTCGAGGGATTATTCTGAGACCTGATGCACCTTTTTTCAATCCTCACGTTGTGTGTAAATAGGATTTTTCTCTCTATCCGTATAATTGACATGAAATGTTTATCTGCTTACAAGTTTTTTTAAATAAATATTGATAATTAAATTCTATTTTTTAGTGTTAAAATCTATTTTATTGTTATTTTATCGATAATAATCCTGTGTTTTTGTATTTTTGCGACATAACATTTCAAAACAAGATCGGAGGGTGTAAATTTGTTCCCACTGATACGGAGCGCAAAACGCTATGTATTAGCCACGAATACAACGCTCAGGAATAAAGCTGCGGCATTGCATGCGTGACTTACGGATTTAATTTACTCCACTACTTACTAAGGAATGTAAGGGATTTATATGAAACTGAATAAAATTATGCTGGCCGCCGTTATGGCATTTGGTGTTTCTTCTCTGGCGCACGCTGCTGACCAGGGCCACGGTAAAGTGACCTTCAGCGGTTCTATCATTGACGCTCCTTGCTCAATCGCGCCTGAATCTCTGGATCAGACCGTTGAACTGGGTGCAATCTCTAACGTGGCGCTGAAAAACGGCGGTAAATCCACCCCGCGCAACTTCCAGATCAAGCTGGAAAACTGTGAGCTGACCACCAAGAATCCAGGCAAAAACAACACCGTTGCGCTGACCTTCTCCGGTTCCGCTTCTGAAGCCGACAGCAAACTGCTGGGCATCACCGGTACCGCTAAAGGCGCCGGCATCGCCATCACCGACGGCGCAGGTACCAACATCGAGTTGGGCAAACCTTCTAAAGCGCGTGAGCTGCAAAACGGTGCCAACACCCTGAGCTTCGCCGCTTACCTGCAGGGCAGCTCGGCTTCCACCGCCGTGATCGTCCCGGGTGAGTTCCAGTCTGTAGCCGACTTTACCCTGGCTTACCAGTAAGTCGTTACCTGACGAAATACGTGTGATTATCGGGCATGCGGGGCAACCCGCATGCCATTTTCAAAGCAGCATGATTTCACCAGGGAATGGCAATGAACGAACAAATAAAAGAAATAGGGGCTTTTTGCCTATTGCTGGCGCCATTTTTCATTTCCCAGCAGGCGATCTCTGCCGTGCAGGGCGAAGGGCGCGTCAATATGCAAGGGGCTATTATTGACACCGCCTGTGCAATAGCAACGGAAAGCCGAGAGCAAATTATCGATATGGATATTATGCCTGTCTCAGATATTGCGCGCGACGGCAGAGGTCGATCGGTGCCATTCAGTATTGAATTGGTGAATTGCGTGCTCGAACGCGCCGATAAAAACTTACCGGACTGGAAACAGTTTCGGATTACGTTTGATGGCAATAGCGATGGTGAAATGTTTGGCATTAGCGGTAATGCCTCCGGTATTGCGCTGAAAATTACCGATGCCGACGGCAATATTGCCACGCCAGGGAAATCTCTTCCGTCGGTAAATATATTGCCGGGGAATTACCGTCTGAATTACGCCATGACGTTAATCAGTAACCAGCGGCCATTGAAGGCCGGGGACTATTTCTCATCAGTGCGCTTCAAAATGGATTATTACTGAGCCGGCTGATGAGTCAGGGAAATCAATAAATTAAAAGGTCTTGGAAATGATGTTTTTACCTGCCGGGAAACCGTTTCGTTTGCATATTCTCAGCGCCTGCGTGGCGCTGGTGCTGGGCAGCTTGGCGAGCAAAGCCGGCGCGGTGGAAGACATCCAGTTCAATACCGACGTGCTCGACGTGAACGATCGCAAAAACATCGATCTGAGCCAGTTCTCGCGCGGCGGCTACATTATGCCCGGCCAGTACGGCATGGTGGTGCACGTCAATAAAATCGATTTGCCGGAACAGCCGGTGGCGTTTTACGCACCGGACGATGACGCCGGCGGCAGCCGCGCCTGCTTATCGCCAGAATTGGTGGCGCAGCTGGGTATCAGGGATGAGGCGCTGAAAAAGTTAACCTGGTGGCGCGAAGGCGCCTGTCTGGACGAGGCCAGCCTGCCGGGCATGGAGGTGCGGGGTGAGTTGGCTACGTCGGCGCTGTATCTGAGCATCCCCCAGGCTAATCTGGACTACGTTTCGGAGGACTGGGATCCGCCTTCGCGCTGGGACGAAGGTGTCCCCGGCGTGCTGCTTGATTACAACATTAACGCTCAGACCCAGCATCAGCTGCAGGCCGGCACGCGTGGTTACAGCGTCAGCGGCAACGGCACGGCGGGCGCCAACCTGGGGGCCTGGCGGCTGCGCGCCGACTGGCAAGGGAACCTGAACCACCAGACCGGCTCAGGGCAGTCAACCGATAAGCAACTGGACTGGAGCCGCTACTACGCCTACCGGGCGATCCCGGCGCTGCGCTCCAAACTGACGCTGGGGGAAGACTACCTGGATTCCGGGCTGTTCGACAGCTTTCGCTTCGGCGGCGTGAGCCTGCGCTCCGACGACAACATGCTGCCGCCCAACCTGCGCGGTTACGCGCCGGAAGTCAGCGGAGTGGCGAAGAGCAACGCCAAGGTGACCGTGAGCCAGCAGGGGCGGGTGCTGTATGAGACCACCGTCGCCGCCGGGCCGTTTCGTATCCAGGATCTGAACGATGCGGTTTCGGGCGACCTGGATGTGCGGGTGGAGGAACAGGACGGCAGCGTGCAGGAGTTCAAAATGAGCACCGCCAGCATTCCGTACCTGACGCGCCCCGGCTCGCTGCGTTACAAGCTGGCGGCGGGCAAGCCGTCGGATATGGATCACCGCTACCAGGGGCCGATGTTCGGCACCGGCGAATTCTCCTGGGGGGTGAGCAACGGCTGGTCGCTGTTCGGCGGGGCGCTGCTGGGCGGGGATTACAACGCGGCGGCGCTGGGTATCGGCCGCGATTTGATGCTGCTGGGCGCGCTGTCGTTCGACGTCACCCAGTCGCGCGCCAAACTGCCGTACAACGGCGAGACGCTGAGCGGCGGTTCTTACCGCCTCAGCTACTCGAAAAGCTTCGACGAGCTGGACAGCCAGGTGACCTTTGCCGGCTACCGCTTTTCCGAGCAGAACTTTATGAGCATGAGCGAGTACCTGGATGCGCGCCAATACGGGCAGCGGTTCGGCAACAGCAAGGAGATGTATACCATCACCTACAACCAGCAGCTGCGTGATATCGGGTTGAGCGCGTATCTCAACGTTAGCCACCAGACCTACTGGGATCGGCCGGCCAACGATCGCTACAGCCTGACGATGTCGCGCTATTTCGACCTTGGGGATTATAAAAACCTGAGTCTGTCGCTGTCGGCGTATCGCAACCGCTACAACGAGACCAACGACGACGGCATGTATCTGTCGCTGTCGCTGCCGTGGGGCAACGGCGCCACGCTGAGCTACAACGCCACGCTCAACCGTGACGACAGCACCCACCGGGTGGGGTACTACGATCGCATCGACGATCGCAGCAACTACCAGATCAGCGCCGGCGGTTCACGTAGCGGCGCCAACCTGAGCGGCTACTACAACCGCGATGGCGATCTGGCGCGGATGAGCGCCAACGCCAGCTACCAGCAGGACCGGTACAGCGCCATCGGCGGTTCGCTGCAGGGCGGCATGACGTTGACCGCCGAAGGCGGGGCGCTGCACCGCAGCAACATGGCCGGCGGGACCCGGCTGCTGCTGGATACCGAAGGGGTAGCCGGGGTGCCGGTGCGCGGCTACGGCAGCACGATGGCGACCAACCGCTGGGGCAAGGCGGTCGTGGTAGACGTCAACAGCTACTACCGCAACAAGGCCAGCATCGATCTGGACAAGCTTGGCGATAACGCCGAGGCCACCACTTCGGTGGTGCAGGCGACGCTGACCGAAGGCGCCATCGGTTATCGCAAGTTTGCGGTGATCGCCGGGGAGAAGGCGATGGCCGTGATCAAGCTGGCGGACGGCGGCGAGCCGCCGTTCGGCGCCACGGTGCTGAACGCGCGTAAACAAGAGACCGGCATCGTCAACGACGGCGGCAGCGTTTACCTGAGCGGCATCAACGCCGGCGATCGCATGACGGTGCGCTGGAACGGCGCCGAACAGTGCGAAGTGCAGATGCCGACGCCGCTGCCGGCCGAGATGCTGACCGCCAATTTACTGCTGCCGTGCCGGGCATTAAGCGCCGGTACGGGCGGCGACGAACACTGAATTAAGGAGTTTTTATGATGAGCAAACGTAACGCTATCGGCCTGCTGGCCACCACTTCGCTGCTGGCCGGCGCGCTGGCGCCAACCGCGCAGGCGGCCATTGCGCTGGATCGCACCCGGGTGATTTTCGACGGCGGCGTGCAGTCGGTGAGCCTGAGCGTGAGCAACCAGAACAAACAGCTGCCGTACCTGGCGCAGGGCTGGCTGGAAGACGAACAGGGCAACAAGATCCAGAGCCCGCTGACGGTATTGCCGCCGGTGCAGCGCATTGAGCCGGGCAAACCGAGCCAGGTGAAGATCCAGGCGCTGCCGGCGGCGAAGATGCTGCCGCAGGACCGCGAGACGCTGTACTACTTCAACCTGCGCGAGATCCCGCCGAAGAGCAATAAGCCGAACTCGCTGCAAATCGCGCTGCAGACGCGCATCAAGCTGTTCTACCGCCCGGCGGCGATCGCCCCGGAGCGCAACGCCGCGCCGTGGCAGGAGCAGCTGACGCTGAGCAAGCAGGGCGACAAGTATGTGGTCAACAACCCGACGCCGTACTACGTCACTCTGGTTGACGCCGCCAGCCGCAAGGGCGTTGAAGGCGCCAAAGGGTTTGAACCGCTGATGGTGCCGCCGAAGGGCAGCCTGCCGCTGACGGTGAGCGCAGGCAGCGTGGGGAACAGCCCGGTGCTGACCTACATCAACGATTACGGCGGCCGCCCACAGTTGAGCTTCAGCTGTGCGGGTGCGGTCTGCAAAGTGGTGCCGGAGAAGAAAGCGTCTTAGGGGCAGGCCGCAATACATCACCGCCGACGGTAATCAGACAGGCAAAGGGATATGCTGAAGGGGAGAACGGGCTGGTTTTCCATCGCCGTTTTCGATTAACGAAAGGATAATTGAATTTTTATTTATATCAGTGATTACCCTATGTTAAAATGGATGGTTTTTCCTTTCTTTATTTATTTTTATTCCGTTAATGTTTTTTCCGCCGCGTGGGAAATGAAAACGGAATACCGGCCGATAAATGCGACTTACGGCTATTTTGTTGCAAAAATTATTGCCTGGGATACGGAGGATAAGACCCCTAATCCGTTATATGGTTGTGATTCCGGCTCGGAATATTGCTATCTTTCATTTGTTAATACTAATTACCCGTTTTTGAATAAAGTGTATTTTTCAAGTATTACAACCAGTAAAACAATGGGTGAGCTGGGTAAAGATTTTATCCGGAATGGGTTGCTCAATCGGGAGTATCGCAGTATGGATTATTATTATCCTAATAAACCCAATTGTATTTACTTTGGTTATAACAGCCGGGGTAGCAATGGCTCATGGTCTATCTCTTGGTTTCCCGGCGGCGAACAGTGCCGGGTGCCGGAGATCGTACCCAACGTGTGTGAGTTGCGTGAGCCGCTGGTGGAGTTGGATCATGGCATGCTGCGGGCCGAAGTGATTAACGGCAGTACGGCTGAAGCGCAATTGACGGTGGCCTGCACGTTTAATTTCAAAGTAAGAATTATGAGTTCAGATCGGTCTGGGACGGTTTATTTTAACGATAAAAAACAGTTTCGCAGCGAATTGAAATTAGACGGCGTCAATGTGGGGGATGGCTTGTTGATTACCGCGACGCCGGCCGGAAAAACCTTAACGCTGACATCAACGCTTGCGGGATATGACGGCAGCGTGGGGGAGTTTCAGGGGGCGAAAAGCATCATCATTTCGTTACCGTGATTATTAATGATGCTTTAGGCTTTTTACGAAAATAAGTTAATGATTCGCGGTGTGCAAAAGGGGTGCATGCTTGTAGGGCGTGATATATCGATTGATAGGGAGATAAATAAAGTGAATATCGCATCGAATATAGCCTACATGTTTTTTCTGACAATGATGGCTTGCTTACTGACGAACATGCCGGCTTGGGCCGCCACCACGGTATCGGTCAGGGTGACCGTGCTGGCGCCGCTGCCTTGCGTGATCAACGGCAATCAGCCGATTGAGGTGAATTTCGGCGATGAGGTGATGACGACGCGCGTCAATGGCGAAAATTATCGCACGCCCGTCGACTATTCGGTGACCTGCGACAAACCGGAAAAGAACGGCATGCGGCTGTTGATTGCCGGCACCGGAGCGGGGTTCGACGGCAAGCTGCTCCAGACCAACGTCGGCGGCCTGGGCATTGCGTTTTTAAACAACGGTGCGCGTATCGCGTTGAACAGTTGGCAGAATTTCACCTTTCCCGTTTTGCCGAAGCTGGAGGCGGTGCCCGTGAAGCAGGCGAACGCTACGCTGCCGACGGGCGAGTTTACGGCCTCCGCCACGTTGCGTGTCGATTATCAATGAACCGGGAGACGAACATGAAACAGGGCGTTGCCGTGATGCTGTTGTGTGCTAGTAGCCTGGTCGGCCATTCCGTTCAGGCGGCCGAAGAGGTCGCCATGCACCTGAAAGGGACGCTGCGCGTGCCGCCGCCCTGCCGCATTAACGACGGCGGTGTGATCGAAGTGGATTTTGGCCAGCGCGTCGGTATCAACAAAGTCGATGGCGTCAATTACCGGCAGGCGGTGAATTACCGCATCCAATGTGATTTGCCCGGTGCCCTGCCGTGGGAGCTGACGTTGACCTTTAAGGGCAACGCTGCGTCCTTTGATAATGCCGCGTTGCAAACCGATAACGGCAACCTCGGTATCCGCTTGTACCGGGATGACAAACCGTTCGCCCCGAACAGCAGCATCAAAATCGATCCGGCGAATCCGCCGCGTTTGGAAGCGGTGCCGGTTGCCAAAGCGGGCGTGCCATTGAAAGAAGGCGCGTTCGCCGCCACGGCGACGCTGCAGGCGAATTACCTTTGAGCCCACGCTCGGCGGCCGGGAGAAAGAAGAGGAAAAATGCATGGAGAGGATAAGTAAAACGGCGATGTGGCGAGGCGTTATCGGCGTGGGGTTGCTGATCGGCGCGAGCGGGTGTTGGGCCGCTGCTGACAATATGCATTTCAGCGGCGCATTGGTCGCCGAGCCTTGCACGCTGCGGCCGGGTGATGAGGATATCCGCCTGGATTTCGGTACGGTGATCGATAAGTACCTGTATACCTATGGCCGTACTCCCGGCAAGGCGTTCAGTCTGGTGCTGCAGGATTGTGACATCAGCCTGGGCAACACGGTGAAGGTGACCTTCAGCGGCGCTGAAAGCGGTGCGCTGCCAGGTCTGCTGAAGCCGGATGGCGGCAGCCAGGCGACGGGCATCGCCCTGGGGTTGGAAACGATGGCGGGCGCGCCGCTGGCGCTGAATAAGCCGAGTGAGGGATACGCCATCGGCAAAGGCAGCAACAGTTTACAACTGCAGGTGTACGTTCGGGGCGAACCGGAGGCGATAGCGCAAAAGAGCATCGGTCTGGGGGCGTTTTCGTCTGTCGCGACTTTCGGCCTGGAATATGAGTAAGCGTGTTTAGCGTGACGGCAAACGGCCCTAAGCGCCCATTTTATCAGGAGAGAACTATGACAGGGAAACAGACGGTGCGTGACTGGGCATACCTGCGCGGTGAACTGGGCTATTACGCCTCGTTGGGCGGCCTGGCGCTGATGGCGCCGCTCAGCCTGGCGGCCATGATGTGGCTGCTGCCGGCGGCGCAGGCCGTCGATAACTGGGAAGTGGATGGCGCTAACGGCGTGCTTTATGTCAGGGGGGCATTGACCGAAAGCGCCTGCCGGCTGGAGATGGACAGCCTGCGGCAGGAAGTCTGGCTGGGTGAGGTAGCGACCGGGTCATTGACGCAAACCGGCGATCGCGGCGCGGCGGTAAGCTTTGCGCTGCGGTTGCGCGACTGCCTGCGCAGCCCGGCGGCGAGCCGGGATGAACGCACCGGTGCGCTGAGCTGGGCGGCGGATCAGCCGGCGGTGCGGGTGAGCTTCCGTGCACCGGCCGATGCCGACAACCCGCAGTTGGTGAAAGCGCAGGGCGTGAGCGGTATGGGGCTGCGCCTGCTGGATGCCCAGGGCGAAGACATTCGCTTGGGCAGCCGCGGCAAGCCGCTGTGGCTGACGCCGGGCAGCAACGTGTTGAACTACAGCGTGATGGCGGAACGTACCGGCGCGCCTCTGCGGGCGGGGCGTTTTGATGCCGTGGTGGATTTTAGCTTGAGTTATGACTAATTGGGGGAGGCGTGCGCGTGAAACGGCGATCTTTGCCCGAATCTTGCAGAAGCTATGGCGTGTTGGCATTGACGGTTCTGGCCGAGGTGCTCTGTGTCTCACCAGGATTGGCGTCGACGACTCCAATCTCTATCTCCGGCACGATCACCAGCAAACCGCAGTGTGTGGTGAACAACAATCAAACCCTCCGCGTAGAGTTTGGCGATGATCTTGTGACCACTAAAGTTAATGGCAGCAACTATCTTCGCACGATCGATTATACGCTGGAGTGCAAAAACAACAGCAGAAATGCCATGAAGATGAAAGTGGTGGGCGCTGCTGCTGCGTTCAACAGCAGTGCGATTCAAAGTAGCAAAGGCAACCTGGCGATTGCACTGCGGGCCAACGGTGTGCCGCTGATCATTGGCAGTTGGCTTAATTTTACCTACCCGAATAAGCCTGTGTTACAGGCGGTGCCTGTGAAAGGCAGCGGCGCTCTGACCGTCGGTTTTTTTAGCGCGGGAGCGACGCTGATGGTGGATTATCAATGAAGATAAACGTTGGAAAAACGTGGGCCTTGCTGGCTTGTAGCCTGTTTCTGCCCGCATTGCAGGGATGGGCGGCAGACAACGAGGCGGGCCTGTCGTTCAGCGGCACGCTGAACGAACCGCCGTCATGCGTGATCAATAACGGCCAGCGAATCGAGGTGGATTTTGGTCAGAGGGTCGGGATCGGTAAAGTGGATGGGAGGAATTATCTGCAAACCGTCAATTACCGGATCGAGTGTGAGCCGGGTGGCAATGGGCAGGCGCTGGGATTAACAATGGTAGCCACCGCCAGTGGGTTCGATAACGCTGCCGTGCCGACCAACGTTCCCGATCTGGCTGTGCGTCTGTTGTTGGCGGGGAATGCTTTCGTTCTGAATAAACGTGTGGCGATAGATGCTGCCAATCCGCCGACGTTGCAAGCCGTGCCGATCAAACGACCGGGAGCCGGATTAACGCCGCAGGCGTTTAGTGCCCAGGCGACGCTGCTGGCGGATTATCAGTAATACACCGGTTATTTTTAGATAGTTTTGTGCCCGGAGTGAAAATGCCAATGGCTGAAAAGACTGAATTAACGATGCACAAAATGGGTATTAAAAAATGAAAAAGTTATTTCTTGGTCTTTTGGTTTTATTCTTCCACCCAAGTTATGCAGGAATTAATGTTGACTGGCAATTAGATAGCGGAGGGAGTGTATTGCGGTTTACTATTTTGTCCGCAGATTTCTCTGGCGCTCCGAGAGATTGGGATCTTGAATGTGGGGGCATTCTTTCTCGACCGCAATGCAAAATAACAATGTCGCCTGGTGGTTTCGCTGCTCCTGTATATTCATTTGATTTGCCTCAAAAAAATAAGCAAAAAGCGAGTGCGTTGGTTGCTTATTGGGCTTCTAATTTACCGAAAACCGGTGCGATATTAGATTGGGATAAGTGGGTAAAGCAGAACGGTGGTAAATCGCCCTGTATTGTTTTTAATGTTGGCACCAATAATACCGGATGGTTCGCTGATTCTTGCTCTGGTAGCGTTACTGAGCCACCCACCATTGATCCGCCAAAACCGCCGGTATCATGCTCTATGAGCGGCAATATTGATTTGCGCCACGGTTCTCTTGCCGATAGCGAAGTAACCGGCAATCGTGCCGAGAGCACGGCCTACGTTTATTGCTCCGGGGCCGCCAAAGTGAAGGTACGTGCGCTAGCTTCCGTCGGCAGCGACAGCTATACCGTCAATTTGCGCGCTGACGGCAGCCTGAAATCGATGTTGAGCGTCAATGGGGTTGTGGGTAACGCCGGGGTGACGCTGGATGTACCGGGGGGAGGATGGAAAGCGGCGACCTTCTCCTCTTTACTGATAGCCGCAGGAACGCCGGCCCCAGGGGATTTTTCCGGTTCGGCGGTGGCGGTCGTCGATGTTCTCTAACATTAAGGCAATAACGCAGAAAAAAACGGTATTTAATGCCGTGGATTAAATAATCCAATGGTGGAAAGTCTATTCCTTAATGAGGTTGCCAAATGAAAGATGTGCTCCCTGCTTGGCCACTATTTTAAATAGCCCTCTCTGAAAAAGGAGGGGCATGAAAAACCATCTAATATCATCGTCGATGACGAGCACCGTTATTTCACCGCCGGGTTGCGGTTAGGCGTTGCGGAATATGTGCAGCAGCATAATAAAGTCGCGTACTTCCTGCCACCGGGCCGCGATGTGTTGAACGACAGCGTTATGGCGGAGTGCACCGACGCGCTTTTACGGGGCAGGAGGGGTTAGCCTCAGTAATGACCGACGAAGGCGACTCCACGACGGTGCCCCGAAATGTAAATGTGAAAATCGCCAGCTCGATAACGGGAAGGAAAGATGAAAAAAATACTCTTTTTATGGTTGTTGTTGCACGTGCCGCAGGCGGCTGCCAGTTGGGTGATCGATGCGCAATACTCGCCGTCTCAAAAGAGATTTATCGTGAAGGTAATTCGGTGGGATGAGTACGATCCTGCGCGGAATCCATTAAAAAATTGCAGGTTTACCAGTACCTGTAAACTGGCTTTTACGTACTCTGACCGCTCACATTATATAGATCCTTTTGGCTACATGGATATGCCAGAGGCGTCAGATCTAAATACGATGGGGGAATTAGCCCAGCTATTTGCACGGAAAGGTTATCTCAATCGGGAAGTTAAATCACAATTCGGCCTATACGAGGAGCCTTGTCTGGGTTTGGCTTATCCGGTATATAGTGCCGGGTCGATCCCTTATGTTCCTTTGCCAGGCGGCGAGTTTGAATGCTTTGCACCACAAATAGATCCAACCTATTGCAGCATTGCCGATGCTTATATCGAGCTGAATCACGGCACGATAAACACTAACTCAGTTAATGGGAGTGTTGCAGCGAAGCAATTTCGCGTTGCCTGCAATAATGCATTTAGCTTGGCTATCATCGCTGTGGATAAAAATGGTTCCGTCTCTCTTGGTGGTGGCATTATCAGCCATCTTAAAATAAATGGTGTCGATATTGGTTCTGGTTATCTCGACCGGATTGGCCCTGAAGGGAAAACCCTCACGCTGACGTCAACATTAAGCGGATACAGAGGCGGTACCGGCGATTTTCAGGGGTATAAGGTCATTATGCTGACCCTTCCCTGATTTATAAGCTTAGGCTTATAAAAATAAGTTAAAAATGCATTGAAACAACGGGTGAAAATGACGGGTGCAATGACGCGGTCAATCGTGTTTTTATTAAATTTTCAATCTAAATAGAATGATGGGTAAATTAGGAGGGGATAATGAAACCACTCAATATCGTCATCGATGACGAGAACCGCTATTTCGCCGCCGGCTTGCGGTTAAGCATTGTGAAATATGCACAGCAGCATAATAACGTTGCGCACTTCCTGCCGCCGGGCAGCGATGAACGGCCTGACATCGTGCTGGCTTCCCCGGCCCGGCGCACCCGGCGTTGGGCCGCCTATTCCGGGGCGCATGTCGTCACCATTAAGGAAAAGCAGACCGTTGCCTCCGGGCGCGCGAGCCGGGTGCTGTACCGCACCGACGATCAGCAGTGCCTGTTTACGCTGCTGTCTGATACGTTGGCTAATCCGAAGCCGGTATGTCGATTTCCCGCTAAGCTGTTGACTCCCCGTGAGCGGCAGGTTATCGGCTATTTACGGCGCGGGTTGGATCAATCGCAAACCGCCAGAGTGATGGGGGTGAGCGTTAAAACGGTGCACAGCCATAAACGTTCGGTGATGGGCAAGCTGATGCTAAACCGCAGCCATGATTTTATTTATTGGTTGTTATCACCAGAGGCAGAGTATTCCTAACCGTGATGGGGGATAATTTAAATTATTCTCATCTGATATCTTCATAACGCTAAAAAATCATGAGTTGTGATTAACATTCCCCAAGGGAATGTTAAGTATTTTTTTATTCATTTTCTAAATAACACAAAGGGACAGTTATGAAAACGACAGCGGCTTTACTTATTGGCGCTGGCATCATGATGATGTCTTATGCGCACGCCGGTTTTAACGGCAATCAGAATGTGCAGGGGAATCATGGCAACGCCAGCGGCGCCGGCAATAGCGATTTTGGCCAATGCATCAATGGCCAGGGGAAAAATGGCGGGCAATGTGCAGGCAACACCAATACAGACGCCAAGCCTAAAGAGAAAGATAAAGGCGAAGTCATGAATGCGATCTGTGAATCACCGTTTATGAAGAAGTACTTGCCGCTATGTCAGTAATATTGATTTTAAAATGACAAGCAGGGTTATCCTCCCTGCTTTTTTTGTGACTATTGATTAAATAGCCTGTTGTTCCGACTCAAAGCATCAGTTCGGTGAATTATTATCGTTGGCAGTGATGGTAGCTGTGCGTAATTTACGTTGGGTATTATCTACACCAAGGGAAAGGTGAAGTGGATTTGTTTTATTTTGCGATATTCTTGTTCTGTTTAAGCATCTATTCATTCTACAAACATGCGCAGCGGATGAAGAAAAGGCAGTTGTCTATCCAAGACTACGGCCATTCTTCCTGGTGGTTGGCATTACTACGTCATCATTGACGCTGCTGCACATTGTATGAGGTAGCGTTTTTTACCAGAGAGTGAGTATCCGCCTCAACGAAATTGGGCATTACTCGCCTGGCGAGGCCACTTTCACGCCTAATGCCGAGAATGCGGCAATTCGCTTACCCTTGGAGCCAACGTTTTTGGGGGGATGCAAGCAGAGAAGGGAGCATTCGTCCTGTGTCGCTGGCCTGCAGGGTGAGGCCTTTGGCCGAATAATCGAACGCAGTTCGATGGAGAGTCCGTACCCCAGAAAGCGAAAAACCCGCCATAGGCGGGTTCTTCTAAATAGGGCGACCGGACTCGGACAACCGGCGCTGGCGCCGCGTTGAACAGCGCTTTAGCGCTGGCCCGCAGGGTGAGGCCCTTGGCCGAATAATCGAACGCAGTTCGATGGAGAGTCCAGTCCCTGAAAAGCAAAAACCCAGCCATAGGCTGGGTTCTCTAAATATGGTGCCCGGACTCGGAATCGAACCAAGGACACGGGGATTTTCAATCCCCTGCTCTACCGACTGAGCTATCCGGGCAACGGGCAGCATTAAACCGTATTGGCCGAAAGCCGTCAACGGCTTTATGCGTGAAATACGCGAAAATGCCTCCGGTTGCTGGCTTTTCAGGCAAAGGGCGCAAAAAATGCGCCTGTTGGGGCTATCGCCTCGGGTTGGTGGCGCTGCCAACCCTGCCGATTCAGCTCAACGCCCCGTTGCGGCGGCACTGCGCCACCTGCAAGATGTCTTCCGCCAGCCGTTTGGCGACCGATACGTCCTGGAGCTGGCGTTTTACCAGCAGTTTGCTCAGGCAGCCTTCCTGAATCAGCTCCATTTGCTGCGCCACCATGTCGGCGTCGTCGGCATCCATGTCGCGCAGTAGCTCGCGGGTCAGCTCCAGCGAGGTCAACTTCTGTTGCTCCGCCAGTTGGTGGATCGGGTGATCCGTTTCCGGGAAGAAGCTGCAGGCGGCGATAAACAGGCAGCCGGGGTAGCGGTCTTGCTGTACGTATTCCGCCAGCACGTCATAGCGCGCCAGCAGCTTTTGCTGCGGGCTCAGGCTTTCGTCCAGCAGCAGCTGGCGGCGCCAGGTGTCGATCTGCTGGCCGTGGTAGCGCAGGCAGTCGTACAGCAGCGCTTCGCGATCCGGCCAGAACCGTTTGAGATCGCCGGGCTGAACGTCGAGTTTTTCCGCCAGCATCTCTAATGTGGCGGTCGCCAGGCCCTGTTGTTCCAACAGGCCCAGCGCGGTATCAAGGACGTGTTCACGTTGCACTTGTGCTTCCTCCTCTTCAGTTCAGAACCTCAGTGTTATTTATCACATCACTTTCTGCAAATGCGCGTTGAAGGCTTCCGCCTTCATAAAACCGGTGACCCGCTCGGCCGTCAGCTCGCGGCCTGCCGGATCGAAGAACAGGATCGTCGGCAGCCCCAGCACCTGCAGGTGCTTCAGCAGCGCCGCCTGTTCCGCACCGTTGGCGGTCACATCCGCCTGCAGCAGCACCGCGTTGGCCAGGCTCGCCTGCACCGCCGCATCGCTGAAGGTGTATTTCTCGAACTCTTTGCAGGCTACGCACCAGTCGGCGTACAGGTCCAGCATCACCGGTTTGCCCCGCGCCTGTTGCAGCGCGAGATCGAGCTGTTCGACGTTGTTGATGCGGGTAAAGGCCAGGTGCGGCTGAGCCGCCTGCTGCGCCTGGTCCGCACCGAAAGCCCAGTCCTGCAGCGGCCGCGCGGCGATCACCGCCGCCGCCAGCAACAGCAGTTGCAGGGCGCGCGCCCAGCCGCGTGCGCTTCTCAGGCTCAGGGCGAAGGCCCAGCCGAAGAACGCCAGGCCGAGCAGGCTCCACAGGCGCAGGCCCCACAGATCGCCGATCACCCGCTCCAGCAGGAACACCGGCAGCGCCAGAATGACGAAGCCGAAGGCCTCTTTCACGTACTGCATCCACGGGCCGCTGCGCGGCAGCAGGCGGTTGCCGAACAGGGTGACGATCACCAGCGGAATGCCCATCCCCAGCGCGTACAGGTACAGCGTGCCGCCGCCGGCCCACAGATCGCCGCTTTGGGCGATATACAGCAGGATGGCGCTGAGCGGCGCGGTGGTGCAGGGGGAACAGATCAGCCCAGCCAGCGCGCCCATCAGGAATACGCCGGTCAGTGAGCCGCCGCGCTGGGTGTTGCTCCAGTTTGCCAGCCGGGTTTGCAGCGCCGAGGGCAGCTGCAGGGAATAGAGGCCGAACATCGACAGCGCCAGCGCGATGAACAGCGCCGACAGGCCAATCAGCACGTAAGGATGCTGCAGCGCCGCCTGGAACTGCAATCCGGCGGCGGCCACCACCAAGCCCAGCAGGGTGTAGGTGAGCGCCATGCCCTGCACGTAAACCACCGCCAGCGCCAGAATGCGGCCGCTGCTTTGCGGCCGGTCGCGGCCGAGGATGATGCCGGAGATCAGCGGGTACATCGGCAGTACGCAGGGGGTGAAGGCGATGCCGATACCGATCAGCAATGCCCACAGCGGCGAGAACGGCAGGCTGGCCGGTGTTGCGGATTGTTCGGCTGGCTCAGAGGCAGCCGCCGAGAGCGGCGCGGCTGCGGTGGCGCTGACCGCGTCCAGCGGGATGGTTCGGGTTTCCGGCGGGTAGCAGAAGCCGGCCTCGGCGCAGCCCTGATAGGTGACGCTGAGGCTGGCGTTGGCCGCCGCCTGTTGCAGCGGCACCTGCAGATTCAGCTGCTGTTTGAAAATCGCCACTTCGCCGAAGAACTCGTCCTTGTGGTTTAACCCTTCGGGCAGGGTAAAGGCGCCGAGCGTCGCCTGCTGCGGCACCAGTTTGATCTGCTGGCGATACAGGTAATAGCCGGGGCGGATCTGCCAGTTCAGCGTCACCTGCCCGCCTTGCTGTTTGAAATCGAAGGCGAAGGCCTGATCGACGGGCACGAACTGGCTGCCGCCCTTCGGCGCGAACAGAGAAGCCTGCGCCGCCTGCGGCAGGAAGCACAGGCTGCACAGCAGCAAAATCAGTCTAATGAAGCGTTGATCCATAACAGGTAGTCTTTATCTCCGGCCATCACCGGCAGCACCAGCAGCTCGGGCGTCTGGTAGGGGTGATGTTGTTTCAGGGTGTCGAGCAGGGCTTGCTGACGGCGGCGATCGCTTTTGAACAGCATCTGCACTTCGTATTCCTGTTCCAGTTTCCCTTCCCAGTAATACAGCGAGGTGGCGCCGGGCAGCAGCGTGGCGCAGGCCGCCAGCTTATCGCCCAGGACCCGCGCCGCCAGTTCCTGGGCGCTGGCTTCATCGGGTGCGGTACAGAGTATGACGACAGCTTCGCAATCAGACATCTTCAGCCCTCTCATCGGTTCGAATGGGCACTATACCCTGAAGGCGGATTGGCTAGAAGGCGAGTTTATCGCCAGAAAGAAAACCGGGGCCGCAGCCCCGGTCGACGCCTTACAGCATGACGCTGCCGAGCAGGAAGCCGAATACCACCGCGAAAATCACGCCCATGGTGCCGGGAATGAAGAACGGGTGGTTGAACACGAAGCGGCCGATGCGCGTGGTGCCGGTATCATCCATCTGCACCGCGGCGACCAATGTCGGGTAGGTCGGCAGGATGAACAGGCCGGAAACGGCGGCGAAGGAGGCGACGGCGGTCAGCGGCGACACGTTCAGCGCCAGCGCCATCGGCATCAGCGCCTTGGCGGTGGCGGCCTGCGAGTACAGCAGCGCCGAGCAGAAGAAGAAGATCACCGCCAGCAGCCACGGGTGCGCCTGAATGACGCTGCCGGCCGTCTCTTTGATCCAATCGATGTTGGCCTGGACGAAAGTATCGCCCAGCCAGGCGACGCCGAGGATACAGATACAGGCGCTCATGCCGGCCTTGAAGGTACTGGAGTTCAGCACCATGTCGGTGTCGACGCGGCACAGCAGGGTGGTCAGCGTGGCGACGCTCAGCATGATGATCAGAATGGCGTTGGTGGTGTTCATCAGCGGCTTGGCCACCAGACCCAGGCCCGGGCTGTTGATGATGGCGTAGGCGACCACGCACAGCACGCCGAGCAGGAACAGCAGCACCGAGGTTTTGGCGCGTGGTTTGATCGCCAGCGCGTTGTTGCCGCGCAGGGTGATCAGGCCTTCTTCCAGGCGTTTCAGGTACACCGGATCGTTAGACAGCTTGGAATCGAACAGCCAGGTCACCAGCAGCGACATCAACAGCACCGCGCAGAAGGTGGACGGGATCACCACCATCAGCAGGTGCAGGTAGCTGACGCCGTGGCCCTCCATCACCGAAGACATGTACACCACCGCGGCGGAGATCGGCGAGGCGGTGATGGCGATCTGGGCGGAGACCACGGCGGTCGACAGCGGGCGGCAAGGCTTGATGCCCTGTTCTTTCGCCACCTCGGCGATCACCGGCAGCGCCGAGAGCGAGATGTTGCCGGTGCCGGCGAAGATGGTCAGGAAGTAGGTGACGATAGGGGCGAGAATGGTGATGTGCTTGGGGTTCTTGCGCAGCAGTTTTTCGGTCTGCTGCACCAGGTAGTCCATCCCCCCGGCGACCTGCATGGCGGAGATCGCCGCAATCACCGCCATGATGATGGAAATCACGTCGAAGGGAATGTTGCCCGGTTTGACGCCGATCAGCGCCAGCGCCAATACGCCCAGTCCCCCCGCGAACCCGATACCGATACCGCCCAATCTGGCCCCTAAAAAGATGGCCAGCAGAACGATAACCAATTCTACGGCTAGCATAATGTTTACTCCTTAAAATGAGATTTCCCGTCATCCTTGAAACTGCATCGGTGTTGGCTGCGAGCGCTCACCCCAGTCACTTACTTGAGTAAGCTCCTGGGGACTTGCGCTCTTGCCGCCTTGATGCAGTCCCAATGATTTAGGGTGTAAATTGAAAATAAAACGTTAAAATTTTGTGGGCGCCTAAAAGTAAAAAGGCACGCTATCCAGAGGATTTAGCGTGCCTTTCAGGGCTACCGGGTAGGTCTGTTATTGTTCATTTTCATCCGTATAGCGTTTGGCTTTATAGGCCGGGTGCATCAGGTTCTCCACGGAGAAGATGTCATCCAGCTCGGCTTCGGTCAGCAGGCCGCGTTCCAGCACCACTTCGCGCACGCTCTTGCCGGTTTCGGCGCAGATCTTCCCGACGATGTCACCGTTATGGTGGCCGATGAACGGGTTCAGATAGGTGACGATACCGATCGAGTTGAAGACGTAGTGTTCGCAGACTTCTTTATTCGCGGTGATGCCGTTAATGCATTTTTCCAGCAGGTTGTAGCAGGCGTTGGTCAGGATGTGGATCGACTCGAACATCGCCTGGCCGATCACCGGCTCCATCACGTTCAGCTGCAGCTGGCCCGCTTCGGCCGCCATGGTAACGCAAGTGTCGTTGCCAATCACCTTGAAACACACCTGATTGACCACTTCCGGCACCACCGGATTCACTTTGGCCGGCATGATGGACGATCCCGCCTGCAGCTCCGGCAGGTTGATTTCGTTCAGGCCGGCGCGCGGGCCGGAGGAGAGCAGCCGCAGGTCGTTACAGATTTTGGACAGTTTCACCGCCAGGCGTTTGAGCGCGCTGTGCACCATCACGTAGGCGCCGCAGTCGGAGGTGGCTTCGATCAGGTCTTCCGCCGGCACCACCGGCAGGCCGCTGACTTCCGCCAGTTTTTGCACCGCCAGCGGCTGGTAGCCTTCCGGGGTGTTGAGCGCGGTGCCGATGGCGGTGGCGCCGAGGTTCACTTCCAGCAGCAGTTCCGCGGTGCGGTGCAGATTGCGAGTCTCTTCGTTCAGCAGCACGCTGAAGGCGTGGAATTCCTGGCCGAGGGTCATCGGCACCGCGTCCTGTAGCTGGGTGCGGCCCATTTTCAGGATGGTTTCGAACTCTTTCGCCTTACGATCGAAGCCTTCGCGCAGCTGGTTGATGGCGTCGATCAGTTTCTGGTTGGAGGCGTACACCGCGATGCGGAACCCGGTCGGGTAGGCGTCGTTGGTGGACTGGCATTTATTGAGGTGATCGTTCGGGTTCAGGTACTGGTATTCGCCTTTTTGATGGCCCATCAGCTCCAGGCCGATGTTCGCCAGCACTTCGTTGGTGTTCATGTTCAGCGAGGTGCCCGCGCCGCCCTGGAATACGTCCACCGGGAACTGATCCATGCACTTGCCTTTATCCAGCACCTCGTCGCAAGCCTGGATGATCACGTCGGCGATTTTGCGCGGGATGGTTTTGAGTTCTTTGTTGGCCATCGCCGCGGCCTTTTTCACCATCACCATGCCGCGAACGAACTCGGGGACATCGCTGATTTTGCTGTTGCTGATGTAGAAGTTTTCAATCGCACGCAGAGTGTGAACTCCGTAGTAAGCGTCTGCGGGGACTTCACGTGTTCCTAACAGGTCTTCTTCGATACGAATGTTGTTTGACATGAGAACCTTCTCTATGTGTTGCTGCCGAATTAATAATTTGTCAGGTCAAGGCTAGTAAGGGCACAGCCTAAATTAATATTGCCGAAGGCTTGGGGCGTGAAACGATTAACCAAATCGCCCGTAGCTGCCCAGATCATATGCTGGTTGGTAAGAAATGACTGAATCCAGATCACCTTATGGTGTTTAAGGATATGCCCTTTTTCGGTTCTGTGACTTCTTTCACGTTTGTGAACTTTAGCAATAAAAACCGGCTCTCGGTTGAAATGGTGGGGGGATGCCCTCATTGTAATAGTGTCGGCCGTTTACGGCCTCTTTTTTCGCGCCGTCGCCCCGTGGCGGCCGTGCCTTACCTACCGATAGGAGAACCAGGTGCGCTGGTTACCGCTACTGCTGATATTTCTGCTGGCTTACATAGAAATATCCATCTTTATCAAAGTCGCCGCCGTGCTCGGCGTGGCTGTCACCCTGCTGCTGGTGGTGTTCAGCTCCTGCGTCGGCATTTCGCTGGTGCGCAATCAGGGCATGAAAACCTTCGTGCAGATGCAGCAAAAACTGGCGGCCGGCGAAAGCCCGGCGGCGGAAATGGTGAAAAGCGTTTCGCTGGTGCTGGCGGGCTTCCTGCTGCTGATACCGGGCTTCTTCACCGATTTCCTCGGCCTGTTGCTGCTGCTGCCGCCGGTGCAAAAATCGCTGACGCTGAAACTGATGCCGCACCTGTCGGTGTATCGCCCCGGCGGTTGGACGGGCGGCGACGCCGCCAACGGCAATACCTTCGACGGCGAATTCCAGCGCAAGGACGATGAACGCCCGGTGCTGGAACACCGCCCGGACGAGGATCGCAAACCTCACGATCGTTAAGCAAACGCGGCTCTGGCCGCGTTTTTCATCTCTGCGGCACTCGTCGGACCAAAAATGCGAAATTTTTTTTGTTCGCCCCCTTGAAGGGGGCTGGAACGCCCCCATCTCAAATGCCACGAGGCCGGTAATAACAACCATCCGGTGTACAACCCTAAATCTGATAGAGACCTTCTTACAGGAGAGCGTTCAATGAGTATTCGTCCATTGCATGACCGCGTTATCGTCAAGCGCAAAGAAGTTGAATCAAAATCTGCTGGCGGCATCGTCCTGACTGGCTCTGCTGCGGGTAAATCCACTCGCGGTGAAGTGGTTGCAGTGGGTAAAGGGCGTGTGCTGGAAAACGGCAACATCCAACCGCTGGATGTGAAAGTTGGCGATATCGTGATTTTCAACGACGGCTACGGCGTGAAAGCAGAGAAGATCGACAATGAAGAAGTGTTGATCATGTCCGAAAGCGACATTCTGGCAATTGTTGAAGCGTAATTGCGCTTTATCTTCTGAACTGAACGAGTTGAAGGGAAATACCAATGGCAGCTAAAGACGTAAAATTCGGCAATGACGCTCGCGTGAAAATGCTCCGCGGCGTGAATGTTCTCGCTGATGCAGTAAAAGTGACCCTGGGCCCGAAAGGCCGCAACGTAGTGCTGGATAAATCTTTCGGCGCACCGACCATCACCAAAGATGGCGTTTCCGTTGCGCGTGAAATCGAACTGGAAGACAAGTTCGAGAACATGGGCGCACAGATGGTGAAAGAAGTGGCCTCCAAAGCGAACGACGCGGCGGGCGACGGCACCACCACTGCAACCGTACTGGCTCAATCCATCATCACCGAAGGCCTGAAAGCGGTTGCTGCAGGCATGAACCCGATGGATCTGAAGCGCGGCATCGACAAAGCGGTTGTCGCTGCGGTTGAAGAACTGAAAAAACTGTCCGTACCTTGCTCCGATTCCAAAGCTATCGCTCAGGTAGGCACCATCTCCGCCAACTCCGACGAAACCGTGGGTAAACTGATCGCGGAAGCGATGGAGAAAGTGGGCAAAGAAGGCGTCATCACCGTTGAAGAAGGCACCGGCCTGCAAGACGAGCTGGACGTGGTTGAAGGTATGCAGTTCGACCGCGGTTACCTGTCCCCATACTTCATCAACAAGCCGGAAACCGGTTCTGTTGAGCTGGAAAGCCCGTTCATCCTGCTGGCTGACAAAAAGATCTCCAACATCCGCGAAATGCTGCCGGTGCTGGAAGCCGTTGCCAAAGCAGGCAAACCGCTGCTGATCATCGCTGAAGACGTTGAAGGTGAAGCGCTGGCGACCCTGGTGGTCAACACCATGCGCGGCATCGTGAAAGTGGCCGCCGTTAAGGCGCCTGGCTTCGGCGACCGTCGTAAAGCCATGCTGCAGGACATCGCTACCCTGACTGCCGGTACCGTTATCTCTGAAGAGATCGGTCTGGAGCTGGAAAAAGCCACCCTGGAAGACCTGGGTCAGGCGAAACGCGTTGTCATCAACAAAGACACCACCATCATCATCGATGGCGTGGGCGACGAAGCGACCATCCAGGGCCGCGTTGCTCAAATTCGTCAGCAGATCGAAGAAGCGACCTCTGACTACGATCGTGAAAAACTGCAGGAGCGCGTAGCGAAACTGGCCGGCGGCGTTGCCGTTATCAAGGTTGGCGCAGCCACTGAAGTTGAAATGAAAGAGAAGAAAGCCCGCGTTGAAGACGCCCTGCACGCGACCCGCGCCGCAGTGGAAGAAGGCGTGGTTGCCGGCGGCGGCGTAGCGCTGATCCGCGTTGCAGGCAAAATCGCCGCGCTGAAAGGCGACAACGAAGACCAGAACGTGGGTATCAAAGTTGCGCTGCGCGCAATGGAAGCCCCTCTGCGTCAGATCGTGGTCAACGCCGGTGAAGAAGCTTCCGTTATCGCCAACCAGGTGAAAGCGGGCGAAGGCAGCTACGGCTACAACGCTTACTCTGAAGAATACGGCGACATGATCGCGATGGGTATCCTGGATCCAACCAAAGTGACCCGTTCTGCTCTGCAGTACGCGGCTTCCGTGGCTGGCCTGATGATCACCACCGAATGCATGGTCACCGACCTGCCGAAGGCTGACGCACCGGATCTGGGCGCAGCAGGCGGCATGGGTGGCATGGGCGGTATGGGCGGCATGATGTAATCATCCCCCACACGCTTGTGTGCTGAGAACCCCGGTCAAATGACCGGGGTTTTTTTTAGCTTAAAAATCAATAAAAAGAATGTTTATTTAGCTTGTTATTAGTTAACTGAATGAATTATTGCATTATTTTGCTTTTACCCTAAACCGTTGTCGTTTCGTACCGATATAGCCCTTACCGAGCGGGGAATTTCCCCTCGCCGGTGTGACTGTCAACGGAGACGACTTATGCTGAAAAATATGAAAATAGCCACCTGGCTGATGTTGATGCTGTTGCTGCTGGGCTTGATGCCCATGGGAACCGGCGCCATCGCCTTCTATTTCATGCAGCAAAACGGCCACAGCATCGACAGGATGAGCACCTTCTCCGACGAGGAAGCGGCGCTGAACCGCAGTTGGCGTGCTTTGCTGCAAACGCAGACGCTGATCGACAACATGGCGTTCGAGCGCTGGGCGCAGACCAGCAGAGCCGATATTCAACAGGGTATCGATGAGGCGCGCGGTGAGCTGCGCAGCGCCGACGTCGCTTTCAATCTGTTTTGGGAGACGCCGGGCCTGACGGTATCGCGCCCGGATCTGGGCGAGGCGATGAAAAAGGTCTATCTGGCGCAGCAGGCGGTGCTGAAGCAAGAACTGACGCTGTTGGCCGACACGCCGCAGGCGGCGCTGATCGAGCGGCTGCACGCCATGGCGGCAGAGAAGCGCCAGGTGCGCCAGCGGCTGGATAACCAGTTTGCCGACTACATGCGGGCCACGGTGGCCGCCCACCGTCTGGCAGTGGAAGAGGCGGAGCAGACCCAAAAAGTCTTCGCCCGTCTGCTGAGCGGCACTCTGGCGGCGATCCTGCTGCTGCTGGTCGCCGTGCAGCGTGATTTCCGCCGGCGCTTGATTCTGCCGCTGCGCCAGATCGCCGAACATTTGCAAAAGGTTGGGCGCGGCGATCTACGCAGCGAGATCGCGGTACGCAACAACAATGAGATCGGCATGCTGTTCGCCAGCCTGCGGACGATGCAGCAGGAGCTGAGTGCCACCGTGCAGCAGGTGCGTGACGGTGTGGAGTCGATCAACCACGGTACGCACGAGATCGCCGTCGGCAACGCCGATCTCTCCAGCCGCACTGAAGAACAAGCCAGCGCGCTGACGGAAACCGCCGCCAGCATGGAGCAGATCACCGCCACGGTGCGGCAAAACGCCGATAACGCCACTCAGGCCGCCGGCATGGTCAATCAGACCGCCGCCATTGCCCGCAACGGCGAAACGCTGATGGCCAGCGCGGTCGACAAGATGCGGGCGATCAACGACAGCGCGCGTCAGGTGGGGGATATCACCAGCGTGATCGACGGCATCGCCTTCCAGACCAACATTCTGGCGCTGAACGCCGCCGTCGAGGCCGCGCGTGCCGGGGAGCAGGGGCGGGGTTTTGCGGTGGTAGCCGGCGAAGTGCGCAATCTGGCGCAGCGCTGCGCGACTTCGGCCAAGGAGATCAGCGGTCTGGTCGACGGCGTAACCGGCGATATCGCCGCCGGCGTGCGGCTGGTTGAACAGGCGGGCGAGACGATGAATGCCATCGTCGGCTCGGTGAACCAGGTGACGTCGCTGATGGATAACATCTCCTATGCGTCGGAAGAGCAAAGCAAAGGCGTCGAGCAGGTCGGGGTAGCGGTGACCCAGATGGATCAGGTGACCCAGCAGAATGCCGCGCTGGTGGAGGAGGTGGCGACCACCGCCGTCGGCGTGGAGGAACAGGCGGCCCTGCTGGCGCAGGCGGTGGCGGTATTCAAACTGGCGGAGGGGGAACCGCGTCAGGGCGAAGAGCTGGCGCAGGCATCGGCGGCCGTTGCCGGTTGGGTATAACGCCGCCGCACTGTATTTGATGATATTTTTGCCGCCCGGGGCGATTTAGCTGGTAAACTGGTAAGTCATCAGCTGTCGCTCAAGACGTTGGCCCGCTCGCGTGGCAACGGATGCTTAAGAGATGGCATCGCTTTCTGATATACCCTATGAATTTCAAGTTGTAGCTAGGCGGCCAGCTCGTGAGTCCCCAGGCGCTTACTTGAGTAAGTAACTGGGGTGAGCGAGTGCAGTCAACAACGCTACAGCTTGAAAGGCGACGGGTAGAAGATTTTGCGTAATTCTCAACATCGAATGGGGAACAAGATGCGGATTAAAGCCTTACTGGGTCTTTCGGCAGCGATGCTGCTGGCGGGTTGCAGCACCACTCATGAACTGACCGCTGCGGGTCAGCAGATCAAGTTCACCGACAGCAAGCCGGCGGCGGAATGCCAGCTGCTGGGGGAAGTGACCGGCACCCAGAGCAACTGGCTGTCCGGCAACGGCGGTGAAGGCAGCTCCATGCGCGGTGCGGCCAACGATCTGCGCAACAAGGCAGCGGCGATGGGCGGCAACGTCATTTACGGCGCCAACAGCCCAAGCCAGAACCTGCTCTCCAGCTTCGCGCCGCTGGACAGCAAAATGGTCGGCCAGGTTTACAAGTGCCCGTAAGGCGCTGAGGCCTAACGCCGCGAAGAGATAAAAAAAGAGGAATGCCACGGCATTCCTCTTTTCGTTTCGTCGAGCCCTGTGGCGCGCGTCACTCCTGCATCAGGCGCAGGTCGATCGGCGTTTTGCTCGGTTCGCCGCCTACTTCACGCGTCAGGCGCGGCACCAGATAACCTGACACCTTGCTCAGCAGCGCCTGCATGATGACGCGCGCTTCATCGTCGCTGACCATGAAATGCGCCGCGCCCTGCACTTTGTCCAGCACGTGGATGTAATAGGGCAGGATGCCGGCGTCGAACAGCGCGTTGCTGAGCGCCGCCAGCGTATCGGCATCGTCGTTGACGTCGCGCAGTAGCACGCTCTGGTTGAGCAGCGTGACGCCGGCGAGGCGCAGCTGGGCCATGGCGCTCTGTAGCTCGCGGTCGATTTCGTTGGCGTGGTTGATGTGGGTGACCATCAGCACCTGCAGGCGCGAGGCCGACAGCAGGCGGCACAGCGCCGGCGTAATGCGCGCCGGGATCACCACCGGCAGACGGGTGTGAATGCGCAGGCGTTTCAGGTGCGGGATGGCCTCCAGCTCGCCGATCAGCCACTCCAGCTCGCTGTCTTTGGCCATCAGCGGATCGCCGCCGGAAAAAATGATCTCGTCCAGTTCCGGGTGCTGGCGGATATAATCCAGCGCCTGCCGCCAGTTGTTCTTGTTGCCCTGATTATCCTGATAGGGGAAGTGACGGCGGAAACAGTAACGGCAGTTGACCGCACAGCCGCCTTTGACCAGCAGCAGCGCGCGATTGCGGTATTTGTGCAGCAGGCCCGGCACCACGCTGCGCTGTTCATCCAGCGGATCGGTGGTGAACCCTGGGGCGTTGATGAACTCCTCTCTGGCGGTCAGCACCTGGCGCAGCAGCGGGTCGTTGGCATCGCCGGGGCGCATGCGCGCAGCGAAGGCGCGCGGCACGCGCAGGGCAAACAGCCGACGGGCATCGCGCCCCTGCGGCAGTTCCGGGTGCGTATTCAGTGACAAAAGCTGCAGTAATTCATCGGGATCGGTAATAACATCGGCGAGTTGATGCAACCAATCTTCTCTATGTGCCGTACTTTGGGTTATAATGTGTGCCATTTTTTTGGCTAAGCTACCAGTTCAAATATTCAGAGGGCCATCATGGCGACTTATTCTAGCAACGATTTCCGTCCGGGTCTTAAAATCATGTTCGAGGGCGAACCTTACGCCGTCGAAGCCAGTGAGTTCGTTAAGCCGGGCAAAGGCCAGGCGTTCGCGCGCGTGAAAATGCGCCGTCTGCTGACCGGCACCCGCGTGGAAAAAACCTTCAAGTCTACCGATTCTTGCGAAGGCGCAGACGTGATGGACACCAACATGAACTACCTGTACAGCGACGGTGAGTTCTACCACTTCATGCACCCTGAGTCTTTCGAACAGCATCAGGTTGACGGCAAAACCGTCGGCGACGCGGCCAAATGGCTGCAGGATAACGCAGAGTGCATCATCACCCTGTGGGATGGCCGTCCAATCGCCGTTCAGCCGCCGAACTTCATCGAAGCGGAAATCACCGATACCGATCCTGGCCTGAAAGGCGATACCGCAGGGACTGGCGGCAAGCCGGCTACCCTGAGCACCGGCGCCGTGGTAAAAGTGCCGTTGTTCGTCCAGATCGGCGAAGTGATCAAGGTTGACACTCGCTCTGGCGAATACGTCTCTCGCGTCAAGTAAGTTTCAAAACAGAGGAACCCCCGCGGTTCCTCTGTTTTATCCCATCCCCGTTCGTTGGCAGAAAATCCGCATGTTCAAGAAAACGCTGTTGGCCGTGCTCTCCCTGTTGTTCCTTTTCTCCCTCAGCAGTTGCAATACGTTTCGCGGTTTCGGCGAAGACGTTCAGCATCTCGGCGGCGCCATCTCCCGCACGGCCAGCTGATCCCGCCTTTAACCCGATGTATTTGCGCCACAAAGCCGGTCACGATCCCACACCCTCCGTCAATTTTGACTACGCTTAGAAAGCCGTACTTTTTCATCAACGACAAATAAGGACTTTCTTATGCTGAAGAAAAGTATTATCGCGATCTTCTCTTTGATGATTTTGAGCTCGCTGACCGCCTGTAATACCACCCGCGGTGTGGGTGAAGACATTCAGGCCGGCGGCAAGGCTATTCAGCGCAGCGCGGAATAATCCGCATTCCACCCGGCGGCGTTCCGGCTGCGGAGAGCCGCCACATTTCTATCCCTTGCCTGAGCGTTAACGCTGCTGCTATCCTGCCGCAGTGCGGGTGAGGTTACCCGTCATGCATCACCTCGCTAAACGGGACGACCCGTTTACGCGTCATTTTATCGGGGACGACCCCAGTGGTAGGGAGGCCGTCTCATGGCCTGGATTATTCTGCTTATCGCCGGTTTGCTCGAAGTGGTTTGGGCTATCGGTCTGAAATACACCCACGGTTTTACCCGGCTGACGCCGAGCATCATCACCATCGCCGCGATGGTGGTCAGCATGTTGCTGTTGGCCAACGCCATGAAAACGCTGCCCGCCGGCACCGCCTACGCGGTGTGGACCGGCATCGGCGCGGTGGGCGCGGCCATCATGGGCATGGTGCTGTTGGGCGAATCGACCAATATCGCGCGCATCATCAGCCTGTGCCTGATCGTGGTCGGCATACTCGGGCTGAAGTTCAGCAGTCAGTGATCGGCGGACTGCTGCACCCAAATCAGCTTGTCGGTGGCGAAACCGTAGCCTTTGGCTGTCTGCAATAAACGGTCGCGCGCGGCGGCGTCAAGCGTCGGCGTGCGCGACAGGATCCACAGATAGTCGCGGTTCGGGCCGCAAACCAGCGCGTAGCCATACGCCGGATCCAGGGCAATCACGTTGTAGCCGCCATAGAAAGGGCCGAAGAACGACACTTTCAGCGCCGCGATCTGCGGTGAACCGATAAAGTAGGCTTTGCCTTCGCTTTCTTGCCATTGCTGTTTTTGCGGATTGAAGCCGCGATTGATGACGTTCAGTCCGCCGTCGGCGCGCGGGCTGTAATGGGCGGTCACCTGCTGCAAACCGCGTTCAAAACGATGATCCAGACGTGCGATCTCATACCAGGTGCCGAGATAGCGCTGGCTGTCGAAATTGTTCACGACCTTGATGTCTTTAGGCGGGGAGACGCTGCAGGCGACGGAGAGCAGGGCGGAAAGCATGACGCAAAGCTTTGACCATAAACGCATCGGTGACTCCTGTTTACCGGGGGCGAGTAGACAGTGTAGCCGATGAGAAAAGGGCGGCCAACGGGCGTTGGCCACCCGAGCGGTTTACAGAGTGACGACGCCGATGACGGTGACGACGCTGAGGATTGCCGCCAGACCGTAGAACACCCACTTGCCGGCCGGCACGTGGATCTTCAGATCGTGCATCGCATGGTGGATGCGGTGCAGGCCGCACCACAGCGGCAGAATGATCATCAGCAGCAGGAACAGGCGGCCGATCAGGCTCTGGCAGAACGCCAGCACGCGCTCGTAACCCAGCGCTTCACCGGGGAACAGCCCCAGCGGCAGCAGGATGCCGACCAGCAGCACGATAGCCGGCGCGACGATCGCGCCCCACATGCCGCCGGCGCCGAACAATCCCCAGAAAACCGGCTCGTCGGAGCGTTTAGGTGCTTGATTTATCATGTTTCCTCCGGATTAGAACAGGGCCACGGCCAGGATGACCACGCTGACGACGATCGTGACGGCCCACAGCCCTTTCACGATGGGGCCCGGTCCCATTTTCTCGCTGTTGACCACGATATTGGCGGCCTTCGGCGCCAGATCGAACCAGGTTTTGGTGTGCAGCGCCGCCGCCAGCAATGCGACGACGTTGATTAACAGCACCAGCGGATTCTGCAAGAAACCGACGAAGCCGGCCCAGCTCTCGGCGCCGCCCTTCAGCGCGAACACGCCGTAGAGCAGCACGATGCTGAACCAGACGGCCAGCACCGAGGTGCCTTCGCGCAGCATGTAGAAACGGTAGAAGCCGAGCTTTTGCCACCAGGTGGGCGTCATGGTGCGCACATAGGGCTTACGTTGAGTTGTCATGGCAATTTTCTCCCTTATTGCGGCTTCAACATGGCGATCATGAAGTCTTTGGCGCTCTCCACCTTGCCCTGCTGGATGGCGGCGGCGGGATCGACGTGTTTCGGACAGACTTCGGAGCAATAGCCGACGAAGGTGCAGCTCCAGACGCCGTTTTGGCCGTTGAGCTGCGGCATGCGCTGTTTCTTGCCGTGGTCGCGGTTGTCCAGGTTATAGCGGTGCGCCAGCGTGATCGCCGCCGGGCCGATAAACTCGGGGTTGAGGCCGAACTGGGGGCACGCCGCGTAGCACAGGCCGCAGTTGATGCAGCCGGAGAACTGGTGGTATTTGGCCATCTGCGCCGGAGTCTGCACGTTCGGGCCATCCTCCGGTTTGCGATCGTTGCCGATGATGTACGGCTTGATCGCCTCCAGGCTTTCGATGAAGTGGGTCATGTCGACCACCAGATCGCGCTCGATCGGGAAGTTGCCCAGCGCTTCGACCTTCATGCCGCCGACGTAGTCGCGCAGGAAGGTTTTGCACGCCAGCTTCGGCACGCGGTTGACCATCATGCCGCAGGAGCCGCAGATCGCCATGCGGCAAGACCAGCGGTAGGAGAGGTCCGGCGCCAGGTTATCCTTGATATAGCCCAGCGCGTCGAGCAGCGAGGTCTGTTCGTCGTAAGGCACGGCGTAAGTGACGAAATGCGGCTCGGCGTCGCTTTCCGGGTTATAGCGCATGACGTCGATCTTCAGGGTTTGCATCTCAGCCATTTGCCTGCTCCTTATTCTTTTTCTCCTGCGCTTCGGCTTCTGCGCCGTAGACGCGTTTGGCCGGCGGCAGCTTGGTGATTTTCACGTCGCTGTATTCGAGACGCGGCGCGCCCTGCGGATTGTGGAACGCCAGCGTATGCTTGAGGAAGTTGACGTCGTCACGCTCGGTGCAGCCTTCGTCCAGGCGCTGGTGGGCGCCGCGCGACTCTTTGCGGTTAAATGCGGAGTGCGCCATGCATTCAGCGACGTCCAGGCCATAGCCCAGCTCGATGGTGTACAGCAGATCGGTATTGAACACGCTGGTGTTGTCGGTGATTTTGACGCGCTTGAAACGTTCTTTCAGCTCGGCCAGCTTATCGATGGTTTTTTGCATCAGCTCCGGCGTGCGGTAGATGCCGCAGCCTTCTTCCATCGACAGCCCCATTTCGTCGCGGATCTTCGCCCAGTTTTCGTTGCCTTCCTGCTTCATCAGGTTGCTCAGGCGGGTTTCGACGTCGCGGGTTTGCGCATCCAGCGCGCTGCCGTTGGCCGGCGCGGTTTCCAGCGCGCGGCGCGCGGCGTGTTCACCGGCGACGCGGCCGAATACCACCAGTTCCGCCAGCGAGTTGGAGCCGAGACGGTTGGCGCCGTGCAGGCCGACGGAGGAGCATTCGCCGACTGCGAACAGCCCTTTGATGCGGGTTTCGCAGTTCTGGTCGGTTTCAATGCCGCCCATGGTGTAGTGCGCGGTAGGGCGCACCGGGATCGGATCTTTCACCGGATCGACGCCGACGTAGGCTTTGGCCAGTTCACAGATGAACGGCAGCCGCTCCAGCAGCTTTTTCTCGCCCAGGTGGCGCAGATCGAGGTAGACCACGTCGCCGCGCGGGGTGGCGATGGTGCGGCCGGCGCGCCATTCGTGCCAGAAGGCCTGGGACACTTTATCGCGCGGGCCCAGCTCCATGTATTTGTTCTTCGGCTCGCCCAGCGGGGTTTCCGGGCCCATGCCGTAGTCTTGCAGGTAACGGTAGCCGTCTTTGTTCACCAGAATGCCGCCTTCGCCGCGGCAGCCCTCGGTCATCAGGATGCCGGAACCGGGCAGGCCGGTCGGGTGGTACTGCACGAACTCCATGTCGCGCAGCGGTACGCCGTGGTGGAACGCCATGCCCATGCCGTCGCCGGTGACGATGCCGCCGTTGGTGTTGTAGCGGTAAACGCGCCCGGCGCCGCCGGTGGCCATCACCACCGCGTTGGCGCGGATCTGCACGCGGGTGCCTTCCATCATGTTGAGCGCCACCAGGCCGCGCGCCTGGCCGTCATCCACCAGGATATCCAGTACGAAGTGCTCGTCGAAGCGTTGAATTTGCGGGTATTTCAGCGAGGTCTGGAACAGGGTGTGCAGCATGTGGAAGCCGGTCTTGTCGGCGGCGAACCAGGTGCGTTCGATCTTCATGCCGCCGAAGCGTCGCACGTTGACCGAACCGTCCGGTTTGCGGCTCCACGGGCAGCCCCACTGCTCAAGCTGGGTCATCTCGCGCGGGCACTGATGCACGAAGTGATCGACCACGTCCTGCTCGCACAGCCAGTCGCCGCCGGCGACGGTGTCGTGGAAGTGATAGTCGAAGGTATCGTGATCCTGGGTGACGGCGGCGGAGCCCCCCTCGGCGGCGACCGTGTGGCTGCGCATCGGGTAGACCTTAGAGATCAGCGCGATTTTCAGTTGGGGATTGGCTTCCGCTGCGGCTATTGCTGCACGTAAACCAGCGCCCCCGGCCCCAATAATGGCAAGATCGGCGTTAAAGGTTTGCACTGCATTCCTCCAATGTTCTTGTTAAGAACGGCAAGTTAAATATCTATGCTTAAAATTTAGCGAACTCTTCGGGTGCTAACTAATTGAACCGATTAATGTTGCTTAAAGGTTAAGGATAGATATCTCCCACCAATAATGGGGAATTAACTATACCTAAAGTTAAGTAGTCGAAATTTGATGTGATCGATTGTTTTGTCGATTAACGCTTGCCCGGCAGGCTTGTCTGTTTTTTTGCGCGTTCGGCCGGCTTTACCCTTTTTAACGCGCTTTTGCCGCCCTTTTATCGGAAATTGGCGTTATCGCCGGTTGCGCATTGTGAAGAATTTGTTTGGCTGCAAGGATGCGAGTAGACTGCATCCCCTGTTTGATTTCGGAGTTAATAACCATGAGCGAAACGGCAAGCTGGCAGCCTAGTGCACCCATCGCCAATTTGTTGAAACGCGCAGCGATTCTGGCTGAGATCCGGCGTTTCTTCGCCGATCGTGGCGTGCTGGAAGTTGAGACGCCCACCATGAGCCAGGCGACGGTCACCGACGTTCACCTGTTCCCGTTCGAGACGCGTTTCGTCGGGCCGGGAGCGGCAGAGGGCCTGACGCTATACATGATGACCAGCCCGGAATATCACATGAAGCGCCTGTTGGCGGCGGGCAGCGGCCCGATCTACCAAATGGGGCGCAGCTTCCGCAATGAAGAAGCCGGGCGGCATCACAACCCGGAATTCACCATGCTGGAGTGGTACCGTCCGCACTACGACATGTACCGCCTGATGAATGAAGTGGACGATCTGCTGCAACAGGTGCTGGACTGCGAGAGCGCGGAGACCCTGTCCTATCAGCAGGCGTTCCTGCGCCATCTGGACATCGATCCGCTGTCGGCGGAGAAGGCGCAGCTGCGCGAAGCGGCGGCCAAACTCGATCTGAGCAACATCGCCGATACCGAAGAAGATCGCGATACGCTGCTGCAGCTGCTGTTCACCGTGGGCGTGGAACCGCATATCGGCCGTGAAAAACCGGCGTTCGTGTACCACTTCCCGGCCAGCCAGGCGGCGTTGGCGGAGATTAGCACCGAAGACCACCGCGTGGCGGAGCGTTTCGAGGTGTACTTCAAGGGTATCGAGCTGGCGAACGGTTTTCGCGAGCTTACCGACGGCCGTGAACAACAGCAGCGCTTCGAGCAGGACAACCGCAAACGCGCGGAGCGCGGCCTGCCGCAGCAACCGATCGACTACAACCTGTTGGCGGCGTTGCAGCACGGCATGCCGGAGTGTTCCGGCGTGGCGCTGGGCGTGGATCGTCTGGTGATGCTGGCGCTGGGCGCCGAGAGCCTGAGCGACGTATTAGCCTTCCCGGTCGGGATCGCCTGACGTTTCAGGCGGTAAGAAAAGCAAAAGGGTCGGCATTTGCCGGCCCTTTTTTTATCGCGAGAAACGCTTACAGCCCCCCGGCGTCGCGCTTGGTGTTCGGCGCCGGCGTGGACGGCGGCGTGCGGCCGTTGTTGGTCAGCCGCGACAGCGTCTCGGTACGCACCTGGAACGGCGGGTACGGCAGCGTGATGCCGTGCTCGCGGTAGCCCGCCAGGATCAGCTGGTGGATCTCATGGCGCAGCGGCATACGGTGGCCCATCTCGGCGGCGTAAATACGCATCTCGAAGATCTGAATGCCTTGCTGCAGATCGACCAGATAGACCTCCGGCGCCGGGTTATCCAGCACCAGCGCGCAGCGCTCGGCGGCGTTCATCAGGATCTTGGTCACTTCTTCGCTGTTGGCTTCGCCCGGCGCCGGTACGGTCAGCACCACACGGGTCAGGGTATCCGACAGCGACCAGTTGACGAACTGCTCGGTGATAAACGCTTTGTTCGGCACGATGATCTCTTTGCGGTCCCAGTCCGAGATGGTGGTGGCGCGGGTATTGATCTTGGTGACGGTGCCGGTCAGATTGCGGATCGTCACGGTGTCGCCGATGCGGATCGGTTTCTCGAACAGGATGATCAAGCCGGAGATGAAGTTGGAGAAGATCTCCTGCATGCCGAAGCCCAACCCCAGACTGAGCGCGGTAACCACCCACTGCAGTTTCGACCATTCGATGCCGATCCAGGCGAAGCTGAGCACCGCGCCGAACAGCAGCAGCAGGTACTTGGTGATGGTGGTGATGGCGTAGCCGGTGCCCGGGGACAGATCCAGGTGCTGCAGCACCGCCAGCTCCAGCAGCGCCGGCAGGTTGCGCACCAGCTGCATGGTGATGATCAACACCAAAATGGCGATCAGAACCGCGCCGAGGGTGATCGGATGGGCGGTTTCCACGCCGTTCACCGTCGAGGTTACGTCCCACAGCGAGATATTTTCCAGGAAGGCGAACGCGGAGTGGATCTCCGACCACAGCACGATCACCGACACCAGCGCGATCAGCGTTAGGATCGAACGCACCAGCCGTAGCGACTGGGCGCTGATGGTGTCCAGATCGAAGTCCGAATCGTCCGGATCGATGGCGCCTTCGGTGCTGTTCGGGGTATGTGAAGTTTCGTCTTCGCCGCGGGCGCGCTGGGCCAGAATGTCGGCGCGGCGCTGCTTGGCGCGATCGAAGGCGATGCGCCGCCGCTGGATCAACATCCAACGGCGGATGATGTGGTAGACGACCAGCAGCAGGAACCAGATCGCCACCGAAGTTTCCAGACGCGCCAACAGCGCCTGCGCGGTGGTGAGGTAACCGACGGTCGAGGCCAGCGCCGCCAGCAGCGGCGCCGACAGCAGCAGCCCCCAGAAGGCGCTGTTGAGCATGTTGTCGCCGGAGCCGTTTTTATCCAGATACAGCGGAATGCCGGCGCGTTTCAGGCTGTGGGTGACCAGCGCCAGCGCCAGACACAGCAGGATGAAGCACAGCCGCCCCAGGGTGTTGGCGAACTCGCGTTCTTTCAGGCTATCGAAGGTGATCAGCGCCATGATCAGCGGCACGATCAGCCAGATCGACATCTTGTAGTAGCGCATGGCGCGCGAAACCTGCTTCGCCGGCCAGCGGAAGTGCACGATGAACAGCCCCTGCGGGTGGGCGAAGGCGGCGCAGATCATGCAGATCCACAGGATCGGCAGCGTGGCGGTTACCCCTTTGCCGATCGCTTCCGCCACCGGGTAGTTCCAGGCGCTTTGCAGGCCGTAACCGAGCGCGGCCCACAGCACCGGCAGCGGCATCGCCACCAGAATCGACCAGAACACGGTGCGCACGTCAGGAAGAATTCGTCCTGCGTCACCTTGCCGACGCGGCTGCTCGCGCGCTCGAGGAAGGCGTGGTAGTGCTTGCGCGAGCTGATGCTGAAAATCACCAGCAGCAGGGCGCCGAAGATCGGGATCAGCGTTTCGCGGCTGGTCACCATCATCATGAAGGCGCCGCCGAGTTGAGACAGCGTGTCCAGCGACAGGACGCGCGTCAGATCGTGCGCCACGTTGAGCGGGTAGGAGAAGTTGATCGGATTGACGTCCGGCACCCAGAACAAATAGCGGTGGGTGGCGTCGCGAATTTCGTTCAACGCTTCGATCAACTGGGTGTTGGCCACCTTCAGCTTGGTCAGCTCAAGGATTTGGGTGTCGCACCCGGATAATAACGAGTTGAGCAGCTCGCGCTGGGTGCGCAGCTGGGCATCGACGATGCGTTGCTCCTGGTTGGTCAGCGCGCTGCCGTCGTCGCGTTTGAATTCGCGCTGCGACAGTTTTTCCAGCTGGTTTTCAAACTGCAGGCGCTGCACGCGCAGCTGGGCCATGTCGCCGTCCAGCTGTTGCGGCTTGGGCATTTCCGGCAGTGTCGCCACCTGGGCGCGCAGGGTTTCCCCCAGCGCCGACGACGAACCGAGCCACTGGGCCTGCTCGATGATGGTGCTCAGCGCCTGGCGCACCTGCAGCGTCTGCGCCGCCGCCTGCCGCTGCTGCGATGAAATCAGATCCATGCGCTGCGCCTGGCTGTTCAGCGCGGCGGACAGTTCGCGGTTGATCTGCAGCTGCTGGCTGATGCTTTTTGGCAAATCGCCGTTCTGCTCGGCCAACTGCTCGGTTTTTTCCAGCGCCAGCTCTGCTTCGCGTTGGCGTTGGGCGTTGAGGTTATTGCGCAGCGCCTGCAGCTGAACGTCTATTTTCTCGTGGCGCTTTTTATAGACCTCGGCGCGCATGCGCGCCAGCTCCTGACGGTTGTTGGCCGACAGCTGCGCCAGCTCCAGCTCGTCCACTTTGGCTTTGCGCGCCGCGGCTTCGGCCTGCAGCAGGGCCAGTGCGGCCTGCGCATACGGCGTGGTCGGGTTGGCGGGCTGCGCCTGCAGGCGGCGCTGCACTTCCGTCAGCGCACGGCGGGCGTCGGTCTGCTGCTGCGGCAGCTGGCCGAGCGAATCGCTGATCTCCCGCGTGCGATCCTGTTCTTGCTGCAGCAGGCGCGCCTGTTCCAGCAGCAGGCTGCTGGTTTGCAGGATCTGCTGTTCCAGCTCGGCGGCCGGCAGATCGTCGCCGTTAGGCAAGATCTTGTTGCTTTCCAGCACCAGCTGACGGCGCAGCTCCTGCGTCATCTTCGGAAAATCGTCGATCACCCTCTGATACTGCTCGGAGCGAGTCTGCGACTCTTTGCGCTCCGTCAGCCAGTTGAGGGCGCTTTGCAGCGCCTCAGTGGTTTCCGCCTGATTCGGCGCGTTTTTGCTGCTTTCCGCCTGCTTCAGCTCCTGTTTGAGCTGGGTCTCGGTCGGCACGGGGGCGGCCAGCGCCGGTTGCCACAGCAGGCAACCGAGCAAAAGCGTGATGAAAAGGCGCACGGCGTCGATTCCTTTAGAGCGGGGTCTGTGGCGTTTCAGCGGCGGCCGGGATTTCGGCGAAGGCTTCACCCATGCGGGTGACGGTGCCGTTATGCAGCTGCGGCGCAAACTGCACGCTGCCTGCGGTAAACAGGTTGATCACCGTGGAGCCGAGTTTGAAACGGCCCATCTCGGCGCCTTTTTCCAGCGCGATGGCGCCTTCTTCGCCGGCGGCCGGGTAGGTCCAGCGTTTGATGATGCCTTCGCGCGGCGGCGTGACGGTGCCGGCCCAGACGGTTTCGATGCTGCCGACGATGGTGGCGCCGACCAGGATTTGCACCATCGGCCCGATGTCGGTGTCGAATACGCAGATCACGCGCTCGTTGCGCGCGAACAGATTAGGCACGTTGGCGGCGGTGAGCGGGTTGACCGAGAACAAATCGCCCGGCACATAGATCATTTCGCGCAGCACGCCGGCGCACGGCATGTGTACGCGGTGATAGTCGCACGGCGCCAGATAGGTGGTGGCGAACAGGCCGTTGCGGAACGGCTCGGCCAACAGATAGTTGCCGGCCAGCAGCGCTTCGAGGCTGTAGTGGTGGCCTTTGGCCTGGAAGATTTGATCGTCGCGGATCGGGCCGAGCTGGCTGATGGCGCCATCGGCAGGCAGCGCCAGCCAGTTGGCGTCGGCGATGATGGGGCGCGCGCCGTCGCGCAGCGGGCGCACGAAGAAGTCGTTGAAGGTGGCGTAAGACACCAGGTCCGGATTTTGCGCTTCCTGCATGTCCACGCGGTAGTAGCGGGCGAAGGTTTTGACCACCAGTTGGGTCAGCCAGCCGGCCCGTTTGTCGGCGCCCCAGCCCGCCAGGCGGGTCAGCGCCAGCTTCGGCAGCCAATATTGCAGTTTAATCTTGATGCTATCCAGCACGTTAACCTCGTGAATCAGGGTAAAGGGCGCGCATTGTAACGAGGGCTCCGCCGTCGTCAATGCTCGCTCGTCAGTGTCAGTCTGCGGCGTCCGTGAAGTTCTTGCGAACCTTCACCTGCGCCATGCTTTCCAGAATACGGTGATAGTTGTCGAACCGCTCTTGCGCGATATCGCCTTTCTCCATCGCCGCGCGAATGGCGCAGCCGGGATCGGTATCGTGGCGGCAGTCGCGGAATTTGCAACCGCCTAAATAATCACGGAATTCGACAAAGCCGCGGGTGATTTGTTCCGGCTCCAGGTGCCACAGGCCAAACTCGCGCACCCCCGGGGAGTCGATCACGTCGCCGCCGTGCTGGAAATGGTACAGCCGCGCGGCGGTGGTGGTATGTTGCCCGAGGCCCGAGACGTCGGAAACCTGATTTACCAGAATTTGCTCTTCAGACGGCGGCAGCAGCGCGTTCAGCAAGCTGGACTTGCCGACCCCGGACTGACCGGCGAAGATGCTGATGCGCCCGGCCAGCGCCTGTTCGAACTCCGCCATGCCTTCCCGCGTTTGGCTGGAGACTTCCAGCACCCGGTAGCCAATCTTGCGATAGATATCCATCATGCCGTCGACCAGCTTGCGCGCTTCGGCGTCCAGCAGGTCAATTTTGTTGAGCACGATCAGCGGCTCGACTTCGAGCGTTTCGCAGGCCACCAGATAACGGTCGATGATGTTCAGTGACAGCTCGGGCAGGATCGCCGACACGATGACGATCTGATTGATATTGGCGGCGATCGGCTTCACGCCGTCATAGAAGTCCGGGCGCGTCAGCACCGAGGTGCGTTCGTGCACCGCTTCCACAATGCCTTTTACCCCTTCATGGGCGCCCAGGCCGGGGCGCCACACCACGCGATCGCCGGTCACCAGCGAACGCAATGTGCGGCGGATGTTGCAGCGGTGCTGAGTGCCATCCGGCGCCTCAACGTCGGCGTGCATGCCGAAACGACTGATGACGACGCCTTCCTGCGGCTCGCCCAGCTGGGAATCATCCGGTTCCGGTTTGTTATCGGCGCGCTTCAGACGGCGCTGATGGTTCGCCTGCACGCGGCGTTGCTGACCTTTGGACAGTTTGTTCTTACTCACTGCGCCTCACTTGAATCGGTTTTATACCTTTACGTATACGCACAGCCGCGGCGGGGGACTTGCCCCGGGCGCAGCCTTGAACCCGTCAGGGTATATGTCGCCCATGGCGACCAAAAAGACTATGATACACGCTATTTTATATTAAATAACCGTTGTTAGCCGCCGGCTGCGGCGTGTCGCCATCGGCGGCGGCCGTCGTCTCGTCCGCACAGCGTTTTTCTCTCGGCTTTTAGGCAGGAAACATCATGACAGCAAACGAAAATAACCTGATTTGGATCGATTTGGAGATGACCGGGCTGGATCCCGAGCGTGACCGCATTATCGAGATCGCCACGCTGGTCACCGACGCCAATCTGAACATCCTGGCGGAAGGGCCGGTGATCGCCGTGCACCAATCCGACGAGCAGCTGGCCTTGATGGACGAGTGGAACGTGCGCACCCATACCGGCAGCGGGCTGGTGGAGCGGGTGAAAGCCAGCCGGCAGGACGATCGCGCCGCCGAGCTGGAAACCATCGCCTTCCTGCAGCAATGGGTGCCGGCCGGCAAATCACCGATCTGCGGCAACAGCGTGGGCCAGGATCGCCGTTTCCTGTTCCGCTACATGCCGGAGCTGGAGGCCTACTTCCATTACCGCTACCTGGACGTCAGCACGCTGAAAGAACTGGCGCGCCGTTGGAAGCCGGAAATTCTCGGCGGCTTTAAGAAGCAGGGCACCCATCAGGCGCTGGATGACATCCGCGAATCGGTGGCCGAACTGGCTTATTACCGCGAGCATTTCATTCAGCTTTAAGGCGATGGCGGCCTCTGCGGGGAAAAAATGCCGTTTTTAGCCGCTTAATTCGCCAATCTGGCGCTTTAATCGGCAATCAAACAAAAATCGCGTTTTTTTGCTTTCAGGGGCTTGCGACAAAAAGGATTTCTCGTATAATGCGCACCCCGTACCGATGAAGAATTTCGTAACGTTCCACCATCGATACGCCGGGCGGGAATAGCTCAGTTGGTAGAGCACGACCTTGCCAAGGTCGGGGTCGCGAGTTCGAGTCTCGTTTCCCGCTCCAAATTCAACAATGTCGCGATGCGGCATGATGAATAAATAAAGCAGTATCAAGCAGTACCTATGCGACGCGGGAATAGCTCAGTTGGTAGAGCGCAACCTTGCCAAGGTTGAGGTCGCGAGTTCGAGCCTCGTTTCCCGCTCCAAAAATTCAAAGGTCACGCCAGTGTTTGGTGACCGGATGCCAAAAGCATCTCAATGCGGGAATAGCTCAGTTGGTAGAGCACGACCTTGCCAAGGTCGGGGTCGCGAGTTCGAGTCTCGTTTCCCGCTCCAATTTTCTCTTCGTTTCAAACTCAAATCCAACGCCTTCTCCGGCGCGGGTTTTTGTCCCGTTTTACACACCTGCTAAAAACGTTGTGAACAGAGTTATCCACAGTCTCTGTACATAAACCCGCCAGCCTGAAAAATCAACGTCATACAAATTAAATATTTATATATTTGATTTATAAGCTTATTTATTTATCCCAAAACGTTATGCCGATCACTTGCTCTTTTTGTTGCAGTTGAAAGACAACGTGTTTTTATTTTTATGCACAAATCCACAGAGTGAGATTTCGGGCGATACGCCCGCGCGGCGCACCCCGTCAGGCATCCCTTGGCAAACCTTTTTCCACAGCCCGTATCAACCGTTTTTTCTGCGCCGTTTGCACCTCGATGCCCTGCGCTTCACGGCGAGCGAGCTGTTGCGCCAGCGCCCAGTGGATATGTTCGTCCAGCATGGCGTCCTGGTCCAAACGCGTGCGCAGCGCGAGCACGATGCTGTCCTCATAAGGCGCATTGCCCAGCGCCACGGCGATATTGCGCAGCCAGCGCAGGTGACCGATGCGGCGTATCGCCGAGCCTTCGGTGATGCGCAGGAATTTTTCTTCCGTCCAACTGAACAGATCGATCAGCTGCGGCGCATGCAGCGCGGCACGCGGGCTGAAATCGTCTTCGTCGGTGAGTTGCGAAAATCGGTTCCACGGGCAGATCAGCTGGCAGTCGTCGCAGCCGTAGATACGGTTGCCGAGCAGCGGCCGGAATTCCTCCGGGATCGCGCCTTCCAGTTCGATGGTCAGATAGGAAATGCAGCGCCGGGCATCGACGGTGTAGGGCGCGACGATGGCCCCGGTCGGGCAAGTGGTGATGCAGGCGACGCAGCGGCCGCACTGCTCTTCCTGCGGCTGATCCACCGGCAGCGGCAGGTCGATCAGCAGTTCGCCGAGGAAAAACCAGGATCCGGCTTCGCGGTTAAGAATTAGTGAGTGTTTACCAACCCAGCCGATGCCCGCCTTGGCGGCCAGCGCGCGCTCCATGACCGGCGCCGAGTCGACAAAGGGGCGGAAATTCAGTTCGCCGCAGTAGGCCTGGATCTGATCGCCCAACTTTTTCAGGCGCTGACGCAACAGCTTGTGATAATCGCGCCCCAGCGCATAGCGGCTGACGTAGCCCAATTGCGGGTTCTGCAGGGTGCTGGCGAACGCCGCCTTGGCCGGCAGGTAGTTCATGCGCACGCTGATCACCCGCAGCGTGCCCGGCAACAGCTCGTGAGGGCGCGCGCGCAGCATGCCGTGGCGCGCCATCCACTCCATCTCGCCGTGGTACTGTTTGTCGAGCCAGGCCTGCAGCTTCGGCTCTTCCAGGCTGAGATCGGTATCGCAGATGCCAACCTGCTGGAATCCTAGCGATTGCCCCCATTGCTTGATATGTTGGGCGAGTTGATGGAGATCGAGGGGGTGCGTCATGACGGGCCATAGTGAAAAAGCATACGCTGACAGTTTACCACACTCTGTCTGGCCTGCGGATTGGATCCGTCGTTCGGAACCTGCGGCGGCGGCCTCGCTCGGTCTTTCTCTTTACGATTTAATGCTGCGCGCCGGTCAGGCGGCCTACGTACTGGCGCGCGACACTTATCCCTCCTGCAACCACTGGCTGGTGCTCTGTGGCCACGGCAACAACGGCGGCGACGGCTATGTGGTGGCGCGTTTGGCGAAGGCGGCGGGCGTGCAGGTGACGGTGATCGCCTGCGAAGGCGCACGCCCTTTGCCGCCGGAGGCCGCAGCGGCCCGCGAGGCCTGGCTGGCCGCCGGCGGCGATATTCTGCCGGCGAACAGCCGCTGGCCGGCGTCCGTCTCTCTTATTATCGACGGTCTGTTAGGCACCGGCCTGGGCAGCGCGCCGCGCGTGCCTTACGATGCACTGATCGAGGCCGCCAACCGCCATTCGGCGCCGGTGGTGGCGCTCGATATCCCGTCCGGGCTGCTGGCGGAAAGCGGCGCGGCGCCGGGCGCGGTCGTGCGTGCCGCGCATACCGTCACGTTCATCGGCCTCAAGCCGGGTTTGCTGACCGGGCAGGCGCGCGACTGGGTCGGGCAACTTCATCAGAATACGCTAGGCTTATCGGATTGGTTGGCGAAGCAACCGGAACAGATTCAGCGGCTTACCGCCGAGGCGTTGCCGCGCTGGCTGCATCCGCGGCGCCCCTGCGCCCATAAGGGCGAGCATGGTCGTCTGCTGCTGGTGGGCGGCGACCGCGGATTCGGCGGCGCCATTCGCATGGCGGCGGAAGCGGCGCTGCGCAGCGGGGCTGGATTGGTGCGAGTGCTTACTCACATTGAGCACGTCGCGCCGCTGCTGGCGGCCAGGCCGGAGTTGATGGCGCAGGCGCCGGACGAGACGGCCTTGCGGCAGGCGATGCAATGGGCGGACGTGCTGGTGATTGGCCCGGGGCTGGGCCAGGCTGAGTGGGGCAAAAACGCCTTGAACGTGCTGCAAACCAGCGATAAACCGGCCTTGTGGGACGCCGATGCGCTGAACTTGCTGGCATTAAATCCCGAGAAACGGCAGAATCGCGTGATGACTCCGCATCCCGGAGAGGCGGCGCGGCTGTTGAGCTGCAGCACTGCCGACATCGAGAGTGATCGCTTACTTGCCGTGCGTAACCTGACGGCGCGCTACGGCGGCGTGGCGGTGCTGAAAGGCGCCGGCACCCTGATCGCCGATGAGCAGGGCCAGATGGCGATCGCCGACGTCGGCAATGCCGGCATGGCCTCCGGCGGCATGGGCGATGTGCTGTCGGGCATCATCGGCGGTTTGCTGGCGCAAAAGCTCTCGCTGTATGATGCCGCCTGTGCGGGCTGCGTCGTACACGGCGCGGCCGGCGATCGCGTAGCAGAAAGACAAGGAACAAGAGGCATGTTGGCGACCGATTTACTGCCGGACATCCTTCATTTCGTTAACCCTGAGTGGGCAAAATAGACTTTATCGAATGAAAGAACTCGTTTTACCTCTGCCGGACGAGGCAGCGACTGTCGCTTTGGGCACCACTTTGGCCAAGGCCTGCGATCGCGCCAGCGTCATCTATCTCTACGGCGACCTGGGCGCCGGTAAAACCACCTTCAGCCGTGGCTTCCTGCAGGCGTTGGGGCATCAGGGCAATGTCAAAAGCCCGACCTACACGCTGGTGGAGCCCTATGCCTTGCAGCCCTTGGCGGTATATCACTTCGATCTGTATCGCCTGGCTGATCCGGAAGAGCTTGAATTTATGGGCATTCGCGATTACTTCGCGCAAGACGCCATCTGCCTGGTCGAATGGCCGCAGCAGGGCACCGGCGTGCTGCCGGAGCCGGATCTGGCGCTGCACCTCAGCTATCAGGGCGAGGGGCGAGAGGCGAAGATCGAGGCGATTTCTGCTTACGGCAGCCAGCTGTTAGACCGTATTCATGGATCACAGGGATGATGCTGCAATGACGCATGCGTTGAAAAAATTTGCGGTCATCATACTGATCGCCGTGCTGGGGCCGCTCGGCGCGTTGAGCGCGCTGGCGGCGTCCTCGCTGTCCGATATCAAAGTGTCCAACGCCCAGCGCGAAGCGACGGTGTCGGTGAGCTTCAATGGCCCGCCGGACTACGCGTTTTTCCCGCTGCACGGCCCGGAGCGCGTGGTGCTGGACGTCAACCAGAAAGGCAAGGTCGGCGGGCTGCCGCTCAATTTCAGCGGCCAAAACCTGGTGAAAAGCATTCGCTCCAGCGCGCCGAAAGACGCTCAGAGCGTGCGCCTGGTGTTTGATCTGACTCAGCGCGCTAAAACCCGCGTCTCCACCCGCCAGAACGGCGGCGTGCACACCGTGGTATTCACCCTTACGGCCGAAGGCGGCGTCAATACCGTGGCGCGTAAAGCGCCGGTCCAAACGCCTGCGCCGGTCGCCGTCAGCCAACCGCCGCGTCAGGCGCCGGTCGCAGTGCGTGAAGCGCCGGAGCCGCCGCTGCGCAAAGCGCCGACGGGATTGAATCCCTTTACCAATAAACAGAGCGTGGTCGCGGGCACCGCCACTGAGGTGACGCCGCGCAGCAGCCGCGTTTCCGCCGGTTCCGGCGATCGGGTGGTGGTGGCGATCGACGCCGGCCACGGCGGCCAGGATCCGGGCGCCATCGGCCCGAGCGGGTTGAAGGAGAAGAATGTCACTATCGCCATCGCGCGCCGCCTGCAGGCGATGCTGGACGCCGATCCGCAGTTCAAACCGGTGCTGACGCGTAACGGCGACTATTTTATTTCGGTGATGGGGCGTTCCGACGTTGCGCGTAAACAGGGCGCCAACGTACTGGTCTCCATCCACGCCGACGCCGCGCCAAACCGCAGCGCCAGCGGGGCTTCCGTCTGGGTGCTGTCCAATCGCCGCGCCAACAGCGAAATGGCCGGTTGGCTCGAACAGCATGAGAAGCAGTCCGAGCTGCTCGGCGGCGCCGGCGACTTGCTGGCCAACAGCCAGGCCGACCCTTATCTGAGCCAGGCGGTGCTGGATCTGCAGTTCGGCCACTCGCAGCGCGTTGGCTACGATGTGGCGGTGAAGGTGCTGCAGCAGCTGCAGAGCGTCGGATCGTTGCATAAACGCCGGCCGGAACACGCCAGCCTGGGCGTGCTGCGTTCGCCGGATATTCCATCGCTGCTGGTGGAAACAGGATTTATCAGTAATAGCACGGAGGAGCGGCTGCTGGGCAGTAGCGCGTATCAGGAGAAGATTGCCAAGGCCATTCATAACGGCCTGCGCAGCTACTTCCTGGCGCATCCGCTGCAAGCCGACCCAAAGGTGGAAAACCGACCGCTGGACGTCGCAGCGGCGGTTAACACCTCAACACCAGACGTGCGCCAGCCTGAGCCTATCGTCAGCTCGGCCGGCGCGGGCCGCAGCGTAAGCGGCAAGACCCAGATCCACGTGGTGAAACGGGCGGAGACGCTGTCCGGCATCGCAGACAGCTACGGCACGACCATGGCGGCGCTGCGGGATCTGAACAAACTGAAGAAAGACGGCGTGTGGGTCGGGCAACGCCTGAAGGTGCCGGCGGGGAAAACCGCCGCCGTCACCGCCGTCGCCAAAGCGAAAACGCCGGCGAAGAAGCCGTCTAAACATAAAGTGGCCCGCGGGGACACGCTGTCCTCCATCGCTTCTCGCTACGGGGTCAGCGTCGGCGATTTGAAACGGGTCAATAATCTGAAGTCGGACGTCGCGCCGCTGGATCGGACGCTGACCATTCCGCAGGCCTAGCGCCACCGCTACAGGAGTCAGCATGCCTATCCAGGTGTTACCGCCACAGCTCGCCAACCAGATCGCCGCCGGAGAGGTGGTCGAACGCCCCGCGTCGGTCGTCAAAGAGCTGGTGGAAAACAGCCTGGACGCCGGTGCGACGCGCATCGATATCGATATCGAACGCGGCGGCGCCAAGTTGATCCGCATTCGCGACAACGGCTGCGGCATCGGCAAGGACGATCTGGCGCTGGCGCTGGCGCGGCACGCCACCAGTAAAATCAGCACGCTCGACGACCTGGAGGCGATCGTCAGCCTCGGTTTTCGCGGCGAAGCGCTGGCCAGCATCAGCTCGGTTTCCCGTTTGACCCTGACGTCGCGCACCGCAGATCAGAGCGAAGCGTGGCAAGCCTATGCCGAAGGGCGCGAACAGGCGGTGACGGTCAAACCCGCTGCGCACCCTGTCGGCAGCACGCTGGAAGTGCTGGATCTGTTTTACAACACCCCGGCGCGCCGCAAGTTCATGCGCACCGAGAAAACCGAATTCGGCCATATCGATGAAGTGGTGCGGCGCATCGCGCTGGCGCGCTTCGATGTGGCGATCAACCTCAGCCATAACGGCAAACTGATCCGCCAATATCGGGCGGCGAAGGAAGAAAGCCAGCACGAGCGCCGTTTGGGCAGCATCTGCGGCCCGGCGTTTTTGCAGCATGCGCTGAACATCGACTGGCAGCATGGCGATCTGAGCATCCGCGGTTGGGTGGCGGATCCGGACGGGGCGCGCCAGCTGGGTGAGATGCAGTATTGCTACGTCAACAGCCGCATGATGCGCGATCGCTTGATCAACCACGCCATTCGTCAGGCCTATCAGGATCAGCTGAAAGACGATCAGCAGCCCGCTTACGTGTTGTATCTGGAGGTGGATCCGCACCAGGTGGACGTCAACGTTCATCCCGCCAAGCACGAGGTGCGTTTCCATCAGGCGCGGCTGGTGCACGATTTTATCTACCAGGCGGTGACCACGGTGCTGCAACAGGCCGGGCAGACGCCGTCGCTGCCGCTGGCGGAAGCGCCTGACGAGGCGCCTGCGCCGGTCTGGCAGCAGGAAAACCGCGTCGCCGCCGGCGGCAACCATTTTTCACAGCCGGCGCCGTGTCGCGAAACGCCGCCACCGGCCGGCGCTGCCCGCGAGCGCGCGCCGCAGCCCGGTTGGCAAACGGCGGGCGGTTACCAGAAACGCGAAGGCGAGCTGTACGGCAAACTGATGCGGCCTGCCGCCGAGCCGCAGGCCGAGGCCGCGCCGGAAGCCCCGAGTCGGCCGCCGCTGTTCCCACCGGTGAAAGCCGCCGTGGAAACGCCGTTGGCGAGCGGGCAACACAGCTTTGGCCGGGTGCTGATGATCCATCCGCCGTGCTACGCGCTGATTGAACAGCGCCAGCAGCCGGCGTTGCTCAACCTGACGGTGGCCGAGCGCTGGCTGCGCCAGGCGCAGCTCAATCCGCCGACGGAAGGGCTGCGGCCGCAGCCGCTGCTGATCCCAGTCAAGCTGACGTTGGACAAGAACGAAGCGGCGGCCATCGCGCGGCATCAGGCGCTGCTGACGATGATGGGGCTGGATTTGCAGACGGATCACGGCCGTGTGACGCTGCGCGCAGTGCCTTTACCATTACGCCAACAAAATTTACAAAAACTGATACCCGAACTGTTAGGCTATCTGGCCGAGCATGAGGAGATGTCGCCCGCGGTGTTGGCCACCTGGCTCGCTCGCCGTCTCGGCAGCGAACATGAACAGTGGAACACCTCGCAAGCGATACAATTGCTGACCGACGTTGAACGACTTTGCCCGCAGCTGGTCAAATCGCCACCGAGCGGACTTTTACAACCCGTTGATTTACAGGCCGCACTGGCGGCGCTCAAGCATGACTGAAACTGAAATGACATCACGTCCCCCGGCTATTTTCATCATGGGGCCGACCGCCTCGGGCAAGACCGCGCTGGCGATCGCGCTGCGCGAGCGCCTGCCGGTGGAACTGATCAGCGTCGATTCCGCGCTGATTTATCGCGGCATGGATATCGGCACCGCCAAGCCGAGCGCCGAAGAATTGGCGCAGGCGCCGCATCGGCTGATCGATATTCGCGATCCCGCCGAAGCTTACTCGGCTGCGGAGTTCCGCGCCGATGCGCTGAAAGAGATGGCCGACATCACCGCCGCCGGCCGCATTCCGCTGTTGGTGGGCGGCACCATGTTGTATTTCAAGGCGTTGCTGGAAGGATTGTCGCCGTTGCCGTCCGCCGATCCCGCGGTGCGCGAGCGCATCGAACGGCAAGCGGCGGAGCAGGGCTGGGAGGCGCTGCACCGTCAGTTACAGGCGATCGATCCGGTCGCGGCAGTGAGAATTCATCCGAATGATCCGCAGAGACTGTCCAGAGCACTGGAAGTTTTTTTTATTTCGGGTAAAACTTTAACGGAACTGACTAAAATTTCGGGTGAATCGTTACCGTATCAAGTTCACCAATTTGCGATAGCGCCGACCAGCCGTGAGTTGATCCATCAACGCATCGAGCTGCGGTACCATCACATGTTGGCGGCGGGTTTTGAGACGGAAGCGCGTGCACTTTTCGCACGGGGTGATTTGCATACGGACTTGCCCTCCATTCGCTGTGTCGGTTACCGCCAGATGTGGTCATACTTGTCTGGTGAAATTAGTTACGATGAGATGGTTTATCGTGGTATTTGCGCAACACGTCAGTTGGCTAAACGCCAGATGACCTGGTTACGGGGTTGGGAGTCGGTCCATTGGTTGGACAGTGAAAAGCCGGGAGAGGCTTTGGACTCGGTGACACAGGTTGTTAGTGCATAGGTTGGGTGATTGTGTACAATTGCTGAGTATTCAGCGCGCAAATTTTTTACGTCGTTTATTTTAGAGCCGACAGGTTCTTAGTTACAAACAACAAGCAAATAAGGAAAAGATAGAATGGCTAAGGGGCAATCTTTGCAAGATCCGTTCCTGAACGCATTGCGTCGTGAACGTGTTCCGGTTTCTATTTATTTGGTGAATGGTATTAAGCTGCAAGGCCAGATTGAGTCTTTTGACCAGTGTGTCATCCTGTTGAAGAACACGGTTAGCCAGATGGTGTACAAGCACGCTATCTCTACCGTTGTCCCGTCACGCCCGGTCTCGCATCACAGCAACAATCCGAGCGGCGGTTCAAGCAACTATCACCATGGTAACAATCCGTCTGCGCAGCAACAGCCGCAGCAGGAAAGCGATGACGCTGAATAAAGCGCGTTGCAAGTCAACCATGACGGGGAGCATAAGCAGCCGCGGGCTGTTTATGTCCCCCAAACTCACGGTGAGTGTCCGTTTGAGAGGTTGCACGCTTGTTTGACCGTTATGAAGCCGGTGAGCAGGCCGTACTGGTTCATATCTATTTCTCGCAAGACAAAGATACGGAAGATCTCAGCGAGTTCGAATCGCTGGTCTCCTCAGCCGGTGTAGAAGCTTTGCAAGTGGTGACTGGTAGCCGCAAAGCCCCGCATCCGAAGTACTTTGTCGGTGAAGGAAAGGCCGAAGAAATTGCAGATGCGGTGAAAGCCAGCGGCGCGTCTGTTGTCCTGTTTGATCATTCCCTTTCCCCGGCGCAGGAAAGAAACCTCGAGCGCCTGTGCGAATGCCGGGTGATCGATCGCACCGGGCTGATTTTAGACATTTTCGCCCAGCGTGCCCGCACCCATGAAGGTAAGCTGCAGGTGGAGCTGGCGCAGCTGCGTCACATCGCCACGCGTCTGGTACGCGGCTGGACGCACCTGGAGCGGCAAAAAGGGGGGATAGGCCTGCGCGGGCCGGGGGAAACCCAGCTTGAGACCGACCGTCGCCTGTTACGCGATCGCATCAGCTTGATTCTGCGCCGCCTGGAGCGGGTAGAGAAGCAGCGTGAACAAGGCCGACGCGCGCGGACCCGCGCCGATGTGCCGACCGTATCGCTGGTGGGCTATACCAACGCCGGCAAATCCACCCTGTTTAACCGAATAACGTCTGCCGAGGTGTATGCGGCGGACCAGCTATTTGCCACCCTGGATCCTACGTTGCGGCGCATTGACGTGCCGGACGTGGGGGATACCGTGTTGGCGGATACCGTAGGCTTTATCCGGCACCTGCCGCACGATCTGGTGGCCGCCTTCAAGGCGACGCTGCAGGAGACGCGCCAGGCCTCTTTGCTGCTGCACGTCATCGACGCGGCGGATCCGCGTGTCGACGAGAACATCGACGCGGTGAACACCGTGCTGGCGGAGATAGACTCGGATGAAATCCCTACACTGTTAGTGATGAACAAAATAGATATGCTGGACGATTTTGTGCCGCGTATCGACCGCAACGATGAAAACCTGCCGATCCGGGTGTGGCTGTCCGCCGCCAGCGGAGAGGGTATTCCGTTGCTGTATCAGGCGTTGACGGAGCGCTTATCGGGGGAGATCGCGCATTACGAATTGCGCTTACCGCCACGGGCAGGCCGTCTTCGCAGCCGTTTTTACCAGCTTCAGGCGATTGAAAAAGAGTGGAACGAAGAGGACGGCAGCATTGGCGTGGTGGTGCGAATGCCGATCGTCGAATGGCGTCGTCTCTGCAAGCAAGAACAGGACCTGATTGACTTTATCGTATGATCATATCCTGTTACATTTATGCTTCGCGAAAGCCTGAAGTACCCAATCACAGAATATGGAGCTAAAACATGGCGTGGAATCAGCCCGGTAATAACGGACAGGACCGCGACCCGTGGGGGAGCAGCAATAACAATGGCGGCAACTCTGGCGGTAACAACAAAGGCGGTCGTGATCAAGGGCCACCTGATTTGGATGATATCTTCCGCAAACTGAGCAAGAAATTGAGCGGTTTTGGCGGGGGCAAAGGCTCCAACAGCAATAGCGGCGGCACCGGGGCCTCCGGCCCGGGCTTCAGCGGCCGCATTATCGGTATCGCGGCGGTTGCCGTGGTGGTGATCTGGGCCGCCAGCGGCTTCTACACCATCAAGGAAGCCGAGCGCGGCGTTGTGACGCGTTTCGGTAAGTTCAGCCACCTGGTGCAGCCGGGCCTGAACTGGAAGCCGACCTTCATCGACGACGTGCGTCCGGTGAACGTGGAATCCGTGCGTGAGCTGGCGGCGTCCGGCGTGATGCTGACCTCCGATGAAAACGTGGTGCGCGTGGAAATGAACGTACAGTACCGCGTGACCAATCCGGAAGCGTACCTGTTCAGCGTCGTCAATGCCGACGACAGCCTGAGCCAGGCGACCGACAGCGCCCTGCGCGGCGTGATCGGCAAATACTCGATGGATCGCATCCTGACCGAAGGCCGTACCGTGGTGCGTAACGATACGCAGCGCATGCTGGAAGAGACTATTCGTCCTTACAACATGGGCATCACGCTGCTGGACGTCAACTTCCAGGCGGCGCGTCCGCCGGAAGAGGTGAAGGCGTCGTTCGACGATGCGATCGCCGCGCGTGAGAACGAGCAGCAATACATCCGTGAAGCGGAAGCTTACGCCAACGAAGTTCAGCCGCGTGCGAACGGCCAGGCGCAGCGTCTGCTGGAAGACTCCAAGGCTTATAAAGACCGCACCGTCCTGGAAGCTCAGGGTGAGGTGGCGCGCTTTGCCAAGCTGTTGCCGGAATACAAGTCCGCACCGCAGATCACCCGCGAGCGTCTGTATATCGAAACCATGGAAAAAGTGCTGGGCCATACCCGTAAGGTGTTGGTGAGCGACAAAGGCAACAACCTGATGGTGCTGCCGCTGGATCAGATGCTGCGCGGCCAAGGCGCGGCGACGGAGAGCGGCAACAAGGATACCAGCCTGATTCGCCTCAATCCGAATCCAGCGCCGGCTGCCAACAGCAGCACTCCGCGCACCAGCAGCGGATCGGTTATGGATCAGCGCCGGGCGAATGCGCAGCGTGACGACACCACTCGCGTAGGGAGAGAGTAATCAATGCGTAAGTCTTTTGTAGTTATTGTCCTCGCGGTGCTGGTGGTGCTGTACGCTTCGCTGTTCGTGGTGCAGGAAGGCCAGCGTGGCATCGTGCTGCGCTTCGGCAAGGTGCTGCGCGACGGCGAAAACAAGCCGCTGGTGTATGCGCCGGGTCTGCACCTCAAGATCCCGTTCATTGAGACCGTGAAGAACCTGGATGCGCGTATCCAGACCATGGACAACCAGGCCGATCGCTTCGTGACCAGCGAGAAGAAAGACCTGATCGTTGACTCCTATCTGAAGTGGCGCATCAGCGACTTCAGCCGCTACTATCTGGCGACCGGCGGCGGCGACGTCTCCCAGGCCGAAGTGCTGCTGAAGCGTAAGTTCAGCGACCGTCTGCGTTCCGAAATCGGCCGCCTGGACGTGAAAGACATCGTGACCGACTCGCGCGGCAAGCTGATGTCTGACGTGCGTGACGCGCTGAACACCGGCACCGTGGGTGACGGCGAAGAAGTGGCGACCACCGAAGCCGATGACGCTATCGCCTCTGCGGCGGCGCGCGTTGAGCGGGAAACCACCGGCAAACAGCCGCAGGTGAACCCGAACAGCATGGCGGCGTTGGGCATCGAAGTGATCGACGTGCGTATCAAGCAGATCAACCTGCCGGCCGAAGTCTCCGACGCCATCTACCAGCGTATGCGCGCCGAGCGTGAAGCGGTAGCCCGTCGCCTGCGCTCGCAGGGCCAGGAAGAAGCCGAGAAACTGCGCGCCAGCGCGGACTACGAAGTGACCCGTACCCTGGCGGAAGCCGAGCGTCAGGCGCGTATCACCCGTGGTGAAGGCGATGCTGAAGCAGCCAAGCTGTTCGCCAACGCGTTCAGCCAGGATCCGGACTTCTATGCCTTTATCCGCAGCCTGCGTGCCTATGAAGCCAGCTTCAAGGACAACCAGGACGTGCTGGTACTGAGCCCTGACAGCGATTTCTTCCGCTACATGAAGTCGCCTGATACCCTGCGCAAATAAGCGCGGCAGGCAATCTGATCGAGGGCCCGTTTTCGCGGGCCCTTTCTCGTTTTGGGGGATGCATGAACTCAACGATTTGGCTGGCGCTCGGGCTGGTCCTCGTGTTGGAAGGATTGGGGCCGATGCTGTTTCCGCAGGCCTGGCGCAAAATGATTGTGGCGATGTCGCAGTTGCCGGACGCGACGCTGCGGCGATTTGGCGGTGGAATAGTGGTTGCGGGCTGCGTGATCTACTACATGTTGAGCGGCCGCACGGGTCTTTAAAGTCTAGCCCAAAATTTATGCAATCGTATGCTAAAAGTGCTGAAAATCGAAAATTACGGTGGTAGAATCCATTTTTAAGCAATCGGTGATTTTGAAAAATGGGTAAGAACGTCGTCGTACTGGGCACCCAATGGGGTGACGAAGGTAAAGGCAAGGTTGTAGACCTGCTGACTGAACGGGCTCAATATGTTGTGCGCTACCAAGGTGGCCATAACGCTGGCCACACTCTGGTAATCAACGGTGAAAAAACCGTTCTTCATTTAATTCCTTCAGGCATTCTGCGTGAAAACGTCACCAGCATCATCGGCAACGGTGTTGTTCTGGCGCCGGACGCGTTGATGAAAGAAATGGGTGAACTCGAAGCGCGTGGCATCCCGGTACGCGAACGTTTGTTACTCTCTGAAGCTTGCCCGTTGATCCTGCCTTACCACGTTGCGTTGGATAACGCGCGTGAGAAAGCGCGCGGCGCGAAAGCGATCGGCACCACCGGTCGCGGCATCGGCCCGGCTTACGAAGATAAAGTGGCTCGTCGCGGTCTGCGCGTCGGCGATCTGTTCAACAAAGAAACCTTCGCCGTTAAGCTGAAAGAGATCGTCGATTACCACAACTTCCAACTGGTCAACTACTACAAAGTTGAAGCCGTCGATTATCAGGCGACGCTGGACTACGTGCTGTCTATCGCCGATATCCTGACCGCGATGGTGGTTGACGTTTCCGAACTGCTGGACGGCGCGCGCAAGCGTGGCGATCTGATCATGTTCGAAGGCGCTCAGGGCACCCTGCTGGATATCGACCACGGTACTTACCCGTATGTGACCTCTTCCAACACCACCGCCGGCGGCGTGGCTACCGGTTCCGGTATCGGCCCGCGTTATGTGGACTACGTGCTGGGCATCGTGAAAGCCTACTCCACTCGCGTGGGTGCAGGCCCGTTCCCAACCGAGCTGTTCGATGAAACCGGCGAGTACCTGTGCAAGCAGGGTAACGAGTTCGGCGCCACCACCGGCCGTCGTCGTCGTACCGGCTGGCTGGACGCGGTAGCGGTGCGTCGCGCGGTGCAGATCAACTCCCTGTCTGGCTTCTGCCTGACCAAACTGGACGTCCTGGACGGCCTGAAAGAAGTGAAGATCTGCGTGGGTTACCGCATGCCGGACGGCCGTGAAGTGGACACCACTCCGCTGGCGGCTGAAGGCTGGGAAGGCATTGAGCCTATCTACGAAACCATGCCGGGCTGGAGCGAAACCACCTTTGGCGTGAAAGAGCACAGCAAGCTGCCTCAGGCTGCGCTGAACTACATCAAGCGCATCGAAGAAGTGACCGGCGTACCGGTAGACATCATCTCTACCGGCCCGGATCGCAGCGAAACCATGATCCTGCGCGACCCGTTCGACGCATAATCAGGCTTTGCGGCATTAAACAAACCGGGCGCGTCCCGGTTTGTTTTTATCCTGACTCCCTCCGATTGCGGTTTCACGTCAAAAAATCCTTTCATAAACCCGCCTTAGGGCGCGGGATTCGCTAAATAATTAGCGACGAACTCTCCGGCTGGTTTATTATCCAATGAGTAATCTTTTGAATAGCGCCGAAAAGCGGCGTATCAGACGGGTAAAGTCATACCCAGAGGTAAGATGTGCAGTTAACAAGTTTTACTGATTATGGTCTGCGGGCGTTGATCTACATGGCCTCGTTGCCGCAGGACAAGATGACCAGTATCTCGGAAGTGACCGAGGTGTATGGCGTGTCTCGCAACCATATGGTGAAGATCATCAATCAGTTGAGCCGGGTCGGTTTTGTCACGGCGGTGCGCGGCAAGCATGGCGGCATCCGTTTGGGCAAACCGGCCGAGAGCATTCGCCTCGGCGATGTCGTGCGGGCGCTGGAGCCGCTTGCGCTGGTTAACTGCAGCAGCGAGTTTTGCCACATCACCCCTGCCTGCCGATTGAAGCAGGTGCTCCAACAGGGCGTACAGAATTTCCTTGAAGAGCTGGATAAGCATACGTTGGCCGACATGGTCGAAGACAATCCGCCGCTCTACAAGCTATTGCTTGTCGAATAAAACGACGTTGAGAAGACAAGGCTCAACGTCATCCTGCTGATGACAACGGAGGAACCGCAATGTCACAAGATCCATTCCTGGAACGAGAAGCAGAAAAATACGAATCTCCCATTCCCAGCCGTGAATATATCCTGGCCCATTTGGCGAAACGAGAAACGCCGGCCAGCCGCGAAGAACTGGGCAACGAATTGGGCCTCAGCGGCGAAGAACAGCTGGAAGCGCTGCGCCGCCGCCTGCGCGCCATGGAGCGCGATGGCCAGTTAGTGTTTACCCGCCGCCAGTGCTACGCGCTGCCGGAACGTTTGGACCTGCTGCGCGGCACGGTGATCGGCCACCGCGACGGCTACGGCTTCCTGCGCGTTGAAGGCAGCAAAGACGATCTGTACCTGTCCGCCGAACAGATGAAAATGGCGATCCACGGTGACGTGGTGCTGGCGCAGGCGCTGGGCGCGGATCGCAAAGGGCGTCGCGAAGCGCGCATCGTGCGCGTGCTGGTGCCGAAAACCAGCCAGATCGTCGGCCGCTTCTTCATGGATGCCGGTACCGGCTTCGTGGTGCCGGACGACAGCCGTCTGAGCTTCGATATTCTGATCCCGGCAGACAGCGTCAGCGGTGCGCGCATGGGCTACATGGTGGTGGTGGAGCTGACTCAACGCCCAACCCGCCGCACCAAAGCGGTCGGCAAGATCGTCGAGATCCTCGGCGACAAAATGGGCACCAGCATGGCGGTGGATATCGCGCTGCGCACCCATGAGATCCCGCATACCTGGCCGCCGCAGGTGGAAAAGCAGGTGGCCGATCTCAGCGAACAGGTGCCGGAAGCGGCCAAGAAGGGCCGCGTCGATCTGCGCAAGCTGCCGTTGGTCACCATCGACGGTGAAGACGCGCGCGACTTCGATGATGCCGTGTACTGCGAGAAAAAACGCGGCGGCGGCTGGCGCCTGTGGGTCGCGATCGCCGACGTCAGCTACTATGTGCGTCCACGCACCGCGCTGGACGACGAAGCGCGCAGCCGCGGCAACTCGGTATATTTCCCGTCGCAGGTGATCCCGATGCTGCCGGAAGTGCTGTCCAACGGGCTGTGCTCCCTGAACCCGCAGGTCGATCGCCTGTGCATGGTGTGCGAGATGACCATCTCCGCCCAGGGGCGCCTGTCCACGGCCAAGTTCTACGAGGCGGTGATGAGCTCCCACGCCCGCCTGACCTACAACAAGGTGTGGCACATTCTGCAGGGCGATCAGGAGCTGCGCGAGCATTACCACCCGCTGGTCAAGCACCTGGAAGAGCTGCACGCCATGTACAAGGTGCTGGATAAGGCGCGCGCCGAGCGCGGCGGCATCGCGTTTGAAACCGAAGAAGCCAAATTCATCTTCAACGCCGAACGCCGCATCGAGCGCGTGGAGCCGACGGTGCGCAACGACGCCCACAAGCTGATCGAAGAGTGCATGATCATGGCCAACGTGGCGGCCGCGCGCTTCGTCGAGAAACGTAACGAGCCGGCGCTGTACCGCGTGCACGATCGTCCGAGCGATGACCACATCTCCGCGCTGCGCAGCGTGCTGAGCGAGCTGGGGCTGACGCTGGGCGGCGGCAACAAGCCGCAGCCGAAGGACTATGCGGTGCTGATGGATGAAGTGTCCGAGCGCCCTGACCACGAAATGCTGCAAACTATGTTGCTGCGCTCGATGAAGCAGGCGATTTACGATCCGGAAAACCGCGGCCACTTCGGCCTGGCGCTGGCCTCTTATGGCCACTTCACCTCGCCGATCCGCCGTTATCCGGATCTGGCGTTGCACCGCGCGATCAAATACCAGCTGGCCAAAGAGCATGGCGAGCCGAAAGAGCGCTGGACGCCGACCGGCGGCTGGCACAGCGAATTCGAAGAGATGCTGCAGCTGGGCGAACACTGTTCGATGACCGAACGCCGCGCGGACGAAGCGACGCGCAACGTCGCCGACTGGCTGAAGTGCGACTTCATGCAGGATCACGTCGGTGAAGTGTTCAGCGGCATCATCTCCAGCGTGACCGGCTTCGGCTTCTTCGTGCGCCTGAACGATCTGTTCATCGACGGGCTGGTGCACGTATCAACGCTGGATAATGATTACTATCGCTACGATAATATCGGCCAGCGCCTGATCGGCGAGTCTTCCGGCACGGTCTATCGCCTGGGGGATACGGTGGAGATCCGCGTGGATGCGGTGCATATGGACGAGCGCAAGATCGACTTCGCGCTGGTGTCCAGCACCCGCAAAGCGCGCGGTGAAGGCAAAACCGAGCGCGATCGCGCCAAGAAGGGCGGCCAACGCACGCTGCGCGACAGCGGCAATGCGGGGCGCGGCAAGCGCCGCGGCGGCAAACCGCCGGCCAACTTCGAGCCGGACAGCGCCTTCCGTAAGCAGGATGACGTCAAGCCCGCGGACAACGTGAAGAAGGCGAAAAAGAAAGCCAAGAAAGCGTCCGACAAAACGCGGAAAATCGCGGCGGCGACCAAAGCCAAACGCGCAGCCAAGAAGAAAGGTGCCGAGCAGGCTTAACCTGCCGCACATCGTTACCATCGGCCGGTTATCGCCGGCCGCACGACTTTAAAAGAGCATCATGAGCGAAATTATTTACGGCATCCACGCCGTCAAAGCCCTGTTAGAGCGCGATCCGCAACGCTTCCTGGAAGTGTTTATCCTGAAAGGCCGCGAAGATCGCCGCCTGCAGCCGCTGATCGCCGAGCTGGAAGCGACCGGCATCGTGATCCAGGTGGCGAACCGCCAATGGCTGGATGACAAGGTTGAAGGCGCGGTGCACCAGGGGATCATCGCCCGGGTGCGCGAAGGGCGTCAGTATCAGGAGAACGATCTGCCGGGCCTGTTGGAGAGCGTGGAAACGCCATTCCTGCTGGTGCTGGACGGCGTGACCGACCCGCATAACCTCGGCGCCTGCCTGCGCAGCGCCGATGCGGCCGGCGTGCACGCGGTGATCGTGCCCCGCGATCGTTCCGCCCAGTTGAACGCCACCGCCAAGAAAGTGGCCTGCGGCGCCGCCGAAAACGTGCCGTTGATCCGCGTGACCAACCTGGCGCGCACGCTGCGTCTGCTGCAAGAGATGAATGTCTGGGTCGTCGGCACCGCCGGCGAAGCCGACCATACGCTGTATCAGAGCAAAATGACCGGCCCGATGGCGCTGGTGATGGGCGCGGAAGGCGAAGGCATGCGCCGCCTGACCCGCGAACACTGCGATGAGCTGATCAGCATCCCGATGGCCGGTACCGTCTCTTCACTGAACGTGTCGGTCGCCACCGGCATCTGCCTGTTCGAAGCGGTGCGCCAGCGCGGCTGATTCTTCTGACGGGGGCGCCGTGCTCCCGTTAATTCCCCCTCTTGTGATCCCGCCTGCGGCAGAAATCTCTGCGCCGACCATACTTACTCCTGACGCTTTTTTCAGGGAGCACTCTCATGGTCTGGACTACGCACACCGTTTTTAACCAACCCAAGCCGCTGGGCAACAGCAACCTGTTTCTCTCCGATACGCCGCTGCGCGAAGCGTTGCAGCGCGAGCAAGGCGGTTGGGACGCCGAGGTATTGGCTTCGCTGGGCCAGCAGCTCGGCACGCAGGAGTCTCTGGAGCTGGGGCGGCTGGCCAACGCCAACCCGCCGGAGCTGCTGCGCTACGACGCCACCGGCCAGCGGCTGGACGACGTTCGCTTTCACCCGGCCTGGCATATCCTGATGCAGGGGCTGATCGCCAACCGGGTGCACAACCTGCCCTGGCAGGAGGATGCGCGCATCGGTTCCTTCGTGGCGCGCGCCGCGCGCTTTATGCTGCATGCGCAGGTCGAGGCCGGCACGCTCTGCCCGGTGACCATGACCTTTGGCGCCACGCCGCTGCTGCTGCAGGCGTTACCGGCCGAGTTTCGCGCCTGGCTGACGCCGCTGCTGTCGGATCGTTATGACGCTCATCTGCTGCCGGGCGGGCAAAAGCGCGGCCTGCTGATCGGCATGGGCATGACGGAGAAACAGGGCGGCTCCGACGTGTTGAGCAATACCACCACCGCCACGCCGCTTGGCGCGCGCGGGCCGGGCGAAGCCTACCGGCTGGTGGGGCACAAGTGGTTCTTCTCGGTGCCGCAAAGCGATGCGCACCTGGTGCTGGCGCAGGCCGAAGGCGGGCTGTCCTGTTTCTTCCTGCCGCGCATTTTGCCGGACGGCAGCCGCAACGCCATTCGCCTTGAGCGGTTGAAAGACAAGCTGGGCAACCGCTCCAACGCCAGCAGCGAGGTGGAGTTTCAGGACGCCACTGCCTGGCTGCTGGGCGATGAGGGCGACGGGGTGCGGCATATCCTGAAGATGGGCGGCCTGACTCGTTTCGACTGTTCGCTGGGCAGCCACGGCCTGATGCGCCGCGGGCTGTCGGTGGCGCTGTATCATGCGCTGCAGCGGCAGGCGTTCGGCAAATTGTTGATAGAACAACCGCTGATGCGCCAGGTCTTGGCGCGCATGGCGCTGCGGCTGGAAGGGCATACCGCGTTGCTGTTCCGGCTGGCTCGCGCCTGGGAGAGCCGCAGCAATGAAGGCGAACTGATCTACAGCCGGCTGCTGACCCCGGCGGCTAAATACAGCATTTGCCGTCAGGGCATGCCGTTCATCGCCGAGGCGATGGAGGTGCTGGGCGGCATCGGTTACTGCGAGGAGAGTGAGCTGCCGCGCCTGTACCGTGAAATGCCGGTGAACAGCATCTGGGAGGGCTCCGGCAACATCATGTGTCTGGACGTGTTGCGCAGTCTGCATAAACTGCCGGGCGCGCTCGAGATGTTGCAGTTCGAGCTGCAGCCGGTGCGCGGCCAGAATCGGTTGTTCGATCACGCCTGGCGGCAGTGGCAGCAGCGTGCCCGGCAACCGAGCGAGGAGATGGGGCGGCTGCTGACTCAACAGCTGTTCGACCTGTGCTGCGCCGCGCAGCTGCTGCAGCACGCCAGCCCGCTGATCGCCGACGCCTGGTGTCATCTGACGCTGGATCACCGCGGCGAGAGCCTGCTGTCGGCCGAGGCGTGCGAACTGCTGCTGAACCGCGCCATCGGCGGTTAGGGAAAAGGGTGGCGCCCGGCGGCGAAAACCTTTTTAATTCAGCCTCACTCTGACAGGAAAATGCACATGGATATTCTCAGCGCGTTGGCGGCGTTCGCCTCTTACTTCTTCAGCGGCTTCGCCATGATTTTGGTGTTTCTGTTCGTCTATACCCGCATCACCCCGCACGACGAATGGGCGCTGATCAAGGCCGATAATCAATCCGCCGCCTTCGCTTTTATCGGCGCTTGCCTGGGATATGTGATCCCGCTGGCCAGCGCGGCGATCAACTCGATCAGCCTGCTGGATTACCTGCTGTGGGGCGTGGTGGCGCTGGTGGTGCAACTGCTGCTGTTCGCCGCCGTGAAGATCTACATGCCGCGCATCAGCGACAAGATAGAAGCGAATCACCTGGCCGCCGGGATTTTCCTGGGGGGCGTCTCCGTCAGCGGCGGAGTATTGAATGCGGCTTGCATGAGCTACTAAAGGTATAAGATGGCCGAGGCGCGCCAGCCAAGCGGGTGCGCCTGCTCTTCCATCCGCAGGATGCGGTAATAGCTGGCGCCGTGTTGGTCGGCGGTGCGGGCGATGGCCTGTTCCGCCTCCTGCGGTGAGCCGGGCAAATCGTTGAAGGTGATCTCGGCGATTTCACTGAGCGGCGTCACGCGATCGGCGGGCGCCAGCTCGGCGGACTGTGCGCCGGTGCTGAGCAATCCCATGGAAAGCAGGAGGGAGGTGAGTGCGGTGGAGCGTTTCATGGCGTTCCCCTTCGTCAGATCCTGAATCGACACCCGCAACATGCGGCATGCTGTCCCTCAGTGTGCAACACCCTTCTTCAGCCAGTGCAAAGCCAGTGTAAAGCTGCTTAAAAAATCCCCGCCTTAGCGATACAGGATCGCCTGGGAATACCATTGGCCCGGCACGACGGTTTCGCTGTTCATGATGATCACGTAATAACGGGCGCCGGCGGCGGTGGCCTTGCGTTGGATCTCCGCTTCCACGTCCATCGGGCTGCCGCGCACCACGGCGGTGACGGTGCCCATTTTCACCAGCTCGGCGGTCTGCGCGCGAACGATCTCCTGCGCCTGAGCGGTGGGGGGCGGCGGCGGTTTCGGCGTGGCGGTCATGATGCCGCAGGCGGAAAGCTGTGCGGCCAGCGTCAGGGTAATGAGTGTGCGGGCAATCGTCATGGTGACCTCGTAAGCGCCGGTGCGATGGCTTCAGTGTAACGCAATATAAGCTGTAACAGATTGAGCTAACGCTGCTTCGCGCAAGTTTGTCATGATGAATGCCAACAGGTGAGTTGAGGATGAACGGATGATCGAAATTCATGACGAGCAGGCTGGCGATATCGCGGTGATCCATGCGGTGCCGGCGGGGCAGTATCATCGGCCGCTGCCGACGGTGTTCTTCTGCCATGGCTATACCTCGTCGAAAGAGGTGTACGCTTATTTCGCCTATGCGCTGGCGCGCGCCGGTTTTCGGGCGGTGTTGCCGGATGCCGATCGGCACGGCGAGCGATTCGACGACGATGAGGCGCGGCGCCTGGCGTCATTCTGGGAGATCCTGCGCAGCAATATCGATGAACTGCCGCAGATCAACGCGCATTTTGAGCGGCTTGGCCTGATCGCCGACGGCCGCATCGGCGTCGCCGGCGCCTCAATGGGCGGCATGACCGCGCTTGGCGCCTTCGCGCGCTTTCCGTGGATCCGTGCGGCCGCCAGCCTGATGGGTTCCGGCTATTACCGTGCGCTGGCGCAAACGCTGTATCCGCCGTTGGGCGAGACGGGCGAGGCGCTCTCGCCGACGGCGTTTGCGGCGCGCACCGCCGTGCTGGCGGAGTATGAGCTGGAAGGACGTTTGGCGCAGATTGCCGGGCGGCCGCTGCTGCTGTGGCACGGCGAGACGGACGACGTGGTGCCGGCGGCGGACAGCCTGCGTTTGGCGGCTGAACTGCGGCAGCAAGGTGCGGACGGCCGTTTGACATCGCTCGTCGAGCCGGGCGTGAAGCATCGCATCACGCCGCTGGCGCTGTCCGCCACCACCGATTTCTTTCGCCGCGAATTGTAATGCGCCTCCGGGCGCGATGCGTGGAATTGCGGTGCTCTCTGTAGGCTGTTTCGGTCATTGTTTGACGCATGGCGGAGGAGAATGTCAGCGTGAATTCTTTCAGGGGCGGCAAGGAGCGGAGAGCATGATAAAGGGTATCAGCAATACGGCCGAGACAGCGCGCGGGCTGGCGGGAACGATGAAAGCGCGCGCCGATCTTAACTCAATGGCCTTCAGTGAGATGCTGGGGGCAGCCGACGGCAAGGCGCGGCAAAACAAGGCAAATCCGCTGTCGCGCATCACCGCGCATACGGTGCAAAACATGACGGCGCTGTTCGCCTCCGCGCCGAAAGCGGTGTCCACGCAAACCGCGAAGGCCGGCTCGCTCTCCTTCGAGCAGCGGGCGACGCTGGAGGAAAGCGCCGAACTGCTGCAGGCACGGACAAACTATCTGCGGATGGCGCTGCAATTGCACAATCAGGGCAAGGCGTTCAGCGCGCCGACGTTGCTCAAACTGTGATGGGTGAGGAAGTGGAGCGCCCGACAGGCGGCGCTCCGGTGCGGACTGAACGGGCTTTCTGATGAAGCCCTGGGGATTTCCCTGGCGTGGCGCGTCTTTTTAACGGTACAGCTCGGCGCTGACGTGCATCGTGCTGTTGTCGCCCGGTTCGTGCAGGGCGATGATGCGATAAGAGCTTGCACCGCGTTGATCGGCGATTTTACTGACCTGGCTGCTGGCGTCATCCGGCGAGACCACGTTCTGGTTCAGGGTGACGAAGCCAACGCTCTGGCGTTGATCGGCCTGGTGCGAGGAGATCTCCGTCGCGGCCATCACGTTGGCGGAGAACAGGGCGGCAAGCGCCGTCGCGAGAATGATGCGTTTCATAGTGCCTCTCTTACTTTTTGCCGTTACGGCCTGACAGCGAGTGTCGCTGCGGCAAAAAGTCATTTATCTGCATTGAATAACCTGGAATCTTTTTCGTCGCGCTGTCTGCGGCGGATAAGGTTAATTTTAGTCGGTTGCGGCGGATTAAAAAGCGGGGCGTTTTGATGACCTCTTTCAAAAAAAATGAAATAGATTTGTGACTCAGCGCTGATTTCATTGAAAGATTTTTGAAACTGATGGATTGGCGTACATAGGTTTCCCCGCCAGCAAATCGTGCTATTTCCCATACCCCCTCTCAATAACGCGAATAAAACCCACGCAGTCCTTGAGTTTCCCGCCCTGCGTCAGTATGATTACGCGTCATTTTTCAGCCGCACACTAAACACGTTCCTTGCTTCCATGGGCCGCGGTTGACCCTGACAGGAGGCTGAATAATCCGTAAGGAGCAATTCGATGCGTCATTACGAAATCGTTTTTATGGTCCATCCTGACCAAAGCGAACAGGTTCCGGGCATGATCGAGCGTTACAGTGCTACCATCACTAACGCGCAAGGTCAGATTCACCGTCTGGAAGACTGGGGCCGCCGTCAGCTGGCTTATCCGATCAACAAACTGCACAAAGCTCACTACGTTCTGCTGAACGTTGAAGCGCCGCAGGAAGCGATCGATGAGCTGGAAACTAACTTCCGCTTCAACGACGCCGTTATCCGCAGCATGGTTATGCGCGTTAAGCACGCGGTAACTGAAGCATCTCCGATGGTTAAAGCGAAAGACGAACGTCGTGGCGATCGCCGCGAAGACTTCGCTAACGAAACCGCAGATGATGCAGATGCTGGGGATTCTGAAGAGTAATTGCCGCCGTGACGGCTAATCGTCTGGTTTTGTCGGGCACTGTGTGCAAGGCGCCGGTTCGAAAAGTGAGTCCTTCCGGGATACCGCACTGCCAATTTGTGCTAGAGCACCGTTCGCAGCAGATGGAAGCCGGATTCAGCAGACAAGCATGGTGCCGAATGCCCGTGGTTGTCAGCGGACAACAGTCACAAGCACTAACTCAAAGATTAACGGTCGGCAGTCAGATTACCGTGCAAGGCTTTGTAAGCTGCCATCAAGGGCGCAACGGGCTGAGTAAATTGGTTCTGCATGCCGAGCAGATTGAATTGATAGATTCTGGAGACTAGCCAATGGCACGTTATTTCCGTCGTCGCAAGTTCTGCCGTTTCACCGCGGAAGGCGTTCAAGAGATTGACTATAAAGACATCGCTACGCTGAAAAACTACATCACCGAAAGTGGTAAAATTGTACCGAGCCGTATCACCGGTACTCGTGCAAAATATCAGCGCCAGCTGGCCCGTGCTATCAAGCGCGCGCGCTACCTGTCTTTGTTGCCGTACACTGATCGTCATCAGTAATCGGCCACTGTCCATTAACGACTTTGAGAGGATAAGGTAATGCAAGTTATTCTGCTTGATAAAGTAGCAAACCTGGGCAGCCTGGGTGATCAAGTTAACGTTAAAGCGGGCTACGCTCGTAACTTCCTGGTACCACAGGGCAAAGCTGTTCCTGCTACCAAGAAAAACGTTGAGTTCTTCGAAGCACGCCGTGCTGAACTGGAAGCCAAACTGGCTGACGTTCTGGCTGCTGCTGAAGCTCGCGCAACCAAGATCAACGAACTGGGTTCAGTGACCATCGCTTCCAAATCTGGCGACGAAGGTAAACTGTTCGGCTCTATCGGCACCCGCGACATCGCTGACGCAGTGACTGCGGCAGGCGTTGAAGTTGCCAAGAGCGAAGTTCGTCTGCCGAACGGCGTTCTGCGTACCACTGGTGAGCACGAAGTGCACTTCCAGGTACACAGCGACGTGTTCGCACAGCTGAATGTAGTTGTGGTTGCAGAAGCGTAATTTACGCTGCTGTTAACCCGGTTAAAACGCCAGCCTCGCGCTGGCGTTTTGCTTTTCTGCGCCCGGCAAAACGCGCTACGCTAGAAGACGGGATGAAAAGGGAGAGCGTGTGATGGCAACGATTACGCTACAGCGGGTTTACGACTTCAGCGCGCCGGCGCCGGCGCATTGCTATCTGATAGACAGGCTATGGCCGCGCGGCATCAGCAAGGAGAGGCTGGCGGGCGTGCAGTGGTTGAAACAGGTGGCGCCGGATGACGAGCTGCGCAAGTGGTTCCATCAGCATACCGACCAGTGGGAAGCCTTCGAGGCGCGTTACCGCCAACAGCTGGCGGCCAACGACGCCTGGCAGCCGCTGGTGGCGCTGTTGCGGCAGGGGGAGGCGCTGACGCTGCTGTATGGCAGCAAAGATACCGCGCACAACCAGGGCGTGGTGCTGCGCGAGTTTCTGCTGGCGCAGCTTTAGCGATTAACGTTCCCGGCGGTAGCTGCCGTCGGCCTGGCGGCGGAACAGCGCCTGGCTGTTGTCCACGGTGGTGACCGATAGCGCGTTAATCATGCCGTTGGCGTCGCGTTCGATGCGCACTTCCTGACCGGCTTTCATGTTGCTCAGCGGCTTGTCGCCGCCTTCCACCTGCGCCATGGCGAACACCTCATTCACCGGCAGATTGTTGTCGCGAAACAGCTGGGCCAGCGTCTGGCCGGGCTGGATCTGATAACGCTGCCAGTTGCCCGCCGGCGTCGGTTCGTTGGCCGGCGTGGCGGCGCCACCGCCGTTTTGCAGCTCAGCCTGCAGCGGCACGCTGGTTTCCTGCTGAGAGACCGGGAACGGCTGTCTTTCGGGCGAGTAGGGCCACAGCAACGCCAGCAGCAGAATGATGCCGAAGATCAGCACCCAGCGGCGGTGAAAGTAGGGCAGTGGTTCCATCCAATGGAAACCGTCCGGCAGATGCCAGACTTTGGCCAGCAGCGCTTTGACCCGCTGCATCTTGTCGTTGGCCGACGGCGGTTCCGATGGCGACTCCGCGTCTTCCTGCGTGGGTGCGGCGCCGGGTTTCAGGCGCTGGCTGATGTTCAGCCAGGTGCGCAGCAGCGGCTGGTAGATGCGGGTGGTTTTCCTTTTCCTGGGCGCGATTCTGCCCATGGTGACCTCTCTTCGACGGCGTAATAATAAGCGCGGCGCGGCAAGCGCGTCGCCTGCCCGATATCCTGCTTTCAGTATAGTCCGCTAACTGATTGAAGTGAAAGGCGGCTGAGCGGCAGGGCCGGGGTTTGCGGCTGCGGGCGTTAACAGAAGGTTATTGTTTCTTTTTCTACGACAAAAGTCATCATTCTCCACACAAGATTTTACCCGGCATTGACGCGCTGTTATGCTGCGCTTTCGACTTTTTACAGACTTAAGGAAAACCCCATGACAACCCCTTCTTTTGACAGCGTTGAAGCGCAAGCAAGTTACGGGATTGGTTTACAGGTCGGCCAGCAGCTGCAAGAGTCCGGGCTGGAAGGTTTGCAACCGGAAGCTTTGCTGGCGGGTCTGCGCGACGCGCTGGAAGGGAATGCCCCGGCGGTTCCGGTAGACGTGGTGCACCGTGCGCTGCGTGAAATCCACGAGCGTGCGGATGCGGTGCGCCGCGAGCGCCAGCAGGCGATGGCCGTTGAAGGCCAGAAATTCCTGGACGACAACGCCAAGCGCGACGACGTGACGCTGACCGAGTCAGGCCTGCAGTTCTCCGTACTGGAGCAGGGCAACGGCCCAATCCCGTCCCGTCAGGATCGCGTGCGTGTGCACTACACCGGCCGTCTGATCAACGGCGACGTGTTCGACAGCTCGGTTGAACGCGGCCAGCCGGCAGAATTCCCGGTCAGCGGCGTGATCCCAGGCTGGATCGAAGCGCTGACCCTGATGCCGGTCGGTTCCAAATGGCAGCTGTATATCCCGCACAACCTGGCCTACGGCGAGCGTGGCGCAGGCGCGTCCATCCCGCCGTTCAGCGCGCTGGTGTTCGACGTCGAGCTGCTGGAAATCCTGTAATCCCACCGAGGATTACTCTGGGCGCCTTCGTGGCGCCCTTATTTTATGCGCCGCGCAAACGGGCGATGAATGGCCGGGCGAGCCGGCCAGTGACAGTGAGTTACTTACCGCTTAAATCGATGCGATAAACCGCGAAGCCGATGCTGTCGCTGCCTGCGGCGCTCATCGGGTATTGGGCGTGCTCTTTGATAAACTTCGTCGCTTTGTCCGAAGGCGAGGTCTCGAAGCGGATATCCAGCGGCTGCTTGCTGCTGAAGTTAGCCAAACGCCAATTGTTGTCCGCCTGCGGGCGCACCGCGCCATGCCGCTGGGTTTCGGCGGTGATGTAGGCCGCCAGCACCGAGCGGTTTTCATCCGGCGAAGCGAAGGCGATATGTTTGTCGCCGGTGCCGGCAAACTTGCCGCCGTAGGCGCGGTAGTTGTTGGTGGCAACCAGGAAGGTGGCGTTCGGATCGATCGGCTTGCCGTTGAAGGTCAGCTGCTTGATGCGCTCCGCCTTAGCGTTGATCAGCTGGCATTCGCCGTCGTAGCGCGCCGGTTGGCTGACGTCGATCTGGTAGTTGACGCCGTCGATCACGTCGAAGTTATAGGTGCGGAAGCCGTCCCAGTTGATCAAGCCTTGTGGCTTGGCGCTGTTGACGTCGATCTGGTTGAACTGGCCGGCGGAGCACTCCAGCCACTCTTTCACCTCTTTGCCGCTGGCCTTCACCACCACCAGCGTATTGGGATAGAGATAGAGATCGGCGGCGTTGCGGAAGGTGAGCTGGCCTTTTTCCACTTCGACGAAGCTGGCGGGGTCGTTCTTGCGGCCGCCGACCTTGAACGGGGCCGCCGCGGACAGCACCGGCAGATCGGCCAGGTCCGGGTCGCCCTGGATGTAATGTTCGACGTAGGCCTTCTGCGCATTGTTGACGATCTGCACCGTCGGATCGTCCTGCACCAGCGCCAGGTAGCTGTACATGTTGCCGTCGGATTTACCGATCGGCTGGCTGACGAACTCGCGCGTGCCTTTGTGATCGTCCGCCAACACCTTCACCAGCGCGGCATCTTCCGCCGCCAGCGATTTCTTGTTCTCTTTGTCGTAGATCGGCCGCGCTTCCGCTTTGGCGGCGGTCACTTTCCAGCTACCGCCATCGTTGTTGAGCTGCAGATCGACCACGCCGAGATGGTCGCCCCATTGGCCCGGCATCACCGCCGGTACGCCATTCAGCAGGCCTTTGTCGATATCCGCGCCTTTGATGTTGGCGAAGTCCTTGCTCGGGAACACCGCGTGGGCGTGGCCGAACATGATGGCGTCGATGCCGGGCACCTGGCTGAGGTAATAGACCGAGTTTTCCGCCATCGCCTTGTAAGGCTCGCTGGACAACCCGGAATGCGGGATCGCCACCACCAGATCGGCGCCCTGTTTACGCATCTGCGGCACGTAGCGCTTGGCGGTGGCGGTGATGTCGTCCACCGTCACTTTGCCCTGCAGGTTGGCTTTGTCCCACACCAGGATCTGCGGCGGCACGAAGCCGATGTAGCCGATGCGCAGCGTATGCGCCTTGCCATCGCGATCCTTCACCGGGGTATCGACGATGATGTATGGCGTGAACAGTGGTTTTTGCGTTTTGGCGTCGATGACGTTGGCGTTGATGTACGGGAATTTGGCGCCGGCGATGGCGTTCTTCAGGTAGTCCAGCCCGTAGTTGAACTCATGGTTGCCGATGTTGCCGACCACATAGTCCAGCGTGTTCATCGCCTTATAGACCGGGTGCACGTCGCCCGGTTTCAGCCCCTTGGCCGCCATATAATCGCCGAGCGGGCTGCCCTGAATGATGTCGCCGTTATCCACCAACACCGCGTTGGCGGCCTGCTGGCGCGCCTGTTGGATCAGGCTGGCGGTGCGCACCAGGCCGAACTTGTCGGTCGGCGTGTCCTTGTAGTAATCGAAGTCCATCATGTTGCTGTGCAGATCGGTGGTTTCCAGCACGCGCAGATCGACGGTGGCCGCCTGCGCCGAGGCGCATACCAGCAGCGCAAGCGCGGACAGCGTCAGTGGATGCTTCATCATTTGGGGTTCTCTCCATTCCATTATTCGAGTGTTGTCGCAGAGGGAAATGTAATTAACACTGCTTGCCACAGTAAACTGTGAAGTGTGGCAGAAAACGGCGGCGGGTAACGCGGGGAAGTTCACAGTTGTGCCCAACAAGATCTGAGGAATTCCCGCGGCTTAGCCGGTTGAGATGGATATTCGGCGTAAAAAAAACTAGTCTGCTAGCAGAGACAGAGGAATTCCACGGAGATGCAGAGTTGAGGTGCATGATGTTAGAGCGAATTTGCCAACTGTCCCGCGAGGCGGGGGCGGCGATCATGGCGGTGTACGACGGTGAACAACCGCTTGATGTCGCACAGAAAAAAGATGACTCACCGGTGACGGCGGCCGATCTGGCGGCGCATCACATCATCAAGCGCGGCCTGGCGGCCCTGACGCCGGAGGTGCCGCTGCTGTCGGAAGAGGATCCGCCGGCGTGGGAAGAGCGCCGCAACTGGACGCGCTACTGGCTGGTCGATCCGCTGGACGGCACCAAAGAGTTCTTGCATCGCAATGGCGAGTTCACGGTCAATATCGCCCTGATTGAAGACGGGCAGGCGGTGATGGGCGTGGTGTACGCCCCGGCGATCGACGTGTTGTATCTGGCGGAGCGCGGCAAGGCCTGGAAAGAAGAGAAGGGCGTGCGGCAGGCGATCGGCGTCAGCAACGCGCATCCGCCGCTGGTGGTGGTGAGCCGCTCGCATATCGACGACGAATTGAAAGACTATCTGCAGCAGTTGGGCGAGCACCAGACCGTGTCCGTCGGTTCCTCACTGAAGTTCTGCCTGGTGGCGGAAGGCAAGGCGCAGCTCTATCCGCGCTTCGGGCCAACCAATATTTGGGATACCGCTGCAGGACACGCGGTGGCGGTGGCCGCCGGGGCGCAAATTCACGATTGGCAGGGCAAGCCGTTGCTCTATACCCCGCGTGAATCTTTCCTCAACCCCGGCTTCCGGGTTTCGCTGTTCTGAGTCAGTTCGCCAACAGCTGGTGCAGCTTGGACATCACCTGCTGCACCTCTTCCGGCGTCAGCGCGCCGTCTTTGGCGAACTGAATGCGCCCTTGCTTATCCAGCACCACGATGGCGGAACCTTTCGGCTGCAGATCCCAGGCTTTGCGCACGTTGCCGTCGCTGTCGACGATAAACTGCGACCACGGGAACTCTTTCTTGCTGTCTTCGATGCTGCTGCGCACGAACATGGCGGTGCCCATCAGGGCATCGTCGGTGTTGACGATTGTCGTCGTTTGGTAACGATCGTGTGGTAGCTTCGCCTTCTTAATCGCTTCAATCAGTGGGTCGTTCATGTCTTTGGCGGAGCTGCGGCCGGCAATGTGCTGTATCACCCGCACTTTTCCACTGAGCTGCGCGCTGTTCCAATTCTGGTAGCTAAAATTACCGTCAGCGTAATTGAGCTCTCCTTTATCGCTGACGCCAACCGGCGCCACGCGCTGCTGGAGCTGGAAGTTGTGCGCGGAAGCGAAAAGCGGGGCGAGCAGCAGGGATACCATCAGCATGCGACTTGTTTTCATGCTTTCTCCTTGTAAATGGGGGAATTTGTGCGACAGCACTTCGACAGCCTAAAGCATAGGATGTGATAAGAGGTCTGTCCTGTTAACCGGATCGCAGTTTTTCCCTTGGTTCGCTAATCATCAGATTTTGAAGGGATATCCTGAAAACGTTATAAATCATCATATACAATTCTGTCAAAAAGTGTAAATCCAGTGCAGATCACCGGGCGGAAGTGAACGATCTGGTCTTTACTGGGTCTACTACATGCAATCAAGTTGCGTTCTGAATTTCGAGGCTGCCACCTTTGGCGGCTCGCTGAGCGCATGGATCAACGGGAGGAGCGTAAAAGAATGAGAATCTTCCAGCGTTATAACCCTTTGAAAGTGGCGAAGTACGTTAAGACCCTGTTTCGCGGAAGGCTGTATATCAAGGACGTGGGCGCATTTGAATTCGACGAGGGGAAAATCCTGCCGCCGAAGATTCGCGACAAGCGCCATTTCAGCGTGATGTCCGAAGTGAACCGCCAGGTGCTGCTGCTGCAGGCCGAGGTCGGCTGAACACGGCGCTGACAGCGGTAAAAAAATGCGGCCCCGATGGGGCCGCTGATGTTTTTGTCCTTCGCGCCGTCAGGCCGCAGGCGTGTCGTCCGGCGCTTTCGGCAGCACCGCCGCCGGTTTGTCGCTCAGTCGGGTGACCAGCAGCTGATCTATCTTGTAGCTGTCGATATCCACCACTTCGAACTTGTAGCCGGCGTATTTGACGAAGTCGGTGCGTTTCGGGATCTTGCGCAGCATGTACATCATAAAGCCGCCAATGGTTTCGTAGTTGCCCGCCTGCGGGAACTCGTCGATATCCAGCACGCGCATCACGTCGTCGATCGGCGTGCCGCCTTCAATCAGCCATGAGCTTTCGTCGCGCGCCACGATCTGCTCTTCCTGGCCCTGGCCGACCAGATCGCCCATCAGCGTGGTCATCACGTCGTTAAGGGTGATGATGCCCACCACCAACGCATATTCATTGAGGATCACCGCGAAGTCTTCGCCGGCGGTTTTGAAGCTTTCCAGCGCTTCGGACAGCGTCAACGTGTCCGGCACGATCAGCGCCGAGCGGATCTGCACGCCGCTGCTCAGCACCAGGCTCTGGTTGCCCAGCACGCGGTTCAGCAGGTCTTTGGAATCGACGTAACCCACCACCTGATCGATATGGCCGTCGCACACCAGGAACTTGGAGTGCGGATGGGTCGAGACCTTCTCCTTGATGCTCTCTTCGCTTTCGCGCAGATCGAAGTACACCACGCTTTCGCGCGAGGTCATCGAAGACGGCACGGTGCGCGATTCCAGTTCGAACACGTTTTCAATCAGCTCGTGCTCCTGCTTGCGCAGCACGCCCGCCAGGGCGCCGGCTTCCACCACCGCGTAGATGTCATCGGAGGTGATGTCGTCTTTACGCACCATCGGCAGCTTGAACATGCGGAAGATCAGGTTGGCCATGCCGTTGAAGAACCACACCAGCGGGCGGAAGATCATGATGGAGAAACGCATCGGGTTGATGATCCGGACGGCGACCGTCTCTGGTGCAATCATACCGATGCGCTTCGGGGTCAAATCGGCGAACAGGATAAACAGGCTGGTCACCAGCACGAAGGAGCAGATGAAACTGACCTGTTCCGCCAGTTCGGGCGACAGGAAGCGATCAAACACCACCTTGAACGTGGGGGAAAAAGCCGCGTCGCCGACGATACCGCCGAGGATGGCCACGGCGTTCAGGCCGATCTGCACCACGGTGAAGAAGATGCCTGGGGTTTCTTGCAGTTTAAGCACTCTGGCGGCGTTGATGTTGCCTTCGTCCGCCATCAGCTTCAGTTTAATCTTGCGCGAGGCGGCCAGAGAGATTTCCGACAGTGAGAAAAACGCACTCACCGCGATCAGAAAAAGAATCAGTAAAATACTGTTTAACATAATCTATCCATACGTGCCGACGGGATGCCGGCGCTCTTGAGGAAGGGTAGTACATAGTAAAAAAAGCAGCGATAACAACCAGAAGGGAAGCTATCGGGCCGCAGAAGCGGCCCGTACAGTATAGCAGTTGCCCCACAGGGGCCGCCAGCGGTTAAAAAAGTGCCGCCGGCCGGCATCGGATCAGCCCTGCGGCGGCAGGCAAACGCCGATGCCGCCCAGCCCGCAGTAACCTTCCGGATTTTTGAACAGGTACTGCTGGTGATCGTCTTCCGCATAATAGAACGGCAGCGCCGGCGCGATCTCGGTGGTGATGACGCGCTTGTCGCCCGCCGCCGCCATCGCCTGCTGGAAGCGTTGCAGGCTGCTTTCCGCCTCGGCCTGCTGCTCTGGGCTCAGCGTGTAAATCGCCGAGCGGTACTGCGTGCCGACGTCGCCGCCCTGGCGCATGCCCTGCGCCGGATCGTGATTTTCCCAGAACACCTGCAGCAGCTGCTTGTAGCTGACGACCTGCGGATCGAACACCACGCGCACCACTTCGGCGTGGCCGGTCTGGCCGCTGCACACTTCGCGGTAGGTCGGGTTTGGCGTGTAGCCGCCGCTGTAGCCGGCGGCGGTGCTGTAGACGCCCGGCTGTTGCCAGAACAGACGCTCAACGCCCCAGAAACAGCCCATGGCGAAGATCGCCACTTCCATGCCGGCCGCACCTGAGTCATCGAGTGTTCGGTGACGACGTTGAGCGTTGCGACAGGCATTGGCGTGGTGCGGCCAGGCAGCGCGCTTGCCTTATCGACGGTTTGTGATTTATCAAAAAATGGCACCACGGTTGACTCCTGTTGTCACAGTAAGAATTGACCCTACATGGCGGCGGTTCGGTTGTATCTCACCGCGTCTTTGCCCACAATAAGCGGCAAGTGGGATTTTGTATAAGCTTAACGCAGTATTTTGAGCGCCAAAAGTGAAGAATTCGCCTGTTGCGCGGCGGCAAAGCGCGGCGGGCGGCGTCCGGAAGAAGGTTGAAGAGGGCTGCCGTCATGATAGCGCGGAGTCTGCCCTGGCCCCGGAGCGAACACCATAACAGGAAAGTAAAATCAATAAGGAGAACACGTGCCAAAGTACCCGGTCATGTGCTTGATATCTGTGTTGCTTGCGGCACCTGCAGCCTATGCGGCCAACGTGCGGCTGCAGGTGGAGGGGTTAAGCGGAGAGTTGGAAAAAAACGTCCGGGTGCGGCTGTCGTCGATCACGCCTGAAGAGGTCGGCACCGACGGTCGCTTCCGCGCACGGGTGGATGAGGCGGTGCGCCAGGGGCTGCGCGCGCTCGGCTATTACCAGCCGACCATCGAGTTTACGCTGGACGATCGGCCGGGGATGTCGCGTCCGGTGCTGCATGCCAAGGTCAATCCGGGCGAACCGGTGCGCATCGCCGGCGCCAACATCGTGCTGGAAGGTGGCGCGAAGACCGATGAGGACTACCTGGCGCTGGTAAAGAAGGATCGGCCGACCATCGGCGAGATCCTCAACCACGGCAAGTATGACAGTTTCAAAGGCTCGCTGACCGGCCTGGCGCTGCGCAAAGGCTACTTCGACGCCGACATGACCAAAAGCCAACTCGGCGTGGCCGAAGATCTGCACAAGGCGTTTTGGGATATCGATTTCAACAGCGGCGAACGTTACCGTTTCGGCAAGGTGAAATTCACCGGTTCGCAAATCCGCGAAGACTATCTGCAAAATCTGGTGCCCTTTCATCAGGGGGATTACTACAGTTCGGAGGATTTGGCCGAGCTGAACCGCCGTTTGTCCGCCACCAACTGGTTCAACTCGGTGGTGGTGTCCCCTGATTTCAACGATGCCAAAGAGAACAAGATTTTGCCGTTGGAGGCGCTGGTAACGCCGCGTACGCGCAATACCATCGAAACCGGTATCGGTTACTCCACCGACGTCGGCCCGCGGGTGAAAGGCACCTGGAAAAAGCCCTGGCTCAACGATCGCGGCCACAGCCTGGAAACCAGCGCCAGCGTGTCGGCGCCGGAGCAGCAGCTGGATCTGACCTATAAGATCCCGCTGCTGAAGAATCCGCTGGAGCAGTATTACCTGCTGCAGGGCGGGCTCAAGAACGTCGATCTTAACGACACCAAATCCGTGACCTCCAAAGTGGTGGCTTCGCGCAACTGGGATCTCTCCAGCGGCTGGCAGCGGGCGATCAACCTGACCTGGCGCTGGGATAACTTTACCCAGGGCAACGTCAGCAACACCACCATGCTGCTGTACCCCGGCGTCAGCTTCAACCGCACCCGCTCGCGCGGCGGCCTGATGCCGACCTGGGGCGACAGCCAGCGCTACTCCATCGACGTATCCGACACCACCTGGGGCTCGGGCGTGGACTTCGCGCTGATGCAGGCGCAGAACGTCTGGATCCGCACGCTCGCCGACAAGCATCGTTTCGTGGCGCGCGGGCAGGTGGGATGGATAGAAACCAACGACTTCGACAAGGTGCCGCCGGATTTGCGCTTCTTCGCCGGCGGTGACCGCAGCATTCGCGGCTACAAGTACAAAGACATTTCGCCGCGCGGCGACGACGGCAAGCTGACCGGCGCCTCCAAGATGCTGACCGGCTCGCTGGAGTATCAATACAACGTGACCGGCAAATGGTGGGGGGCGATGTTCGTCGATTCCGGTGAAGCGGTGAACGATATCAAGCAGAGCAACTTCAAGACCGGCGCCGGCGTAGGCGTGCGCTGGCAGTCGCCGGTGGGGCCGGTGAAGCTGGATATCGCCGCGCCCGTGGGGGACAAGGACACTCACGGGATGCAGTTCTACATCGGTTTGGGGCCTGAACTATGAGCCTGGTTAAAAAGATTTGTCTCGGATTTCTGGTCGTCCTGCTGCTGCTGATCGGCGGGCTGGCCTTTCTGGTGGGGACCACCACCGGTTTGCATATGGTCATCAACGGCGCGGCGCGCTGGGTGCCGGGGCTGGAGATCGCCGGCGTCAGCGGCGGCTGGCGCGATCTGACGCTGAAGGGCGTGAAGTATCAGATGCCGGGCGTGACGGTCAACGCCGGGCAATTCCATCTGTCCCTCGATCTCTCCTGCTTTAAACGCAGCTCGCTGTGCGTCAACGCCTTGACTGCTCAGGACGTGGACGTGGCGGTGAACACCAAAGAGATGGCGCCCTCCGCGCCGGTGGAGGAGAGCAGTGAGCCGACCACCAATCTCAGTACGCCTTATCCGATCACCCTGCGCCTGCTGGCGCTGAACAACGTCAAGGTCACCGTCGACGATACCGCCATCTCTCTGGCCGAGTTCCGCACCGGCGCGCAGTGGCAAGAGCGCGCGCTGACGCTGATGCCGACCAAGATCGGCTCGTTGCTGATCGCCTTGCCGAAAACGCCGCAAAATCCGTTGCCGGAAGCGGTGCAACCGGCGGTCGAGGTGGCGAAAAAGGTCGGTGAGCAGGTTACCGACGCGGCGAAACCGGCGCCGCAGCCGGAAGAGAAGCCGCTTGGCGAAACGCTGAAGGAACTGTTCGCCAAACCGCTGTTGCCGGATCTGCCGGACATCCGCCTGCCGCTGGATATCACCGTGAAAGAGATCAGCGGCGAACAGCTGCGCTTGACCGGCGATACCGACGTGCTGATCACGAGTCTGTTGCTGCAGGCCAGCACGCAGGATCAGCATATCCAGCTGGACAACTTCGACGTGAAGTCGCCGCAGGGTACGCTGTCGGTGCAGGGGCAGGCGACCCTGACCGGCGATTGGCCGGTGGCCCTGACCGCCAACAGCGCGTTGAACATCGACCCGTTGAAGGGCGAGAAGGTGAAGCTGAACATCGGCGGCGGGTTGCGTGATGAGCTGAAGGTCGCGCTGAACCTGTCCGGCCCGGTCGGCGCCCAGCTCGATGTGCAAACCCGGCTGGCCGAAGCCGGCCTGCCGCTGGCGCTGACGCTGCAGAGCAAACAGCTGAAATGGCCGCTGAGCGGCGAGGCGCAGTACCAGGTTAACGATTTCCGCCTGCGCTTTAACGGCAAGGCGACCGACTATGCGTTGTCGACGCGCGCTAATCTGAAAGGTCAGGATCTGCCGCCGGCGGTGCTGACGCTGGACGGCAAAGGCAACGTCGAGCAGTTCAAGCTGGAGCGCCTGCGGCTGGCGGCGCTGCAGGGTAATACCGATCTCACCGCGCTGGTGGACTGGAGCAAGGCCATCAGCTGGAACTCGCAATTGACGCTGAGCGGCATCAATACCGCCAAGCAGTGGCCGGAATGGCCGGCGAAACTCGACGGCAAGATCACCACGCGCGGCAGTCTGCACGGCGGCAGCTGGCAGCTGCAGGTGCCGGTGCTGCAGCTGGACGGCAACGTGAAGCAGAACAAGGTCACGGCGCGCGGCACGCTGAGCGGCAACGCCGCCGGGCAGTGGAAAATCCCCGGCATCGATCTGACGTTGGGGCGCAACCAGCTGAACGTCAAAGGACAGCTGGACGAGAAGAGCTGGAACCTGGACGCCAACATCGACGCGCCGCGTCTGGACGGCGCGCTGCCGGGCCTGGGCGGCACCGCCAAAGGGCTGCTGAAGCTGCGCGGCAATCTGCAGGCGCCTCAGCTGCTGGCGGATTTGACCGCCTCCGGTTTGCAGTGGCAGGCGCTGCGCATCAACCGGGTGAAGATCGACGGTGACGTGCGCTCCACGGATCAGATCCAGGGGCAGCTGGCGGTACGCGTCGAGCAACTGAAGCAGGACGCGCTGGAAGTCAGCCTGCTGACCCTCGACGCCAAAGGCAGCGAGAAGCAGCATCAGCTGCAGTTGAAGATCGACGGTAAGCCGGTCTCCGGCCAGCTGGCGCTGCAGGGCAGCTTCGATCGTCAGCAGCAGCGCTGGCGCGGCAATCTGAACAATACCCGCTTCGATACGCCGGTGGGGGAGTGGCGCCTGACGCGCGCCATCGCGCTGGACTACCTGAACACCGCGCAGAAAATCAGCATCGGGCCGCACTGTTGGCAGAACCCGAACGCTGAGCTGTGCGTGCCGAAGACCATCGAAGCCGGCCAGAGCGGCCAGGCCAGCGTGGTGCTCAACCGGTTCGATCTGGCGATGATCAAGCCGTTCCTCGGCCCGGAGACCGCCCTGAGCGGCGTGTTCACCGGCCGGGCCGACGTCAGCTGGAAACCGGGCGGCGCGCTGCCGGAGGCGAAGGTCACGTTGGCCGGCAACGGCGTCAAGGTGGTGCAGCAGGTGCAGGGCAACGCGCTGCCGATCGCCTTCGATACGCTGACCCTCAACGCCGGTCTGAACAACGGCCGCGCGCAGGCCGACTGGCGGATCAAACTGACCAACAACGGCCAGTTCGACGGCAATATCCAGGTGGCGGATCCGCAGGTGCGGCGCACCATCAGCGGCAACGTCAATATCACCAACATTTCGTTGGCGCTGATCAACCCAGCGCTGATGAAGGGCGAAAGCGCGGCGGGCATGCTGAACGCCAACCTGCGTCTGGGCGGCAGCGCGCAGAAGCCGCTGGTGTTCGGGCGTCTGGCGTTGGATCGGGCGAAGGTGCAGGGCCACTGGATGCCGTTCGATATGACCGACGCGCGGCTGGCGGTGAATTTCAATGGCATGACCTCGACGCTGGAAGGGCTGCTCAGCACCACGCGCGGCCAGCTGAATCTGGCGGGCGATGCCGACTGGCGTGACATCAACGCCTGGCGTGCGCGCATTGCCGCCAAGGGCGACAAACTGCGGGTGACGGTGCCGCCGATGATCCGCATCGACGTGTCGCCGGATCTGGTGTTCGAAGCCACGCCGCAGCTGTTCTCGCTCAACGGCAAGGTCGACATCCCTTGGGCGCGCATCACGGTGCAGGAGCTGCCGGAAAGCGCGGTGGGCGTCTCCTCCGACGAAGTGATGCTGGACGACCAGCTGAAGCCGATTCAACCGAAGACCGCCTCGATTCCGATCAACAGCAACCTGATGATCCACGTCGGCAATGACGTGCGGCTGGACGCCTTCGGCCTCAAAGCCCGCTTGAAGGGTGATTTGAAAGTGGTGCAGGACAAGAAAGGGCTGGGCCTCAACGGCCAGATTGACATCCCTTCCGGTCGCTTCCATGCTTATGGTCAGGATTTGATCGTGCGTAAAGGGCAGCTGATGTTCTCCGGCCCGCCGGATCAGCCGCTGCTCAATATCGAAGCGATCCGCAACCCGGAATCCACCGAGGACGACGTGACCGCCGGCGTGCGCGTGACCGGCCTGGCGGATGCGCCGAAGCTGGAAGTGTTCTCCGATCCGGCCAAATCGCAACAGGAAGCCCTGTCTTATCTGCTGCGCGGCCAGGGCTTGAACAGCTCAGGCGCCGACGGCAACGCCATGACGTCGATGTTAATCGGCATGGGGGTTGCACAAAGTGGTCAACTTGTGGGTAAAATCGGCGAGGCATTCGGCGTGAGTAATTTGGCTCTGGACACTCAAGGGGTTGGCGACAATTCCCAGGTTGTCGTGAGCGGCTATGTCCTCCCAGGCTTACAAGTAAAATATGGGGTGGGCATTTTCGACTCGCTGGCCACGCTGACGTTGCGTTATCGCCTGATGCCTAAGTTGTATCTTGAAGCGGTGTCTGGTCTCGACCAGGCATTAGATTTGCTCTATCAGTTTGAGTTTTAGCGATGCGAATAATTGTCTACGGCAGTTTACGGCGCAAACAGGGAAACAGCCATTGGATGACCAACGCCCAATGGCTCGGCGAGCACGAGCTCGAAGGCTATCAGATTTACAATCTGGGCCATTACCCGGCGGCGATCCCTGGAGAGGGCACGATACATTGCGAGGTGTATCGTATTAACTCATCGATTCTGGCAGAGCTGGACGAACTGAAAAGCAACACCAAGGACTATAAGCGCGAGCTGATTCAGACGCCTTATGGGAGTGCGTGGATCTACCTGTACAAACACAGCGTGGACGGTTACCCGCGAATTACCAGCGGTGACTGGCTGAAGCGTCTCGAAGAACAGTAAGAAAAAAAACACCGCTCAATGAGCGGTGTTTTTTCATCGGACGGCGGCAGGATTACTTCTTGGCAGCGCGTTCGAAGGAGGCGATGATTTCCGCTTTAGCCGCGGCAGCGTCTGCCCAGCCTTCCACTTTCACCCATTTGCCTTTTTCCAGATCTTTGTAGTGCTCGAAGAAGTGAGCGATCTGGGCTTTCAGCAGTTCCGGCAGGTCGTTCACGTCTTTCACGTGATCGTACTCTTTGGTCAGCTTGCTGTGCGGCACCGCAACCAGCTTGGCGTCTTCACCGGCTTCGTCGGTCATTTTCAGCACGCCAACCGGACGGCAGCGGATCACGGAGCCCGGCTGCAGCGGGTATGGGGTTGGAACCAGCACGTCAACCGGGTCACCGTCCAGAGAGAGGGTGTGGTTGATGTAGCCGTAGTTGCACGGGTAGAACATCGCGGTGGACATGAAACGGTCAACGAACAGCGCGCCGGTTTCTTTGTCGATTTCGTATTTGATTGGATCGGCGTTGGCCGGGATTTCGATTACTACGTAGATGTCTTCCGGCAGGTCTTTGCCAGCAGGGACCAGATTCAAGCTCATGTCGGTTTCCTTTAATCATCAAACCAGAAATGGAGTGGCGGCTATTATAGCGGACTCTTTTGCGATTTCCTGCCCTTTTCATCGTCGAAAACCCCGCGCGCCGACGCAGGGAGAATTTCCAGATTAATCCCGCTGCGGCATGAAGTTTTGCCTCCGCCTGCCGATAACTTCAACAAACAATAATGAGCCAGCAAAGCTGGCTCCGCGTTTTGCCACCCCTACTACGTCTGATCTCACTATTCTGAAGCCGGGAAGAACTCATGCTAAAAAAGATTACGGTGAAGGCTGGGCTGATCGCCCTGCTGAGCCTGATGACCATGCTGCTGATCATGGTCAGCGTTATTGGCGTCAACGCGATTAACGAAGGATCGCGCTCGATCCATACCTTAAACCAGATCCTCGGCGAAGAGCTGGGCTCGCTGGCCAACAGCTCCAACCTGACGCTGCGCGCCCGCACCGCCGCCTCGCTGGCGGTGCGCCAACGGGAGATCGGCCAGACTGATGTCTCCGACGCCACCGTGGGCCGCATCTACGGCTACCTCGAGCAGTCGAACAAGGAAATGGCGCGCTTTGTCGGCGTCGGCACCGTGACCGAGCGCGGCCGCGAACTCTCCAGCCGCCTGCAAAACAGCTATCGCGCCTATCTGGAGCAGGGCGTGAAGCCGATGGCCGCCGCCATCAAGGCCGGCAAGATCGATGAGTATTACCATATCCAGGAGACGCGCATTTCCGCCCTGAGCATCGCGTTTGAAAAGGATCTCACCGATTTCCGCAGCTTCGCCATGAAGCTCGGCGAGAAGCAGGTGTATGAGGCGGAAAGCAACGCCAGCACCAAGATCTCGCTGATCGTGGTGGCGGGCCTGCTCAGCGTGCTGTTGGCGTTGCTGGCCTGGTTCGCGCTGCGCGTGATTATCCTGCGTCCGCTGGACGAGTCCATCGCGCAGCTGGAACACATCGCCGGCGGCGATCTGACCCACGAGATCCGCGGCGAGGGCGATACCGAGATGGGGCGCCTGGTGCGGGCGATGCAGCGTATGCAGCAGGCGCTGGCCAGTTCGGTCAGCAAAGTGCGCGACGCCAGCAGCCAGATCGACACCGGCTCGCGCGAACTGGCGGCCGGCAACCTGCATCTGGCGCAGCGCACCGAAGAATCGGCCGCGTCGCTGGAAGAGACCGCCGCCAGCATGGAACAGCTGACCTCGACGGTGAAAATGAACGCCGAGAACTGTGAACAGGCCAACCAGCTGGCGCTGAGCGTGTCCGATATCGCCAACCAGGGCAGTGAGGTGGTCAGCCAGGTGATGAGCAAGATGCAGGCGATCACCGACAGCTCGCGCCGCATCGCCGATATCATCAGCGTGATGGATGGCATCGCCTTCCAGACTAACATCCTGGCGCTGAACGCGGCGGTGGAAGCCGCGCGCGCCGGCGAACAGGGCCGCGGTTTCGCGGTGGTGGCCGGTGAAGTGCGCAACCTGGCGCAGCGCAGCGCCCAGTCGGCGAAAGAGATCAAAGGGCTGATCGAAGCGTCGCAAAACCGGGTGCAGGAAGGCGAACAGATGGTGGAGTCGGCGGCGCAGACCATGAGCGGCATCACCGGTGAAGTGGGCCGGGTGACGGCGTTGATGCGTGAGATCTCGGCGGCGACGCGCGAACAAAGCAGCGGTATCGAACAGGTGAACCTGGCGGTGGCGCAGATGGATCAGGTGGCGCAACAGAATGCGGCGCTGGTGGAGGAGTCTGCAGCGGCGACGCGCTCGCTGGAAGATCAGGCTCAGCTGCTGGCGCAGAGCATGGCGGCGTTCAAGCTGTAAGGCAATAAGGGTTCGGCAAGGCGCCGAACCCTGGCAAAGAACGCGTTACTCGTCCGGATTTTCGGCGATGAAGCGTTCTGCGTCTTCCACCATCGACTTGGTGCCGACGAAGAATGGCGCGCGCTGGTGCAGTTTCACCGGCGTGATGTCCAGAATGCGGTTTTTGCCGTCGCTGGCCTTGCCGCCGGCCTGTTCGGCCAGGAACGCCATCGGGTTGCATTCGTACAGCAGGCGCAGCTTGCCTTGCGGGTGGCTGGCGGTGCTTGGGTAGATGTAGATGCCGCCTTTCAGCAGGTTGCGGTGGAAGTCCGCCACCAGAGAACCGATGTAGCGCGAGGTGTAAGGGCGCTGCGTCGCTTCATCCTGCTCCTGGCAGTATTTGATGTATTTCTTCACGCCGAGAGGGAACTTGATGTAGTTGCCTTCGTTGATGGAATACATGTTGCCGCTCGCCGGGAAACGCACTTTCTCGTGAGAGAGACAGAACACGCCCAGAGACGGATCGTACGTGAAGGCGTGGACGCCGTAACCGGTGGTGTACACCAGCATGGTGGACGAACCGTAAACCACGTAACCCGCTGCGACCTGGGCGCTGCCCGGCTGCAGGAAGTCTTCTTCGGTCACCGGCGTGCCGACCGGCGTGATGCGACGATAGATAGAGAAAATCGTACCGACCGAGACGTTGACATCAATGTTGGACGAACCGTCCAACGGATCCATCAATACGACATACTTGGCATTTTCAGCTCGCTCGCCGTCGAATATCACGATTTCATCTTCTTCTTCGGAAGCGATACCCGCAACTTCACCACGCGCTTTCAACGCCGCTTTCAGTTTTTCGTTCGCGTACAGGTCCAGTTTCATCTGAACTTCGCCCTGTACGTTGGACACCCCGCTGGTCCCCAGAATATCAACCAGGCCGGCCTTGTTGATGTCGCGGTGAATGATTTTGGCGCCCAGTTTAATGGCAGAAAGTAACGCGGTCAGCTCGCCGGTGGCGTGCGAGAAGTCGTGCTGTTTCTCGACGATAAATTCGCCTAACGTTTTCATGACACAATCCCTGAATCTACGGATGGATAGCGGCCTGTTAACAAACCGCCAACGTTTTCGCGAGCAGTGTAGCCCAAAGATGCGCGCCATTCATAGGCAAATCCATTTCTTCTGGACGATTCTGAGCGTTAGAATATGCCGACATTCGATGCACTCACATGAGAAACCTATGCGCATTCACATTCTTGGGATCTGTGGCACCTTTATGGGCGGGCTGGCGATGCTGGCGCGCTCACTGGGGCATGACGTCACCGGTTCGGACGCCAACGTCTATCCGCCGATGAGCACGCTGCTGGAGAACCAGGGGATCGATCTTATTCAGGGTTATGATCCGGCCCAGCTGGATCCGGCGCCGGATCTGGTGATCATCGGCAACGCCATGACGCGCGGCAACCCGTGCGTGGAGGCGGTGCTGGAGCGTGGTATCCCTTACGTTTCCGGCCCGCAGTGGCTGCACGACGCCGTGTTGCGCGATCGCTGGGTACTGGCGGTCGCCGGCACCCACGGCAAAACCACCACCGCCGGCATGGCGACCTGGATCCTCGAAGCCTGCGGCTACCAGCCGGGCTTCGTCATCGGCGGCGTGCCGGGCAACTTCGACGTCTCGGCTCGCCTCGGCGGCAGCCCGTTCTTCGTGATCGAGGCCGACGAGTATGACTGCGCGTTCTTCGACAAGCGCTCCAAGTTCGTGCACTACAGCCCGCGCACGCTGATCATGAACAACCTGGAGTTCGACCACGCCGATATCTTCGACGATCTGAAAGCCATTCAGAAACAATTCCACCACCTGGTGCGCCTGGTGCCGGGCAAAGGCAAGATCATCCTGCCGGACAACGACAGCCACCTGAAGCAGGTGATGGCGATGGGCTGCTGGAGCGAACAGGAGCTGGTGGGCGAAGAGGGCACCTGGCGCGCGCAGAAGCTGACGCCGGACGCCAGTCATTACGCGGTGTTCCTCGACGGCGAGCAGGTTGGCGAAGTGAACTGGGCGCTGGTGGGCGAGCACAACATGCATAACGGCCTGATGGCCATCGCGGCGACCCGTCACGTTGGCGTGCAGCCGGCGGACGCCTGCCGTGCCTTGGGCGACTTCATCAACGCCCGTCGCCGCCTGGAGCTGCGTGGCGAAGCCAACGGCGTCACGGTCTACGACGATTTCGCGCACCACCCGACGGCGATCCTGGCCACTCTGGCCGCGCTGCGCGGCAAGGTAGGCGGCACGGCGCGCATTCTGGCGGTGCTGGAGCCGCGATCCAACACCATGAAAATGGGCATCAGCAAAAACGATCTGGCGCCTTCGCTCGGCCGTGCCGATGAAGTGTTCCTGTTCCAGCCGCATCACATTCCGTGGCAGGTTGCGGAAGTGGCGGATGCCTGCGTGCAGCCGGCGCACTGGAGCGCGGATCTCGACACGCTGGTGGAGATGGTGGTGAAAACCGCACAGCCGGGCGACCACATTCTGGTGATGAGCAACGGCGGTTTCGGCGGCATTCACGATCGCCTGTTGGACGCGTTGGCGAAAAAGCAGGAACCGAAGGTGACCTACTGATTGTTCAGCCGCATAAGCCAACCTAAGGGCCGCATTCGCGGCCTTTTTTACGCCCATAAAAAAGCCCTCGCGAGCGAGGGCAACGGGGTTCGTCGGATAGGACGACGAGAGGGTCTCTGGGAAATCGGCGTTTGCGTCAGAACTCGGCAGTGGCAGTGACGAGGGTAATCAGCTCTGCAAAGCCGTTCCCAGAGTTGTTATTTGTAAATCTCGGCGGTGGCGTGGTAGTTGCCTTCGTTACGCGCTTCGATCACGCGGTAAGCGGTCGCGCCTTTAGCATCGGCTTTCTCCGACAGCGCCTGGCGAATGTCGGTCGGTGCGCCGTCGATACCGCTGACGGTAATGGTGCCGATAGATTGCAGATTGGCGGTCTGATCGTTAGTCACCAACTGGGCGGCAGACGCGCCAAAGGAGATGACAGACAGCAAACCGAGTGCAGCGAGAGTAGTTTTCATGTTCATGATAGCGATCCTTGGTCATAACAGCCTGGAAGGGCTTGGCAGCGATTTTTATTCTTGAAGGCCGTTATGACAGCGTTTGATTCCAGAGATGTATTGCCCGTTGCCGGGTAATGCCGGTACTTATTTGTAGATTTCAGCGGTCGCGTGGAAGTTGCCGTCGTTGCGCGCTTCGATCACGCGGTAAGCGGTCGCCCCTTTGGCGTCGGCTTTATCGGACAGCGCCTGACGAATGTCGGAAGGCGCAGCGGCGACGCCGCTCACGGTGATCACACCGGCGGGCTGCAGTTTTGCGGCCTGGGTTGCGTCAACAGATTGTGCTGCGAATGCGCCAAAGGAAAGCATGGACAGAACGCTCAGGGTTGCAACGGTAGCTTTAATTTTCATCATCTCACCTCATCGTATTCTTTTATCAGTTCCAACGAACTGTGATTCAGTTCACGAAAATGAGTATACAGCTAGTAACGCCAAAAATTAATAGTTCGCTAACAGTTTCTAGTGAAACTTTAAACCGATGAACCTTATTTTTTATAACTACAAGGAATAAAAAACGCTCATAAAACGATCTTTCGATGTTAAATTTATGTAATTTCAATAAGGTAAGTGCTTTTGACCAAAAGTGCGGAAGATCACAGTGGGTACTGCTGGTTACATGGATATGTCATGGAAATGTGTTGTTGCGGGATAAAAAAGCAGTGTTAAACGCGGTTGAAGGCCGGAAAGGTAACGCGAGGGTTAAAGAAGCGCTAACAAAATGCGGGCGGTAGCCGCACTTTGTTAGCGCCAGGTTTCACAGCTCTTGCTCGAACACGCCCAGGATCGCTTCATGCAGCTTCTGAGCGGTAAAGCCGCTGGACGGCGTGACGAAAATCGTGTCGTCGCCGGCGATAGTGCCGAGGATGCCCTGGGATTTGCCCAAGGAGTCAAGCAGGCGGGCGATCAGCTGTGCGGCGCCCGGACTGGTGTGGATCACCACGACGGCGTCGTTATGGTCGACGTCCAGCACCAGGTTCTTCAGCGGGCTGGTGGTGGTCGGCACGCCGAGTTCGGCAGGAAGGCAATACACCATTTCCATTTTGGCATTGCGCGTACGTACCGCACCGAACTTGGTCAGCATGCGCGATACTTTGGATTGGTTAATGTTTTCGAAGCCTTCTTCTTGCAGCGCCAAAACGATCTCGCCTTGAGAACTGAATTTTTCTTCTTTCAATAACGCTTTGAACGTCTTGATCAGATCTTCCTGTTTTGCGGGATTACGCATTTTGCACCGTGGAATGTTGATAATGGAAGTCATGATTATGCATATAGATGAATTTTTATGCAACAAAGGCCGACCCAAAGAAAATAAACATGACCGGGCGGCGAGGAAAGGGCGGCATTTTAACAAAATCCGGCCGTGATGAATATGCCCTTTTGACGTCGGAAAATCGGCCTGCGCTGGTAAATAAAATGTTATTAAAATGATGTTGTTCTGATGTTGCGTAAGGGTGTAATGTAACGGCCGGTTAACTTGCTCGTGAATAACCTCGCACTATTTTTGATTAGTGTGCGCTATGCCCTTCATGCGTAAGCGATTTAATCTAAAATGGGCGCGACAGCGGTCATTTTATTGCACCTGCAGGCAACAATTAGCTAATTTATTGTTTTTAAAGGTGTAATAATTTAAGGTCCGTCACCAACACATTCACGGCGCTTTATATATTTAAGACAATAAAGGAGTATAGGATGAAAGTTGCAGTTCTCGGTGCTGCTGGCGGTATCGGCCAGGCCCTCGCCCTTCTACTCAAAACCCAGCTTCCTTCAGGTTCTGAACTCTCTCTCTACGACATTGCCCCCGTTACCCCAGGCGTTGCCGTCGACTTAAGCCACATCCCAACCGCAGTTAAAATCAAAGGCTTCAGCGGCGAAGACGCGACCCCGGCTCTGCAGGGTGCGGACGTGGTGCTGATTTCCGCCGGCGTGGCCCGTAAGCCAGGCATGGATCGCTCTGACCTGTTCAACGTTAACGCCGGCATCGTGCGTAACCTGATTGAGCAAGTGGCGAAAACCTGCCCGAAAGCCTGCATCGGCATCATCACCAACCCGGTTAACACCACGGTCGCCATCGCGGCGGAAGTGTTGAAAAAAGCCGGCGTTTACGACAAGAACAAACTGTTCGGCGTGACTTCGCTGGATATCATCCGTTCCAACACCTTCGTGGCCGAGCTGAAAGGCAAGCAGCCGGAAGAGCTGAATGTGCCGGTCATCGGCGGCCACTCTGGCGTGACTATCCTGCCTCTGCTGTCGCAGATCCCTGGCGTGAGCTTCACCGATCAGGAAGTAGCGGATCTGACCAAACGTATTCAGAACGCCGGCACCGAAGTGGTGGAAGCCAAAGCCGGTGGCGGGTCTGCTACGCTGTCCATGGGCCAGGCGGCCGCGCGTTTCGGTCTGTCTCTGGTGCGCGCACTGCAGGGCGAGAAAGGCGTTGTGGAATGCGCTTACGTTGAAGGCGACGGCAAATACGCTCGCTTCTTCGCACAGCCGCTGGTGCTGGGTAAAAACGGCGTTGAAGAACGCAAGGATATCGGCACGCTGAGCGCCTTCGAACAGAAAGCGCTGAATGAGATGCTGGACGTGCTGCACAAAGATATCGAACTGGGCGAGAAGTTCATCAATAACTGATCGTCGCCGATAGTCAGCCGATAAACGCCGCCGGACGCTGTTCCGGCGGTTTTTTTTGCCCCGCGTTCACGATTTGATGCGGGCTTTTCGATCCAGCAGGCAATCGCTGTGCGGATCATAATAGCGGCTTGGCCAGATCTCCGATGGGTGGATGCCGATTGCTTCGGCGATCAGCCATTCCCCCTTCGGCCAGGGACGCGACAGCGCGTTGGCCAGCGTTGATGAGCTTAATCCGGCCTTGCGCGACACCGCCGCCAGCGTGGTGCCCTGTTTGCGTAACGCCGCGATGATATCTGCCGGATGCCAATCTGGGTTCCTTGAATTCATGTTTACATTCCTTTTCTGATTAGCCAAAGTTGCGTTAGTGGTATAACTAACGGATCAGGGTTAGGCGTTTGAACAACGTGAAACGCTTATTCGGAAACAAGAATACCATTAAATTTCCTAAAAAATACCCAAGTAATTTCCAAAAATGACTTTGCCCACTATTGCCCAGAGATGATGGCTATGAAAAACGAGTGGTTTGCCGCCAAGGAACTGACAGGCATCGCAGGATTACCTTCCTCACCACAGGGAATCAATCTGATGGCCCGGCGCGAAGGCTGGATAAGCCGCAGGCGTAAAGGCGTGCAGGGAAAAGCGTTGGAGTATCATATCGACAGCCTGCCGCCTGGCGCGCGCAACCTGCTGATGCTGAAAGAAGATGGGGCGGCGTATGACGTAGAACGCCAGGATCCGTTAGCGGTATGGATCGAGTATTACTACCATTTGACGGAGAGCGAGCGCGAGAAAATGGTGGCTTTCCTGATGCGGGAAGGGATAGGCGGCCTGCTGGCGCGCATTGACGAAGAGAACAATACCTAGACAGGCCCGCATCAGCGGGCCTGATAAGAACGTTAAGAAACTTTTGTTTCTTAAAAGTCGCGTTGCACTGCCAGATGCGCCAGGCCTTCCAGCGCCGTGCGGTGCTCCGAGGCCGGCAAGACCTGCAGCGCGGCGATCGCCTTGTCGGCTTCTTCCTCGGCGCGTTGGCGAGTGTATTCCAGCGAACCGCATTGTTGCATCGCCTGCAATACCGGCTCCAGCAGATGACGACCGTTGCCTTGCTCAATCGCGCCGCGGATCATCTCACGCTGTGCGTCGTCGCCGTTGTGCATCGCGTGCAGCAGCGGCAGGGTCGGTTTCCCTTCATTCAGATCGTCACCGGTGTTTTTGCCCAGGGTGCTGCCGTCGGCGCTGTAGTCGAGCAGATCGTCGATCAGCTGGAAAGCGGTGCCGAGGTAGCGGCCATAATCTTGCAGCGCCTTCTCTTGCTCGGCGTTGGCGCCGGACAGGATCGCCGACGATTGCGCCGCCGCCTCAAACAGACGGGCGGTTTTGCTGTAGATCACCCGCATATAGCTTTCTTCGCTGATGTCAGGATCGTGCACATTCATCAACTGCAGCACTTCGCCTTCGGCGATGACGTTGACCGCCTCCGACATCAGCGCCAGCACGCGCAGCGATTCCAGGCTGGTCATCATCTGGAAGGCGCGGGTATAGATAAAGTCGCCGACCAGCACGCTGGCGGCGTTGCCGAACGCGGCGTTGGCGGTGGCTTTGCCGCGGCGCATGTCCGATTCGTCGACGACGTCGTCATGCAGCAGCGTGGCGGTATGGATGAATTCGATCAGGGCGGCGACGGTGACGTGCTTGTTGCCTTCATAGCCCAACGCTCGCGCCGCCAGGACGGCGATCATCGGCCGGATGCGTTTACCGCCACCGCTGATAATGTAATAGCCAAGCTGATTGATGAGCGTGACATCGGAATTCAGCTGTTCGAGAATTGTTGCGTTCACGGCCGCCATATCTTGCGCGGTTAACTCGGTAATTTGCTCTAGGTTCATTGTGTTTTTTTCAGCTGTGTTTCTCTTCACCGCGTTGAGATCGCTGCTCACATCGGTACATGGCGGTAACTGTCCCTATGATTGTACTTGAAAAACGGTTCAGATAAACGCCACGAAAGAAACTGTGTTTTTTTTCTTCTTTTTTGTACATCTGGTCTTATTCTGCTCTTGTCATGCGCCGCTTTTTTGCGTAGAATTCGCGCCCTATTGTGAATATTTATAGCGCGCTCTGAACTAACACAGTCGGGCACGCGGAAAGCGGAGTTTTATATGTACGCGGTTTTCCAAAGTGGTGGTAAACAACACCGAGTAAGCGAAGGTCAGACCGTTCGCTTGGAAAAGCTGGACATCGCAACTGGTGAAGCGGTTGAGTTTGACCAGATTCTGATGATCGCTAATGGCGAAGATATCAAAATCGGCGTTCCTTTCGTCGATGGCGGCAAGATCAAAGCTGAAGTCGTTGCTCACGGTCGTGGCGAGAAAATTAAAATTGTTAAGTTTCGTCGTCGTAAACACCACCGTAAGCAACAGGGCCACCGTCAGTGGTTCACTGACGTTAAAATCACCGGCATCAGCGCTTAAGTTAGGAGAGCGGATTAATGGCACACAAAAAGGCTGGCGGCTCGACTCGTAACGGTCGCGATTCAGAAGCTAAACGTCTGGGCGTAAAACGCTTTGGCGGCGAAGCAGTACTGGCAGGCAGCATCATCGTTCGTCAGCGCGGCACCAAATTCCACGCTGGTACCAACGTGGGTTGCGGCAAAGACCACACTCTGTTTGCTTTGAAAGACGGTAAAGTCAAATTCGAAGTTAAAGGCCCGAGCAATCGTAAATTCATCAGCATCGAAGCTGAATAATTTTTCGAGCCTTACGAAATAGATGTAAGCCCCGCAATTCGTTGCGGGGCTTTTTACATTTATGGGTTGCCTGCGGGCAGCCCCGTCAGCGTTGGCGAAGGTAATATGGATACGAAGCAGCAGGTCGGCGTGGGTATTTCCCTGGCGTTAACCACGGCGGTTTGCTGGGGCGCGTTGCCGATCGCGATGAAAGAAGTGTTGGCGGTGATGGAGCCGTTTACCGTCGTTTGGTATCGCTTTACCATGGCCGCCATCGGTTTGGGCGTGATCCTCGCGGTGCGCGGCAAGCTGCCGCCGCTGAAGATGTTCCGTCAACCGCGTTGGCTGCTGCTGTTGGCGATCGCCACGGCGGGGCTGTTGGGCAACTTTGTGTTCTTCAGTTCCTCGCTGCAATACCTGAGCCCGACGGCGTCGCAGGTGATTGGCCAGCTGTCGCCGGTGGGCATGATGTTCGCCAGCGTGCTGATTTTAAAAGAGCGCATGCGCATCACCCAGGTCATTGGCGCCTTGATGCTGATTTGTGGACTGATGTTGTTTTTCAACGTCAGTCTGATAGAGATCTTTACCCGGCTGACGGACTACACGCTGGGCGTCATGCTGGGCGTGTGTGCGGCGATGGTCTGGGTGAGCTACGGCGTGGCGCAGAAGGTATTGCTGCGACGGCTGGCTTCGCCGCAGATCCTGGTTATGTTGTACACTTTATGTGCGATAGCGTTGTTCCCTCTGGCCAAACCCGAGGTGATTTTCCAGCTTAGCGGCTGGCAATTGGCGTGCCTGCTGTTTTGCGGCGCCAACACGTTGATCGGCTATGGCGCGCTGGCGGAAGCGATGGCGCGCTGGCAGGCGGCGCAGGTGAGTGCGTTGGTGACGCTGACCCCGCTGTTTACCCTGCTGTTTTCTGATTTATTGGCGCTGGCCTGGCCCCAGGCGTTCGCCGCGCCGACGTTAAATCTCGTCGGCTATGTTGGCGCGTTTGTGGTCGTGGCGGGCGCTATGTTTTCCGCAATTGGTCACCGGTGGTGGCCGCGACGGGCAGAACCCCCCCAGGTTGCTCCTTTGAAGCAGCCCGGTGAATGATTTACGGAGACGGTAAATGAAGTTTGTAGATGAAGCAGCGATTCTGGTCGTTGCAGGCGATGGCGGCAACGGATGCGTCAGCTTCCGCCGCGAAAAATATATCCCTAACGGTGGGCCTGACGGCGGCGACGGCGGCGACGGCGGTGACGTCTACCTGCTGGCGGACGAGAACCTCAATACCCTGATCGACTACCGCTTTGAGAAGTCTTTCCGCGCCGAGCGCGGTCAGAATGGCCAGAGCCGCGACTGTACCGGTAAACGCGGTAAAGACGTCATCATCAAGGTGCCGGTCGGCACGCGCGTGAAGGATCAGGGCACCGGCGAGATCCTCGGCGACATGACCCGTCACGAGCAGAAACTGATGGTCGCCAAAGGCGGCTGGCACGGTCTGGGCAACACCCGTTTCAAATCGTCGGTCAACCGTGCGCCGCGTCAGAAGACGCTGGGCACCGCCGGCGAAGCGCGCGATCTGTTGCTGGAGCTGTTGCTGCTGGCCGATGTGGGCATGCTGGGGCTGCCGAACGCCGGCAAATCGACCTTCATCCGCGCGGTGTCCGCCGCCAAGCCGAAGGTGGCCGATTATCCGTTTACCACGCTGGTGCCAAGCCTGGGCGTGGTGCGCATGGACCACGAGCAGAGCTTTGTGGTCGCCGACATTCCGGGGCTGATCGAGGGCGCCTCCGAAGGCGCGGGCCTGGGCATTCGCTTCCTGAAACACCTGGAGCGTTGCCGCGTGCTGCTGCACCTGGTGGACATTGCGCCGATCGACGAATCCGATCCGGTGGAAAACGCCAAAGTCATCATCAACGAGTTGAACCAATACAGCGAAAATCTGGCGCAGAAGCCACGCTGGCTGGTGTTCAACAAAATTGATGTGATTGGTGAGGAAGAAGCCGCCGAACGCGCCAAGGCGATTGTGGAAGGCATGGGCTGGGAAGGAAAGTACTACATGATCTCCGCCGCCAACCGCGAAGGCGTCAACGCGCTGTGCTGGGACGTGATGAACTTCATCAACACCCAGCCGAAAGCGATGGCGATCGAAGAAAGCGCGCCGGAAAAAGTCGAATTCATGTGGGACGACTATCACCGCGAACAGCTGGCGGAGATGGAATCGGAGGCGGATGACGACTGGGATGACGACTGGGACGAAGACGACGACGAAGGTGTCGAAATCATTTACCAGAAGTAATTCGATGATAAAGGGCTCAGCAACGCTGGGCCCTTATTATTTGAGCGCCTTTTCCGGCAGCCAACACTGGGCATTCAGGCCGCGCGCATCGCGGCGGTTTTCCAGCGTCAAGCGCCCCTGGTGCAGCTGCACGATGCGGATCACGATATTCAAGCCCAGTCCGCTGCCGCCATAGCGTTGATCCATGCGGCGAAACGCCTGCGTCAGCTCCCCGACCATCTCTTCCTTGATCCCCGGGCCATCGTCGATGACCTGCAGCAGATAACCGCGGTCCTGCGGCGTTAACCGCACCTGTATCGCGCCGCCTTCCGGGCCGTATCGGTGGGCGTTTTCGACCAGGTTGCGCAGCAGCAGCCGCAGCAGCACCGGATCGCCGTTCACCGCGGCGGCGGCCGGCAATTGCCAGGCCAGCGTTTGCCCGCGTTGGGCGGTCATTTCGTCGAGTTCTTCACGCAGCGGCTGGATCACATCGGCTACCCAATCGAAATGCTGGTAATGGCCGCTGGCAAAGTCTTGCCCGGCGCGCGACAGCATCAGCAACTGCTCGACGGTGTGCATCAGTTGATCGATGCGGGCGATCAGCGCCTGGCTGCCCTTGACGCCCTGTTTTTCCATCAGTTCCAGATGCAGGCGGATGCCGGCCAGCGGCGTGCGCAGCTCGTGGGCGGCGTCGGCGGTGAACAGGCGTTCCTGCTGAATGGTGTTGTCCAGCCGTGAGAACAGCTGATTGAGCGCATTGGTGACCGCCACCATTTCCTGGCTGTCGCTGGTGATCGGCAGCGGCGTCAGGTTATCGGCAGAGCGCTTTTCCAGCCGCTGCTGCAATTGGTTGAGCGGGCGGGTGATCCAGCTGATGGCCCAGAAAGACGCCAGCAGGGTCACGATCATCATGATCAGCGAAGGCGCCAACAGCGAGGCGATGGCTTCGGCGATCTCGGTATCGACGCGCTCGCTGCGCACTTTGGCGGACAGGGTTTCGTCCACCAGGAAGCTGATCTGTTCCTGGCTTTCGTGCCACAGCCAGAAGGCGCTGATGAGCTGCGTGACCAACAGGATCAGCGCCAACATCAGCAGCAGGCGGCGGCGCATGCTGATCATGAGGAAGGTTCCAGGCGGTAGCCGATGCCGCGCACGGTGCGGATGCGATCCTTGCCCAGTTTGCGACGCAGGTTGTGGATGTGCACTTCCAGCGTGTTGGAGCCCAGATCGTCTTGCCAGGTGTAGAGATCTTGTTGCAGGAGCTCACGGTTGACCGTCTGCCCGGCACGCATGATCAGGCGCGACAGAATGGCGAACTCTTTTGGCGTGACCTCCACCGGTTGTTGCTGCAGGTAGACCTGCTGGCTGGAGAGGTTCAACTGCAGGTCATCCACCTGCATCAGATTGTCGCTGTGGCCCTGGTAGCGCCGCAGGAGGGCGCGCACGCGCGCCTGCAGCTCAACCAGCGCGAAGGGTTTGACCAGATAGTCGTCGGCGCCGGCGTCCAGCCCGTCGACGCGATCTTCCAGGGCGTCGCGGGCGGTCAGGATCAGCACCGGCAGATCGATCTGCTGGCGGCGCCACTGCCGCAGCAGCGCCGCGCCGTCCATATCCGGCAGGCCGAGATCCAGGATCACCATGCTGTATTGGCTGGTGATGAGCAGGCTGTTGGCCTCCGCCGCCGTGGCGGCACAGTCGCAGACGTAACCCTCGCCGGTCAGCGCCAACGCCAGCCCCTGTTGCAGCAGTTCATCATCTTCAACGACCAGCAGCTTCATGACGACCCTCAGTTGTTTTGGTAAATATCCCGATACAGGCGGCTTTCGAAGCGCACCAGCGGCGCGCGGCGCTGTTTCTGATCTTCCGGCGGCACGGCGTAGCCGGAGAGATACTGCACGAAGGCCATGCGCTGGCCGCTGGCTGTCGTGATGAAGCCCGCCAGGTTGTAGACGCCCTGCAGCGCGCCGGTCTTGGCCGATACCTTGCCGTCGACGCCGGCTTCATGCAGGCCGCCGCGGTAGCGCAGGGTGCCGTCATAGCCGGACAGCGGCAGCATCGAGATAAAGTTCAGCTCGTTGTCGTGCTGCGCGATGTACTGCAGCGCCTGCATCATGGTCGCCGGGGCCAGCAGGTTGTGGCGCGACAGGCCGGAACCGTCGGCGATGATGGTATTGCCCAGATCGATGCCGGCCTTTTGGCGCAGCACCTGGCGCACTGCATCGGAGCCCGCTCGCCAGGTGCCTGGCACGCCGAAGCGCTCATGGCCGATGGTGCGGAAGACGGTATCGGCAATCATGTTGTCCGACTTCTTCAGCATGATCTTCAACAGGTCGTGCAGCGGTGCCGACTGGGTTTGCGCGATCACCGTGCCGGTAATGCCGGGACGCGTCTGGCGTTTCAAATGCCCGTCGATCTGGATGCCGGCCTGCGTCAGCTCGTCTTTCAAGATGGCGCCCGCATAGCTGGCGCCGTCCTGGATGGCGAAGGCCAGCGGCAACGGCTCGCTGCGCTGCGTCAGGCAGCCGGTCAGGGTAAAGCGGTTCAGCTCGCCCGGCACCACGTCCAGCTCGCAGTACTGCGCGTCTGCCGAGCCGCGCGCCAGGGTGCGCACCTGGCTAAACATATTAACCGGATAATAGGAGGCGACGCGGATAAACGCCATGTCGCCCGGATTCGGCGCGCTGTACAGCGAGACCGAGAAACAGTTGCGATCGACGATGGCGGCGGCCGGCGGCGCGCTGAAGCACTGCGTCAGATCGTTCCACGGCCAACCGGGCGCTTTGTCATGGCTGGCGAAGACCGAGGTATCGACCAGCACATCGCCGCTGATTTGGCGCACGCCTTGCTTTTTCAGGACGGCCACCATATTGCGCAGGCTCTGGCGTTTGAAGGTCGGATCGCCGCTGAAGCGAGCGATCAGGTTGCCGCGCAGCACGCCGTCGCGGATATCGCCCTGGCTCTCCAGCGTGGTGGTGAAACGGTAATCGGGCCCGAGTTGCAGCAATGCCGCCAGCGCCGTCAGCACTTTTTGGGTACTGGCCGGCAGCGCCATTTGCTGAGAGTGGTAATCGATCGTCGGCGAGCCGGCGCCGATCTTCTGAACGACCAGGGCAAGGTTGGCCCCATCAGGCAGATATTGTGTGTACTCTTCAACCGGGGCCGCATTCGCATTCAGAACAAATGCGCAAGCCAATGCACTGACAATTCGTGAAAAACGCATAATCTCGGGATAACAGCTGGATAACGTGCCGTCATACTACGGTGCAATCAGGGAAAAAGTAAACGATGACCCTCAAGGAACTCTAGGCTAAAATGCGTATCAAAATGCAAAACCGATCTTGGCTTGGGCTCCGTTCCGAGTCAGGTTTCTTTTGTTTGTCGCCTGGAGGCGGGGGGCGGTATGCCAACCGTGTTTTCATACGAATACGTCAGGATGACGGTTATTTGAACAGGAAAGATTTAGAGGTATTTATACGATGAACCAAATTCCGATGACCTTGTTTGGCGCTGAAAAACTGCGCGAAGAGCTCGAATATCTGAAAAGCGTGCGCCGCCCGAAAATCATTGCGGATATCGCTGAAGCGCGTGAACACGGCGACCTGAAAGAAAATGCCGAGTACCATGCCGCCCGCGAACAGCAGGGTTTCTGTGAAGGCCGCATTCAGGAAATCGAAGCCAAGCTGTCCAATGCTCAGGTGATCGACATCACCAAGATGCCGAACACCGGTCGGGTGATCTTCGGCGCCACCGTATCGGTGATGAATCTGGACAGCGAAGAAGAAGTGACTTACCGCATCGTTGGCGACGATGAGGCCGATTTCAAGAAAAATCTGATTTCGGTAAACTCGCCGATGGCGCGCGGCCTGATCGGCAAAGAGCAAGACGATGTGGTGGTGATCAAAACCCCAGGCGGCGACGTGGAATACGAGATCCTGAAGGTCGAGTATCTCTGATCGGGACCGTTGGTCATTAATGCGCCAACGTTTTGTAAAGATAGGAAAAAGGCCGCAAGCGGCCTTTTATCTTGGTCAGGCGCATGGCACCTTTTCGTTAACCTGATGGTTATTAACGCGGTAGACTGATCTTGCGCTCTTTCGACGGGCGGTAAAGAATAAGCGTACTGCCGATAACTTGCACATTGCAGGCGCCCGTTTCACGCACGATAGCGTCGGCGATCAGGGTCTTGGTTTCGCGATCTTCAGCGGCGATTTTTACCTTGATCAGCTCATGATGCTCCAGAGCCTGTTCAATTTCAGCCAGCACCCCTTCGGTAAGACCGTTATTGCCCAGCATCACCACCGGTTTTAACGGATGCGCCAGGCCTTTCAGGTGCTGTTTTTGTTTATTATTCAGATTCATTGTCTTTTTTGCTTAAGTTGGGATTGAAAACGGTACATTCTACCGCCATCTCATGTATATCACCAAATCGGTCTTCACCGGTGTGAGTCTACGTGAGCAGCGACCCTGACATAAGACTCTTTTTATGATAGTTGGAAAACGAGATGGCTAATAAAAAGCGTTCGGCTAGCTCCAGTCGCTGGTTACAAGAACACTTTAGCGATAAATATGTACAGCAGGCGCAGAAAAAGGGACTGCGTTCCCGTGCCTGGTTTAAACTTGATGAAATACAGCAGAGCGACAAACTGTTCAAACCGGGCATGACCGTGGTTGACTTGGGCGCCGCACCGGGCGGCTGGTCGCAGTATGTGGTCACCCAAATCGGCGGTACCGGGCGCATCATCGCCTGTGATATTTTGCCAATGGATCCTATCGTTGGCGTCGATTTCCTTCAGGGCGATTTTCGTGATGAACTGGTGCTGAAGGCACTGTTGGAACGAGTAGGCGAGAGTAAGGTTCAGGTGGTCATGTCCGATATGGCCCCGAATATGAGTGGCACCCCGGCGGTCGATATTCCAAGGTCGATGTATCTGGTGGAGTTGGCGCTGGATATGTGTCGTGATGTCCTCGCACCAGGCGGAAGTTTCCTGGTGAAGGTGTTCCAGGGAGATGGCTTTGACGAGTACCTACGGGAAATTCGCTCCCTGTTTACGAAGGTTAAGATTCGTAAGCCAGACGCTTCCCGCGCCCGTTCGCGCGAAGTGTACATTGTAGCGACAGGGCGCAAACTGTAGTACCCTAACGCTGTTTGTTAACACAGTTGTAAGATGAGGTTAATCCCTTGAGTGACATGGCGAAAAACCTAATTCTCTGGTTAGTCATCGCGGTAGTGTTGATGTCTGTATTCCAGAGCTTTGGGCCCAGCGAGTCGAATGGCCGTAGGGTGGATTACTCTACCTTCATGTCCGAACTGACCCAGGACCAGGTTCGCGAAGCGCGAATCAACGGACGTGAAATTAACGTTACCAAGAAAGACAGTAACAAATACACGACCTACATCCCTGTCAACGATCCTAAGTTGCTGGATACGTTGTTAACGAAGAATGTGAAAGTTGTCGGCGAGCCGCCTGAAGAGCCGAGCCTGCTGGCTTCTATCTTTATCTCTTGGTTCCCGATGCTGTTGCTGATCGGGGTCTGGATCTTCTTTATGCGGCAAATGCAGGGCGGCGGCGGCAAGGGCGCGATGTCCTTCGGCAAGAGCAAGGCCCGCATGCTGACGGAAGACCAGATCAAGACCACTTTCGCCGATGTCGCCGGGTGTGACGAAGCGAAAGAAGAGGTGAGCGAACTGGTGGAATACCTGCGCGAACCGAGCCGTTTCCAGAAGCTGGGCGGCAAGATCCCGAAAGGCGTGCTGATGGTTGGCCCGCCGGGGACCGGTAAAACGCTGTTGGCGAAAGCGATCGCCGGCGAAGCGAAGGTACCGTTCTTCACCATTTCCGGTTCCGACTTCGTCGAAATGTTCGTCGGCGTGGGTGCATCCCGCGTGCGCGACATGTTCGAACAAGCGAAGAAAGCCGCGCCGTGCATCATCTTCATTGATGAAATCGACGCCGTCGGTCGCCAGCGTGGCGCCGGCCTGGGTGGCGGTCACGATGAGCGTGAGCAGACCCTGAACCAGATGCTGGTTGAGATGGACGGTTTCGAAGGCAACGAGGGCATCATCGTCATCGCGGCGACCAACCGTCCGGACGTGCTTGACCCCGCGCTGCTGCGCCCGGGCCGTTTCGACCGTCAGGTCGTGGTCGGGCTGCCGGATGTGCGCGGCCGTGAGCAGATCCTGAAGGTGCACATGCGCCGCGTGCCGTTGGCGGCCGACATCGACGCCTCCGTCATTGCGCGCGGTACGCCGGGCTTCTCCGGTGCCGACCTGGCCAACCTGGTCAACGAAGCGGCGCTGTTCGCCGCCCGCGGCAACAAGCGCGTGGTGTCGATGGTGGAGTTCGAGAAAGCCAAAGACAAGATCATGATGGGTGCGGAACGCCGCTCCATGGTGATGACTGAAGCGCAGAAAGAGTCGACCGCGTATCACGAAGCGGGCCACGCCATCATCGGCCGCCTGGTTCCTGAACACGATCCGGTGCACAAGGTCACCATCATTCCTCGTGGCCGTGCGCTTGGCGTGACCTTCTTCCTGCCGGAAGGGGATGCGATCAGCGCCAGCCGTCAGAAGCTGGAGAGCCAAATCTCCACCCTGTACGGCGGTCGTCTGGCGGAAGAGATCATCTACGGGCCGGAAAAAGTCTCTACCGGTGCGTCGAACGATATCAAAGTGGCGACCTCCATCGCCCGCAACATGGTGACCCAATGGGGCTTCTCCGAGAAGCTGGGGCCGCTGCTGTATGCGGAAGAAGAGGGCGAAGTGTTCCTGGGCCGTTCCGTGGCCAAGGCGAAGCACATGTCGGATGAAACCGCGCGTATCATCGACCAGGAAGTGAAGTCGCTGATCGAACGCAACTACACGCGTGCTCGCTCGCTACTGATGGAAAACATGGACATCCTGCACTCGATGAAGGATGCGTTGATGAAGTATGAAACTATTGATGCGCCGCAGATCGACGATCTGATGAACCGCAAAGACGTGCGTCCGCCGGCGGGCTGGGACGATGCGAACAAAGGCAACAGCTCCGACAACGGCGGCACCCCAAAAGCCCCGACGCCGGTAGATGAGCCGCGCACCCCAACGCCGGGCAACACCATGTCCGAACAGCTCGACAAGTAACAGCGGCTGTGTAATAACATCAAACCCCGGCATGCCGGGGTTTTTTTTGCCCGGCGGGCAGTGAACCAGGCAACAGTAAGGTGGACCAACCATGCAGTTAACCGTGCGCGACATGACGCTCAATCTCTCCCATCCACAGGTGATGCATCCTCAACGTGACGCCGGATTCGTTTTCCGACGGCGGCCGCCACAACACCCTGAACCAGGCGCTGGTGCATGCGCATGCGCTGATTTCGGCCGGCGCCACGATGATTGATATCGGCGGCGAATCGACAAGGCCGGGGGCGGCGGAAGTGAGCGAAGAGGAGGAGCTTGAGCGGGTCGTGCCGGTGGTGGAAGCGCTGGCGCAGCGCTTTGAAGTCTTTATCTCGGTCGATACCTCGAAAGCGGGTGTGATCCGCGAATCGGCGCACGCCGGCGCACACTTGATCAACGACATCCGTTCGCTGCAGGAGCCGGGCGCCCTGGCGGCGGCGGCGGAAAGCGGTTTGCCGGTCTGCCTGATGCACATGCAGGGGCAGCCGCGCACCATGCAGCAGGCGCCGCACTACGACGATCTGATCGCCGACGTGCAGACGTTTTTCGAGCACCATATCCGGCGCTGTAACGAGGCGGGGATAACAAATCAGAAATTGCTGCTCGACCCAGGCTTCGGTTTCGGTAAAAATTTGTCGCACAACTATCAGCTTCTGGCCCGGTTGTCGGAATTTCATCGTTTCGGTTTGCCGCTGTTGGTCGGCATGTCGCGCAAATCGATGATTGGACAACTGCTGAACGTGCCGCCGGATCAACGGGTTATCGGCAGCGTGGCCTGCGCGGTGATCGCGGCGATGCAGGGTGCGCAGATTGTCAGAGTGCATGACGTTAAAGAAACCGTCGAGGCGATGCGTGTCGTCGAGGCAACACTTTCAGCTAAGGGACAGTAGAGACATGAGCGAGCGCAAATATTTTGGCACCGACGGCATCCGTGGCAAGGTCGGGGACAGCCCCATCACGCCTGACTTCGTGCTGAAGCTGGGCTGGGCGGCCGGTAAAGTGCTGGCGCGTCACGGTTCCCGCAAGATCATCATCGGTAAGGATACGCGCATCTCCGGATATATGCTGGAGTCCGCTCTGGAAGCCGGCCTGGCGGCCGCCGGATTGTCCGCCTCCTTCACCGGGCCGATGCCCACGCCGGCGGTGGCCTACCTGACGCGCACCTTCCGCGCGGAAGCGGGCATTGTCATCTCCGCTTCGCACAACCCGTTCTATGACAACGGCATCAAGTTCTTCTCGATCGACGGCGCCAAATTGCCGGACAACGTCGAAGAGGCGATCGAAGCCGAGATGGAAAAACCGCTGACCTGCGTGGAGTCCGCCGAGCTGGGTAAAGCCAGCCGCATCATCGACGCCGCCGGCCGCTATATCGAATTCTGCAAAGGCACCTTCCCGAGCGAGCTGAGCCTGAAGGGGCTGAAAATCGTGGTTGACTGCGCCAACGGCGCGACTTACCACATCGCGCCGAGCGTGCTGCGCGAGTTGGGCGCCACGGTGATCGCCATCGGCGTTGAGCCGGACGGGATGAACATCAACGAAAAATGCGGCGCTACCGATGTGCGTCAGCTGCAAGAGCGCGTACTGAAGGAAAAAGCGCACGTCGGCCTGGCGTTCGACGGCGACGGCGACCGCGTGATGATGGTGGATCACCTGGGCAACAAGGTGGACGGCGACCAGATCCTGTACATCATCGCCCGTGAAGGCCTGCGTCAGGGCCAGCTGCGCGGCGGCGCGGTCGGCACCCTGATGAGCAATATGGGGTTGGAGCTGGCGCTGAAACAGCTGGGCATTCCGTTCGCTCGCGCCAAAGTGGGCGACCGCTACGTGCTGGAGAAGCTGCAGGAGTTGGGCTGGCGCATCGGCGCGGAAAACTCCGGCCATGTGATCCTGCTGGACAAAACCACCACCGGCGACGGCATCGTGGCCGGGCTGCAGGTGCTGACCGCCATGGTGCGCAACCACATGAGCCTGCATGACCTGTGCAGCGGCATGAAGCTGCTGCCGCAGATCCTGGTCAACGTGCGCTTCGCCGGCGAGTACAACCCGCTGGAGTCCGACGCGGTGCGCAAAGTCACCGAGCAGGTGGAGGCCGAGCTGGCCGGCCGCGGCCGGGTGCTGCTGCGCAAATCGGGCACCGAGCCGCTGATCCGCGTGATGGTGGAAGGCGAAGACGAGCAGCAGGTGACCGCGCTGGCGCATCGCATCGCCGACGCGGTGAAATCCGCAGGTTAAAACAGACAGTTAGCCGCCGGGCTTGGCATCGCTGAGCCCGAACAGGCGATTGTTGGCGTTTTTTTCCGCAAACGCGCCGGCGGCTGCAAATTGCCCTTGCGCGGGTTGGCGGCTTTGGTTAGTATTCACACCCGCTTCAGTAGGCAGTTTATAAAAACGCCTGCTTGATGAGTGTGAAGCATTTGGCATGCGGTAAGGCCGCAAGGATACGGGTACTACTATGTACGAAGCTCTTCTGGTAATTTTCCTGCTGATCTCAATCGGGCTGGTTGCTCTGATTATGTTGCAGCAAGGTAAAGGCGCTGATATGGGAGCCTCTTTCGGAGCAGGTGCATCAGGCACATTGTTCGGTTCGAGTGGTTCCGGTAACTTTATGACCCGCATGACTGCTGTGCTGGCGACGTTGTTCTTCGTCATCAGTCTGATTCTGGGCAACCTCAGCAGCAACCAGATCAAGAAAGGCAGCGAGTGGGAAAACCTGGGTCAGCCAGTGAAAACTGAGCAGACGACCGCGCCGGCGGCACCAGCCAAGCCGAGCAGCGATATCCCGCAGTAAGCCGCAACAAAGTTTGAAAACGGTGGTTGTGAACTCGAAAGAACAACGGCCGTTAGCAGTAAGAATCAGTACCGAGGTGGTGGAATTGGTAGACACGCTACCTTGAGGTGGTAGTGCCCTAACGGGCTTGTGGGTTCGAGTCCCATCCTCGGTACCAAATCCCAGAGATAACTTGCAATTTTGCGATTATCGGCGTAGTATTTGCCACGTTTTCGGACGCGGGGTGGAGCAGCCTGGTAGCTCGTCGGGCTCATAACCCGAAGGTCGTCGGTTCAAATCCGGCCCCCGCAACCACTTTCCTTTAAGTGTTTATTTTCAAATACACTTTTCGATTGAAACCCGCTTTTCTCGATCAACATTTGAAAATGACACTTGCTCGAAAGTTGTACCGAGGCCGCCTAGCGGCAAACAGGGTCCAGTTGCATAAAGCCCCGATTTTTCGGGGTTTTTTGTTATTTGGCAACAGAATCACTGGGCTATTTAGCCCTTTTTTTATGTCTTGGGGGTGGGCTTGTCCACATTAGAGCAAAAGTTAACAGAGATGCTTTCGGCACCGGTAGAAGCGTTGGGCTTTGAGCTTGTAGGCATCGAATTCATTCGTGCGCGCCAATCGACGCTCCGCATCTATATTGATAGTGATAACGGCATCAATGTTGATGATTGCGCTGATGTCAGCCACCAGGTCAGCGCTGTATTGGACGTCGAAGATCCAATCACGGTCGCTTACAACTTGGAAGTCTCCTCTCCTGGCCTTGATCGCCCGATGTTCACCGCAGAACACTATACGCGTTACCTCGGTGAAGAAGTCAGCCTGGTCCTGCGCATGGCGGTACAGAACCGTCGCAAGTGGCAGGGTATTATCAAGTCTGTCGAAGGCGAGATGATCACGGTTACTGTGGAAGGGAAAGATGAAGTGTTCGCGCTGAGCAACATCCAGAAAGCGAACCTGGTACCCCACTTTTAAAGTTTGGAAGAGGCAACTAGGATGAACAAAGAGATTCTGGCTGTTGTTGAAGCAGTTTCCAATGAAAAATCCCTTCCGCGCGAGAAGATTTTCGAAGCGCTGGAAACTGCATTAGCCACCGCAACCAAGAAAAAATACGAGCAGGAAATCGACGTGCGCGTCAGCATTGACCGCAGAACCGGCGATTTCGATACCTTCCGCCGTTGGGTCGCCGTAGACGAAGTGACTCAGCCGACGCGTGAAATCACGCTGGAAGCCGCTCAGTTTGAAGATCCGAGCATCGAGCTCGGCGGATACGTCGAAGATCAGATCGAATCCGTGACCTTCGACCGCATCACCACCCAAACCGCCAAGCAGGTTATCGTGCAGAAAGTGCGCGAGGCCGAGCGCGCGATGGTGGTCGACGCTTTCCGTGAACACGAAGGTGAGATCGTCACCGGCGTGGTGAAGAAAGTGAACCGTGACAGCATCGCGCTGGATCTGGGCAATAACGCCGAAGCGGTCATTGGCCGTGAAGACATGCTGCCGCGCGAAAACTTCCGTCCGGGCGACCGCATTCGCGGCGTATTGTATGCCGTACGTCCCGAAGCTCGCGGCGCGCAGCTGTTCGTCAGCCGTTCCAGCCCGGAAATGCTGAAAGAGCTGTTCCGCATCGAAGTGCCGGAAATCGGCGAAGAAGTGATCGAGATTAAAGCGGCAGCCCGCGATCCAGGCTCCCGTGCGAAAATTGCAGTGAAAACCAACGACAAGCGCATCGATCCGGTCGGCGCCTGCGTAGGTATGCGCGGTGCGCGCGTTCAGGCCGTGTCGAGCGAGCTCGGCGGCGAACGCATCGATATCATCCTGTGGGATGATAACCCAGCGCAATTCGTCATCAACGCCATGGCGCCGGCCGACGTCGCGTCGATCGTGGTAGACGAAGATAACTGCACCATGGATATCGCCGTTGAAGCCAGCAACCTGGCGCAGGCGATCGGCCGTAACGGCCAAAACGTGCGTTTGGCTTCCCAGCTGCTGAAACAACACCGCGGCGACGATCGTTGGGAACTGAACGTGATGACGGCGGACGACCTGCAGGCCAAGCACCAGGCCGAGGCTCATGCCGCTATTGATACCTTCACCAAGTATCTTGATATCGACGAAGATTTCGCCACCGTACTGGTTGAAGAAGGCTTCTCCACGCTGGAAGAGCTGGCCTACGTGCCGATCAAAGAGCTGTTGGAAATCGACGGTCTGGATGAAGATACGGTTGAAGCATTGCGCGAACGCGCCAAAGCTGCATTGACCACGCTGGCCCTGGCACAAGAAGAAAGCCTGGGCGACAACAAACCGGCCGACGATTTGCTCAACCTGCCGGGTCTTGAGCGCAGCATGGCCTTTAAACTGGCCGCGCGTGGGGTTTGTACGCTGGAAGATCTTGCCGAGCAGGGTGTTGACGATCTGGCTGATATTGAAGGGCTTAGCGATGAGCAAGCCGGCGAGCTGATCATGGCTGCACGCAATATCTGTTGGTTTGGCGACAACGCGTAATAACTGTAGCAGGAAGGAACAGCATGACGACAGATGTAACCGTAAAATCGCTGGCAGCAGAGATTCAGACTCCGGTTGATCGCCTGGTACAGCAGTTTGCTGATGCAGGGATCAACAAGTCCGAGTCGGACTCTGTTACCCAGCAAGAAAAAGAAACATTACTGGCGCACCTGAACCGTGAACACGGCAGCGCGCCGGGTAAACTCACTTTGCAGCGCAAAACGCGCAGCACCTTGAATATCCCGAGCACCGGCGGTAAAAGTAAATCGGTGCAAATTGAGGTCCGCAAGAAACGCACTTATGTAAATCGCGATACGCAGGAAGCCCAGTTGGCTGAAGCGGCAGAGCAGGCACAGCGTGAAGCGGAAGAGCAGGCACGGCGCGAAGCGGAAGAGCTCGCAAAACGCGAAGCGGAAGCGAAGCGCGCAGCCGAAGAGCAAGCCAAACGTGAGGCCGCGGAGATTGCTAAGCGTAATTCAGCGGAAAAAGAAAAAGTGACCAATCAACATACCGACGAAATGACCAAGCCAGCTCAGGCGGAAAAAGCACGCCGTGAAGCCGAAGCCGCTGAACTGAAACGTAAAGCGGAAGAGGAAGTGCGCCGCAAGGTTGAAGAGGAAGCCAAGCGCGTGGCGGAAGAAGCCCGTCGCATGGCCGAAGAGAACGGCGAGAAGTGGGCCCAGGCCGACGCGGCTAGCGCTGCGGTTGAAAGCGCCGACTATCACGTGACCACCTCTCAGCACGCCCGTGCCGCTGAAGATGAAAACGACGCCAAAGTTGAAGGCGATCGTCGCAGCCGCACCCGCGGCGGCAAAGCCACCAAGCAGAAGAAAGGCAACAAGCTGTCCGAATCCAAAGCGGATCGCGAAGAAGCGCGTGCCGTTACCCGTGGCGGCAAAGGCGGCAAACGCAAGCCTAGCGCTCTGCAGCAGGGCTTCAACAAGCCGGCGCAGGTGGTTAACCGTGACGTGGTGATCGGTGAAACCATCACCGTGGCCGAGCTGGCCAACAAGATGGCAGTCAAAGGTTCTCAGGTCATCAAAGTGATGATGAAACTGGGCGCCATGGCCACCATCAACCAGGTTATCGACCAGGAAACCGCACAGCTGGTTGCCGAAGAGATGGGCCACAAAGTTATCCTGCGTCGTGAAAACGAGCTGGAAGAAGCGCTGATGAGCGACCGTGATACGGGCGCTGCGGCCGAGCCGCGCGCGCCGGTCGTGACCATCATGGGCCACGTTGACCACGGTAAAACCTCTCTGCTGGACTACATCCGCTCCACCAAAGTGGCGGCGGGCGAAGCCGGCGGCATTACCCAGCACATCGGTGCCTACCACGTAGAAACCGAGAATGGCATGATCACCTTCCTGGACACCCCGGGCCACGCCGCGTTTACCTCGATGCGTGCTCGCGGTGCTCAGGCGACTGACATCGTGGTTCTGGTGGTGGCGGCCGACGACGGCGTGATGCCACAAACCATCGAAGCTATCCAGCACGCGAAAGCGGCGCAGGTGCCATTGGTGGTTGCGGTGAACAAAATCGACAAACCGGAAGCCGATCCGGACCGCGTTAAGCAGGAACTGTCTCAGTACGGCGTTATGCCGGAAGAGTGGGGCGGCGAAGCGCAGTTCGTTCACGTGTCCGCGAAAGCCGGTACCGGTATTGACGAGCTGCTGCAGGCCATCCTGCTGCAGGCCGAAGTGCTGGAGCTGAAAGCGGTTCGCAGCGGCATGGCGAGCGGCGTAGTGATCGAGTCCTTCCTGGATAAAGGCCGTGGCCCGGTTGCTACCGTGCTGGTTCAGGAAGGTACGCTGAACAAGGGCGATATCGTCCTGTGCGGCTTCGAATACGGCCGCGTGCGTGCGATGCGTGACGAGCTGGGTCGTGAAGTGACCTCCGCCGGTCCGTCTATCCCTGTGGAAATCCTGGGTCTGTCCAGCGTGCCTGCAGCGGGTGACGAAGCGACCGTGGTGCGTGACGAGAAGAAAGCGCGTGAAGTGGCGCTGTACCGTCAGGGCAAGTTCCGCGAAGTCAAACTGGCGCGTCAGCAGAAGTCCAAGCTGGAAAACATGTTCGCCAATATGACCGACGGCGAAGTGTCCGAGCTGAACATCGTGCTGAAATCCGACGTACAGGGTTCTTGCGAAGCGATCAGCGACTCGCTGCTGAAACTCTCCACCGACGAAGTGAAGGTGAAGATTGTCGGCTCCGGCGTAGGTGGGATCACCGAAACCGACGCGACGCTGGCTGCGGCTTCCAACGCCATCATCCTGGGCTTCAACGTGCGTGCCGACGCTTCTGCGCGCCGCGTGATCGAAGCGGAAAGCCTGGATCTGCGTTACTACTCCGTGATCTATAACCTGATCGACGAAGTGAAGCAGGCGATGAGCGGTATGCTGGCGCCGGAATACAAGCAGCAGATCATGGCCTGGCCGAAGTGCGCGACGTGTTCAAATCGCCTAAGTTCGGCGCTATCGCCGGCTGTATGGTTACCGAAGGGACCATCAAGCGTCACAACCCAATCCGCGTACTGCGCGACAACGTGGTTATCTATGAAGGCGAGCTGGAATCCCTGCGTCGCTTCAAAGATGACGTTAACGAAGTCCGTAACGGCATGGAATGTGGTATCGGCGTTAAGAACTATAACGACGTGCGCGTCGGCGACATGATCGAAGTGTTCGAAATCATTGAGATCCAACGCACCATCGCTTAACGATTGCACATCTGCTTATATCTGTTTACGGGGGGCCTTTGTGCCCCCCGATTTGTCTGGAGAATCCAAAATGGCAAAAGAATTCAGCCGCGGTCAACGCGTGGCGCAAGAGATGCAGAAAGAGATTGCGATCATTCTGCAGCGTGAAGTGAAAGATCCGCGCGTCGGCATGGCGACCGTTTCCGGCGTGGAAGTGTCCCGCGACCTGGCGTATGCCAAGGTTTACGTCACCTTCCTGAACGTGCTGACCGAGAACCACGATCCGGATCTGGTCACCAACGGCATCAAAGCGTTGCAGGACGCTTCCGGCTATATCCGCACCCTGCTGGGCAAAGCGATGCGCCTGCGCGTGGTGCCGGAGCTGACCTTCGCTTACGACAACTCCCTGGTGGAAGGCATGCGCATGTCCAACCTGGTGACCAACGTGGTGAAGAACGACGCAGAGCGCCGTTCCGCCTCAGGCGATGACAAGGAGGATTAATGAGTCGCCCTCGTCGCCGCGGCCGTGACATCCACGGCGTGCTGTTGCTGGACAAGCCGCAGGGGTTGTCGTCCAACGATGCGCTGCAAAAAGTAAAACGTCTGTACAACGCCAACCGAGCGGGCCATACCGGCGCGCTCGATCCGTTGGCGACCGGCATGTTGCCTATCTGTCTGGGCGAAGCGACCAAGTTTTCGCAATACCTGCTCGATTCCGACAAGCGCTATCGGGTGATCGCCAAGCTGGGGCAGCGTACCGATACCTCCGACGCCGACGGGCAGATCGTGCAGGAACGCCCGGTGAACTTCACCCAGGCGCAGCTCGACGCGGCGCTGGACACCTTCCGCGGCGACATCCAGCAGGTGCCGTCGATGTATTCGGCGTTGAAATACCAGGGCAAGAAACTCTACGAGTATGCGCGCCAGGGCATCGAAGTGCCGCGCGAAGCGCGCAGCATTACGGTGTACGAGCTGCAGTTTATCCGCTGGGAAGGGGATGAACTCGAGCTGGAGATTCACTGCTCGAAAGGCACCTACATCCGCACCATCACCGACGATCTCGGCGAGCTGCTGGGCTGCGGCGCGCACGTGATCTATCTGCGCCGCCTGCAGGTGGCGACTTATCCCATCGCGCGCATGGTGACGCTGGAACAGCTGAACGCCTTGGTGGCGCAGGCGCAGGAACAAGCGATCGCGCCCGGCGAGCTGCTCGATCCGCTGCTGATGCCGATGGACAGCCCGGTTGAGAACTATCCGGAAGTGAATTTGCTGCCGGTGGTGGCGGGTTACGTCAAGCAGGGGCAACCGGTGCAAGTGGCCGGCGCGCCGGCATCCGGCCTGGTGCGCATCACCGAGGGTGAAGAGCGGAAATTCATCGGCGTTGGCGACATCGCCGAGGATGGTCGCGTGGCGCCGCGCCGCCTGGTGGTCGAGCATTTCGACTGACGGCGGGGCACTGCGTCGCCTTGCGATCGCACTGCGCTAAGAGTAGAATGGCGCAGCTTATGCATTGGGTTGCTGAATTAGAGATCGGCGCCTGTTTTTATTATCTATAATCTGGAGTATTACAATGTCTCTAAGTGTTGAAGCTAAAGCTCAAATCGTAGCTGATTTCGGTCGTGGTACTAACGACAGCGGTTCTACCGAAGTTCAGGTTGCCCTGCTGACTGCGCAGATCAACCATCTGCAAGGCCACTTCTCCGAGCACAAAAAAGATCACCACAGCCGTCGTGGTCTGCTGCGTATGGTTTCTCAGCGTCGTAAGCTGCTGGACTACCTGAAGCGTAAAGATGTAGCACGTTACACCAGCCTGATCGAGCGTCTGGGTCTGCGTCGCTAATCTAGCAAGTTTCAGTGGAAAGGGGCCTATTTTGGCCCCTTTCTTCTAGGAAGCATAAGCAAATCAGGTTAATGTATTACTGATGTTTCCAAACAGGTTCTTCCGTTACAGAGGTTCGCGCGGCTAATGAGAGGCTTTATCTCCCGCCTGAGATAAGGATTGTCATTAGTCGCGAGGATGTAGTGAGAAGGCAAATCGAGTCACAGGCGTGTCGAGTCGTCAATGCGATTGCGCGCCGTTAATCAAGGATATAATTTTGCTGACACCGATCATTCGCAAATTCCAGTATGGCCAGCATACCGTCACCATCGAAACCGGTATGATGGCGCGTCAGGCCACCGCCGCCGTTATGGTGAGCATGGATGACACCGCCGTATTCGTTACCGTCGTTGGCCAGAAAAAAGCCAAGCCGGGCCAGAGCTTCTTCCCGCTGACGGTGAACTACCAAGAGCGTACCTACGCCGCCGGCCGCATCCCGGGCAGCTTCTTCCGCCGCGAAGGCCGTCCGAGCGAAGGCGAGACCCTGACCTCCCGTTTGATCGACCGTCCGATCCGTCCACTGTTCCCGGACAGCTTCCTGAACGAAGTTCAGGTGATCGCGACCGTAGTTTCCGTTAACCCGCAGGTGAACCCGGACATCGTTGCGATGATCGGCGCCTCTGCCGCCCTGAGCCTGTCCGGTATTCCGTTCAACGGCCCAATCGGCGCCGCGCGCGTAGGTTACATCAACGATCAGTACGTACTGAACCCGACGACCGACGAGCTGAAAGAAAGCCGTCTGGATCTGGTGGTTGCCGGTACCGCCGGCGCGGTGCTGATGGTGGAATCCGAAGCTGACGTGCTGAGCGAAGATCAGATGCTGGGCGCCGTGGTGTTCGGCCACGACCAGCAGCAAGTGGTTATCGAAAACATCAACGCGCTGGTTGCCGAAGCCGGCAAGCCGAAGTGGGATTGGCAGGCGCCTGCGGTCAACGAAGCGCTGCACGCGCGCGTGGCTGAACTGGCCGAAGCTCGCCTGGGCGACGCTTACCACATTACCGAAAAACAAGAGCGTTACGCTCAGGTTGACGCGATCAAAGACAGCGTGGTTGAAACCCTGCTGGCGCAGGACGAAACGCTGGACGCCGGCGAAATCCAGGACATCCTGGGCACCGTCGAGAAGAACGTGGTGCGCAGCCGCGTACTGCGTGGCGAGCCGCGTATCGACGGCCGTGAAAAAGACATGATCCGTGGCCTGGATGTGCGCACCGGCGTACTGCCGCGCACCCACGGTTCCGCGCTGTTCACCCGTGGCGAAACTCAGGCGCTGGTTACCGCGACCCTGGGCACCGCGCGCGACGCACAGAACCTGGACGAGCTGATGGGCGAGAAGACCGACAGCTTCCTGTTCCACTACAACTTCCCTCCGTACTCCGTAGGCGAAACCGGCATGGTCGGTTCTCCTAAGCGTCGTGAAATCGGTCACGGTCGCCTGGCGAAACGCGGCGTATTGGCTATGATGCCTAAACCGGAAGATTTCCCGTACACGGTTCGCGTGGTGTCTGAAATCACCGAATCCAACGGTTCTTCTTCCATGGCTTCCGTGTGCGGCGCGTCTCTGGCGCTGATGGACGCCGGTGTGCCAATCAAGGCTGCCGTTGCGGGTATCGCGATGGGCCTGGTGAAAGAAGCCGACAACTATGTGGTTCTGTCCGACATTCTGGGTGACGAAGATCACCTGGGCGACATGGACTTCAAAGTGGCCGGTAGCCGCGACGGTATCACCGCGCTGCAGATGGACATCAAAATCGAAGGCATCACCCGCGAAATCATGCAGGTGGCTCTGAACCAGGCCAAGGGCGCGCGTCTGCACATCCTGGGCGTAATGGAACAGGCTATCAGCACCCCGCGCGGCGATATCTCCGAATTCGCACCGCGTATTCATACTATCCGCATCAACCCGGATAAAATCAAAGACGTGATCGGTAAGGGCGGTTCCGTTATCCGCGCGCTGACCGAAGAGACTGGCACTACCATCGAAATTGAAGATGATGGTACAGTTAAAATCGCTGCGACCGACGGTGAGAAAGCGAAATTCGCTATCCGTCGCATCGAAGAGATCACGGCAGAGATCGAAGTGGGCCGTATCTACCAGGGTAAAGTGACCCGTATCGTTGATTTCGGCGCATTCGTCGCTATCGGCGGTGGTAAAGAAGGCCTGGTGCACATTTCTCAGATCGCCGACAAGCGCGTTGAGAAAGTGACCGACTATCTGCAGATGGGTCAGGAAGTGCCGGTTAAGGTACTGGAAGTTGACCGTCAGGGCCGCGTGCGTCTGAGCATCAAAGAAGCGATGGCGCCGGAAGCAGGTTCACCTGCGCCTGAAGCAGAATAACTGTATAGATAGTTTTACAGCTCCCCGCCACGGGGTTGGGAGCTGTTCGTATCGCGCGGGTAGGATGCCCGCGTTTTAGCAAACGGAGGACAGGACGTTCATCCAATGTTTGTCTTCGGGAGTGGGAAATGAAGCCTTTCTTGCGCTGGTGTTACGTTGCGACAGCACTCATGCTGGCAGGATGCAGCAACCATGATTGGCGTAAAGACGAAGTTTTGGCAATCCCGTTGCAGCCTACGTTGCAGCAGGAAGTGATCCTGGCGCGCATGGAACAAATTCTTGCCAGCCGGGCACTGACGGATGACGAACGCGCACAGCTTTTATATGAGCGCGGTGTGCTGTATGATAGCCTCGGGTTACGTGCATTAGCGCGCAATGATTTCTCGCAGGCGCTGGCGATACGTCCCGACATGCCGGAAGTTTTCAACTACCTGGGCATTTACTTAACGCAGGCAGGCAATTTTGATGCTGCCTATGAAGCGTTTGATTCTGTACTAGAGCTTGATCCAACTTACAATTACGCGCGTTTAAACCGGGGCATCGCACTGTACTATGGCGGCCGCTTCCCGTTGGCGCAGGATGATCTGCAGGCGTTTTATCAAGACGACCCAAACGATCCCTTCCGTTCGTTATGGCTGTATCTGGTGGAGCGAGAAATCGATCCCAAGAAGGCCGAGGTAGCGCTTCAGCAGCGCTATGACAAAGCGGACAGAGGGCAATGGGGATGGAATATTGTCGAATTCTACCTGGGCAAGATCAGCGAAAAAACGCTGATGGAACGCCTCAAGGCAGATGCAACGGATAACACTTCGCTCGCTGAGCATCTCAGTGAAACTGACTTCTATTTGGGTAAACACTACCTGAGTCTGGGGGACAAGGACACCGCTTCGGCGCTGTTCAAACTGACGGTGTCTAACAACGTTCACAACTTCGTTGAGCACCGCTATGCATTGTTGGAATTGGCGCTTTTGGGCCAAGAGCAAGACGACCTATCGGAATCGGACCAGCAATAGCTGACGAACACCTATCAGCCTGATGAACATTGGTTTTTAACCAAAGTTATCGCCTTAACGGGCGAGGGCTTTTTTGTTCGTTTTATAATCTAATTTGAGCCGGTTCACACTTTTCAATGAAAATGACTGAAAATTTTCTCGACGAGTTATGTAGACTGGCTGCCATTATTAATGAGGCACGTGTACATGACGACTGAGTTTGAAACCTCTTTTGCTGATCTGGGGCTGTCTGCTCCAATCATTTCCGCCCTGAACGATCTGGGCTATGAAAAACCATCTCCGATCCAGGCTGAGTGTATTCCTCACCTGTTGAACGGCCGCGACGTGCTGGGCATGGCACAGACCGGTAGTGGTAAAACTGCAGCGTTCTCGCTGCCGCTGCTGCACAACCTGCAGGCAGACCTGAAAGCGCCTCAGATCCTGGTGCTGGCACCGACCCGCGAACTGGCGGTTCAGGTTGCCGAAGCGATGACCGATTTCTCCAAACACATGAACGGCGTTAACGTGGTAGCCCTGTACGGCGGCCAGCGTTACGACGTGCAGCTGCGCGCTCTGCGCCAGGGCCCGCAAATCGTTGTGGGTACCCCAGGCCGCCTGCTGGACCACCTGAAGCGCGGCACCCTGAACCTCTCCAACCTGAGCGGTCTGGTGCTGGATGAAGCCGACGAAATGCTGCGCATGGGCTTTATCGAAGACGTAGAAACCATCATGGCTGAGATCCCGGCTGAACATCAGACCGCGCTGTTCTCCGCCACCATGCCGGAAGCGATCCGTCGCATCACCCGCCGCTTCATGAAAGAGCCGCAGGAAGTGCGCATCCAGTCCAGCGTCACCACCCGTCCGGACATCAGCCAGAGCTACTGGTCGGTTTACGGCATGCGTAAGAACGAAGCGCTGGTGCGTTTCCTGGAAGCCGAAGACTTTGACGCGGCGATCATCTTCGTTCGTACCAAGAACGCGACCCTGGAAGTGGCCGAAGCGCTGGAGCGCAGCGGTTACAGCAGCGCCGCGCTGAACGGCGACATGAACCAGGCGCTGCGTGAGCAGACCCTGGAGCGCCTGAAAGACGGTCGTCTGGATATCCTGATCGCCACCGACGTTGCGGCCCGTGGCCTGGACGTTGAGCGCATCAGCCTGGTTGTCAACTATGACATCCCGATGGACTCCGAGTCTTACGTTCACCGTATCGGCCGTACCGGTCGTGCGGGCCGCGCCGGCCGCGCGCTGCTGTTCGTGGAAAACCGCGAACGCCGCCTGCTGCGCAACATCGAACGCACCATGAAGCTGACCATCCCGGAAGTGGAGCTGCCGAACGCAGAACTGCTGGGCGAGCGTCGTCTGGCCAAGTTCGCCGCGAAAGTTCAGCAGCAGCTGGAAAGCAGCGATCTGGATCTGTACCGCGCGCTGCTGACCAAACTGCAGCCGGAAGAAGAGCTGGATATGGAAACCCTGGCCGCAGCGCTGCTGAAAATGGCTCAGGGCGAACGTCCGCTGATCCTGCCGCCGGATCCGGTCTTCAAGCCGCGTCAGCGTCGTGAGTTCAACGACCGTGACGATCGCCGCGGCGACCGTCGTGACAGCCGCGACAGCCGTGACGGCGATCGTCCGCGCCGCGAACGTCGTGACGTTGGCGAAATGCAGCTGTACCGCATCGAAGTGGGCCGTGACGATGGCGTAGAAGTCCGTCATATCGTTGGCGCTATCGCTAACGAAGGCGACATCAGCAGCCGTTACATCGGCAACATCAAGCTGTTCGCTTCCCACTCCACCATCGAGCTGCCAAAAGGCATGCCGGGCGAGATCCTGAATCACTTCACTCGCACTCGCATCCTGAACAAGCCGATGAACATGCAGCTGCTGGGCGATGCACAGCCGTTCGAACGTCGCGAGCGTCGTGACGGCGGCAACGGCGGCGAGCGTCGCGGCAACGGTCGTCCGTTCAACGGCGAACGTCGCGAAGGCGGCCCACGTCGTTCCTTCGGCGAACGTCGTGAAGGCGGTAACGGCGGCGAGCGTCGTGGCGGTAACTACAACCGTGACGGCAAGCCGGCGCCACGCCGTGATGACGGCGCACCGGCGGCACCACGTCGTCGTTTCGGCGACGCGTAATCGCCGATTCACCGTTCGCGGTGAGCGCTCTGAAAAACAGCCTGCGGGCTGGTTTTTTTATGCCTGAAAATTGCCGTCAAACGCCCCTGAATGGCGTATCATTCATAAGGTTTTTTCTTACGGATGATATGCACGGGAGATGCCATGAGTTGGCAGCAGTTCAAATCTCAATACCTGGTGCGTTTTTGGGCGCCGCTGCCGGCGGTGATCGCCGCCGGGATCCTCTCTACCTACTACTTCGGCATGACCGGCACCTTCTGGGCGGTGACCGGCGAATTCACGCGCTGGGGCGGCCATGTGCTGCAGTGGTTCGGTCTGCACCCTGAGCAGTGGGGCTATTTCAAGGTGATCGGTTTGCAGGGCACGCCGCTGGAGCGCATCGACGGGCGCATGATCATCGGCATGTTCGCCGGTTGTATCGCCGCCGCGCTGTGGGCCAACAACATCAAGCTGCGTCAACCGCAGCATCGTATTCGCATCGTGCAGGCGCTGCTGGGCGGCATCATCGCCGGTTTCGGCGCGCGCCTGGCGATGGGGTGCAACCTGGCGGCATTCTTCACCGGCATTCCTCAGTTCTCGTTGCACGCCTGGTTTTTCGCGCTGGCGACCGCCGCCGGTTCTTACTTCGGCGCCAAATTCACGCTGCTGCCGATGTTCCGCATCCCGGTCAAATTGCAAAAGGTGAAGGCCGCCGCGCCGCTGACGCAGAAGCCTGAGCAGGCGCGCCGCCGCTTCCGGCTGGGCATGGCCGTCTTCGGCCTGGCGGTGGCCTGGTCGCTGTGGACGCTGTTCGATGCGCCGAAGCTCGGCATCGCCATGCTGTTCGGCATCGGCTTTGGCCTGCTGATCGAGCGCGCGCAGATCTGCTTCACTTCGGCGTTCCGCGATCTGTGGATCACCGGCCGCACTCACATGGCGAAAGCCATCATCATCGGCATGGCGGTGAGCGCCATCGGCATCTTCAGCTATGTGCAGCTCGGCGTGGCGCCGAAGATCATGTGGGCCGGCCCGAATGCGGTGCTGGGCGGTTTGCTGTTCGGCTTCGGCATCGTGCTGGCCGGCGGCTGCGAGACCGGTTGGATGTACCGCGCCGTGGAAGGGCAGGTGCACTACTGGTGGGTGGGGCTGGGCAACATCATCGGCGCTACGCTGCTGGCCTATTACTGGGACGACCTGGCGCCGGCGCTGGCAACCGACTACGACAAGATCAACCTGCTCGATACCTTCGGCCCGATCGGCGGCCTGCTGGTGACTTACCTGCTGCTGGCGCTGGCCTTCGCCGCCATGCTGTGGTGGGAGAAACGCTTTTTCCGCGCCCGGCCTGAGGCGCAGGTGGTGAATTTGAGGAGCATGCCATGAAAGCGACGACGATAGTGCCGGACTACCGGCTGGACATGCTGGGCGAGCCTTGCCCATACCCGGCGGTGGCGACGCTGGAGGCGATGCCGCAGCTGAAGCCGGGGGAAATCCTGGAGGTGATCAGCGATTGCCCGCAGTCGATCAACAACATCCCGCTCGATGCGCGCAACCACGGCTACAAGGTGCTGGATATCCAGCAGGACGGGCCGACCATTCGCTACCTGATCCAGCGTTAACGCCAAGGCGGTGGGGTTCCCACCGCCTCTTCGCTTTTTAGCCCTTCACGATGTCGCCCTTCACGCCGGCGACGATCTCGAACGAACGCAGCCGCGCCTGATGATCGAAAATCTGGCCGTTGACCATGATCTCGTCGGCATCGGTTTCACGCAGCAGCGTTTGCAGCCCGTGGCGCACCGTTTTTTCATCGCCGACGATCGACATCCGCAGCGCCTGCTCGACGCCGTATTGCTCGCCGGCGGTCCACAGCGCGTGAATGTTATCCACCGGCGGCGGCAGCGGGCCGGGCGAACCGCGGCGCAGATTGATGAACTGCTGCTGCATCGAGCTGAACAGGAAGCGTGCGTCACGGTCGCTGTCGGCGGCGATCACGTTGACGCAGACCATGGCGTGCGGCTGCGCCAGCTGTTTGGACGGTTTGAAGTTCTCGCGGTACAGCTGCAGCGCCTGGAACAGCATATCCGGGGCGAAGTGCGAAGCGAAGGCGAACGGCAGGCCGAGCTGCGCCGCCAGCTGCGCGCTATAGAGGCTGGAGCCGAGCAGCCAGAGCGGCACATGCAGCCCCTGGCCCGGCACCGCCTGCACCGGTTGCCCGGGCTGCGCATCGCAGAAGTAGTTTTGCAGTTCCTGCACGTCGCGCGGGAAGGTATCCACGTCGCCGGACAGGTGGCGGCGCAGCGCCATCATGGTGCGCTGATCGGTGCCGGGCGCGCGGCCCAACCCCAAATCGATGCGCCCAGGGTAGAGTGACTCCAGCGTGCCGAATTGTTCGGCGATCACCAGCGGCGCATGGTTCGGCAGCATCACGCCGCCGGAGCCGAGGCGAATGCTCTGGGTGCCGGCGGCCAGATAGCCCAGCAGCACCGAGGTGGCGGCGCTGCCGATGCCGGTCATGTTGTGGTGCTCGGCCAGCCAGTAGCGCCGGTAACCCCAGCGTTCGGCGTGCTGCGCCAAATCCAGCGAACAGTGAAAAGCGTCGCGCGCCTTGGCCCCTTGCGGGATTGGCGATAAATCCAGTACCGAAAGCGGTACGGCAGTGTGTTCAGTCATGACATCGTCCATCAGAGAGTGGATCGCTTAAAGGGCGATTGCAGGAGTCTGCATACTAAAAGGCCGAAAAAAAGATGCTTTTTAGTGTTAAAAGCATAATCCAATTTATAGTTATAAAAGAGGAGATATGTGCTTGTGATATCCTCATGAGTGCAATGGTGTTTTTTGGAGCAATTTGAGACATGGAAATGATTATCCCCGCCCGCCGCTTACCGTTCCGGGAGCTGACATAATGAAAAAAAAGACGCTGTTTACCCTGTTGCTGATGTTGGCGGCGATCGCATTGGCGATCCTGTTCCGCGCGCACAATCAGGATCTGTTGCTGCAGGGTGAAGTGGATGCCCCCGAAGTGATCGTCGCATCCAAGGCGAAAGGCCGGGTCGTTGAACGCCTGATCGAACGCGGCGACGACGTGAAAAGCGGCCAACTGATCATTCAACTCGATAGCCCCGAACTGATGGCGCAACTGCGTTCCGCACAGGCGACGCGCGACGAGGCCAAGGCGCAGCTCGAGCTGTCGCTGCACGGCACCCGTGAAGAGAGCATCCGCAACCTGCGCGCCAACCTGGCGCAGGCCGAGGCGCAGTACCGCAATGCGCAAAACGACTACAACCGGAACCTGAGCGTGGCCGGCAAGGGCTATATCTCGAAGTCCGAGCTGGACGCTTCGCGCCGGTCGCGCGACACCGCCTTCCAGCAGGTGCAGGCCGCCAAGGCCAATCTGGATGAAGGCATCAACGGCGACCGCGTCGAGCAGCGGCAGCAATATGCGGCGGCGCTGCGGGCGGCGGAAGAGAACCTGCTGCAGATCCAGGCGCAGAGCGACGATCTGCAGGTGAAAGCGCCGGTAGACGGCGAAGTGGGGCCGATCCCGGCCGAAGTGGGCGAATTGCTGAACGCCGGCAGCCCGCTGGTGACGTTGATCCGGGTGCCGGACGCCTACTTCGTGTTTAACCTGCGTGAAGACATCCTGGCCCACGTGCGCAAAGGCGACAAGGTCAAGCTGAGGGTGCCGGCGCTGAAGGACAAAATGATCGACACCGAGGTGCGCTACATCGCGCCGCTGGGGGATTACGCCACCAAACGCGCCACCCGCGCCACCGGCGACTTCGACCTGAAAACCTTCGAAGTGCGCCTGTATCCGTCACAGCCGGTGGACGGCCTGCGTCCGGGGATGAGCACCTTATGGCAATGGAAAGAGTAAGGGCCGGCTGGCGCTGCTTCAGTCACGCGTTCGACAAAGAGTGTCGCGTCGCCTTTCGCAGCCCGGTGGTGCACTGGCTGAGCTGGATCTTTCCGCTGATCCTGTTTGCGCTGATCAGCAGCAACTTCTCCGAAGGCACGCTGCTCGATCTGCCGGTCTCAGTGGTGGACAGCGATCACAGCCCGCTGTCCAAATCGCTGACGCGGCGGCTGGACGCCGGTTCGCACGCCCACGTCGAGGCTTACGGCGGCGGGTTGCCGGAGTCGCTGAGCCGCCTGCGCAGCGCGCAGGATTACGCGTTGCTGTATATCCCGCCGGATCTTGAGGCCAACGCGCTGTCGGGCAAACAGCCGAGCGTGGTGATGTACTACAATGCGTTGTTCTACGGCGCCGGGCTGTACTCCACCCAGGACTTTGGCGGCCTGATGAACGAAATCAACGCCAGCACCCGCAGCATCATCGCCACCGAGATGGGCAAGACGCTGCCGCCGTTGGCGGACGTGACGCTCTCCTACGGCAGCCTGTTCAACGCCAGCGGCAGCTATATCTATTACCAGCAGTTCGCCGCCACCATCCATCTGCTGCAGCTGTTCGCGGTGACCTGCATGATCTACGTGCTGGCGCGCAGCAAGTCGCTGCTGCAGGCCAAGCCGTTCAGCCTGGCGCTGCTCGGCAAGCTGGCGCCGTACACGCTGTGTTTCACCACCCTGCTGATGGTCGAGATCGCGGCGCTGGTGGGCATCTTTGACGCCCGCGTCAGCGGTAATCCTCTGTTTATGCTGATGATCGGCCTGTTCTACGTGATGGCGGCGCAGAGCATCGGCCTGCTGCTGTACACCTTTACCGGCAGTACCATCACCGCGTACAGCCTGATCGGTATTTTGGTCAGTATCGCGATGACCTTCTCCGGCATGGCGGTGCCTGAGCTGTCGATGCCGCTGCCGGCGCGCATCATTTCCAACATCGAACCGCTGACCCACGCGCTGTACGCGATGTTTGACGTGTTCCTGCGACAGGTGCACGCCAGCGCCATCTTCAGCGTGTGCGCGCTGCTGGCGGTCTATCCGCTGGTGGCCGCGCTGCTGGTGCGCAATCGCCTGCCGGCGCGGCTGGAAAAAGAGGGGAACGCCGGATGAAGCTCTATTGGCAAACCTTCGTTAAAGTGCTGCTCGGCATGCTGGAGCGGCCGGTGTGGCTGATGCTGATCCTGTCGCTGTGCATCATGAGCCTGGTGTACGCCAACCGCACGGTCTGGGATCTGCCGGTGGGGGTGGTCGATCAGGATCACAGCACCGCCAGCCGGCAGCTGATCCGCCAGCTGGACGCCACGTCCAAGATAGCGATTGAAACCTACGACAGCCTGGAACAGGCGCAGCGCGATCTCAGCTGGCGCAAGCTGTTTGCGGTGATCATCATGCCGGTGGATCTGGAGAAGAAGATCCTCAGCGGGCAGAACATCGTGGTGCCGGTCTACGGCGACGCCACCAACCGCCTGGCCAACGGCCAGATCCAACAAGACGTGGTGGCGGCCTATCAGCAGCTGCTGACGGAGTACAACAACGGGCTGCTGCTGCGCAGCGGCTTCAGCGAACGGCAGGCGCAGATACTGCTGACGCCGATACTGGGACAAACGCTGGACGTGTTCAACCCCGGCATCAGCTTTGCGGCGATCATCTTCCCCGGTCTGTTGGTGATGCTGTTGCAGCACTCGTTGCTGATCGCCTGTATCCGCGTCAATATCGCCATGAAGAGCATGCCCGGCGGCAAAGCGCCGCTGGCGGCGCACCTCGGCGGGCTGACGGCGCTGCTGCCGATCTGGCTGTTCCTGTCGATCGTGCTGTTCGTGCTGTGGCCGTGGGTATTGGGCTATAGGCAGACGGCGAACATCGCCGAACTGCTGCTGCTGACCTTCCCGTTCCTGCTGGCGGTATTGGGGCTGGGCAAGCTGGTGACCGAGTGCCTGCGCAGCGTCGAGATGATCTACCTGACGCTGGCGTTCATCACTACGCCGGTCTTCTACCTGTCCGGCACCATCTGGCCGCTGCAGTCGATGCCGGCCTGGGTGCGCGCCATCTCGTACAGCATTCCCTCCACCTGGGGCACCAAGGCGATCGCCGGCGTCAACCAAATGGGGCTGTCGCTGAATGAAGTGTGGGGCGACGTGGTGATGATGCTGATACTCGGCGTGGTCTACACCCTGCTGGGCTTCGGCGTGGCCTTCTTACGCAACAGCGTGGCGCTGCGCGGGATGTTCAGGAAGCGGCGGGCGTAAGGGGGAGGCATTGATGCCTTTCCCGGTGACGTCAAAAGATAATTAATCCAATGGGTTATTGCGTTATCCCCGCGGCCGGCGGGGATAACGCAAAGCGACCACAACCCGGCAATCGGGTTTCGGCCGCGCATAAACTCTCCTCGCTAACGACACGCAGCAACCCCTTCTTGAAATTCGGTCTGGCCCGCCGACAATCACGCCTGTTTGTGTTGCAGTGGTATGTTCTCTTTTTGATAAGGCTATTCCTAATTCTTTCAACCTTATCATCCCTAAAAAATAACCATTCGACTATTTAGCCAAAAGTGATATTTGCCGGGATAGAACATTGCTTATCCAATTTTAATTGTTATATTTCTATTTCGCCCAAAATGATTAAGTTTTCTTAATTGTTTATGTGTGTGATGAACTCCTCGGGATTTACGATCTTAGCGTGCGGAAATCATTAATTGTAGGATAATTAAATGGATTGCTCGCTCATAGTCATGAGATTGGTCTGTAAACGGGATGTTTCAGATAGGTGCCGTTATGTAACAAATATGAAGGAGCATGATGTATGACGGGTAAATTAAGCGTTCAAACGGTTCTGTTTGAATATCATGGACAAAAATATAAGGTCTTCCTGGCATGCGATAAACGGCATGTTGGGTGCAACGAATTAAATCCGTTGTATTTTTTAGATGCCAACAGACACTTTGAGACCCTAATTAAGGCGAGTTATCACGGTGATGATGTATCCCCTGTGCTTTATATTGGAATCGGTTATCAGGAGGGGGTCGATATTAAGGCGGCTCGCACATTCGACTATACGGTGAGCGATGGCAGCGAGCGCTTTAAAGACGGGGGCGGAGCGGAGCAATTTTATCGATTTATTCAGGATGTCGTCAAACCGTGGGTCGAATGTCGTTTTAAGGTCAATAAGCAAATGCAAACGCTGGCGGGGCATTCGTTTGGCGGGCATTTCACCTTATACGTGGCGTTTCATCATCAAACGGCTTTTCAGCGCTATGTTGCCGCCAGTCCCGCGCTCTGGTGGGCGAATGGCGCGGTGCTGCCCGAAGGCGACGTTAAGCTTGCCGCAAGCATTGATTGGTTATCGCTGCTATTAGGCAGCCGCGAGGAGCGGGCGGAGCCGGACAGTACCGATCTTGAGAAAGAGATCTTCCAGCGCATAGAGGATAACCCAAGGTTGAATGTCAGGAATCTGGCGTCGCAGTTGGTGAAAGACGGCGAGCGCTGCAGCTTCGAGTTTCTTCCCGGGCGCAAACATCCGGCGGTGGCAAAAGATTATGCACGCATAGCGAATTTCGTTGCGAGCCAAAAACCACTGCCAACAGGGCTGTGACAGGAGAGGTTAAATGGATTTTAAAGTGACGAGAGGGTTGCTGCTTTTGGCTGGATTATTTTTCTCTATCACGGCGGTGGCAAAGCCTGTTCAAACCGACGAGACCGCCTCATTGATTAACCAGCGATTGTCTTACATGAAAGACGTTGCCGGGTATAAGGCAAACAACCATCTGGCCATTGAGGATTTGCCTCAGGAAGCCAACGTATTGGCCAACTCAGTCCGCGAGGCGGAAGCATTGGGATTGGATGGCAAGTCGGTGGCTCCTTTTATACAGGCGCAAATGGATGCGGCCAAAGCGATTCAGTATCGCTACCGGGCAGACTGGCTGTCGGCGCCGGAAAACGGCTGGCAGCCTGAATCGCTAGACAGTGTGAGAGCGAAAATCAGCCGGTTGAATACCCAGATTTTGACCAGCGTCAGCAATAAATTGAAGAAAGGCGAGCGCTTTAATGACAGGTTTGTTTTTATGAAATCCCTGGAACAAACCCACCTGAAAGTTGGCGATAAAGAACGCCTGTGGCAGTCATTAAAGCGAATTGCGTTGAAAGGGTAATCGCCTGCCTTTGTTCTGGCTGAATGCGCTCGATGTGTGGTTTCGGGCGCATTCTCCTCGCGGGCGGCCAGCTGGATGATGGCGTCGAAAGGCCCCTCTGGCGAGGGAAAGCCCGGCGCCGGCCTCCATCACTCCACCAACGCCAACCCGGCCACGCGGCGCCAGTAGCCGTTGCAGTCGGCGTGGTCGGTCAAGGCCAGCGGCTGCTCGCCGAGCTCGTTGGCGCGGAAGGCATCGATCTGCGCCAGCGTCTCGGCGCCCTGCGGCGACAGCCGCACGATGTCCACCAGCCCTTGCATGTTCGGCAGCTCGTTGCCGAGGTTATAGCAGTAACCGCTCATCGTCTGGATGCCGTTGAGTACGAACACCTGTTGTTGTTCCTGCGAACGCATCATGCGGCCCTGCGGATACTTGATGCAGCAGGTTTCGCACTCGTCCTTGCCGCGGTTCTCCGAGCGGGCGGTGAAGCAGCGCGCGGAATAGGCCAGCGGCAGATGGCCGTAGCTCAGCACCTCCACCTCGAAGTCGTGGCGGAAGCCCAGCTCGTCGCACTGCGTCAGCAGATTGGCCAGCCAGTCGCGCGACAGCTCGACCGGCATGCACCAGCGGATCATGCCCTGACGGCGCAGCAGGCGCAGGGTATAGGCGTTGTAACAGTTCAGCGCATGGCCGGCGACGAACGGCAAGCCGCGCTCCGCCGCCATGTTCACCGCGCCCAGATCGTTGGCTTCAAACAGGAAATCGCCGTTTTCCACATAGCGTTTCAGCTCATTCAGTTCGGACGGCGCCTGCAGCAGCGCCAGCGTGGAGATCACCACCTGTTTACCACTGCGGGCGATTTCGCGCGCCAGCGCCAGCCAATCGCCGACCTTCATCTCGCGGCGCTTGGCGCAGACGCTCTCGCCGAGATAAATGATGTCGGCGCTGCTGTCCGCTGCCTGTTGATAGAACGTTGCGATGTCGTTTTTCGGCCAGTAGTAGAGTACCGGCCCCAGTGCGTATTTCATGTTTCCTCCGGCTACTGCCATTTGCGGTGATAGGCGCCCAGCGTGGTTTGGGTGCCTTCGGACATCGCGCCCAGCGTCTCCATCCAGGCGGCGTCGGCGCGGTAGGCGGCCGGATCGGCCTGGCAATGGTCGATCGCCTGGCGCCAGACGCGCGCCACCTGGCTGACGTAAGCCGGGCTGCGCTGGCGGCCTTCGATCTTCACCGAAGCGATGTTGGCGGCCAGCAACTCCGGCAGCAGCTCCAGGGTATTGAGGCTGGTAGGCTCTTCCAGCGCGTGGTAGCGCACGTCGTCCACCAGATAGCGGCCCTTGCACAGCGTCGGGTAACCGGCGTTTTCGTGGTCCTGATAGCGGTCGATCAGCACGTCGTTCAGGCGCGACTCCATGCCCTGCGGGGTGTGCTGCCAGCGCACGAAACGCGCCGGCGAACAGGCGCCGACGGTGTTCGGCGACTCGCCGGTCAGGTAGGAGGAGAGGTAGCAGCGCCCCTCGGCCATGATGCACAGGCTGCCGAAAGCGAACACTTCCAGCGGCACCGGGCTGGTGCGCGCCAGCTGTTTCACCTGGTGCATCGACAGCACCCGCGGCAGCACCACCCGGCCGACCTCGAAGTTGCGCTGGTAGAAACGGATCGCCTCCTCATTGGTGGCGGAAGCCTGTACCGAAACGTGGCGCTCCAGCTGCGGGTAGCGTTGGGCGGCGTATTCCAGCATCGCCAGATCCGCCAGAATCAACGCGTCGGCGCCCAGTTGGGCGGCCATATCCACCGCGCGCTGCCAGCGGGCGTAGCCGTCGGGATGGGCGAAGGTGTTGATGGCGATATGCAGTTTGCGGCCGTGGCGATGCACGTAATCGACCGCTTCCTGCAGCTTTTTCTCGGTGAAGTTGAGGCCGGCGAAGTGGCGCGCGTTGGTATCGTCTTTCAGCCCGATGTAAACGGCATCGGCGCCGTTATCCACCGCGGCCTTCAGGGCCGGCAGGTTGCCGGCGGGACAAAGCAGCTCCATAGATTTATCCTGGCTTAGCCGTACGCCGGCCGGGCGCACGCTGTCTTTAAAGGTTGCCGACGACGGTGTTCCGCCGGCAAACGCGAATCGGGGAGGCCATTTTAGGCAAAGGGGCGCGCACGGGTTTTGATTTGAGGCAGCTTATGGCGTATTGATAAACATGGCGGTGAAATGCACTATTTGTTGATATAGACCGCTGAAGCCGCGCGTCAGTGTGGCAAAATAGCGGTAGTCCGTATTGAAAGGAGTGGATGACCGTGTTGGAACAACTACGAGCACGTCTTGTGCGCCAGGGGCCGTCGCTGCTGCGCATCCCGCTGAAATTCACGCCGTTCGCTCTGCAGCGCCAACTGCTGCAACAGGTGCTGAGCTGGCAGTTCCGCCAGGCGTTGGCGGATGGCGATCTGGAATTTCTCGAATCGCGCTGGTTAAAGATCGAAGTTCGCGATCTGGCGCTACAATGGTTTATGACGGTAGAAAACGACAAACTGGTGGTCAGCCAGCACGCCGAAGCGGACGTCAGCTTCAGCGGCGACGCCAACGATCTGATCCTGATCGCGGCGCGTAAGCAAGATCCGGATACGCTGTTCTTTCAGCGTCGGCTGCAGATTGAAGGGGATACCGAATTGGGCCTGTATGTGAAAAATTTGATGGACGCCATTGAGCTGGAAAGCATGCCTGCGCCGCTGCGCATGGGGCTGTTGCAGTTGGCTGATTTTGTCGAAGCAGGGCTGCAGGAGGGCACGGCGTCGGCTTCCCGTGTGGCGGCATCATGCTGATCCGCGTAGAGATCCCGGTAGATGCGGCGGGCATCGATGCCTTGCTGCGCCGCGCCTTTGGCCGCGACGACGAAGCCGACCTGGTGCAGCAGCTGCGCGAAGACGGCCTGCTGACGCTGGGCGTGGTCGCCACTGACGACGAAGGCGGCGTAGTGGGTTATGCCGCGTTCAGCCCGGTAGACGTGGCCGGCGAAGATCGCCAATGGGTGGCGCTGGCACCGCTGGCGGTAGATGAAAGCCTGCGCCGTCAGGGGCTGGCTGAAAAGCTGGTGTACGAGGGGTTGGATTCGCTGAACGAATTCAGCTACGCCGCGGTGGTGGTGCTGGGCGATCCGGCCTATTACGGCCGCTTCGGTTTCCAACCGGCCGCCGCCTATGGCCTGAATTGTCGCTGGCCGGACACGGAAAGCGCATTCCAGGTGTATCCGCTGGCGCAAGACGCTCTGAATGGCGTCAGCGGCGAAGTGGCGTTTTCGGCGCCGTTTAATCGCTTTTAACGACCGGCAATAGATACGCCAACGACAGCGGCGGGTGATTCACCAGCCGCTCTTTTTGTATTTTGCTCAGCTGTTTGAGTGAACAATTCAGTTCATCTGTCGTGTCTATGCGTCGCAGTGAGACGGATGGTGATACCAAACAGGAGCCAATAATTCCCCCCTAAAATGTAGAAATGCCACCTTATTCCATTCTTGATTGCTGAACCCTTTTTTGAATGTCAATTTTAATTTATTGATTTAAAACAATATTATTAAACGCTTTAAAAAAGGCTTTTTTAAAAGATATGCCGATTTTCTTCCAACAATCAGCTGATTAGCGCTAAGATTCAACGGTGCACTGCCGTACAGGCAGCTTAGAAACGCACGTCGTTTGACAGATCCACCAGCAACGTGTGCACTGCCGTACAGGCAGCTTAGAAATTGCTCAATAAGCCAAGACAAAACGCCTTGCGGTGCACTGCCGTATAGGCAGCTTAGAAATTCGGCGGCCGGCCGCGAGCGTCTTGCCATCAGTTCACTGCCGTCCAGGCAGTTTGAATAGTAGGGATAAAACTTTACCGACACCTGTTAACCAGTAAGCAAATACGCCAACGACAGCGGCGGGTGATTCACCAGCCGCTCTTTTTGTATTTTGCTCAGCTGTTTGACGCGGTATTCCAGCTTCAGCGCCGTTGAGCGATCCCCCACCTGGCAGTGAAACGCCAGCGTCAGCTCCCCTTTACCGCGCAGCGCCTTGGCGCCTTTGCCGGCTTGATGTTGCGCCAGGCGGCGCGCCACGTCGGTGGTGATGCCGGTATACAGCATGCCGCTCGGTAAACGCAGCATGTAGAGGTGCCAGGGAGTGGGGGTAGTGTCGGTCATCGTACGCCGTTTCGGTGGCCAGGGTCGGCGTATGATGGCATGTTCGCCGTCACAATCCCATCCCCGGCCGCCGGAGCCTTACCGCTTTACCCCTTTTTTCCCGCCAGCTCGAAGCGCGGCGAGACGATGCCGTACAGCGTCCAGCCGAGGAAGGTGGCGATGGCGCCCCACATCATCGCTTCCTCACCGGAGCTGTAAAGCGCATAGAAGCTGTACAGCGCGCCGATGCCGGCGATGATATTGGCGATGCGCGCCTTGTTGTCCGGTACCTTCGCCACTTTCTGAATAATGACCAGCGCCGCCATCGACAGGATGTAAGGGATGATGTTGGTCACCACCGCCAGGTTCACCAGCACGTTGAACTGTTTGTTCAGCGACGGGCTAATGGTCATCAGAGACAAACCGCTCTGGATGACGACGATGGTCAGCATGCCTTTAACCGGCGCGTCGGCCTTGCTCAGCTTGGAGAAGATTTTCGGGAAGAAGCCGCTGTCGGCGGAGGATTTGAACACCTGGGCGATGGTGAACTGCCAGCCGAGCAGCGAGCCGACGCAGGACATCACCATCAACGCCATGATGATCTTGCCGACCGTCGGATTGAACATATGGGAGAACGCCAGCCCGAACGGGGCGGTGGAGTTGGCCAGATCCATGTTCGGCACGATGCCGGCGATCACGTTGGTCGAAACGATATAGATCACCGCCGCGCTGAGTGTGCCGCCCAGTACGGCGATCGGCACGTTGCGCTCCGGATTTTCCACCACGTCGGTGTTGGCGCAGGCGGATTCCAGCCCCAGGAACGCCCACAGGGTCATTGAGATCGAGGCGCCAATGGCTTCGAAGGTCGGCACCTGATGCGGGTTCCAGGCGGCGACGTAGGCGCTGCCGCTGAACCAGTACCAGCCGATGACCGAGATGCCCACCACCGGAATGATCACGCCCCAGACGGTGATGCCGCTGATTTTGCCGGTGATGCGCGCGCGCCGAAGTTAGCGACGGTCGCCAGCCACAGCACGCCGATGGTGGCGATACAGATACCGAGCGGGCTGAGCGTGGTGTCGAACAGCTCGGTGCCGTAACCGACGGCGGAAATGGCGATGGCGATATTGGCGATCAGCAGCGAAACGCCGTAGGTGTAGTTCGCCATGAAGTTGCCTGATTTACCGAAGGCGTATTCGGCGTAGCCGCCCATGCCGCCGGATTTACGGCTGAACATGCCGCATTTGGCGAACGCGTAGGCCAGCGCCATCGAGCCGACGGCGGTCACCAGCCAGGAAACGATCGAAATCGTGCCCACTTCGGCCAGCTTGGTCGGCAGCATAATTATGCCGGAACCCATCATATTCACGGCGGTCAGGATCGTTAATTGCACGACCCCCATTTTATTGTTGGACTTACTCATGATCATTTTCTCTTTTAGGATGCGATCCGGGCGGCGAGAATAATCGCCGCCCCGTAAGGTGATTAATTTTTCATGACGTAGCCGTAAGCGCGGTTCCAGCCGTCCTCATCCTGTTGGATATAAACGCCCTGCAATTCCGGCGCGAATCCCGGCAATAAGTTGATGCCTTCTTCCAATGCCAGGAAATAACGCTGCGCGGCGCCGCCCCAAATTTCACCGGGCACCACGCACAGCACGCCAGGAGGGTAAGGCAGGGCGCCTTCGGCGGCGATGCGCCCCTCGGCCTTGGCCAGCGAGACCAATTCCACGTTGCCGCGTACAAACTCGGTATTGGCGTCCTGCGGATTCATCACCACGCGCGGGAAATAACTTTTGCGGAACATCTCTTTTTGCAGTTCTTTAACGTCGTAGCTGACGTAAAGGTCGTGCATTTCCTGGCACAGCTGGCGGATGGTGTAGTTTTTGTAGCGCTGCTGGTGGTTTTTATAGACCGCAGGCAGCACCTCGCTGAGCAGGGAGTTTTGCTCGATGTGCTTCTCGAAGCGGGCGATCAGGGCCACCAGGTGTTGCATCTTGGCGATGTCTTCCGCCGGCGTCAGCAGGAACAGGATCGAGTTGAGATCGCATTTTTCCGGCACGATGCCGTTTTCGCGCAGGTAGTTGGCCAGAATGGTCGCTGGGATGCCGAACTCGCTGTAGCTGCCGGTCGCGGTATCGATGCCCGGCGTAGTGAGCAGCAGTTTGCACGGATCGACGAAGTACTGCGATTCGGCATAGCCTTCAAAAGCGTGCCATTTTTCGCCGGGCACGAAGTTGAAGAAGCGCAGATCGTTGGCCATCGCCGCGGTGTCATAGGCTTGCCACGGCTTGCCGTCGATCTGATCCGGCACGAACGGTTTGATCATCGTGCAGGTATCCAGCAGCATTTTGCGCGCTTCGATGCCCACGCGCACACATTCTTGCCACAGGCGCTGGCCGCTCTTGCCCTCGTGCATCTTGGCGTTGACGTCCAGCGCGGCGAACAGCGGATAGAACGGGCTGGTGGAGGCGTGCAGCATAAAGGCGTTGTTGAAGCGCTTGTGGTTGCAGTAGCGGCTCTGCCCCTTGATATGCTTGTCTTTTTTGTGGATCTGCGAGGTTTGCGAGAAGCCGGCCTGCTGTTTGTGCACCGACTGGGTGACGATGATGCCGGGATCGTTCTCGTTCAGCTCCAGCAGCAGCGGCGAGCAGTCTTTCATCATCGGAATGAACTGCTCATAGCCCACCCAGGCGGAGTCGAACAGGATGTAATCGCACAGGTGGCCAATCTTGTCGACCACCTGACGGGCGTTGTAGATAGTGCCGTCGTAGGTGCCGAGCTGGATGATCGCGAGGCGGAACGGGCGGGCTTCGTTGGCGCGTTCCGGCGCCACTTCGCGGATCTGCTGGCGCAGGTAGCGCTCGTCGAAGCAGTGCGCGTCGATGCCGCCGATAAAGCCGAACGGGTTGCGCGCGGTTTCCAGATAAACCGGCGTGGCGCCGGCCTGGATCAACGCGCCGTGGTGGTTGGATTTATGGTTGTTGCGGTCAAACAGTACCAGATCGCCGCGCGTCAGCAGGGCGTTGGTCGCCACCTTGTTCGAGGCCGAGGTGCCGTTGAGCACGAAGTAGGTCTTGTCGGCGTTGAACACCTTGGCGGCGTGCTGCTGCGCCGCGCAAGGCGCGCCTTCGTGGATCAACAGATCGCCCAGTTTGACGTCGGCGTTGCACATGTCCGAACGGAAAAGCGTTTCGCCGTAGAAGTCGAAGAACTGGCGGCCCGCCGGATGTTTGCGGAAGAACTCGCCGCCCTGGTGGCCGGGGCAGGCGAAGGTGGCGTTGCCCATTTCTACGTATTGCGTCAGCGTGTTGAAGAACGGCGGCAGCAGCTCGCTCTCATATTTTGCGGCGGCGGCCTCCAGCTGTTTGCCGTAGAACTGGGTATTCTTGCCGCACAGCTCAAACACACCATGCAGCGCCGGCAATACGGCGTTATCCAGCTCTTCTTCGCAGCAGACGGCGACGAACAGCGGAATGTTCAGGCCGTGCTCTTCGATGCGCGCCACCATGCCTTGCGCGACGTCGTCTACCGACAGCACGATGGCGGCGACGTCATTAAAATCGCTGTGGTGCACATCGACGATGTCGCGTTCAGTTTCAAAGCAGCCGAGGGTGTGGGTGTTGGCGGCAATTTTTAATTTTTTCATTTTTCTCATTCTTCAGGCAAAGGCGCGCGTCGGCAAATAATTCCATTTGCCGCTAACGCCTTCACGAAAATAAAGGTGTACGAGAACCCAGCGATGCCCTAAGACATTAACTGTGTTCTTGGTTTTATTTTTCTTGGAGGCTCTTTTACGGTATTAAAAATGTATTGCGCGCCCTTCCCGGTTTGCGGGGGAAAGACATTATCACCGGAGTGCGGAGAATAAAGTGAAACGCAAAGACACTCTTAACAACGGCGTAAGAGCGAGGGGGTGAGGGTTATCTGTAGTTGAAGAATGCGAAACTAAAGCAGCTGCGATGAGCCATCATCATAATATGGGTTGTGCGCCTGATGTGCGCCATTTTTCGGTTATTGTTTTCCATTTTCTAATCCACCTTGCTGAGTGAAAAGATGGCGCTATTTTAACGCAAGATGGGCAGAAAATCGTGATTTTCATCACATAAATGCCGGTGTTTATAAATAACTATTCATTGATTATGCAGTGGGTTGCATAAACTGCGGCCAGGCAGACAAATGAGCATGTAAATAAATTGCTAATCGGCGCCGGGCAGACGCGCTAAATTTGCGTGCCGTCAGGATGGGAATAAAAGAATGGCGCAATTAATCGGTTGCCTAACGATCAAATAAATCCGGTTTGTTTTTTTTATGTTATAAACCCGCTCGATGCTGAAATGAGTAAAAATACAGATATTGTGATTTTATATTCGAATGGGATTTTTGGTGATTATCGTTATTTGTGACTCGCTTCAACAACGCAGGGTAAGATGAAGTGAGTGAACCGGGAGGCGAGAAACCTTGAATACCCCAGAACAACGGCAACAGATTGCGGATTTCATCGGCAAGCAACACGTCTTGACGCTGTGCGCCGGCGACGGTCTCGACATGTGGTGCGCCAACTGTTTTTACGTGTTCGACACCGCGACGATGGCGCTGTGGCTGATGACCGAACCGCACACCCGCCACGGCGGGCTGATGCTGAACAACGGCCGGGTGGTCGGCACCATCGCGCCGAAGCCGAAAAGCATCGCGCTGATCCGCGGCGTGCAGTACCGCGCCGAGGCGGTGCTGCTGAGCGGCGAAGAGGCTGAGGCGGCGCGCGCGCGTTACTGCAAGCGCTTCCCGATCGCCAGGGCGATGAAGGCCTCGGTATGGCGGCTGGATCTGCACGAGGTGAAGATGACCGACAACACCCTCGGCTTCGGCAAGAAGCTGCATTGGGCGCGGTCTATACTTTAAGTCGACGTATTGATTACAACGGGAGATCGCATGGCGCGAGCACTGTTAGTCGGCGCAACCGGGCTGGTGGGGCGCGAGTTGCTGCAGTTGTTACAAAGCGATCCGCAGATAACGGCCATTGTGGCGCCGACGCGCACGCCGCTGCCGCCGCACGGCAAGCTGACCAACCCGGTCGGCGATGCGCTGTTCGAGCTGCTGAGCGGCCTGCAGCAGCCGGTCGATCTGGTGTTCTGCTGCCTGGGTACCACCCGCCAGGCGGCGGGCAGCGCCGATGCCTTCCGCTACGTCGATTACCAACTGGTGGTGGAGAGTGCGCTGACCGGCCGCCGGTTGGGGGCGCAGCACTGTCTGGTGGTGAGCGCGTTGGGCGCCAACGCGGATTCCACCTTCCTGTATAACCGCACCAAAGGCGAGATGGAGCAGGCGCTGCGCGAACAGCGCTGGCCGCGCCTGACGCTGGTGCGGCCTTCCATGCTGGTGGGGGATCGCCCTGCGCCGCGCCTGATGGAGCGCCTCTCGCTGCCGTTGTTCAGGCTGCTGCCCGGCAAATGGCGCGCCGTCGCCGCCAAAGACGTGGCGCAAACGCTGCTGCAGCAGGCGTTCACGCCGGGCGAAGGGGTCAGGGTGCTGGAGTCGGATCGGCTGCACTGCTACCGAGGCTGACGCTGAGGTGGTCGAACGCCAGCTCCAGCCCGGCGGGCAGCTCGTTGTCCAGCAGCCATCGATCGAGATGATGGCTGATGTGCGTCAGCAGCGTGCGCTTGGGCTGCAGCAACCGCTGCGTCTCCTGCGCGCGGGTCAGGTCGTTGTGGTTGCGCGGCGCCTGCGGCTGAGGCGGCAGGCTGCAGTCGAGCACCAGCAGATCCAGCGCCACGTTCTGCAAATAGTCGGCGGTGGCCGGCGGCAGGCCGACGGTGTCGGTCAGGTAGGCCAGCGCAGCGCCCGCCGCCTGGATCAGATAGCCGTGGGTCAGTTTGGAGTGTTGCAGCGGCAGCGGGGTGATGCGCATGCCGCCCAGTTCGACGGTGGCGAAGGGCGCCAGCGGCGGCTGAAACGCCAGAATGCCCGGGTGTTTGAACAGATCGTCGCAGCCCTGTTCATCCGGTGGGCCATACACCGGAATGGAATTTCCGCACCCCCAACGCAAAGGAAATAACCCCTGAACGTGATCCATGTGGTAATGTGTCAGTAAAAAACGTTGAATTTGCCCCGCCGAAAATCGCCGCTCCAAAGCCGGTAATCCCGCATCCAATAAGGTCGTTTCCCCCTGATAGTTGAGCATGGCGCTGCACGCGCGCCGCCGAAATGCCGGTTCGCGCCGCGCCCGTTGGCAGATCAGGCAGTCGCAGCCGAACACCGGCACCTGCTGCGCGCCGCCGGTGCCGAGAAAGGTCAGTTGCATCGCTCCCCCTCCGTTAAAGGTACTTCTGCGCAAAGCGGTTGATGTCGCGAAAATCCGCCAGCCGCGCCTGCAGCGTGGCGTGATCCCAGTGCCACCACTGGCTGCGTTCGATACGCTCTATCAGCGCATCGTCGAAGCGCATGCCGATCTTCTTGGCCGCCACGCCGGCGACGATGCTGTAAGGCTCCACGTCCTTGGTGACCACCGCTGCGCTGCCGATCACCGCGCCGTTGCCGACGCTGACGCCCGGCATCAGGATGGCGTTATGGCCGATCCACACGTCGTGGCCGACGGTGACGTGGTGCTCGCGCCGCCAGTCGAAGAACGCCGCGTCGTCTTCCCCCAGCCCGTATTCGGAAGCGCGATAGGTGAAGTGGTGCTGCGCAATGCGCTGGTAGGTCGGGTGGTTGCCGGGATTGATGCGCGCATAGGAGGCGATGGAGACGAACTTGCCGATTGTGGCGTAAAAGATCTGGTTGTGCCCGGCGGTGTAGGAGTAGTCCCCCATCTCCACCTCTTCCAGGATCGCATCGTCGGCCAGATGCACATACTGGCCGAGCCGGGTGCGGTTAAGGGTCACGTTGTCGCCGATTTTCGGCTGGGCAAAGTCGTTCATGGCGTTGCATCCTGAGCTTGTCGGGTGGCGGTAGGCAGCAGCGCCAACAGCGCCGCCAGGGTATCGTCGAGTGGGCCGTCGTTGTGCAGCACCCGGCAGCCGGCGGGCAGACTCTGCTGATATTCCGCCGCCCGCGCCAGCCGCTGCTCGATCTGTTCAGCGCTTTCCCGTCCGCGATCTTGCAGGCGCCGGCGCAGGATCGCGGCGTTGACCTGCAGGCATACCGGCAGCAGCTGCGTACCGTAGCGCTGCTGCGCCTGCGGCAGGTGGGCGCGCGAACCGTTGACCGCCACGTCGATCCCCTGCAGCAGCCAAAGATCCACTTCGATCCCGAACGCGTAGCGCTGCTGGTGCGCCTGCCAGTCGAGCGCGAACAGCCCCTTGGCGCGGCGGCGCAGAAATTCGGGTTCGCTCAGCGCGATGTGATTCTCGCAGCCGGCGTCCGCCGGCCGGGTGATGTAACGGTGCGCCACCAGCGGCGCGCGGTCGGCGTCGGCCCGCAGCGCGGCCAGCAGGCTGTCCTTGCCTGCGCCGGAAGGCCCCATCAGATAGATGAGCCGCGCCATCAGAACACCTGCCGGCCCTGGCGCCACACGTTCTGCACGTAAACGTGCTCGCCGTGCGGCCGCGCCAGCACCAGATCCGCCCGCAATCCTTCGGCGATGGTGCCGCGATCCTGCAGATCCAGCGCCCGCGCCGGGTTGCGGGTGATCATGCGCACCGCCTGGGGCAGATCGTAGGCGTTGCGCTCGTCCGCCGCGAGGCGAAACGCCGCGTCCAGCAGGCTGGCCGGGTAATAATCGGAAGAGAGAATGTCCAGCACGCCCAGCGCCGCCAGGTGGTGCGCCGCCACGTTGCCGGAGTGGGAGCCGCCGCGCACGATGTTCGGCGCGCCCATCAGCACCTGCAGGCCCTGCTGGTGCGAAGCGCGGGCGGCCGCCTCGGTGGTGGGGAACTCGGCAATGGCGCTGCCGAGCGCGCAGGATTCGGCCACGTGCGCGGCGGTGGCGTCGTCATGGCTGGCCAGCGAGATGCGGCGCGCGCGGCAGTGGGCGGCGATCGCCTCGCGGTTCGGCGCGGCCCAGCGGGCGGACAGGGCGACCTGCTGCGCCTCGTACTCGCTCATCTGCTGATCGTTGAGGTGGTATTTGCCCTGATAATATTCGCGGTACTTTTCGCGCGAGGCGAACTGGCGCTGGCCCGGCGAGTGGTCCATCAGCGACACCAGCGACACGCCCGGCTTGTCCATCAGCTGTTCGAACAGCGGCAGCGTGCTCTCGTGCGGCAGCTCGCAGCGCAGGTGCAGCCGGTGCTCGGCGCGGTTCACCCCGGCGCGCTGGCTGTGGATCACCGCGTCGATCATCTTCTGCAGGTTTTCCAGCCGGTGGCCGCCGTCGCGCACGTCGCCGATCGCCACCGCGTCCAGCACCGTGGTGATGCCGTTGGCCACCATCAGCGCGTCGTGGCTGCTCATCGCCGAATGGGCCGGCCAGTCGACGTTCGGGCGCGGGGTAAAGAACTTATCCAGGTTGTCGGTATGCAGCTCGATCAGCCCCGGCAGCAGCCAGCCGCCGTCGCCGTCCAGCGCCTGCGGCAGCCGGCTCGGGCCGTCGGCGAAGCTGCGGATCACGCCGTCCTGCATCTCCAGCGAGCCTTGCACCACCTGGTCATCCAGCACCAGCTTAACGTTATTGACGATCATCAGAGGGCCTCCAGCGCCTGCATGTCATAAAGTCGGTCGGCGACCTGTTGGCGGACGCCTTCATCATGGAAAATGCCGACGATCGCCGCGCCGCGCGCCTTGGCGCGTTCGATAAGCTGCACCACCGCCGCGCTGTTGCGGCTGTCGAGCGAGGCGGTCGGTTCGTCCAGCAACAGAATGGGGTAATCGACGATAAAGCCGCGCGCGATGTTCACCCGTTGCTGCTCGCCGCCGGAGAAGGTGGACGGCGCCAGCGGCCACAGACGCTGCGGCACGTTGAGCGCGGCGAGCAGCGCTTCGGCGCGGTCGCGGCATTCGGCGCGCTCGACGCCCTGTTCCAGCAGCGGCTGCATCACCACCTCCAGCGCGCTGATGCGCGGGATCACCCGCAGGAACTGGCTGACCCAGCCCAGCGTATGGCGGCGCACCGCCAGAATCTGGCGCGCGTCGGCGCTGACCATGTCCAGCCAGTCGCCCTGGTGGTTGATCCAGATATGGCCGCTGTCCGGCAGGTAGTTGGCGTACAGCGAACGCAGCAGGGTGGATTTGCCGCTGCCGGAGTGGCCGTGCAGCACCACGCATTCGCCGGCGTGGACCGTCAGGTTGGCGTCGTGCAGCACCGGCAGGCGGGTGCCGTACTGCTGATGCAGCACAAAGGTTTTACTGAGATGTTCAACTCGGATTTGCATAGTCATCTGTTATCGCCTTGGGTTACGACAGCACCGAAGAAACCAGCAGCTGGGTGTAAGGATGGTGCGGATCGTCCAGCACCCGATCGGTCAGGCCGCTCTCCACCACTTCGCCCTGTTTCATCACCAGCAGGCGGTGGGCCAGCAGCCGCGCCACGCCGAGATCGTGGGTGACGATCACCGCCGCCAGCTGCATCTCCACCACCAGGTTACGCAGCAGATCGAGCAGGCGCGCCTGCACCGATACGTCCAGCCCGCCGGTCGGCTCGTCCATAAACACCAGCTTGGGGTGGGTGACCAGATTGCGGGCGATCTGCAGCCGCTGCTGCATGCCGCCGGAGAAGGTGGTCGGCAGATCGTCGAGGCGCGACAGCGGGATTTCGACGTCTTCCAGCCACTGGCCGGCCTGACGGCGAATGTCGCCATAGTGGCGCTGGCCGATGGCCATCAGCCGCTCGCCGATGTTGCCGCCGGCGGAGACCTGCGGCCGCAGCCCGTCGAGCGGGTGCTGGTGCACCACGCCCCAGTCGGTGCGCAGCAGGCGGCGGCGATCGCTCTCCGCCATGGCATACAGATCGTGTTCCTGGTCCGCCTGCGAGCGGTAAAGGATCTGCCCGCGCTGCGGCGCCAGCCGCGCGGAGATCGACTTCAGCAGCGTGGTTTTGCCGGAGCCGGATTCGCCGACGATGCCCAGCACTTCACCGGGGTAGATATCGAACGACACGTCGCTGAAGCCCTTGCCGGGGGCGTACAGGTGGGTGAGCCGGTTCACCGACAGCAGCGGGGTGGTGCTCAAAGGGGTGGAAGTCATCAGTGCTGCGCCTCTTGCGAAGATTGCGCCAGCTGCTGCCGGCAGTAGTCGGTGTCCGAACAGACGAACATGCGGTTGCCCCGATCGTCGAGCACCACCTCGTCGAGATAGCTGTGGCGCGAACCGCACAGCGCGCAGGGTTCGTCCCACTGCTGCACGCTGAACGGGTGGTCGTCGAAGTCCAGGCTCTCCACTTTGGTGAACGGCGGCAGGGCGTAGATGCGTTTCTCGCGCCCGGCGCCGAACAGCTGCAGCGCCGGCATCATGTGCATTTTTGGGTTGTCGAATTTCGGGATCGGCGACGGATCCATCACGTAGCGATCGTTGACCTTTACCGGGTAGGCGTAGGTGGTGGCGATATGGCCGTAGCGCGCGATGTCTTCATACAGCTTCACCTGCATCACGCCGTACTCCTCCAGTGCGTGCATCTTGCGGGTCTCGGTTTCGCGCGGTTCGATAAAGCGCAGCGGCTCCGGGATCGGTACCTGATAGATCAGGATCTGGTCTTCGCGCAGCGCGGTTTCCGGAATGCGGTGACGGGTCTGGATCAGCGTGGCCTCCGGCGTGCGTTCGGTGGTTTCCACCCCGGCGACGCGCTGGAAGAAGCGGCGGATCGACACCGCATTGGTGGTGTCGTCGGCCCCCTGGTCTATCACCTTCAGCACGTCGGCGCGGCCGATGACGCTGGCGGTGAGCTGAATGCCGCCGGTGCCCCAGCCGTAGGGCATCGGCATCTCGCGGCCGCCGAACGGCACCTGGTAGCCGGGGATCGCCACCGCCTTCAGGATGGCGCGGCGGATCATGCGCTTGGTCTGTTCGTCCAGATAACCGAGGTTATAGCCGGTCAATACTTCACTCATCGCGGGCCTCCTGACGCTCGCTGTATTCCTGCCGCAGCCGCTTGAGCAGTTCCAGTTCAGCCTGGAAGTCGACGTAGTGCGGCAGCTTGAGGTGGGAGACGAAGCCGGCGGCCTCGACGTTGTCGGCGTGGGCCAGCACGAACTCTTCGTCCTGCGCCGGGCCGGCGACGCCTTCGCCGTAGTCCGGGCTCTGCAATGCGCGATCCACCAACGCCATCGCCATCGCCTTGCGTTCGGCGCGGCCGAACACCAACCCGTAACCGCGGGTGAAGTGCGGCGGGTGGTCCTTGGGATCGACGAAGCCGTTGACCATTTCGCACTCGGTCAGCAGGATTTCGCCGATATCGATGGCGAAACCGAGCTCTTCAGGCACGATCTCCACCGAAACGTGGCCGGTGCGGATCTCGCCGGCGAACGGGTGGTTGCGGCCGTAGCCGCGCTGGGTGGCGTAACCGAGCGCCAGCAGAAAACCTTCGTCGCCGCGCACCAGCTGCTGCAGGCGCGCCGAGCGCGAGCAGGGGTAGACCGGCGGGTTGCGGGTGATGTCGTCCGGCGCGCTGCCGTCGTCCTGTTCCTCCCGCGCCAGCTGCTGGCGACACAACAGATCGAACACGTGGCTGCAGTTATCCGGCAGCGGTTCGTCGGCCTGCGGCGCACGCGGCGCCTCGCCTTCCGCCAGCAGCGCGAAATCCAGCAGCCGGTGGGTGTAGTCATAGGTCGGGCCCAGCACCTGCCCGCCGGGCAAGTCCTTGTAAACCGCCGAGATGCGCCGCTCCAGCCGCATGTTTTCGCTGGCCAGCGGCTCGCTGACCGCCAGGCGCGGCAGGGTGGTGCGATAGGCGCGCAGCAGGAAGATCGCCTCCACCAGATCGCCGCTGGCCTGTTTGATGGCCAGCGCCGCCAGCTCGCGATCGTAGATGCCGCCTTCGGTCATCACCCGATCCACCGCCAGCCCCAGCTGCTGTTCGATTTGTTCCGCGCCGATCGCCGGCAGCGCCTCGTCGCCGCGCCGCAGCTGTTCCTGCAGCTGATGGGCGGCCTCAATGGCTTTTTCGCCCCCTTTTACCGCTACGTACATCAGTACACCTCCACGCGGGTGGTCCGCGGGATCGCCAGCAGGCGATCGCCGCAGGTCAGCAAGACATCCAGCCCCAGCGGGAAGCGCTGCGGGCGGTTGACCAGGTAATCCAGCAGCGCCGGCGGCAGGCGCGGCGCAATCAGGCGTTGATTCTCGATGCCGGGGCCGGTCAGGCGCAGCGCGGCGCCGTTCTCCAGCTCGGCGAGCTGCACCACCACCGTGGCGCCGCATTCCGGCGAGATTTCAGTGCCGTGCGGCAACGCCTGCAGATCGGCGGCCTGCACGTGCTCATCGAACAGGGCAAAACAGACCTCCTGCGCCGTGGCGGCCAGCGGCGCGCCGCTGTGAAAACGAATGTTTGTTAGCACTTGCTCACTTTTAAGCGCAGCGCACAGCTGCAGCGGCGTTTCCTGATCGGCCAGCGTCAGCAGCGCGGCGGTGCTGGCGGCGTTCAGCGGCGTCCAGGCCGGGCCGTTCGGCAGCGTCACCCGGTGGCCCGGTTCGCTCAAGGCTTTAAGAATCAAACGGAAAGCGTGCTGCGATTGGTCTATCGGTTGCTCAAAACCGGTTAATAAACTCATGGCTTAATCCCCTCGCACCAGCGTAAAGAAGTCCACCCGGCTGGCGGCGATCGCCCGGGCGCGCAGCTGGCGCTGTTCGTGCTGCAGCGCGGCCAGCGGCGCGATCAGCTGTTGTTGCAGGCGTTCGCCGTGTTCCGGCTGTTGCAGCAGCGCATCGGCCAGCGCGCACAGCTCGGCGTGCGCCTTGTCGCGCCCGGCGATATAGCTGTAGCCGTAGCCGCCGTTGTCCAGCTGCACCACCGCGCGGGTGACCGTCATGTCCCCCAGCACGAAGCGGCGGCCGGTAGCGCCCATGCGCCCCTGCAGCTGGGCCAGGCCGATCTCCGGCGCGCGGATGCTGCGGTAACCCGGGCTGAGGTTCAGCGCCTGCCAGTGGCTGCGCAGCTGCTCGGGCCGGCTGTGCGCCAGCACCGACATCCAGCGTTGTCTCGACTCTAAGGCGTGCATTCAGTGCTCCATCGTCAGTTCAATCATGTCGGCGCGGGCCAGGCTGACGGAGTATTCCGCCACGTCTTCGCCGCCGCTGCGGACGTTAAGGGTGCGCACGCACAGCAGCGGCGCGTGGGTGGCGATCTCCAGCAGCCGGCTCTCTTTGGCCTGCGCGCGGCGCGCGCTGATGCGCGTCTGGCGGCGGGTCAGCGGCTGCTGGAGGTGCTGTTCGATAAACTGGTGCAGCGAACCGCTGTGAAACTGCTGCAGCGCCGGCCACCACTCCAGATCGGGCAGATAGTGGTCGATCACGCTCATCGGCACACCGTTGACCCGGCGCAGGGTGCGCAGGTGGATCACCATTTCGCCTTCTTCACGCGAGAGTGCGCTGGCGACATGCCCATTGCACGGGCGCAAGACAGCGAGTAAGCGCTCACTGGTGGGGTGGCTGCCCTGCTCGAACAGGTTCTGGCTGAAGCGGGTATTGGCGTGCAGCGGGTAGTCATAAGGCCGCATCAGCACCAGAATGCCGACGCCGTGGCGGCGCTGCAGCCAGCCGCGCTCCACCAGCTGATCCACCGCGCGGCGCAGGGTGTGGCGATTGACCTGATAGCGCTCGGCCAACTGCTGCTCCGAAGGCAGGTAGTCGCCGCAGCGGTACTGCGTGCGCAGCTCCTGTTCCAGCTGTGCGGCGATCTGCTGATAGCGGGTGGGGTAAGTGGTCGGATGTCTAGATAACTCCATCATAATAAAAACCTCGTCATGCCGATGGCGGTGCGATGAAGGTGGAAGCGGTGCGTTTCATCGGGCGTCTACCCTGTGGTCTTCACGTCGGCATCATGGTGCCGGGCGCAGATGACAATCGCGTTACGCGTCGGTGGCGAACAGATGAACTATTTAGGACAGCCCGGGCGTGCACGGGCGGCGGCGGCGCGCTATGCTGGCGCCATTGTTGACTGACTCTGGCCGCTACCATGCCGCAATCTCTGAATGCCCCTGAACATGCCCCACGCGCCTGGCCGCTGTGGAAACCGATCCTGTTTCTGCTGGTGGTGGCCGTCGGCCTCTACTACGTGAAATGGCAGCCGTACTACGGCAAGGCCTTCGTGGCGGCGGACAGCCACTCGATCGGCAAATCGATCCTGGCCGACGGCGCCGCGAGCCCCTGGCTGGCGGCCTGGCAATATGCGCTGGTCTACTTCACCGCGGTATGGAAGGCGGCGCTGCTCGGGGTGCTGTTAGGTTCGCTGGTGCAGGTGCTGATCCCGCGTGACTGGCTGGCGCGCACGCTCGGCCACCGGCGTTTTTCCGGCACCGTGCTGGGGGCGCTGATCGCGCTGCCGGGCATGATGTGCACCTGCTGCGCCGCGCCGGTTGCCGCCGGCATGCGCCGCCAGTCGGTGTCCAGCGGCGCCGCGCTGGCCTTTTGGCTCGCCAACCCGGTATTGAACCCGGCGACGCTGGTATTTATGGGATTTGTGCTCGGTTGGCCGTTCGCCGCCATCCGTCTGGTGGCGGGCGTGGTGATGGTGCTGGGCATCGCCTGGCTGGTGCAGCGCGTGACCGCCAACGATCCGCAGCCCGCCGCGCCGCAGCCGCCGGTGATGACGGCGCAGAACGACGAGCAGCCGTTCCTCGCCCGCTGGGGCAAAGCGCTGTGGGCGCTGTTTTGGTCGACCATCCCGATCTACGTGCTGGCGGTGCTGGCGCTGGGCGCGGCGCGGGTCTGGCTGTTCCCGCACGCCGACGGCGCCGTCGACAACAGCCTGCTGTGGATCATCGCGCTGGCGATCGTTGGTTGCCTGTTCGTTATCCCCACCGCGGCGGAAATCCCGATCGTACAGACCATGATGCTGGCGGGCATGGGCGCAGGCCCGGCGCTCGCGCTGCTGATGACCCTGCCGGCGGTCAGCCTGCCTTCGTTGCTGATGCTCAACAAAGCCTTCTCCGCCCGCGCGCTGTGCCTGACGGCGGTGCTGGTGGCGCTGTGCGGCGCACTGACCGGCGTGGTGGGGATGGGGTTGGTGTGACTGATTCGTGACTTGACGCTATCTCAAGGGAGGAGATGGAAATGAAACAGCGGAATAAACCTGAAATGGACCTAGAGGCGATGTTCTTGGAGCAAGCGTTGCATGAGAGGGTGGATGCCGCCTTTGCACGCTTAAGAAACGGCACCGCGGTTTACCTCAGCCATTCGGAGGCAGGAAAACGAATGGCTTTATTTAAAGCGAAAATTCGGGGGCGTTATCGAGGATGATGTTGAGCTGTGCTAGCTCACAGCTGGACTTACAGTGTCTAAGGTCGCTGTTGGTCGGCTTTGAGTGAGGAGCGGACGATTTGACTGCAATTGAGATGCCTGAAAACACTAATATTAAAGTGTCATTAAGCTCCCTATGCGTAGTCATCATTACTCAAACCGCTGTTCACTTTTACGATCTTCCTGTTGTTCGAGATTCCTTTGACGCTCAATCATAAGCATCAATTTCTCGTGTATTTTTTTTGCAACGCTTGAAATGTCGTCCCGCTCGTGTTCAATGAGTTCACTGAAAGCGTCAGCCCGTGTCTTCCATGTGTTTGCAAGGCTGCCACTCCAGCTTGTGGGACTCGTTAATTCTGCAAAAGACTCAAGTACCAAGGAAGGTTCAGGTGCTGCCCCCAGGAATTTGACAGCATTTTCATGTAAGACCATCCTGCTTGTGTCAGGAATTCTTACCCAGAGTTCTAACCCCTGCGGCACAAATGTCCATATACTCGGATCGTCATTGCTGGAGCACCAGTCAATCAAGGTTTCGATGTCAACGCCTGAAAGCAACGGAGTAGTATCCCCAATCCTTCCACGCATAAAGAACAACCGCATACTCCTTTGGTCCTCAGAATCTGCAAACAGACGGGAGAGAAACGCTTCAGGTATAAGTGCCACCGTTGTCTCTATGGTTTTACGATACTCGTTCATATAGCCGTAATGTTTATCAATTGCTGAAAAGACAGTATCCAGCCACTGATTTTTGAGCAATTCATTGTCGTCTAACTGCAATGCCGCCGCCACGACCGACTCCATAAAGACATCTGCAAGACTGCCCCGAGCGTCAGACTCTCTCTGTAAAACCTGAATGGCTGCCCTGAAACCGATTTGAAGAAGTTCCGGCCCAGGCATATACTCTGCCGCTTTTTTGCCGTGTAACCTCATCCCTAGTCCATTCAGAATCACTTCAGCACCGTTTTCTTTGGCTAACAACTGTTCGGCCAGTTCGAGCACTTGGGGTACTGGCAATTGAAGGTATTTTTTTTGCCAAAAAATGGCGTCAAACATAACTATACGAGTATCTTGTTTATTCAGAAGCGACATGCATCGGTTGAGGTCCGTTTCTGTAAAATCTCGCTGGGGATGCAAATTAACCAGAACTCGACAGAGTGAAGGATGCACAGCGCAGTGCTCCAGCAATTCATGGGCTAGCGCTTCATTAATACGATCAACACCTTCGATAAAGCCTATAATTACCGGAAAATCTTTGTTTTCTGTAGAATCCTGTTCTAGTTCTTTTATAAGCAATTGCCAGATTTCACGAGGGCTTGCAGTTCCCTCAGCAAGCCCCTGCCCGAATGCGTTCCGGTAAGGCATCCACTCAGAAGAGAATAGATTTGGTCTCAGATCAGAAAGACAAAGTGTTGAAGCGGCAAATTCACGCCCTAGTTGCTCTGCTCTGGCCATCAGTCGCTCCTCTGCTTCAGCGTATTGGTCCTTGTCATTTCGATGAAAGTCGTCATCAAGCACCCAGTTGTAGCGGCCTTTACTCAGGACATAAAGCCGGATACAGGAAAGCAAATCATTTGGTCTGAGCTCCCTTTCCAGAGCATCAAGCGTTTCCAGCAGCACGGGCGAGACCTGAGGATCCTTCCGCATAAAGTACAGTTTTGTCCGAATCGCCTTCCACCCCTCTCCCCAGGGAAGACGGGAATGCAGTGTACGTGTGGCATCAACCAGGACTGAGCCCATCCTCTTGTCACACCACAGGCCACTTAGTGAATTTGCTAGAATAGTTCGTGCACCGCTGGCAAGACGTATATCACCAGCATTCCCGATGCGAACAGCAATCGCGATGAACGCGCGCCGCCACGTCATTAACGCCTCATAGTCTGGCTCTGCACCATAATCCCTCGGTCGGGCACCAAACTCACAGATACCCGAACCTGTCCACGTCGGACCGCTAAGTCCGGCAGAAAGCATTTTCAGCCCCAGTGCGCGACGCTGTGATAAACCTGAAGTAAGACACTGCTCCAGAAGCGCTATTCGCTGCTCCAGTGAAGCATGTGTGCCTGACAGATAGGGCTGACAGAACAAGGTGAGTTTGTCCCGTGCATTATTCTGACCAGGCTTATCCGTTTCGTGATCCGCGATTTGCAGCAGAAGGCTGGCGCACCGGTCAAAGTATGAAGACTCCCAGGCCAGTGCCTGCAAAAGGTCGAGGATAGTGCCCCAGCTCGGATCGTAATGTCTTTTCTGGCCTTTAAAGTCTGTAGCCCGAAGATCCTTGTCAATCCGGTTAAGCAGAACGTCAGGCACCACCGGCGCAATGTACACCAGCATACGAGCGGGTAAGTCTTCTAACGCTAGCAAGTTACTCAGCAACGCTCCCGGCTGAAGCCATGCAGCCGCAATATCCTTTGCCACAGGATGATCGTGTAAAAGGCCCAGCCGATGAGCAAACGACATAAGCAGACGCTCCCGTCCCGGCACTTCAAAGATTGAACGAAGAAACGCCACCGGAAAGCTGTCCAGAGCGGAGGCGGCCAGCCTGTTCGCGATAGCATGGGGTAAGATGGCTCGCCAGTGCGACCTGGCCTGAAGAATATGGCGATCGGCCAGTTTTTTGAGCGTCCGGTACAGCTGGTTGTGTGAATAGCCCGCGAGCGTACCTAGGTTCTCCAGTTCATTGTCGCCTGTTTCAGAGAAGTTAATCGAAAACGAGTAGACCAGCGAAAGTAGCTCGGCCTGCTCCCGTAATCCCTCGTCCGGTTCATGACGTTGTTCAAAAAGTCTGTTGAAGAGCTGTGCATCAGACAGAACGGCCAGCGATTCCCCTTCCTCCACTCTCTCGGCGATAGCCAGCGAGACTCTGGCATTCCCGTCAGCGAACTGAGCGATTCGACGGGCGTTCAATTGTCCAATACCGGGGAAACGCCGTAGCAGAAGCTTTTCTGCCACTTCCGGTCCTATCGCCTCGATGTGGATCACCTCCGTGGTCTGAGGTTTATCCTCCCGAATATCATACTCAACGGTAATTAGCTTGATCCTGCCCCCCACAGAGGTAACTCTCGCCGCGAGGGAGGCATGTAGTTCAGACGGGCAGTTATCAAGAACCATAATTGCGTTACGCTGGTCAGCGATGAGGCGTTCCAGCATAGCTGCAGCCGAAGGGCTCGGATCGTCACCGGTATCGGCATATACCGCCAGGGTTCGGTCCAGGGCATCGGCTCCTACGGATTCATCAAACAAGGCCTGAACAATCCTCGTTTTACCCACGCCCGATAAACCAGTAATACGCACGGCTTTCCGAGTTGTCCGGATAAGCTGGCGTATCGGCCCGATGGCATCCTTAATATTTAGGGGGTGCCCTTTTTCTGACGGAAGTGAGATCGTGATACCGGACGCGAAAATCAGGGTATCTTCCGCCCCCTCTGGGGGGCAACTCCATGCTCCATATGGCTGCCAGCCGGAATATCCCCGCCCCAGTATTCTGTTTACCCACAGCATTACTGACGGATACTGCCGTATCCACTGAGCCAACTTTGCGCGATCATAGAAAGCCAGATGAAGAGTTGGGTGAGGGGGATCATACCTGACGGCCTCATGCATCGCCTTGACGCGTTCGGCAAGCATAGAGGGGGAACAGTCTTCATCCAGACTGACAATGATATAGCTTCCCCCCTTTGTAGCCTGGCCGGATATCATGGGTGAAAGGACGCCAGAAGGAGCCATCTCTCGCAGAATATCGGCCCTCCGCATCTTGTGTTTTTTGGCCTGGAAGACGGTATCCGGTCGTTCAATATACCCGGTGTTGAGCTGTTCAACCGGTACCTGCACGTGGACATCAATTCCACCATCAGGTGCGTTGATCGATCCCGACCAGCGCACCCGTGCCGGGCTATGACCGCAGGCTGCCACTTCGGCTTCTGCAAGACGAGCAATTAACTCTTCCAAAAGAGTATCTGAGAGTCCGAGTAATTCATCTTTATCGAGATCGAAGATCGCCACGGCATAGTCCTGACAGGAAATTGAAATTTTTCACAACCAATGTCCAGCATATTAAGCAATTAGAAGCAGATTGTCCTGTGATTAGCTCCCAATATTCTATATACAGGAAGATTAGCAATGTCCGCTCTTGGCACGGAGCTAACGGAGCTGAAGCTCTGCTTTAGCGAAAGCGGAAGTTGGCGGGACATGAGTATCTACCTCAAGGTATTCATCCAAAGGCATTATGCTCAGGTTATACACGTATGATTCTTCGACTATCTATTCCCTCAACGAGGTGTCAACTATTGCTGAGTAAAATCAGTTTACCTGGACATTTTTCAGCAGTATTATTTTCGCGTAATGTTGCTTATTTCTGAGTTTATGCATTAAAAACCTAGCATTACAGGAAATGATATTATAATTACTTTTGCAAGGCGCTAATTCTATCAAGCTCGCATGTTATTAAAAAATGCAAATGGATTACCTACTATGAAAAGAGAAAAATCTATATTCACTAACTCTAGACTTTATCCTCAGGCATATGAAGCACATGAGTCTTTCTTAAAATACCTTTTACTTACCGTAGAAAATCCTTACAGGTTTCTTTTTAAGAAAAATGAAGAGAAGATAATCATTGAAAACATTCAAAACTTGAATGAAATGATTGAAGGAATTGACAGAAAATGTACTAGAATTAGTCTTGAACTTGAGTCATATAGTACTATCCCAAAACTTATCGAGATTATATCAAAATATTATTATTCTACAACTTACAGCCACTTGGATTTGCCATACTTAGGAATGGGAGCCAAATCTGCGTTATGTCGTTCATATGGCAATATAAGTACTGGGACAGGTTCCGCTAATATTAAGGTGTTTCAGTTTATTGAATATTGCATGCTTAAAGAAAGTCTAATCGGCTTAAAAAATCTTATCATCATCTCCCCTGGAGAAACAATAGAATTAACTTGTAATGGCATGCTATTATCTGATAGGTTAAGAGCGATTGCTATTGACCTATCAAGTGTTAACGAGTCAGATCATAAAGGTTTACGACTTGGAAAGTATGGTGCTGATTTGTTCCTGAATAGAAACTCAGATTTTTTACGAAGTGTAATTGATGTTATTAATAAAAGAAATAATTTAATTCCTGATATTTTTAAGCATACACCTTTTGAATACATTCCATTTAATGTTGAAACCAGAGATTTTTGGATAAAGAGTTATTTATACTTAAAACTATTAGTTTTTATAACTTCAGTAAGGCAATCAGTTGCAGACTCAGATTATACAGGGGTGGTTATTTTAAATGACTGCGTCATGCTATTAAATGAACTAACTATGCCACTCATTGAAAAGGACTTGCAAAGATTAAATATGACATTCTTTTGGCAAAGGCTGTGGTTCAAAAAAAGAATTGGCAACTGGAATAGTAATATGATCAATGAAAGACCTATAGTTAGGATTGATAATAACTCTAAAGGGTTGTATGCTACATCTGTAACTTTAATTTATGATTCATTTAATTGGTTTTTGGAGTCATCCATTTTAAACTACTCAGAAAAATCGGCAGGTATAAATTTACCTCAGGAGGTTTTCCAAAATGCAGTATCAAATAAATTTGAAGAAGATGTGATTTCATTTTTAAAAGAATATGGCTTTAGGGCTGGCAAAGTTAGTGAAAATGCCACATGGTTTGTTGAAACACCAACTAAGCTCATAAACATCAATAATGAAAAAATCCCTGGCGAGATTGATTGTTTAGCAGTCAAAGATAAAAGTGTATTATTAATTGAATGCAAGGTGCTTACAGATGGGGTCGATGAAAATAAAATCCGTAATTTATCGAATAAGCTTAATAATGATGATCAAGAATTATTTTTCTATAAGCAAGAATGTAAATTCAATTGGTTAATGAACACGATTGAATTTAGAAATGACTATGAGATTAAAAAAATAGTCCTTCTTGATAAAAAACATTTAGCGAAATTAAGTGACATTCATATAGTATTAACGTTTGACGAGCTCAAAGAAATAGTTAGCAAGCAAGATTCCGTGATGTAATTGAGTGCCTGTATCCTCAAGTATATTCAATTCAACTACTCCACTGCAGGAACACTTTACTTCCTGCTTTTCTGCTCTTTTGTAATGTTAAGATGTCTTGCCTGACGGATGTCAATTCATCACTGCATTATTATATGGGTATAAACTAAGATAGTCACTCCATTATCTGCGGAAAATGACTTTTATTGTGAATGGGTATAAGATTAATTTTTTAACGGTAAATATCCAATATATAAAATGCCAGCGTTCCCTGTTCAGAGATTTTTTCCAACTGCACCAGAGCCACGAATCTGACTTTGCCACCAATTGAAAAACGTCCGCTTCTGGCACAAAGCCGCCTATCAGGTTTAGCTCTGTGCCGTAGCCGTATCATGCCGACTTTGTATTAACGCACATCGAGACACGAGCTATCAACTCATCGCAACCTATGCACCACCTGGTTGCTGCTGCCGCGCCAAATCAGCGCCGGGTCTTTCAAATCCTGCACGAACTTGCCATCGATCAGTACATTGATCCTGTCCACCACCTGCATTTGCTGTGCGTCCAGCTCCGCCAGCCGGTAGCCGGTCCACAGCCAGATATCCTTACCGGGGCATTCGGCGCGTACCCGTTTCACCAGTTGCAAGATGCTCGGCACGTTGGCCGGGTGCAGCGGATCGCCGCCGGAGAGCGACAGCCCCTGGCGCGGCACGCGGGTATCGTTCAGATCGGCGATGATGCGCTCTTCCAACTCCGGGGTAAACGGCTGGCCGGAGTTGAGCCGCCAGGTGCTTTTGTTGTAGCAGCCGGGGCACTGGTGCACGCAACCGGCGACAAACAGCGTGCAGCGGGTGCCGGGGCCGTTGACCACGTCGATTGGGTAATACTGGTGATAATTCATGTGAGGCCTGCCCATCAGGCTATTTTACTGGCCATTTTGCCTCCGGGCAGTGCTCCCAATCCTCACGTACTGCGTGTACGCTGCGGTTGGTGCGCGCTGGCCGAAGGCAAACCGGCTGCGACAATCACGCCTGATGAACAGGCTTCTGCCTAGGCTGCACGGCGCTTTTCAGCCGAGCTGCCCGTTGCCGAGGTGTTTCACCCGGCGTTTCACCTCTTCCTGCTTGCCGGCGTTGAACGGCCGGGCATCGGGGCTGCCGAGATAGCCGCACACCCGGCGGGTGACCGAGACCTTGGCCGAGTCGTGGTTGCCGCATTTCGGGCAGGTGAAGCCTTTGCTGGTGCAGGAGAATTCACCGGTGAAGCCGCATTCGTAGCACTCGTCGATCGGCGTGTTGGTGCCGTAGTAAGGCACCCGGGTGTAGCTGTAGTCCCACACGTCTTCCAGCGCCTTCAGGTTGTGCTGCAGGTTCGGGTATTCGCCGTAGCAGATGAAGCCGCCGCTGGCCAACGGCGGGTAGGGCGCTTCGAAGTCCAGCTTGTCGTACGGATTGACCTTCTTCTCCACGTCGAGGTGGAAGCTGTTGGTGTAATAGCCCTTGTCGGTGACGCCCAGCACCACGCCGAAATCGGCGGTGTCCAGCCGGCAGAAGCGATCACACAGGTTCTCGCTCGGCGTGCTGTAGAGGCTGAAGCCGTAGCCGGTCTCGTCTTTCCAGGCGTCGACGGCGGCGCGCAGCCGCGCGACGATCGCCACCGCTTTGGCGCGCAGCGCCTCGTCGTCATACACGTGGTTTTTGCCGCCAAACAGCGCGTTGATGGTCTCGTGCAGGCCGATGTAGCCCAGCGAAATCGAGGCGCGGCCATTCTTGAAGATATCCGCAATGTTATCGTCGGCCTTGAGCCGCACGCCACAGGCGCCTTCCATGTACAAGATTGGCGCCACCCGCGCCTTGATGCCTTCCAGCCGGGCGATGCGCGTCATCAGGGCCTTTTTCGCCAGCTGCAGGCGCTGTTCCAGCAGCGCCCAGAAGCGCGACTCGTCGCCCATCGCCTCCAGCGCGATGCGCGGCAGGTTGAGGCTGATGACGCCGATGTTGTTGCGGCCGTCGTGCACCAGCTCGCCGTCCTGCTCGTAGGTGCCGAGGAAGCTGCGGCAGCCCATCGGTGTTTTGAACGAGCCGGTGACTTTAACCACCTGATCGTAATTGAGGATGTCCGGGTACATGCGCTTGCTGGCGCACTCCAGCGCCAGCTGCTTGATGTCGTAGTTCGGGTCGCCGTACTGGTGGTTGAGGCCGTCGCGGATGGCGAACACCAGTTTGGGGAACACGGCGGTCTTACGGTTTTTGCCCAGCCCGGCGATGCGGTTTTTCAATATCGAGCGCTGGATCAGGCGCGATTCCCAGCTGGTGCCAAGGCCGAAGCCGAAGGTGACGAACGGCGTCTGGCCGTTGGCGGTGTGCAGGGTGTTGACCTCGTACTCCAGCGACTGGAAGGCGTCGTAACACTCTTTCTCGGTGCGCGCCATGGCATAGCCTTTGGCGTCCGGGATCTGCCACTCTTCCGCCACCTGCAGGTGTTTGCGGAAGCTCTCGTCGACGAACGGCGCCAGAATTTCATCGATGCGGTTGATGGTGGTGCCGCCATAGATATGGCTGGCGACCTGAGCGATGATCTGCGCGGTCACGGCGGTGGCGGTGGAGATCGACTTCGGCGGCTCAATCTCGGCGTTGCCCATCTTGAAGCCGTTGGTCAGCATGCCTTTCAGATCGATCAGCATGCAGTTGAACATCGGGAAGAACGGCGAGTAGTCGAGATCGTGGTAGTGAATTTCGCCGCGTTCATGGGCCAGCACCACGTCGCGCGGCAGGATGTGCTGCTTGGCGTAGTGTTTGGCGACGATGCCCGCCAGCAGGTCGCGCTGGGTGGGGATCACCTTGCTGTCCTTGTTGGCGTTTTCGTTCAGCAGCGCGCGGTTGCTTTGCTCGACCAGGCCGCGAATTTCCTGATTCAGGCGGCCGCGCAGCTCGCGCGCCACGTCGCGATCGTGGCGGTATTCGATATAGGCGCGCGCCAGCTGTTTGTATTCGCCGGCCATCAGTTGGTTTTCCACCGCCTGCTGGATCTCGTGGATATCGACGCGCGGCTGCTGCTCCATGCGCTGAGCGACCACGCGGGCGACGGTGGCGCAGTAGTCGGCATCGACCACGCCCACCGCCAGCGCGGCGCGCTCGATGGCCTGCGCAATGCGCGCTTCGTCAAAAGGTACCTGGCAACCGTCCCGCTTAATCACTACTGGTTTCACGTTGTACTCCTTGTTCCCCGAGGGAGCGTTCATACCCGCCTGGCGTGGCGAGCAACCGTCAAATTTCGCTTATCCACAGGGCAAAGCCGCAGCGCGCAAGGGCTGTGGCGGCGTGTGGATGATTTTGTGGATAACTACTATATATAGGTGTTCGCAATTCTTAATGCACTATATATAGATATCGGCGCGATTCTTTTGATGTAGAACAAGGAAAACGGAAGAGCGTGCGCAAGCTGAACAGTCGTCAATCGCCCGCCGGCCGATCGCGAAAATGTTCCAGCAGAAAATCGACCCAGACGCGCACCCGCGGCGGCAGATCCGCCGAAGCGTAATAGAGCCACAGCTGCACCGGGCGCGGCCAGCATTCCGCCAGCACCGGCCGCAGCGTGCCCTGCTCGAAGTGTTTCTCGACGTACCAGCGCGCCAGGTTGACGATGCCCAGCCCGGCCAGCGCCGCATCCAGCAGCATTTCCGGGCGGCTGGCCACCAGCCGGCCGTTCAGATCCAGCGCCAGCGTTTCGCCCTGATGGCGCAGCTGCCATTTGACGTGGCGGCCGTTGGCCGGGTTGCGGTGCAGCAGGCAGTCGTGCCGCAGCAGATCGTGCGGCGTTTGCGGTTCACCGCGCCGCGCCAGATAGTCGGGCGACGCCGCCAGCACCATGTGCATCGGGTAGAGCGGGCGGGCCACCAGCCGGCTGTCGGGATCGACCCGGCTGCCGATGCCGACGTCGAAACCTTCGCCCACCAGATTCACCACCCGGGCATCCAGCGACAGATCGAGATCGATCTGCGGATAGCGCGCCAGAAATTGCGGGATCAACGGCATCAGCATCCGGCGGCCGAAGCCGGGGATCATCGTGACGCGCACCACGCCGGCAGGCGCCTGCCGTTCGCCGCCGGCGCTTTCCAGCGTCGCCGCCAATGCCTGCCACAGCGGCGCTACCTGCGCCAGCAGCGCTTTGCCCTCGTCGGTCAGCAGCACGTTGTGGGTGTTGCGCTGAAACAGCCGCAGCGCCAGCTTCTCTTCCAGCGCGCGGATGTTTTTGCTGACCGCCGCCGGCGTCACGCCCAGCTGGCGAGCGGCGGCGGAGAAATTTTGCGCCTGCGCGGCGGCGAGGAAGGCCGGCAACAGGCGATGCACGTCAAAGGGCAGCGACATAGTGGTTGATACTTTCAGTTGAAATTGAAGTGACCTCTAACAGCCTACACCCGCCGCGGCGGAAATGGAAAAATGCCTCATCTTCTTATGACCGAGGAATCATGTATGTCGCGCATTTTAGTGTTAACCGCCCACCGCACCCCCGACGAGTCGCGCATTAATAAGGCGCTGATCGAGGCCGTACGCCCGCTGCCCAACGTGACCGTTCACGAACTGATCCGCGCGTATCCGGATTACCGCATCGACGTGGCGCGCGAACAGGCGCTGCTGCAGAGCCATGATGCGGTAGTGATGCTGTTCCCGTTTTACTGGTACAGCTCGCCGGCGATCCTCAGCGAATGGCAGGATGCGGTATTAACCTACGGTTTCGCCTACGGCAGCGAAGGCACTCAACTGCACGGCAAGCCGCTGCAGCTGGTGGTGAGCACCGGCGGCGACGCGCAGGCTTATACGGCGCAAGGGTACAACCGTTACCCGGTGCAGGATCTGCTGCTGCCGTTCCACGCCATGGCCAACCTGACCGGCATGGATTATCTGCCGCCGCATCTGGTGCAGGGCGTGAGCGACATGAGTGATGAGCAGTTGGCGCAAGAGGCCGCCGGCGTGGCGGCGCTGCTGGGGAAAAGGTAGGGCGCAGCGTTCGCCGCGCCCTGCGGGGTCAGTCTTCGAGCAGCCACCACACCGCTTCGAACGGCCGCAGCGTCAGCGCCTGCGGCTGGTCCGCCGAATCGGCGTAGTTGCTCATCAGCGGGCGCCATTGTGCGGAAGCTTCCACGCCTTCCGCCGCCCAGGCCAGCGGTTCGCGGCTCAGGTTGGCCGCCACCAGCAGGCGCTGGCCGTTCCAGCTGCGCTGATAGCACCACAGCGCCGGGTGTTCCGGCGCCAGATCCTGATAGTCGCCGTGGGTCAGCAGCGGATACTGCTTGCGCAGGGTGATCAGCTGGCGATAGGAGTAAAACACCGAGTCGAGATCGGCCAGCGCCGCGTCGGCGTTGATCTGCAGGTAGTTCTCGGCGCAGCCGATCCACGGCGTGCCGGTGGTGAAACCGGCGTGCGGTGCGGCGCTCCACTGCATCGGCGTGCGGCCGTTGTCGCGCGATTTGTCGGCCAGGATCGCCAGCAGCTCGGCGTCGCTGCGGCCCTGGGCGCGCAGTTCGGCGTACATGTTCAGGCTTTCCACGTCGCGATACTGCTCGATGGCGCGGAAGCCGGGGTTGGTCATGCCGAGTTCTTCGCCCTGATAGATATAAGGCGTGCCCTGCATGCCGTGCAGCACCATCGCCAGCATTTTGGCGGCCGGCACCCGCAGTGCGCCTTCATCGCCGAAGCGCGACACGATGCGCGGCTGATCGTGGTTGCACCAGAACAGCGCGTTCCAGGCGCGGTTATGCATCCCTTGCTGCCAGTGGCGGAAGATCTGCTTCAGTTCCACGTAATCCGGCGCCGCCCGCGTCCATTTTTCACCGCCGGCGTAGTCCACCTTCAGGTGATGGAAGTTGAAGGTCATCGACAGCTCTTCGCCGCTCTGCGCCGCGTAGCGCTGGCAATGCTCAAGTGTGGTGGAGGACATCTCGCCCACCGTCATCAGGCCGCGCGGCTGAAACACGTCGCGGCTCATCTCCTGCAGGAACTCGTGGATGCGCGGGCCGTCGGTGTAGAAGCGGCGGCCGTCGCCCTGGCTGTCGGACGGGAAGTCCTGCTGTTTGGACACCAGGTTGATCACGTCGAGACGCAGCCCGTCGACGCCTTTGTCCGCCCAGAACTGACACACTTTCTTCAGCTCTTCGCGCACCGGCGGGTGTTCCCAGTTGAGATCCGCCTGCTCGGCGGCGAACAGGTGCAGGTAGTACTGGCCGCTGTCGGCGTGCCACTGCCAGGCGTTGCCGCCGAACTTGGAGCGCCAGTTGTTCGGCGGCGTTTCACCCTCGCCGTCGCGCCAGACGTAGAACTGACGATACGGGCTGTGGCGATCCTGCGCGGCCTTGAACCACGGGTGCTCGGTCGAGGTGTGGTTGAACACCATGTCCATCACGATGCGGATGCCGCGCTGGTGGGCGGCGGCGACCAACTGCTCGAAGTCGGCCATCGTGCCGTAAGCCGGATCGATGGCGCAGTAGTCCGCCACGTCATAGCCGTTATCCACCTGCGGCGACACGTAGACCGGCGTCAGCCAGATCGCGTCCACGCCCAGTTCCTGCAGATAGTCCAGCCGCCGGGTCACCCCGGCCAAATCGCCGTAGCCGTTGCCGGTGCTGTCCTGAAAACTCTTCGGATAAATTTGGTAGATGACGCCGTTCTGCCACCAGGGGGTTGGGTTGCTCATAACTGGATACCTTTGAATCGTGACAACAGGCCCGTACCCTTCATCTTTCAAACTGCAGCGTTGTTGGCTGCTGGCGCTGCACCCCAGTCACTTACTTGAGTAAGCTCCTGGGGATTTGCACCCTTGCCGCCTAGCTACAGCTCGAAAGCTATAGGGTATTTCCGGCCCCTACATTCATGTTGCGTATTTTGCGTCAATCAAACCGGCAGCTCGCCGCGGGCGGCCTTGCGTTTGTAGACCATGATGGTCAGCACCAGCGGGATGACGATCGCCACCAGAATCGCCAGCGAGTAAATCAGCCAGAACTGCGGCTTGATAGACAGAATGCCCGGCAGGCCACCGACGCCGATGCCGTTGGCCATCACGCCGTCCAGCCCGCAGATAAGGCCGGCGATCGCGGAGCCGATCATCGCGCACAGCATTGGGAAGCGGTATTTGAGGTTGATGCCGTACATCGCCGGTTCGGTCACGCCGAGGTAGGCGGAGATCGCCGCCGGCACCGAGATTTCACGCTCGTTGGCCTTGCGGCTGATGATGATGATGCCGAGCACCGCCGAGGCCTGCGCGATGTTGGACAGCGCAATCAGCGGCCACACCGGGGTGCCGCCCATGCTCTGGATCATCTGCATGTCGATAGCCAGCGTGGTCTGGTGCACGCCGGTGATCACCAGCGGCGCATACAGGAAGCCGAACAGCGCGGCGCCCACCGGCGCGAAGCTGCCGGTCATCACCGATTTCACCGCCCAGGCAACGCCGTCGCCGATCATGCGGCCGAACGGCCCGATCAGCGCGTGCGCCAGGAACACCGCCAGCAGCAGCGAGACCACCGGCACCACCACCAGATAGAGATAGTCGGGAACGATCTTTTTCAGCCGGGTTTCGATCCAGCCCAGCGCCATGCCCGCCAGGATCGACGGGATCACCTGCGCCTGATAGCCCACTTTCTGGATCACGAACCAGCCGAAGTTCCACACTTCCGGCGTTTGCTGGCCGAGCAGGTAGGAGTTCATCAGCTGCGGCGACACCAGGGTGACGCCCAGCACGATGCCGAGCACCGGGGTGCCGCCCATCTTTTTCACCGTCGACCAGCAGATGGCCACCGGCAGGAACATGAAGATCGCTTCACCGAGCAGCCACAGGAAGTCGTAAACGGTTTTCCACGCCGGGTGCATCTGCGCCAGCGTTTGGCCGCCGGACATCGGGATGTCGCCGATCACGTTGCGGAAGCCGAGGATCAGACCGCCGCTGATCAGCGCCGGCAGCAGCGGGAAGAAGATCTCGGCGAAGTGGGAGATGGTGCGCTCGGTCCAGGTCATGTTCTGGCGCGCGGCCACCTTGGCCTGCTCCTTGTCGGCCTCGTTGACGCCGGTGCTGGCGATCAGCGCCTGATAGTAGTCGCCGACGTCGGTGCCGATCACCACCTGGAACTGCCCGGCGTTGGTGAAGCAACCCTTGACCATCGGCAGCTCTTCGATCTCTTTCGGTTTCGCCTTATTGGGATCGTTGAGGACGAAACGCAGCCGGGTAATGCAATGGCTGACGGTGGCGATGTTCTCGCGGCCGCCGACCAAAACAATCAGGCGATCAATATCCTGCTGTTTTACTTTGCTCATTATGGGATACCTGCAGAGGTGTTGACTGAGTAATGATCAAAGCTTAGCCACTCGGCATTTTGAATGAAATGGGAACGTTCCCGGTTTGGGGCGAGGATCACAAAATGACGAAAAATGGTCAACTTCCGATCAGGAAAGTTTGCTGGGCACCAACAGGCGGCGGATCCCCTGTTCGCCGCTGAGCTGCGCCAGCAGCTGCTGCGCCGCCAGCAGGCCGGCGCTACCGTAGCCGAACTCCACCGACAGGGTGTCGGGGAACAAGAAGCTGAGCAGCGGGGTGTTGCCGATGGCGCATACCTGGATGGCGCGCGTCGGCTGTTGTTGCAGGTATTTGATCGCCCCCAGGGCGATGCTGTCGGAGGCGCAAATCAGCGCGCTGGTGTGCGCGTCAATCACTTCGGCGGCGTGCTGGAAACCGCTCTGGTAGCTCAGTTCGCCCAGCGTGGCGCGCGGCGTGAGCCTGAGGCGTTCACAGGCGTCGAGATAGGCCTGATAGCGGCGCTGGCCGGTGGTGGCGTCGCTGAGCTGCACCCCCAGATAGCCGATATGCCGATGCCCTTGCTGATACAGGCGATCCATCAACAGGTTCACCGCGCCGGCGTCGTCGTAGCAGACGGACGAGAAGCCGTCGTATTCGCGCACCATCACCACCATTTTTTCCTGCCACGGCTTGAGCATCGCCGCGGTCAGGCCGGTGAAGCCGAACAGGATCACGCCGTCGACGTTGCGCTGATGCAGTACGTGCAGATGCTCCTGCACCAGGCGGGTTTCGAACTGGCTCTCCATCACGATCGGATCGAAGCCTTGCTGATACAGCAGCGGCAGCATGGTGCGTACCGCCTGGTTTTCCGACGGCGAGTCGAGACGGGAAACGATGATGCCCACCACTTTGTCGCTTTGGCCGCGCATGGCGCGCGCCGACTTGGAGGGCGTAAACCCTTGCTGACGGATCACCGCTTCCACCCGTTCACGGGTTTGCGGGCTCACGCTGCCTTCATTGTTCAGCACGCGTGAGACGGTGGATTTGCCTACGCCGCTCAGGCGCGCGATGTCCTTGATGGTCAGCCGGTTTTGCATGGTTTACTTTTCGTTGAGGTGGACAGGCGTAACATAAAGGCCTGTAAAACAATGCCCGTCAGCATAGCTCATTTTCCGACGCGGATCTTGATGCAAAACGGGATTGTGACATTGCGATGAACGGCCGCTCCTGCCGCTCTGTTTTTCCCTTTACCGGAGGTTATTCCCCATATGGACCCCGACCCGACTGCTTTAGACACTCACTCGGTTCTCCGGTAAAACCTCTCCGCCTGGCGCTGCTGTTTTACCGGTGAAGTACATCACGGTAACCGGTAGCGCGCGCTTCTTCGTTCGCTCCTGCTGCTGAAAAAAAGAATAAGGATCTGCGTTGGCAGAGGCTTTTTGGCGCACCCGCCATTCGCCCGGCCGATGACGATCCCCGTTTACCCGCTGCCGTGAGGCACCGGGCGACGAGGTGCGACCCATGAAATTGAAAAAACTCCCCCGTCAGCTGCTGGGCCTGTTCGTCCGCGGCCTCCCGCGCCGTTTGGTGCGCCGCGACAGCCTGCTGGACAGCGTCGGCGGCGCTGCGCGCGACATGCCGGCCGGCCTGGCGCAGCAGCGGCTGGAATGCGCCGCCGCAGAAACGATGCAGCTCTTTGAGCGTTTTCACAGCCACCCGGAAGGCATCACCGCCCATGAGGCGGAACAGGTGCGCCAGCGCTGCGGCGAGAACGTCATCGACGATCAGCAGAAAGAGGCCTGGTGGCAACACCTCTGGCACTGCTACCGCAACCCGTTCAACCTGCTGCTGACCGCGCTCGGCATGATCTCTTACGCCACCGAGGATCTCACCGGCGCCTTGGTGATCGCGCTGATGGTGCTGATCTCTACGCTGCTGAACTTCATCCAGGAGGCGCGATCCAACCGGGCGGCCGACGCGCTGAAGGCCATGGTGAGCAACACCGCCACGGTGATCCGCAGCGATGCGCTCACCGGCAGGAGCGAGCACGTGGAGCTGCCGATCGCGCAGCTGGTGCCGGGCGATATCATCAAACTGGCGGCCGGCGACATGATCCCGGCGGATCTGCGCGTGCTGTCGGCCAAGGATCTGTTCATCAGCCAGGCGGCGCTGACCGGCGAATCGCTGCCGGTGGAAAAATCCGCCGCGCCGCAATTGTCGGCGGCCGATCCGCTCGACTGCCAGAACCTGTGCTTCATGGGCACCAACGTGGTCAGCGGCACCGCGCTGGCGATGGTGATCGGCACCGGCGGCGGCACCTATTTCGGCCAGCTGGCGCAGCGCGTCACCAGCCAGGATGAGCAGCCGAACGCCTTCCAGAGCGGCATCAGCAAGGTCAGCTGGCTGCTGATCCGCTTTATGCTGGTGATGACGCCGATCGTGCTGCTGATCAACGGCTACACCAAGGGCGACTGGTGGGAGGCGGCGCTGTTCGCGCTGTCGGTGGCGGTCGGGCTGACGCCGGAGATGCTGCCGATGATCGTCACCTCGACGCTGGCCAAAGGGGCGGTGAAGCTGTCGCGCCAGAAGGTGATCGTCAAACGTCTGGACGCCATCCAGAACTTCGGCGCGATGGACATTCTGTGCACCGACAAGACCGGCACCCTGACCCAGGACAAGATCGTGCTGGAGCGCCATACCGACGTGTTCGGCGCCAGCAGCGAGCGGGTGCTGCGCTACGCCTGGCTGAACAGCTTCTACCAGACCGGGCTGAAAAACCTGCTCGACGTGGCGGTGCTGAGCTGCGCGGAGCAAAATCAGCAGCCGGAAGCGCTGCAAAACTACCGCAAGGTGGATGAGATCCCGTTCGACTTCGTGCGCCGCCGCATGTCGGTGGTGGTGGCCAAAGACAACGAGTATCACGAGCTGGTGTGCAAGGGCGCGCTGGAAGAGATGCTGGCGATTTGCAGCCACGTGCGCCACGAAGACGAGGTGATCCCGCTGAGCGAAGCGCTGCTGGCGAGGATCCGCCGCATAACCGACGATCTCAACCAGCAGGGGCTGCGGGTGGTGGCGGTGGCCAACAAGATCCTGCCGGCGCAAACCCATGAATACGGCGTGGCGGACGAGTCGGATCTGATCCTCGAAGGCTACGTCGCCTTCCTCGATCCGCCGAAGGAAAGCACCGCGCCGGCGCTGGCGGCGCTGAAACAGAACGGCGTCACGGTGAAGATCCTCACCGGCGACAACGAGCTGGTGGCCGCCAAAGTGTGCCGGGACGTCGGGCTGGAGGCCGATCATCTGCTGCGCGGCAGCGAGATCGAGCAGATGGACGACGAGCAGCTGGCGCAGGCGGCGGCGCGCACCACGGTGTTCGCCAAGCTGACGCCGCTGCACAAGGAGCGCATCGTCAAACTGCTGCGCCGCCAGGGGCACGTGGTGGGCTTTATGGGCGACGGCATCAATGACGCGCCGGCGCTGCGCGCGGCCGATATCGGCATCTCCGTCGATTCGGCGGTGGACATCGCCAAGGAAGCGGCGGACATCATCCTGCTGGAAAAAAGCCTTATGGTGCTGGAGCAGGGGGTGATCGAAGGGCGCCGCACCTTCGCCAACATGCTGAAATACATCAAGATGACCGCCAGCTCCAACTTCGGCAACGTGTTCAGCGTGCTGATCGCCAGCGCCTTCCTGCCGTTTCTGCCGATGCTGCCGCTGCACCTGTTGATTCAGAACCTGATGTACGACATCTCGCAGATCGCCATCCCGTTCGATAACGTCGACGACGATCAGATCACCCAGCCGCAGCGCTGGAACTCCGCCGATCTGGGGCGGTTTATGGTGTTCTTTGGGCCGATCAGTTCGATCTTCGACGTGCTGACCTTCAGCCTGATGTGGTGGGTATTCAAGGCCAACACGCCGGAAATGCAGACGCTGTTCCAGTCCGGCTGGTTCGTGGAAGGGCTGCTGTCGCAAACGCTGATCGTGCACATGATCCGCACGCGCAAAATTCCGTTTATCCAGAGCCGCCCGTCCTGGCCGCTGTGCATCATGACGCTGGCGGTGATCGCCACCGGCATCGGCCTGGTGTTCTCGCCGCTGGCCGGCTTCCTGCAGCTGCAGGCGCTGCCGCTCGGTTACTTCCCGTGGCTGGTGCTGATCCTCGCCGGTTACATGGTGCTGACCCAGTGCGTGAAAGGCTGGTTCGTGCGCCGCTACGGCTGGCAATAACCCGTTCGCCCCCTCCGGCCGGGAGGGGGCAACTGTGATCCCGTCCGCTTTTTCACCGCAACGGTTGGACATCTGTTCTGTGCTGAGTCTTTATCTACAGCGTTGGCTGTTTTCCCCTGCGCCTTTCAAGCCACCGCGTTGTTGGCTGTACGCCCGCCCCCCAGTTACTTAGCAGACCTAAGCGCCTGGGGATGCGGGCGCTTGCCGCCTAGCGGTGGTTTGAAATTCATTGGGGATATTTTGTTTTTTTCCTCTGAGGAATTTCCGATGCACAGACCTTTCCGTTATACGCTACTGGCTTCATCGTTATGGTTTTCTTGCGGCGCGCTGGCGCAGCCGGCGGGCGATCTGCCGCTGATGCCCTGGCCGCAGCAGGTGGAAGTGACGCAACCGGCGGGCAAACTGATTTTGGATCACCGGCTGTCGTTAAGCCTCCAGGGCGATGATTTGGGCGACACGCTGCCGCGTTGGCGCCAGCGCATCGAACTGCAGACCGGTTGGACGCTGGCGCCGAGGGAAGAAGCAAACGGCGTGGCGATCAAGGTGGTGATCAAGGATCGGGTGGCGGCGCAGCCGCTGCCGGGCAGCGATGAGAGTTACCGGCTGGCGGTCACGCCGCAGGGCGCCACGCTGACCGCCAACACCCGCTTCGGCGCGCTGCGCGGCATGGAGACCCTGCTGCAACTGCTGCAGACCGATGGGCAAAACACTTTCCTGCCATTGGTGGATATTCGCGATGTGCCGCGTTTTCCGTGGCGCGGCGTGCTGCTGGATTCGGCGCGCCATTTCCTGCCGCTGCCGGACATTTTGCGCCAGCTTGACGGCATGGCGGCGGCCAAGCTCAACGTGTTCCACTGGCACCTGAGCGACGATCAGGGCTGGCGCTTCGCCTCCGAGCATTACCCCAAATTGCAGCAGCAGGCCAGCGACGGCCAGTTCTACACCCGCGAGCAAATGCGGCAGGTGGTGGCTTACGCCACGGCGCGCGGCATTCGCGTGGTGCCGGAGATCGACATGCCGGGGCACGCCTCCAGCATCGCGGTGGCCTATCCCGACCTGATGAGCGCGCCGGGGCCGTATCGCATGGAGCGCGAGTGGGGCGTGCATAAGCCGACGCTCGATCCAACCCGCGACGAGGTTTATCAGTTTGTCGATACGATCGTCGGCGAGCTGGCGGCGATCTTCCCCGATCCTTATCTGCACATCGGCGGCGACGAAGTGGACGCCAGCCAGTGGCGGGCGTCGCCGTCGATTCAGGCGTTTATGCAGCAGAACGGGCTGGCGGATACCCATGCGCTGCAGGCCTACTTCAACCAGAAGCTGGAAAAAGTCCTCGAGAAGCACCAGCGGCAGATGGTCGGCTGGGACGAGATCTATCATCCGTCGCTGCCGCGTTCGATCGTCATTCAGTCCTGGCAGGGGCAAGACTCGCTGGGCGCCAGCGCGCAGGATGGCTATCAGGGCATTCTCTCCACCGGTTTCTATCTCGATCAGCCGCAAAGCACCGCCTATCACTACCGCAATGAAATTCTGCCGCAGCCGCTGGGGGTCGAAACGGCGGTGCAACCCGGCGAGCAGGCGCAAAGCTGGCGTTTCAGCATGCCGCGCCTGAAGGGCAGCGCGGTGGAGGGCAGCTTCACGCTGATCGAGGGCAAGCAGGGCTGGCGCGGCTTTATCGATTTCAACGGCAAGTCGCGCCGCGCGGTGCACGATATCGTCTGGCGCACGCCGCAGCAGGTGACGTTCCGCGTCGATACCTGGATGGGCGACACGCGGCCGGTATTTACGCTGCAACAGGACAAGCTCAGCGGCTATACGCTGGTCGGCAACGTGCGTTACCCCACCCAGGGCGAGAAACTGGCGGCGGCGCCGGCGGGCAAGATGCCGGTGGTGCCGGATGAGAAGGGGCAGGCCAAGATCCTCGGCGGGGAAGCGGCGCTGTGGGCGGAAAACGTGCGTGCGCCGCTGATCGATCTCAAGCTGTGGCCGCGCGCCTTTGCGGTGGCGGAGCGGCTGTGGTCGGCGCAGGACGCCACCGACGAAAGCGACATGTACCAGCGGCTGGCGGCGATCGACGCCTGGTCGGTGGTGTCGGTCGGCCTGCAGCAGCACGCGGAAACGGCGCGCGAATTCACCCGGCTGAGCAACAGCGTGCAGATCGTGCCGCTGCAGATCCTGGCCGAGGCGGTGGAACCGGCGCAGTATTACACCCGCCAGCACCTGAAGTTCCAGGCCGGCAACTATCACCAGTTCGAACCGCTGAACCGCTTTGCCGATGCGCTGCCGCAGGAGAGCGAGGCGGTGCGCGCCATGCATGCGCAGGTCGCGGCTCTGCTGAAGGATAAGCGCGATAAGGCGGCGGCGCAGGCGCTGCGCGAACGGCTGCAGCGCTGGCAGGCGAACGGCGCGGCGCTGCAGACGGCGATCGCGGGCAACCGCACGCTGCGGGAGCTGGCGCCGGTGGCGCAGGACGTCGATGCCCTGGCCGCATTGGGGTTAACGCTGCTGGAGCGGTATCAGCAGGATAAACCGCTGAGCCGAACCGAGGCAGAACAAGCGCAGCGCCGGCTGGATGCGGCGGCGCAGACGCGCGACGAAGTGGTGATTGCGGCGGTGTACCCGCTGGAGGCGTTGCTGCGGGGGTTGCAGGTGCAATGAGGCGGACGGGCTCGTGTGAGCCCGGATCCCTACAGCTGCAGCGGCGGCAACTGGGTGAAAATGCTGACCAGGCCTTCGCCCCAGCCCTTGCGGATGGCGCTGAAGTACGGATGGTCTTCGGTAATGCGGTATTGCCGGGCATGGCTGAAGCTGTCGCGCGGGTAGATCATCACGTCGAGCGGCAGCCCGACGGACAGGTTGCTGCGCAGGGTCGAATCCAGTGAAATCAGCGCGCATTGCATCGCTTGTTCCAGCGGCGTGTCGTAGTGCAGCACCCGGTCGATGATCGGTTTGCCGTATTTGCTTTCGCCTATCTGAAAATAGGGCGTGTCGCGGGTGGCTTCGATAAAGTTGCCTTGCGGGTAGATATGGAACAGCCGCATCTCTTCCCCGCTAATTTGGCCGCCGAGCAGCAGGTTGCAGCTGAAATCGGTGGTGCTGCCGCTTTGCTGCGCCTCGCTGTCGCGCTGGATCACCTCGCGCACCGTTTCCCCTACCAGCGTGGCGGCGTCGTAGAGGCTGGGAGCGTTGAGCAGGTTGGGGCGTTCGGCGTCCTTGCTGCGGTGCAACAGCAAACTGATGATGCTCTGGGTGGTCGCCAGGTTGCCGGCGCTTTGCAGCACCAGCGTGCGATCGCCGTCCTGTTGGAACACGTGCAGTTTGCGGAAGGTGGAAATATGGTCCACCCCGGCGTTGGTGCGCGAATCGGACGCAAAGACCAGCCCGGACGACAAACGCATGGCCACACAGTAGGTCATACTACAATCCCTCAAAACAAGACCGGCACGCCGCCAACGCGCCGCGTGCCCGAAACATTTTCCATCGGCAAGCGGCTACTGGCCGGTTGGCATCATTTGTACGGCGGCGATGGCGCTCATGTCTTCACAGCCGCCGCCCAATCGCATGCCGCGCACCGGGCAGGCGTCCAGATAATCGATGCCGACCGCCAGCTTAAGGTGCTGATTCGGCATGCGCGTATTGTTGGTCACGTCGAAGCTGTGCCAGCGTTCCTCCACCCACACTTCCGCCCAGGCATGGGTGGCGACATGGGTCGAGTCTTCGCTGTACAGGTAGCCGCTGACGTAGCGCGCCGGGATGTTCAGGCTGCGGCAGCAGCTCAGGAAGACATGCGTATGATCCTGACACACGCCGCTGCCGGCGGCGAAAGCCTCGGCGGCGCTGTCGGTCACGCGCGTGGAGCCAGGGCTGTAAGGCATTTTCAGCAGCAGTTCGCCCATCAGATGTTCCAGGCCGCTCAGCACCGCCTGCGGTTGATGATAACGCAGGGCGAAGGCCTGAATGGCGTCATCGGGCTGGGTCAGCGGGCTATGGCGCAGAAATACCAGCGGCGACAGATGCCCGAGCGCCCGATCTTCGACGCCGTCTTCAATCTCCACTTCCCCGAGCACCCGAATGGTGATGGCCTGATGCGGTTCATCAAGCGTCAGCACGTGCAGTACATTGCCGAAGGCGTCGGTGGTGCGCACCGCGTCATCCGGCAACGACAGTTGCCAGGAGAGGATGCGCTGATGGGGCGAATCCTGCGGCGTCAGCCGCAGATATTGGGTGCTGCGCTGCACCGGCTGGGCGTAGCGATAATGGGTGTTGTGCTCAATATTCAGTTTCATTGCGCCTCCAGATAAGTGTGATGGATGCTTTCGGCGATGCCGTTCACCTGGCCGAGAAAGGCGCTCAACCACTCGCCCAGGCCGATCTTGTTCAGGTCCTTCATGCTGCTGAAGCGCAGCTCGGCATGCAGGGTGTGCGCCAGACGTCGCGGTTGGTTGGCGCCGCCGCCGATCAGTTCCAATTGCTGCACCATGTCGCCGACGCAGGCCAGCAGTGAACGCGGGATTTCATTGCGCAGAATCATCAGTTCGGCGATGGTCTCGCGGCTCAACGGCTGCTTGTAGATGCTGTGGTAGGCTTCGCGCGCGCTCACCGCCCGCAGCAGCGTGTCCATGCGGTAATATTCGCGCACCGGGTCGCCGTCGATGTCCATCAGCGTGTTCTTCACCTCCAGCAGACGGGCGGTGCCGTCGGCCCGCTCCAGCAGGGTGCCGAGACGGATAAAGCGCATGGCGTCGCTGCGCAGCAGCGTGCCGAACATGGCGCCGCGAAACAGATGGGCGCGCTCCTTCACCCAGTCGAAGAAGGCATCGGCGCCCACCGAGCCGATGCCCTGGCGGCGGATCAGTTTCATCTCTATCCAGGTGGCGTTGATGCACTCCCAGACTTCGGATGACAGGCTGCCGCGCACCGCGTGGGCGTTGTTCCAGCCCATTTGCAGGCAGCTGAAGATGCTGCTGTGGTTACGGTTGTCGAGCGCGAAGAAGCTGACCAGATTGGGCATCGTCAATTCCGGGTAGGCGGCGGCATACAGCTGGCCGGTGCCGGTCAGGTTGAGCGGCACCTGCAGATCCTGATCGCCGCCGTCGCGGATCGGCATCATCGACAGCTTGTTGGTGACGTCCAGCACCCGGGCGATGCTTTCCGCCCGCTCCAGATAGCGGGCCATCCAATAGAGTTCACTGGCGGTGCGGCTCAGCATAGGTCGTCCTCCAATACCCAGGTGTCCTTGGTGCCGCCGCCCTGCGACGAGTTCACCACCAGCGAACCTTCCGCCAACGCCACCCGGGTCAGGCCGCCGGGCACCAGGCGGATCTCCGCGCCGCTGAGGGCGAACGGCCGCAGATCGATATGCCGCGGCGCCAGACCATCGTTGACGAAGGTCGGGCAGGTGGACAGCGCCAGCGTGTTTTGCGCAATGTAATTCTGCGGGCGAGACAGCAGCAGAGCGCGGAAGCGGGCGAGCTCGTCCTTGCTCGCCGTGGGGCCGATCAACATGCCGTAGCCGCCGGCGCCGTGCACCTCTTTCACGACCATCTGTTCGAGGTTGGCCAGCACATACGACAGTTCGTTTTTATGTCGGCACTGCCAGGTCGGCACGTTGTTGAGGATCGGTTCCTCTTGCAGGTAGAAGCGCACCATATCCGGCACGTAGGGGTAGATCGATTTGTCGTCGGCCACGCCGGTGCCGATGGCGTTGGCCAGCACCACATTGCCGGCGCGATACACCGACAGCAGCCCCGGTACGCCGAGCATCGAGTCCGGCCGAAACGCCAGCGGATCGAGGAAGGCGTCGTCCACCCGACGATAGATCACGTCCACTTTGCACGGCCCGGCGGTGGTGCGCATGAAGACCGCGCCGTCCTTGACGAACAGATCGGCGCTTTCGACCAGCTCCACCCCCATCTGCTGCGCCAGGAAACTGTGCTCAAAATAGGCGCTGTTGAAGCGGCCCGGCGTCAACACCACCACGGTGGGATCGTTGATGGGCGAGCTTTCGCGCAGCGTTTGCAGCAGGTGCGACGGGTAGCGCTCCACCGGCGCGATGCGTTGCCGGGCGAACAGTTCCGGATAGAGACGCATCATCATTTTGCGGTTTTCCAGCATGTAAGAGACGCCGGACGGGGTGCGCAAGTTATCTTCCAGCACGTAGTATTGGCCGTCGCTGTTGCGGACCATGTCCACGCCGACGATATGCGCATAGATATCGCGATGCAGATCAACGCCTTGCATACAGGGTTGATACTGATCGTTGGCCAGCACCTGCTCCGCCGGAATGAGGCCGGCCTTCAGAATATGCTGCTGGTGGTAAATGTCATGCAGGAAGGCATTGAGCGCCTGTACGCGCTGGCGAATGCCGCGATCGAGCATCGCCCATTCGGCGGCCGGAATAATGCGCGGCACGCTGTCGAACGGGATCAACCGCTCGGCGCCGTCATCGTCGCCGTAGACGTTGAAGGTGATGCCCACCCGGTGAAACAGCAGCGCAGCCTCTTCCCGCTTGCGTTGCACGGCCTGGTGATCGGCCTGCTGCAGCCATTGCCAGTAGGCGTCGTAGTGGCCACGGTGTTTTCCCTCAGCCAGAAGCATCTCATCAAAAAACGGTGAAGCGGAAAGATTGATATTCAGCATCGTCACCTCGTCGACATTGCAGGCTGTCAATCAATCGAGCATAAAACGTGCCAAGGCGATAACGGGCGAAAATGGCGCAGAGCGAGGCTGCCGCGGCGAAAAACGCCCGTTTGCGGTGCAGGTCTGGCGTGACGACGCCTTAATATAGGGCGAAAAGGCGGCGGCGGTGGGCGCTAAAGGCGCAGGGAGGCAGGCTGTCGGGGCAGAGCAGAAATAAAAACGGCCAGTCTGCACTGGCGTGATGCGCGTGACCGTCGATTAACGACGCACGGCGATGGCTTCGATTTCGATCTTCACGTCTTTCGGCAGACGCGCCACTTCCACGCAGGAACGGGCCGGGAACGGCGCGCTGTGCTCGGTGAAGAAGGCTTCGTACGCGGCGTTGACGGTGGCGAAGTCGTTCAGGTCTTTCACGAACACGGTGGTTTTCACGATGTCGGCAACGGTCAGGCCGGCGGCTTCGACGATCGCTTTGACGTTTTCCAGCGACTGGCGCGCTTGAGCGGCGACGTCGTCGGCGACGGCGCCGGTTTTCGGATCGACCGGGATCTGGCCGGAAGTGATGATCATGCTGCCCAGATCAACGCCCTGCACGTAAGGACCAATGGCTGCCGGGGCGAGTTCAGTGCTGATGTTACGTGACATGTTTTCTCCTGATAAACCCGTTGTCTTTCACGCCGCCGCACGGTCGGCCGCAGCGTAAAATTCGGTGGGTAGCAACGTGGGTAGAGTGATTTTCAGAGGACCCATTATAGGGCGTCACCGGGAGAATAACAGCGCCATCTCCCGGCGCCCATGCCGGGATTAGTCCGCCTGCAGCACCACCTGATGCTCGAACTCTTTTTCGCAGTAGCGGCACTTCAGGTGTACTTCACCGTCGCGCGATTTGACGCTGAAGCTCGACGCCACCGGCTCGCTGCGGCTGATGCAGTTGCCGTTCGGGCAGGTCAGCACGCCGTCGATGTGGTCCGGCAGGCTGAGGGTCAGCTTGCGCACCACTTCATAGTTGTCGATGCGGTTTACCGTGGCCTTCGGCGCGTACATCGCCAACTGGTTGGCCTGCTGCTCGGTCAGGAAGGTGTTCTCGATCTTGATCAGATCCTTGCGGCACAGCTCGTTGGAGGGCAGGTTCAGGCCGATGGTGATGCGCTGGTCGGTGGCGGTCAGCTTGAACAGCGTCAGCAGTTTGAAACCAATCTGCGCCGGAATGTGGTCGATCACCGTGCCGCATTTGATCGCTTCGACCTGCAGTTTGTTGTCGTGAGTCATGGCGGTTCCCCCTTAAAGAGCCAAATCTGCGTTGAGCACCAGCGCCAGCAGCGCCTGACGGGCGAAGATGCCGTTGCCCGCCTGCTGGAAGTAGTAAGCGTGCGGCGTTTTATCCACGTCGGTGGCGATCTCGTCGATGCGCGGCAGCGGGTGCAGCACCTTGAGGTTGGCGCGCGCGCCGGCCAGATCTGCGGCGCGCAGCACGAACTGCGCCTTCACGTTGGCGTACTCGGACGGATCGAGGCGCTCTTTCTGCACCCGGGTCATGTAGAGAATATCCAGCTCCGGCACCACTTCTTCAAAGCTGCCGTGCAGGCTGTACTCGATGCCTTTCTCTTCCAGCATTTTCAGGATGTAGGCCGGCATTGCCAGCGCGTCCGGGGCGATGAAGTAGAAGCGGTTGCCTTCGAATTTGGCCAGCGCCTGGGTGAGCGAGTGCACGGTGCGGCCGTATTTCAGGTCGCCGACCATGGCGATGCTGAGGTTGTTCAGGCGGCCCTGGGTTTCCTGGATGGTGAACAGATCCAGCAGGGTCTGGGTCGGGTGCTGGTTGGCGCCGTCGCCGGCGTTGAGCACCGGCACGTTGCCGGAGAACTCCGAGGCCATGCGCGCTGCGCCTTCCTGCGGGTGGCGCATCACGATGGCGTCCACGTAGGTGCTGATCACCGAGATGGTGTCGGCCAGGGTTTCGCCTTTTTTGCCGAGCGAGGTGTTGCTGCCGTCGGCGAAACCGACCACCGAGGCGCCGAGGCGGTGCATCGAGGTTTCGAACGACAGGCGGGTACGGGTCGAGGCTTCAAAGAAGCAGCTGGCGATCACCTTGTGTTTCAACAGTTCCGGCTGCGGGTTGGCTTTCAGACCGGCGGCGGTGCGCAGCACCAGCTCCAGATCCTCGCGGCTGAGATCGTTAATAGAGATGATGTGTTTGTGATACAGCGGGTTGGCCATTTTTCACTCCTCCTCGACGCGTGCCCGTGGCGCGGGACTTTTTAAGGCAAAAAAAAGCCCCTCAATGAGGGGCTTGAAACGATCGGTTTAGCAACAGGAGAAACAACGGCAGCTGGCCGCCGATAGGCAGTCGGTTTTGTCGATTGCGGCTAACAAAACAAACGTCGTTTTTCATGCTTTCTCCTGGCAAATTGTGGCGCATTATACTCGCGCTTTTCGCCACTGCAAGCGTTAAAACGCCGTTTTTTGCCGCCCCGCAATCGATTGGCCGGCGATGGCCGCCTGCGGGTTATTTGCTGACGCGATCGTAGTAGACCATGTCGGCGTTCAGCCCCTGCTGGTAGCCTTTGACGTTGTCGCGCAGCACCACTTCGGTTTTGGCCTGATCGATAAATACGTACGGCGAACTGCGCTGCAGCTCCTGCTGCATGGCGGTGTACCGCGCGCGGCGCTTGGCCGGATCGGCTTCGGCCAGCGCCGCCAGCGTCTGCTTATTCAACTGCGGGATCTGCCAGCCGTTCAGCCCGGCCACCGTGCTGCTCTTGCCGTCGTTGTAGGCAAAGGCGCTGGCGTTGGAGTGGGCGTCGAAGTAATCCGGGATCCACAGGCGGATCGCCGCCTGATGCTGCCTGGCGCGCACGCGGGAGTAAACCTGGCTGCCCGCGGCCGGCAGCAGCTCGACCTTCACGCCGGCAGCGGCGAAGCTACCCTGCAGCGCCTGCGCGATGGTGATGAACGGCGGTTTGTTCTCTACGTCCAGCGTAAAGGCGGCGTGGGTGATGCCCGCCTTGGCCAGAATGGCTTTCGCCTTGGCCGGATCGTAGCGGAACGGGTTGGTCTCCAGCGCGCCCGGCAGCCCGACCGGCAGGAAGCTCTGATGCACGAAGTATTGGCCCTTCAGCAGATCCTGGGTGATGCCCTGATAATCCACCAGATAGCGCGCCGCCTCCCAGAAGGCCGGGTTGTTCAGCAGCGGATTGGCGCCGTTGCCGGTGTTGAACACCAGGTAGTTTTGTTCGGCGGACGGGATCTCCAGCACCTTAACCCCCGGCTGGTTCTTCAGCGTGTCGGTCTGGTCGGCGCCCAGTTCGCGGGCGATATCGGCGTCGCCCTGCTGGACCAGCAGGCGGCGGGTGGCCGGATCCGGCACGTTCTTGATGATGATGTTTTTCAGCTGCGGCTTGCCGCCCGGCGTCGTGGGGTTGGCGTCCAGCACGATCGCCTGATGCGGCTGATAGACGCGCATCTTGAACGGGCCGCCGCCGGCGGAGTGCATTTTCAGCCAGGCGTTGCCGAAGTCGCCGTCTTTGACGTTGACCAGCGCCGCTTTGCTGTCGACGATCGAGGCGATCGGCGTCGAGAGGATATTCAGCGCCACCGCCGGGCTGACGTCCGCCGTCCAGCGCAACTGCACGGTATGGTCGTCGATCTTCTTCAACTGCGCGTCGATGTTGTCCGGCTGCCAGCCGAGCACGTTGAGGATGAACGCCGGCGACTTGTTCATTTTCACCGCGCGGCGGTAGGAGAAGATCACGTCGTCGGCGGTCAGCGGGTTGCCGGAGGCGAACGCCGCCTGCGGCCGCAGTTTTACCGTCAGCGTTTTGGCCGCCGCATCGCTCTGCCAGCTTTCTGCCAGCACCGGTGCCACCTTGGCCGGATCGTCGCGATCCGCCTGTACCAAGCGCTGGTACAGGCTGGGCACCGTCTGGATGCTGGAGAGTTCGTTGGCTTCCGCCGGATCGAGGCTGACGATGTCATCCAGCGATTGTACTACCACCAGCGTATTCGGCGGCGTGGCGGATAACGCGGCGGCGGGCAGGGCGGCGAGCAGGAACAGCGGCAAGAGTTTGGTTTTCATCGATGTGTATCCCCTGAAGGCGCCGCAAGGCGGCGCTGAGAACGGTTTGTTATCGTTGGTTTTTACGGCGCGGGCGCCGTCGGCCTGTCACGGTAGAACCTTTGCCGGCGGCGGGCAAAGGCCAATGCGCTATTTGATATTCCAGGAATATATTAGCCGCCCTGGCCGGGGGGGCCAGGGCGGAGGGAGAGGCGTGTCAGAGCGTTGCGCTCAGCGTGGCGACCAGCACCGCCTTGATGGTATGCAGCCGGTTTTCCGCCTGATCGAACACCACGCTGTGCGCCGACTCGAACACCTCGTCGGTCACTTCCATGCCGCCGTGCAGATCGTACTGCTGTGCCATCTGCTTGCCGAGCGTGGTTTGATCGTCGTGGAACGCCGGCAGGCAGTGCAGGAACTTCACGTTCGGGTTGCCGGTCAGTTTCAGCATCGCCATGTTGACCTGATACGGCCGCAGCAGCGCGATACGCTCCCGCCAGGTCTCTTTCGGTTCGCCCATCGACACCCACACGTCGGTGTAGAGGAAATCGGCGTCTTGTACCCCTTCGGCGATGTCTTCGGTCAGGGTGAGTTTCGCGCCGGTTTGCTGCGCCAGCGCCTGGCATTCGGCCACCAGTTCCGGCTGCGGCCAACAGGCCTTCGGCGCCACCAGCCGCAGATCCATGCCCGCCAGCGCGGCGGCTTCCAGCAGCGTGTTGCCCATGTTGTTGCGCGCGTCGCCGACGTACGCCAGCTTCACTTCGTTCAGCGCCTTGCCCGGCAGGTGTTCCTGCACGGTGAGCAGATCCGCCAGCAATTGGGTAGGGTGGAACTCGTCGGTCAGGCCGTTCCACACCGGCACGCTGGCGTGCTGCGCCAGGGTTTCCACCAGCGCCTGGCCGTAGCCGCGGTACTGAATACCGTCGTACAGGCGGCCCAGCACCCGGGCGGTGTCTTTCATCGACTCTTTATGGCCGATCTGGCTGCCGCTCGGGCCGAGGTACGTGACCTGCGCGCCCTGATCGAATGCGGCAACTTCGAAAGAGCATCGCGTGCGGGTCGAGTCTTTTTCGAAGATGAGCGCAATGTTTTTGCCCTGCAGCCGGCGCTGTTCCCGCCCCTGCTTCTTGGCCTGCTTCAGATCGGCCGAAAGCCGCAGCAGCGCCTGCAGCTCGGCGGGGGTGAAATCCATTAACCTCAGAAAGTGACGTTGGTAGAACGCATTGCCGGTGCTCATAGTCCGATTCCCTGATTGCTTAATTGAATTAAAATTCACTTTATATGTATGAATATTCAATTTCAACCCCGGTGAGGAAATCTTTCACGTTTATCGTGGAAGCAATGTCGGCGGTGTGTGAAAATAGAAGGAATGAAGGCCATTTGACTTGAGGATATAGGCATGGCAAACCGCGAATTGCTGGAAGAACAACGTGAAGAGACCCGCCTGATCATCGAAGAGCTGCTGGAAGACGGCAGCGATCCGGACGCGCTCTACACCATCGAGCACCATCTGTCCGCCGAGAAATTTGAGGTTCTGGAGCAGGCCGCCGTTGAAGCCTTCAAGCTGGGCTACGAAGTGACCGACGCCGAAGAGCTGGAAGTGGAAGACGGTTCGATGGTGATGTGCTGCGACGTGATCAGCGAAGTCGGCCTGAACGCCGAGCTGATCGACGCTCAGGTCGAGCAACTGGTGGCGCTGGCGGAGCGCTGCGGCGTCAACTACGACGGCTGGGGCACCTACTTCGAAGATCCGAACGGTGAAGACGGTGAGGATGACGAAGACGGCGACTATATCGACGAAGACGACGACGGCAAACGCCACTAATTAACCCCGCTTATTCACATGGGCCGGTTCTCGCCGGCCCCTGATATCCCCGTCGTCTTTCAAGCTGCAGCGTTGTTGGCTGCACTCTCTCACCCCAGTCACTTACCTGAGTAAGCTCCTGGGGATGAGTGAGCTGGCCGCCTGGCTGCAACTTGAAATACATAGGGCAATGAAGCCGATGACATACCAATCCCTGTTAGCCCCGATTTTAAGCTTCCTGCACTGTGAAACCCCCGATGCCTGGATCGACGCCGCGCGCCGTCCGGAAAACCTGCAGCTGTTGCTGACCGACCACCTGGTGTGCGAGCTGAAAGCCGCGCAGACCGGCATGTGGCTGATCCGCCGCTACGTGGCGGACAAAGAGAGCGGCGACGCGCTGTTGGCGCTGCTGCGACCCTACGAGGCGTTTCTGCACGAAGCGCAGGGCGCGCCCGACACATTGTTCCGTCAGGGCCAGTTCACCCGTAAGATCCTGCCGAAAAACGGCTCGGCCTACGGCCAGGATCTGGCGGATCGCATGGTGCTGCTGATCAAGGAAGAACTGCATCATTTCTCGCAGGTGCTGGAGATCATGCAGGCGCGCGGGATCCCGTATCGCAAGATCACCGCCAGCCGCTATGCCAAGGGGATGATCCGCGAGATCCGCACCCACGATCCGGCGACGCTGATCGACAAACTGATCTGCGGCGCCTACATCGAAGCGCGATCCTGCGAACGCTTCGCCAAACTGGCGCCGCACCTGGACGACGAGCTGAACCGCTTTTACGTCTCGCTGCTGCGATCCGAAGCGCGCCACTATCAGGACTACCTGACATTGGCCGAGCAGATCGCCGGCGACGACATCAGCGAACGGGTGGCGCATTTCGGCCGCCTCGAAGCTGAACTGATCCTGTCGCCGGACAGCGAGCTGCGTTTCCACAGCGGCGTGCCCGTCGCCGCCTGACGTTGAGGCGCGTCCTTACTGCGGCGCGCCCAGCAACAAATCCACCGCCTTTTCCGCCAGCATAATGGTCGGCGCATTGGTATTGCCGCTGGTGAGCTGCGGCATCACCGAGCAGTCGATCACCCGCAGCCGTTCAAAACCGTGCACCCGCAGCTGCGGATCGGTCACCGCGTCCTGCGGCGACGGCCCCATGCGGCAGCTGCCCACCGGGTGATATACCGTCTTGCAGAAGTTGCGCACGAAGGCTTCCAGCTGCGCGTCGTCGCGCGTCCACTCCGGCTGCGGCATCAGCAGATCCTTGATCAGCGGCTTCAGCGCCGCGGTTTGCAGGAAATCCAGGCCGAACTTCACCGCGCGCACGCTGCCGGCCAGATCGTCCGGATGACCGAGGTAGTTGGCGTGCAGCTTGACCGGATCGCGCGGGTTGCTGCTGCGCAGCAGCACTTCGCCGCGCGCCTTCGGTTGCAGGTAGCCGACCTTGAGCGTGAAGCCGTGAATGTTCGGCAGCGGCTCGCCGGGCACGTCGTCCCAGCTGTCGAGCATCGGCAGAAAGTGGATCTGCACGTCCGTGCGGCCATCGCCCTGGCTGTCGGTGAAGGCGGCGCCTTCCAGCACGTTGGATGAGAGCACGCCGCTGCGAAACGCCAGCCATTGGGCACCGTGGCTCAGCGCCTGCAGGCCGCGATCGGCACCGAACAGGCTGATCGGCTCGCGGGTGCTGACGTTGATCGACATGTGCAGGTGGTCGTGGAAGTTTTTGCCCACCGGCAGATCCGCCCGCACCTCGATGCCCAGCTGCTGCAGGTGCTCGCGCGGGCCGATGCCGGACAGCATCAGCAGCTTCGGCGAACCGACCGCGCCGGCGCTGACGATCACTTCTTTGGTGGCGCGCGCGGTCACTTCCGCGCCGCCGTTCTGGCTGTAGACCACGCCGGTGGCGACGTTGCCCTCGAAGGTCAGCCGGTGCGCCAGGGCGTTCAGTTTCACCACCAGCCGCCGTTCGTCGCACACCGCCTTCAGGTAGGTGCGGGCGGTACTGGCGCGCTCGCCGTTGCGGGTGGTGGTTTGGTAGAAACCGACGCCGTGCTGGCTATCGCCGTTGAAGTCGTTGCGATAGGGCAGGTTCAACTCCTGGCCGGCGCGGATAAACGCCATGCTCAGCGGATGGCGATAGCGGTTCTCGCTGACCGGCAGCAGCCCGTCGGCGCCGTGGTAGTCGTCGGACAGGCTTTCGTTGGCCTCGGCGCGTTTGAAGTAGGGCAGCACCTCCCGGTAGCTCCAGCCGGCGCAGCCATAGCGCTCGGCCCAGTCGTCGTAATCTTGCGGCTGGCCGCGCAGGTAGATCATGCCGTTGACCGAACTGCTGCCGCCCAGCACTTTGCCCTGCGCGATCTGCATGCGGCGGTTATTGGCGTGCGGTTCCGGTTCCGTTTCGTAGGGCCAGCTCTTTTTGGCGATGATCTTGGCCACGCCGGCCGGCATCTTGATAAACAGGTTATTGTCGTCGCCGCCGGCTTCCAGCAGCAGCACCCGCGCCTGGGTGCGGCGGATCAGCTGCGCCGCCAGCACGCAGCCGGCGGAACCGGCGCCGACGATGATGTAATCAAAGGTATTTTCCGACATGACAGCTCTCCGTGCGCGATTGGGATACTGGCAGAGTAGCGCGGGGGAGCAAGCGGTCAATTTACGATCGTTAATTTATTAACGAACTTCACATTAAATTTACATCGCGGTTTTTAACGTCAGTTTATCTGCTTGAAAAACGGCGTTATAGCGAGTTTTACTGATTGATTGCGATATTAATAAAAAAGGCGCAGCAAGCTGCGCCCTGATGGAGAGGCGGGACGGTTACAGCGTTTTCAGCATGGTGACTTCGCAATCGACGTGGCCGGTGGCGCCCATCGCGTGGTCGATGTGTTCGAAGCCCAGGTGTTCGTACAGCGCGACGGCCTGCGTCAGGCTGGCGGTGGTCTCGAGGTAACAACAGCGGAAGCCGTGCCGGCGGGCGAAATCCAGCGCCTGCAGCGCCAGGCGTTTCGCCAATCCCTTGCCGCGCAACACCGGCAGGAAATACATCTTCTGCAATTCGCAAATATCGTCTGCGCCGCCCTGCAGCGGCGCGATGCCGCCGCCGCCGGCGACCTGGCCGTTCACCTCGATCACCCAGTAAGCGCTGCGCGGCAGGCTGTAGAGCTGATACAGGGCGTCCAGATTGGGATCGGAGACGGTATAGCCTTTATCCGCCGTCAGGCCGTGCTCGGCGGAGACTTCGCGAATGACGTGAGCAATGGCGGGATTGTCTTCCGCCGTGATGGGGCGCACCAGCAGGCGCGCCGGGGTTGCTGTTGTCATGTTTACACTCGCCATTGAAAGAGACCACGTTCGTTTTCGTTTTTATCGCAGCACGAAACGCGCCGGGGGTTATTTCCCGGCGGCGTCCCTGCAGCAGTAATATCTTGTAATAACATCTAACCCGGCCCGGATGCAACGGCGATAAAAAAACAGCGGGGAAGACCCCGCTGTTTTTCAGGCGTTGGCGTGAGCCGGCGGATTACAGCGCGGCGATGGTCGCCTGCTGTTCCTGCAGCTTCACTTTGCCTTCTTTGCAGGCCGCCAGACGATCGCGTTCTTTGGCGACCACCGCTTCCGGCGCGCGCGCCACGAAGCCTTCGTTCGCCAGCTTGCCTTCGATCGCGGCGATTTCCGCATCCAGTTTGCCCATCTCTTTGGCCAGACGCGCGATCTCGGCGTCCTTGTCGATGAAACCGGCCATCGGGATCAGCAGCTCAGCGCCGTCCACCAGCTTGGTGACGGAGACCGGGCCTTTCTCACCGGCCGGCAGCAGCGCGATGGATTCCAGGCGCGCCAGACGGGCGATAAAGCTTTGGTTCTCCTGCACGCGGCGCTGGGCGTCGGCGCTGCAGTTGCGCAGCAGCACGTCGAGCGCTTTGCTTGGCGCGATGTTCATCTCGGCGCGGATGTTGCGCACGGCGATGATGGTTTGTTTGATCCACTCCAGATCGTTCAGCGCCTGCTCGTCTTCCAGCGCGGCGTCGTAGGCCGGGAACGGCTGCAGCATGATGGTGTCTGCGGTCGTGCCGGTCAGCGGCTTCACGCGCTGCCAGATGGTTTCGGTGATGAATGGAATGATCGGGTGCGCCAGGCGCAGCAGCGCTTCCAGCACGGTAATCAGCGTGTGGCGGGTGCCGCGCTGTTCCGCTTCGCTGCCGTTGCTCACCACCGGCTTGGTCAGCTCCAGATACCAGTCGCAGAACTGGTTCCAGGTGAATTCGTACAGGATGTTGGCCGCCAGATCGAAGCGGTAGGTGTCCAGCGCTTCGCGGTAGGCTTTCACCGTGCGGTTGAATTCGGCCAGGATCCAGCGATCCGCCAGCGACAGCACTTTCTCGCCGCCGTTAAAGCCGCAGTCGTGCGCTTCGGTGTTCATCAGCACGAAGCGGCTGGCGTTCCACAGCTTGTTACAGAAGTTGCGGTAGCCTTCCAGGCGCTTCATGTCCCAGTTGATGTCGCGGCCGGTCGAGGCCAGCGCCGCCAGGGTGAAGCGCAGGGCGTCGGTGCCGTGCGGCTCGATGCCGTTCGGGAACTGTTTCTCGGTGCGCTTGCGGATTTTCTCCGCCAGCTGCGGCTGCATCATGTTGCCGGTGCGTTTTTCCAGCAGATCTTCCAGCGAGATGCCGTCGACCATGTCCAGCGGATCGATCACGTTGCCTTTCGACTTGGACATCTTCTGGCCTTCGTCGTCGCGGATAAGGCCGGTCATGTAGACGGTCTTGAACGGCACCTGCGGCTTGCCGTTTTCATCCTTGATGAAGTGCATGGTCAGCATGATCATGCGCGCGATCCAGAAGAAGATGATGTCGAAGCCGCTGACCATCACGCTGGTCGGGTGGAAGGTTTTCAGCGCCTCGGTCTGCTCCGGCCAGCCCAGGGTGGAGAAGGTCCACAGGCCGGACGAGAACCAGGTGTCCAGCACGTCTTCGTCCTGGGTCAGCACCACGTCGGCGCCCAGGTTGTTCTCGCTGCGCACTTCTTCTTCGCTGCGGCCCACGTAGACTTTGCCGTTCACGTCGTACCAGGCCGGGATGCGGTGGCCCCACCACAGCTGACGCGAGATGCACCAGTCCTGAATGTCGCGCATCCAACTGAAGTACATGTTTTCGTACTGCTTCGGCACGAACTGGATATCGCCCTGTTCGACCGCTTCCACCGCCACTTTGGCCAGCGGCGCGGTGCGCACGTACCATTGGTCGGTCAGCATCGGCTCGATCACCACGCCGCCGCGGTCGCCGTAAGGCACCGTCAGGTCGTGCGGTTTGACCTCGTCCAGCAGGCCCAGATTATCGAAGGCGGCAACCACCGCTTTCCGCGCCGCGAAACGCTCCAGGCCGCGGAACTCGGCCGGGATTTCGCTGCAGTAGTCGGTGCAGACTTCGCCCAGGGTGTTGAACACTTCCGCTTCCTGACGGATGTCGCCGTCGAAAGTCAGAATGTTGATCATCGGCAGGCCGTGGCGTTTGCCGACTTCGTAGTCGTTGAAATCGTGCGCCGGGGTGATCTTCACGCAGCCGGTGCCTTTTTCCATATCGGCGTGTTCGTCGCCGACGATACGGATGCGGCGGCCGACCAGCGGCAGAATGATCTCTTTGCCGATCAGGTCTTTATAGCGCGGATCTTCCGGGTTGACCGCCACGCCGGTATCGCCCAGCACGGTTTCCGGACGGGTGGTGGCGACCACCAGGTAGTCTTTGCCCTCGGCGGTTTTCGCGCCGTCGGCCAGCGGGTAGCGCAGGTGCCACATGGAGCCTTTGGATTCGCGGTTTTCCACTTCCAGATCGGAGATGGCGGTGCGCAGCTTCGGATCCCAGTTCACCAGGCGCTTGCCGCGGTAGATCAGGTCTTCTTTGTGCAGACGGACAAACACTTCGCGCACCGCGTTCGACAGGCCTTCGTCCATGGTGAAGCGCTCGCGCTCCCAGTCCACGGAGTTGCCCAGACGGCGCATCTGGCGGGTGATGGTGCCGCCGGATTCCGCCTTCCACTGCCAGATTTTGTCGATGAACGCGTCACGGCCGTAGTCGTGGCGGGTTTTGCCTTCTTCCGCGGCGATCTTGCGCTCCACCACCATCTGGGTGGCGATGCCGGCGTGGTCGGTGCCCGCCTGCCACAGGGTGTTTTTACCCTGCATGCGCTGATAGCGAATCATGGTGTCCATGATGGTCTGCTGGAACGCGTGGCCCATGTGCAGGCTGCCGGTGACGTTCGGCGGCGGGATCATGATGCAGAAGCTTTCCTGGCTGGTGTCGCCGTTCGGCTTGAAGTAACCCTGATTCTCCCAGTGATCGTACAGCTTCTGTTCGATCTGTTTTGGGTCGTATGCGGTGTCGAGCTGACTGTTTGTCTTTTCCATTCTTTATCGTATTCAGTGAGTTGGCGGCGTAGCCGTGGTCAAATGGAAGCCGACGCTGCGATAGGCCTTGTAACGGTCGCGCGCCAACTGTTTCAGAGTGTCTTCGTAAGGAACGAAGTCTACCACTTCATGGAAAGCGGTAGCAAAATCGGCAAACTGCGGCAGCAGGGCGATCAGCAGATCGCGCGGGGCATTGCCGCGCTTGCCGGGCCAGCACAGTTCCACCGGCGCGCCATAGTGCGGCCCTTCGCCGGCCAGGTTGTGCGGCACGAATTCATGCGGCTCGCGCTGCCACAGCGCTTCGTCCAGCCGCTGGGCCTGCTCCTGACTCTCGCAGGCGATCAGCACCCGCTTGCCGGCGCGGAAGCCGTTGGCGGCAACGGCGCAGGCCACGGCCTCATGGGCGCTGAGCGCGCCTGACGGTTCCGCGTTGTCGAGCAAATAAAACGTCGCCTGTTTCATTAAGGATCCACCGCTGCCGATAAAAAAATGTAGGGGCACAGCATGCTGTGCCCCTTGGGATTATACCTGAATTACCGCTCAGATTTAATCGTCGCCGTTCAGGCCTGCACGGTTCAGCAAGAACTGAGACAGCAGCGCCACCGGGCGGCCGGTCGCGCCCTTGGCTTTACCGGAGCGCCAGGCGGTGCCGGCGATGTCCAGGTGCGCCCAGGTGTACTTGCGGGTGAAGCGCGACAGGAAGCAGGCGGCGGTGATGGCGCCGCCAGGGCGGCCACCGATGTTCGCCATGTCGGCGAAGTTGGAGTCCAGCTGCTCGTAGTACTCGTCGGCCATCGGCAGGCGCCAGGCGCGGTCGCCTGCCTGCTCGGAAGCGCCCAGCAGCTCGTGCGCCAGCGGGTTGTGGTTCGACATCAGGCCGGTGATGTGGTGGCCCAAGGCGATCACGCAGGCGCCGGTCAGGGTGGCGATGTCGATCACCAGCTCCGGTTCGAAGCGCTCGACGTAGGTCAGGGTGTCGCACAGCACCAGGCGGCCTTCGGCGTCGGTGTTCAGCACCTCGACGGTCTGGCCGGACATGGTGGTCAGCACGTCGCCCGGACGATACGCCCGGCCGCCCGGCATGTTTTCACAGCCGGCCAGCACGCCGATCACGTTCAGCGGCAGGTTCAGCTCCGCCACCACGCGCATCACGCCGTACACGGTCGCCGCGCCGCACATGTCGTATTTCATCTCGTCCATGCCGTCGGCCGGTTTGATCGAGATGCCGCCGGAGTCGAAGGTCAGCCCTTTGCCTACCAGCACGATCGGCTTAGCGTCCGGATTTGGGTTGCCCTTATATTCCATCACCGACATCAATGATTCGTTCTGCGAACCGGCGCCGACCGCCAGATAGGCGTTCATGCCCAGCTCTTTCATCTGCTGTTCGCCGATGACGCGGGTGGTGATGTTAGTGCTGAAGGCGTCCGCCAGTTGGCGGGCCTGCGAGGCCAGGTAGCCGGCGTTACAGATGTTCGGCGGCATGTTGCCGAGATCTTTGGCCGCCTTGATGCCGGAAGCCACCGCCAGGCCGTGCTGGATGGCGCGCTCGCCGCTGGTGAGCTCACGGCGGGTCGGCACGTTGAACACCATTTTGCGCAGCGGACGACGCGGCTCCACCTTGTTGCTTTTCAGCTGATCGAAGGTGTAGAGCGTCTCTTTGGCGGTTTCCACCGCCTGACGCACTTTCCAGTAGGTGTTGCGGCCTTTCACGTGCAGTTCGGTCAGGAAGCAGACCGCTTCCATCGAGCCGGTGTCGTTGAGGGTATTGATGGTTTTCTGGATCACCTGCTTGTATTGGCGCTCATCGAGCTCGCGCTCTTTGCCGCAGCCGATCAGCAGGATGCGCTCGGAGAGAATGTTGGGCACATGGTGCAGTAGCAGCGTCTGCCCGACCTTGCCTTCCAGTTCGCCACGGCGCAGCAATGCGCTGATATAACCATCACTGATTTTGTCGAGTTGTTCTGCGATAGGGGACAGGCGGCGCGGTTCGAAAACGCCGACTACAATACAGGCACTGCGCTGTTTTTCCGGGCTACCGCTTTTTACACTGAACTCCATGCACTCTCCTGAATCTTAAAGACAAAGGCGGACGCTACGGCTAGAATAACCGACTCCGTAACGATCTCCTGCCATTTGAGTTAACGGATTATGTTAACCTGAACGGCATAAATTGCTCTGTTTTGGCGACTATAAGCAAGTTCCTATAGGACACCCAAACGGCTTGATGTTGTAATACTATTTTAGCTGTGAAGGTTGCCATATGATGAGAATAAATGGCGGATTAACGATGAAATTATCGATTTTCCTGCAAAAAGACAAGTTTTCACAGGCGTAATAAGCGTGATCATCATAAGATATCTGGTACGGGAAACGCTCAAGAGCCAAATCGCCATCCTGTTCATCCTGCTTCTGATCTTCTTTTGTCAGAATTTGGTCAGGGTGTTGGGCGACGCGGTGGACGGCAATATCCCGACAAACTTAGTACTCTCTCTGCTCGCGTTGGGCGTGCCGAAAATGGCGCAGCTCATCCTGCCTTTGAGCCTGTTTCTCGGCTTGCTGATGACGCTTGGGCGGTTGTATACCGAGAGCGAAATCACCGTCATGCACGCCTGCGGGCTGGGCAAACGCACCCTGATTATCGCCGCCATGATCCTGGCGCTGCTCACCTCTGCGATCGCGGCGGTGAACGTATTTTGGGCCGGCCCTGGGCCTCGCGCTATCAGGACGTGGTGGTGAACGAAGCCAAGGCCAACCCGAGCATCGCCGGGCTGGCGGAAGGGCAGTTCAAACCCTCGCAGGACGGCAACGCGGTGCTGTTTATCGGCAACGTGAAGGGCAGCACCTTCAACGACGTGTTCCTGGCGCAGCTGCGGCCGAACGGCAACCAACGCCCGTCGGTGGTGGTGGCCGAGCACGGCAACATCGTGCAGCAGAAAGACGGCTCGCAGGTGGTGACGCTCGACAAGGGCACCCGCTTTGAAGGCACCGCGCTGCTGCGCGACTTCCGCATTACCGACTTCACCGACTACAAGGCGGTGATTGGCCACCGCACCGTGGCGGCGGACAACACCGAATCCGAACAGATGTCGATGCAGACGCTGTGGGAATCCGACGATCCGGACGCGCGCGCCGAATTCCACTGGCGCCTGACGTTGGTGGTGTCGGTGGCGCTGATGGCGCTGCTGGTGGTGCCGCTCAGCGTGGTGAACCCGCGCCAGGGCCGCGTGCTGAGCATGCTGCCGGCCATCCTGCTGTACCTGATCTTCTTCCTGCTGCAGACCTCGCTGCGCTCCAACGCCGGCAAGGGCAAGCTGGATCCGATGCTGTGGCTGTGGCTGGTTAACGGCGTTTACTTCGCGCTGGCGCTGGCGCTGAACCTGTGGGATACCGTGCCGATGCGCAAGCTGCGCGCACGCCTGAGAGGAGCGGCCTGATGTTTGGCGTATTAGACCGTTATATCGGTAAAACGATTTTCAACACCATCATCATGACGCTGTTCATGCTGGTGTCGCTGTCAGGCATTATCAAGTTCGTCGATCAGCTGCGCAAGGTCGGCCAGGGCGAATACACCGCGCTGAGCGCCGGCATGTACACCCTGCTGAGCGTGCCGAAAGACATCGAGACTTTCTTCCCGATGGCGGCGCTGCTCGGCGCGCTGCTCGGCCTGGGCCAGCTGGCGACGCGCAGCGAACTGGTGGTGATGCAGGCTTCCGGCTTCACCCGCCTGCAGATCGCCGGCTCGGTGATGAAAACCGCCATTCCGCTGGTGCTGCTGACCATGGCGATCGGCGAGTGGGTGGCGCCGCAGGGCGAGCAGATGGCGCGCAACTACCGCGCCCAGCAGATGTACGGCGGCTCGCTGCTCTCCACCAAGAGCGGGCTGTGGGCGAAGGACGGCAACGACTTCATCTACATCGAGCGCGTCTCCGGCGATAAAGAACTCTCCGGCGTCAACATCTACCACTTCAACGATCAGCGTCGCCTGGAGACGGTGCGCTATGCCGCCACCGCCAGCTTCGAGAACGGCCTGTGGCAGCTTTCGCAGGTGGACACCTCGGATCTGACCAACCCGAAACAGGTGACCGGCACCCAGACGCTGACCGGCGAATGGAAAACCAACCTGACCCCGGACAAGCTGGGCGTGGTGGCGCTGGATTCGGATTCGCTCTCCATCAGCGGGCTGCACAACTACGTGAAGTACCTGAAGCAGAGCGGCCAGGAATCCAACAAATACCAGCTCAACATGTGGCGAAAAATCTTCTCGCCGCTGTCGGTGGCGGTGATGATGCTGATGGCGCTGTCGTTTATCTTCGGCCCGCTGCGCAGCGTGCCGATGGGCATCCGCGTGGTGACCGGCATCAGCTTCGGCTTCCTGTTCTACGTGCTGGATCAGATCTTCGGCCCGCTGAGCATGGTTTACAGCATGCCGCCGGTGCTGGGGGCACTGCTGCCGAGCATGCTGTTCCTGCTGATCAGCGTGTACATGCTGCTCAAACGCAAGTAGCGGGGCGAGCGGTATGGGAAAAGGCGTGGCCGCGGGGCCGCGCCTTTTTTGTGGGTGCGGCATGCCCCCGGTGAACCACTCCCCCGACCTGTCGCTTTTCGTCGTGCTATAGTCAACCCTGCGGCATGCGGATAGAGGGAGCGGGCAGTCAATGGAAGACGAATACAATCTCAGCAATATCATCGGCAAGCGCCTGGAAGCGGCGTTGGGGGAGTTGGGCGAGCTCCTGTGGGCGTATGTGGTGTTATCCAAAAAAGACATTTCCTGTATTTTTGGCGTCACCAACTACCCGACTGAATGGGTCAACAAGTATCAAGAGCAGGGTTTGCAGTACATTGATCCGGTGGTGATTACCGCCCGCAACCGCCTGACCCCCTTCGCCTGGGACGAGCAAATCATGGCCGACTCAGGGCTGCATTTTCCCGAACTGTTCGAGCAGGCCCGCGAGTTTGGCGTGACGCACGGCTATACCTTCGTATTGCACGATTACAACAACAATCTCGTCACGCTTTCCTTTGCCTTCAGCGCAGAACAGAAAGCGGAAATCATCCCGGCGCTCATCGAACGTAAAGGTGAAATCTCGGTATTGCTGGCCTCAATCCATGAGTCGTATCTGGCGCTGGCCCCGCCGTCAGATAAAAACGCCGCGGCGCTGGAAGGCAATGCCCGCTTTACCGACAGGGAAAACGAAATCCTCTATTGGGCCAGCGTGGGTAAAACCTACCAGGAAACGGCGATGATCCTGGGCATAAAGACCGGCACCATCAAGTACCATATGTCCAACGTCGTCAAAAAGTTGGGGGTAACGAATGCCCGACATGCCGTGCGCCTGGGGATGGAGCTGCGGCTGATTAAACCGGTGGATGAATAGGCTGCTCGCTCACGGCAGCTTTCGAACCGGGAAATGATGGGCGTTAATCGGTATTGAGTGGGCAGCGTGGCGGCTCACGAGAGGGAAGCAATACAGCACCGGCCCTGATTTCTACGATGTGAAATAATAACCTGCATGAACTGATAAAGGTCTAGTAAGGGACTGTACTTTAGTCTAACTAGTTTCTCACCCCTTAAGGCGATACACTTTCCCGGTAATGTTTTGATAAAAAATATAAAAAAAACCTGACCGCGTAGGTCAGGCTGCCAATATTGGCCAACACCAGGGAAAATTTTCTTACATCATCTTAAAGCTATTAACTCTGCAGAGGCAAGTGTTCTCTGCTGGTTTTTACGCCTTGAGTTGCTATTTTGTTACGTATGTACGCTATTTTCTGGTGATTTTAGATAAACCCCGATCTAAACGAAATAGCGTCTCTCCCCTGAAGGCAGCATTCCGCTTCTATATTTCCCATCTGACATTCATTAATGAAAAAATAGTGTTCTCGGAATGTTGCGCAACCTCATTCTTTATTCGCTGACACATTGGCGTGCAATTATTTGCAGCATTGCCATTACGGCTGGGGATTATTTTGTTTTTGCCAGGCGCAGGGTGAGACAGTGGCGATGGGGGAGGCAGGTGCTACCTTCCGCGTGGCGGGCTCCTGAACCTGTTTCGCTAGTTGGGCGAGCGGCTCTGGCTAGTGAGAGTGAGTGGCGTACGGCACAGGAGCGATCATTGTGCTGTGCAACGATGCTGAAACCTGGGATCGGATGGTATTGCGTGAGTGTGGCGCCTTATCCTGGATGCTCGTTGCAACAGCCTGCTCACCATTAACAGGGTTGTGAAGGGCGTGGAGCGAGAAGACGGGGCGGGCAAACGCGCCCTGCGGCGGTTTTTTCGACACTTAACTCATTGAACAACGGATAAGTGTTGCGTGCTGGTCGCGGGAAGGTATAATTCACCCGTTTTCCGCATACTACTTCAGTGCCGAAGTGGCGAAATCGGTAGACGCAGTTGATTCAAAATCAACCGTAGAGATACGTGCCGGTTCGAGTCCGGCCTTCGGCACCATTAAGTACCGCGCGAACAAGAAGCCACCGAAAGGTGGTTTTTTTGTGCCTGGAATCTGCCCGCCACCACTACCTGCTTATTTTCACTCTGTATTGACGCATTTCTCATCCCCGTAAAAACCAGATCTTCCTTATGCCTTCCTAAGGCCTATCTGATTGACCTTAAAAACTAAAATGACGTTCCATTGAACTCTTTCGGATCAAGGAGTTCCAGGATGGAGCCACAACAGGAAGGGATCACGCGGGCGTTAACACCGGGCGAAGTCAATCTGGCGCGTTCGGTGTTTGGCAGCACCATTTTCTATCAGAGCGTGTTGGTTCACTGCGACAGCTACCTGCCGTTTGGGTTGCAGAATCAGTACACGGCGATGAGCCCGAATGGGGAGTTGTATTTTCGCAGGTCACTCTATGAAAGAGATTATGCGAACCAAGATCCTGAAGCTCAGCATCTTTTTATTCATGAGATGGCACACGTTTGGCAGCACCAGAAGGGCATGTGGGTAGGTGTTCGTGTAAGGAGCTAGCAAACTAACCAAATGCCTGGTAATCTTCAACTATATGCTTTCTTAAAAGAAGTTTAATTATGGTAACTTTTGTTGATCTTTTCTGTGGTGGTGGATTTGGTGCTCGTGGGGCTGTAAGGGGGGGCGGGCAGCCTCTACTAGGTCTTGATGCTTGGGAGCTCGCGACTCAAACCTATAAAGCCAATTTTCCTGGTGCCGACGTTATTACAAGTTTCATAGAAGATGTTGATGTTGAAAATCTTGGCGGAAAGTACAAACCTGACGTCTTGCTCACTTCACCAGAGTGCACTGCTCATTCTATAGCCAAGGGGGCTAAAGAAGGCTCAGAAAGTAGTCGAGAAACAGCTTTAGGTATAGTGCCGTGGATAAAAGCTATGGATGCCCGTTGGGTCATTGTTGAAAACGTTAATAGGATGAAAAAGTGGGATCGGCACGATGAGTTGGTCAAAACTATCGAAGGACTAGGATATAAGGTCAGTGATTTATTGCTTAACTCATTTGATTTTGGATCGCCACAGGCGCGTAAAAGAATGTTTCTTATTTGTGATAAAAAAGGCTCAACTGTAACTCAGAATGAATTATTAAAAATACTTTCACCTAATAAAAAAATAGCCAGGGATGTAATTAACTGGAAGGCAGATTATAAGAAAAATAAATTATACAGTCCTAAACGAGCTAAGGCGACAATAGAACGAGCTGAACGAGCAATTTCTGAACTTGGTAAGAATGTTCCTTTTATAATAGTTTACTATGGTTCAGATTATGCTGGCGGATGGCAATCATTAGATGTGCCATTAAGGACCATCACAACAATAGATCGTTTTGGTTTGGTTACCTGGGAAAATGACGAGCCATTCATTAGAATGCTTCAGCCGGATGAATTACTGCTAGCTATGGGAGGGGGAGAAGAACATATACTTCCTTTTGGGAATAGACGTAATAAAGTCAAGTTATGTGGTAATGGAGTTTGTTCTGATGTTATGACTTCAATATTTAAATGGATAAATTTAAAACAAAATGAAAGTGGAAACATTGAATGATTTTCTCTGACTTACATTTAGCTGATTTATATATAGATGAGATATATGGGGGATCGAGAAATGGTAATGCATCAGATGATCCTTTACCACAATTATTATCTGTCGATAATGGTGCGGGTTTCAGACATTTGGGGAAAAGGCCCAGTGTAGAGACTTTGAAACTGTTAGTTTTAAAAACAAATTTTTCAGACCCTAGCTGGCCTGATATGATAGATAAAGAGAATGGAACTTTTATATACTATGGAGATAATAGGAAGCCAGGAGATATTCATAAAACTAATAGACAAGGTAATTTAATTCTTAAGAATCTGTTTGATGAAGCTCATTCTAGTAAAAAAAGCCTCCATTTTCCTCCTATTTTTATTTTTTCAAATAGTGGTGTTTATAGAGATGTTGTATTCTTAGGGCTTGCAGTTCCCGGAGCAATTGGTTTAAGTTCTGATGATGATTTGATTGCAATATGGAGAAAAAGTGAGGAAGGAAATAGATTTCAAAATTATAGGGCAATTTTTACAATTCTAGATGTTCCAAAAGTAAATAGGCAATGGATAAAAGACATACAACTTGGCAATGCGGTTAATTCTATATATGCTCCTAGGCCCTGGCTTGATTGGGTTAAGAGTCGAAAACTAGCACCACTCAGAGCTCAATTATCCAAGAAAGCAAGAACTAAAGCTCAACAAATACCGGAATCAAATGATTTAATAGCATATATAAATTGCATTCACTCATATTATAAAAATAATCCATATGGTTTTGAAAAATGTGCAATTGAGATCGCGAGATTTTTTATGCCCAATATACATCGCTGGGAAATAACTAGGCAATGGAGAGATGGTGGAAGAGATGCAATTGGAACGTATAGATTAGGACTAGATGCAGGGTCTATTGATGTTGAATTTGCATTGGAAGCTAAATGTTATAAATTGAATTCAGGTGTTGGGGTACAAGCTGTATCTCGCTTAATATCAAGATTAAGACATCGACAATTCGGGATAATTGTTACCACGTCATATGTTGATAAACAAGCTTATGAGGAGTTGATAAATGATAACCATCCTGTAGTGGTAATATCAGCAATTGATATAGCTAATAAAGTCAAGGAAAAAATAGGCGGAATAAAAGAATTAACTATCTGGTTAGAAAGGATTTAATTAAGCTTCTTTTATTAAAGAAGCTTAATGATTTTAGTAAACGGGTAACTGTAATATTCCTGGTCTTGACATATAATTACTTGATGTCGATAAAAGGTTCATTAACAGCTGTTCTCTTACCCTATATATTGCACTCCAACCATCACATTCATCTTTTGTTGTTGTTATCGGGAATCGTATGTGTACATATATGTTTGAAATAACATCAGAACCATTGGGTTTATAAACTGGAGATTTCCAAATCGAATCGGATACTTTAATTTCATTTCCGTTCCTATCTAAGCATCTTTCCGCACTAGTTGGAACTTCAACAGCAATTAAATATGTAATCCTTCCCGAATTATTTTGGGCGTGATCACAAACAGCGCCAACTCTTATTAACAAAAATTTACAATCAGTAATTGCTGAACTGCGCATTTTTAGTTCATTACATATGAAACCCTTCAAAGGCATACCTAGAATTTTTTCTATGTCATCAGGTTGGTTTCCAAATGGCCAGTTTACAACTGCCCCCCAATCAGTTGGCCTGATATTTTCATATTCAGGATCAGCAAAATGGAGCATTTTATTTATTAACCCGGCTTCTTCCTGTGTAGCGCATGATAAACGTTCATTATATTTTGTTATGGCTTGAGACCATAAATCATCTGTTCCTTCAGTTTTCTTTTGATTCATTATTCGATCAAATAATATCGGAGAAAGAGCATTATTTACAGCAGCTCTGTGATCATTTGATATGTTATTTTTACCTACAGCTTCTTGTGCAAGACGACTTAACAATATGTCTATTTTATCTGAGTAGCTGTTACCATTCTTGTCTTCATTGGTATTAAATTTAATAAAGAACACAAAGTAGCGCTGGCAGCGTTTAAAACTCCAGCCTCCCACTCTAGCATTGCAGCTAATTGTGGGTTTGAATATACAGCAGATCTTACCGATGTGCGTAGTTTTTCTGGGTTATTTGTCATGCCGTCTTGTGTATTTATAAATTCTATTTTTGATAAACTAATTACGGCGAGTGGTTTTGCATATGACTCAATCCTTTCTATATATTCCTTTAGTTTTTCGCAATAGTCAGGGTATTCGGTCCATAAAACCAATATATATGGCCCTCCGTTAGGATTGATATTCTCCTCAAGGATTCCACATATGATTCCATAATTTTGACGCTGATCGGTAGATGCTTGACCGCCCAACAAATGTAGATCAATGAACAACGCTCTCACGCCTTGAAAGAGATTCTTATCTAGTGTTTTAGATGCTTCAAAATGGATCCCTAAACAAGGTGATCCTAATTTCTGAAAAGCATCTGTAATTGCCGTTAGATGCTCTTTTGTATCATCTAAGACGATGAAACGTGGGGGGGTGAAAATCAAAGCTCTTCTCCTTTTCCAAAAACTAAGGCAATTATTGCACCGTCAAAGCCTTCAGGAATGTTAGCATCTTCAGCAGTAGGGAAAATTAGTCTCCCACCATTTAACTCCATTACCATATTAGCATAGTACAATCCGACACCCATCCCATCTGGACGACGACTAAAGAACGGGTGGGTTAATCTTTCAGGATCATCTTGGAAACCAGGTCCATTATCAGCGATAATTATTGCAGGACCGCCATCAAAATCTGGTTCTATATTGATGTAAATTTTTTGTTCATGATCATGATCGGGCCATCTAACTTGAAGCCAATAGAAGGCATTATCTAACAGGTTATTTAAAGTTCCGAGTAATAATCCAAATGAAAATACACTTTTGAAATCGTCAGCGTCGTCTTCTAGTGCAGGACAATTTAAAGTAACGTTATGGAATCTAAATCGAACTTTATTTATATCTCGAGCTCTTTTAACTAAATGTTTTATACTATTATTTTGTCTTTCACCTTTACGAAGTAACTCGGAAAAACCATCTAATATACGAACCAATTCGTGAGCTTGCTGTTGTAAGGATTTTCCATTACCTCCAGCTTCAATCGCACTATATAATACTCTTACGCCTTGTTCAATTTCATGAAAAACTATTGCTAATCCCATCCCGGAGAGTCCTGCACGCAACATCGTGTCACGCATTTCATTATAGTTCTTTTCTGCCTTATTGATTAATGGGTCCAGCTCAGATGATAAATTATGTTTTTTTGCTGCTTTCCTTAAAGCCTCTAATGGTTTTGTTATATTAACATCTTCTGGATTATTTCCGCTGCTTGTTATTTTTTTTATATTATCTTTGTCAAGCTTGCGCTCTATCTCGAAAATTGACAATGCTCCTAGAACTATTTTTTGTAGTCTTTCATATGAATCATTCTCTACAAATCCCTCGCGATTTGTTTTTTCTTTTAACTGATTACTTAACTCAAGTTTAAGATCCACAGCACCTATTATTATGTTTCTACTTAAATTTCTACCTGGAGTATTTACTCGACGAAGATCAAGGCCTAACCAATCGTCACCAGGTTCACCGTAGTTGTAAACACGTATACTATCTCTATATACTCTTACACCGCCATTTTCATCTAGAAAGTTTTGAATTAATTGGCTGTCAGCGAATTTTGAAATTATATCTCGATCACGATCGAATGCATAGAACGCACCTTTCACTGGACCAATTCCTTCCGATGTTTTTTCATCGGCTGTAATTTTTTTTGGTTTTGTTAGTGTTTGTAAGTCATCATTGATTTCTCGGCGCTCCGCTGGCAGTAATAACTTTTCGTTTACACCAAGATTATTTCTTTTATTGAGTTTTATTCCAGGAATACCATTAAATGAATAATTCCAATTAAAAACACCATTGCTAAAGGTGAACTCGAAAAACCACGGTGCTCTTTTCAATAGAATATCAACATCAGGAACTCCATCAACCCAATCAGAGTGCTCTGGCACTTTTAATATTGTTTTGAATTTATCAGAGCGATTGCTAAAAGGAGATGAAATAGATGTTACTTGTCGTAGCAACCGTCGAACTTCTCCCCGTGTCCATGTTGACTCACGTAATTTTTTTATCGTGATTTGCGTGCCTGTTTTATCCTCTGTAAAAACTATTGGTTCGCGAGTTTTTACCGTTACTGGGGCATCAGATAAAAATGGTTTATGAACTATATCATCCCAGTCGATGGTCACGATACACTCTAAATTATCATGGGCTCTTGTAACTAACTCTATATAATCACCTAACTTGTGCACAGCGAAGCGGCCAAGCCCCTTTTCACCAAGAGGTAATCTTTGTAAACGTGTTCTCTTCAAGGAGTTGCGTTGTAGTTCTCGGTGATCATGCGCTGGTACTAACCAGATATTGCATATTGTCTCTAATGACATACCATCGCCATTATCATAAACAACTATGCTGGGTGCATCTGAATCAAGATTGGCGAGCGTAACTGTTACTTCCTCTGCATCAGCATCATATGCGTTCTTTACTAGTTCAAAAACAGCCAAGCGTGAAGAACCTATTAGCTGATCTCCTAGCAACTGTAGCAATCGTGCTCGAGGTCGAAAGGGAAGTTTGACTTCTTTATTATCCATATAGCACCTGTCGTATAAATGGCAACTTTGTTTATTGTCCAATAAAATATTAATGTGTTGATTATTAAGTTTTTATTCATTCATTGCAAACTACTCATGGTTGAATTATATACCTTTGACATTTCTATGCACAATGCTTCATGGTAAAAACTTCACATATATTATTATCTTGCTAATTATAACTATATATTACTATTTGGTTGATTCCTATATGTTGAATTAGATAGCTAGTAGCTTTAAATTTTTTATAGGGTGGAGCGAGGTGAGAGATAATTAATAAAAGTGGTATTTTTAATGATGCATAAATTTCTTATTATACTTGGAGTGTTTGGTGCTATTTTTACAATCGTTTTTGTTTTTATCAGGAAAATAATTGAAAAAGGCAGTATTACACAGTAATACTGCCCAGCTTTATCACTTATACCCGCTAACCACCTAGTTATTTCAACTCCATCTCCCGCAACGCCTGCCCATAAAGATTACACAACGCAGGAACCAGATGCGCCGTGGCGTTGAGATAGCGATTCAACTGTTCCCAGCCTTCGGCATCCAGCTGTGGGTGTTTTTGCAGCAAGTGGCCGAACAGCATCAGCCCGTGGCACAGACCTTCCGCCTGCTCGGCAGAGAGGGCGGCCAGATCTAAAAGTTCAGAGGGGTTAAAAGCGCTGAGATCGAGGTGGTTAAACAGTTGGCGATAAAGGGTAAGGGTGTTGGCGATGGTTTCAGAAGCGTTGGGTAAGTAAGTGTTTTCCATATCGGCTATTTCCATTGGGTGAGAAATACCGCTACCAGAAGAGACGCTAAACTCGGGTGGTAGCTCGAACGGCGTTAGCGTACCGGCCCCAACGGATACCGGCCTTCCCGGAGGAAGCACCGCCCGAGCCACCATTGTTTGGGTGCGCATCGGCATGCTCGAATTTATACCATATTCGAACAGGGTTGGGGGATTCGGAACGCTAACTCCGGCTACGGATTTTGCCGCAGCGAAAAAACTATAGCGTTATCAGTAAAAGGAAAAAATAAGCTGTATGGAATTACAGTTTGTTTGCTTTCAGCATTGGAATACAGATCGCAGTTATTTATGGTGCTCTTTTATATTTGTAATGTTGTCTATATATAGTGAATATAATTCATGGCATTCCATTCTCTAAATGAATGTTATGCTCAGTAATCCTCTATTCGCGCTACGAAATATTAACCGTTCCAGTATTTATCCTTTCTAGAGCTTATGTTAATCATACGGCTTTGCTCATTCACGGATGAACGAACATGGCGAATGAAGATGAGTTGCGCATTGCCCTGTCGCCGGTGCAGCTTGCGGCGGTGCTGTCTGATGAAAGCGTCACTGAAGGCGAAACGCTCAGTAACCGTCTGCTTGGCGGTTTGGGGCTTGCCGGTGGTGTCGTTGAGCTGATGGGGGCAGGGGTGTTGTGCTATGCGCCGGATCCGACGTTTATCACCAAAGTTGGGTGTGTGGTGGTGGGAACGCATAGCCTGGACAGCATCAAGGCCGCTTCCAATCAGATGATTACCGGGCATCCAACAACTACCGATACTTATCAGTCTGCCGTTTTATTGGCGCAAACATTGGGTGCCGATCGGGAAACGGCCTATAACGTTGGTTTAACGGTCGATATTGCCGTGCCTTTTGTCTTTGCCGGAGCGGTTGGCGCTGCCAGAGTCGCATCCGTGCGTATGGGGCGGGTTAAGCTGGTTGAGCATGAGTCCGTTAGCGGTAAATATCCGGGCGGGCACACATTGGCTCGGCATATAAACATAACTCCGGAAGCGCTTATTGCCAGGCTAGCCAGGCGCCCGAAACTGATTGCAGCAAGCACCTTCAGGTCGGTAAAAGAGGCCGAAAAGTATGTTTCTGTTACGGTAAAGGCAAACCGCGCAGATATTGTGAATTGGGTAAAGTACGCGTCTCCCGGCAGCCGTTTGAGTGTGTATCACAATTTCACAGAATCAGTGGGTTATGGGGTATTACGCGGCAGTACTGACGTCTATCAATGTCACCGGGTTGGCGTTGTGATTGAATTTACCCGCTATAATGGCAAACCTTACTTTATCCTTAGCGCTTTCCCTGCGAGATAAGCCGATGAAAACCAGCGAACTTGAGAACCTGATCGTCGTTTATTTTGGTCAAGATTATGACCTGATAAATGCAGAGGGCGATATTACTGCGCTGATCGCAGAGTACATTCGTCTGGCGACTCATCAGCAGCGCGAGGCTTTGGTTAATGAGATAGATGAGTTACTGGCGCAGGATAATGTGGAGTCATTATTCAGCCAACGTTTCGGCTTTACCTTCAGCCCGGAGCTATGGGGAACCACGGTTCCCGCATTCCTGCAACAGGCCAGAAGCGCTGCGGTGAAAGCGCTTTGAGCACCATCATGATTCACAATCACTTTAGCGAGCTCAGTAGCTTATTCAGTATTTACTTCGGTCAGGATTATGATTTGTTTACTGATGCCGAAACGGCCGAGGGTGTGATTGACGGCTTCCTGGAGCAAAACGGCACTCAAGTCATCCGCGCTATCCTCGAGGAGGCTAAAGAGTTTCAGGCTACTTATGCAGGACGTATATACGAAGGCATGGCGGAGCATTTTTCAGATGAATTTATGCCGGAGAGCTGGGGGTACTACCGCGGTAGCGTTCTTTGCCATGTTGCAACGAAAAGCAGAGCAAAAGCTGGGGCAGCTTAAACGAATTTAAGCCCCCCAACCCCACCGCCCAAACCTACCCCAAATCCCCCCCATTGCTGGCGATCACTTTCTTATACCACCAGAACGATTTCTTGCGGGTGCGGGCGAGGGTGCCGTTGCCCTGGTCGTCGCGGTCGACGTAGACAAAGCCGTAGCGCTTGCTCATTTCGCCGGTTGAGGCGGCCACCAGGTCGATGCAGCCCCAGGTGGTGTAACCCAGCACCGGCACGCCGTCGGCGATGGCGTCGGCCATGGCGCGGATGTGTTCGCGCAGGTAGCTGATGCGGTAGTCGTCCTCAATCTCGCCTGCTGCATTGAACTCGTCGTGTGCGCCCAGGCCGTTTTCCACCAGGAACAGCGGCTTTTGGTAGCGGTCGTACATCATGTTCATGGTGATGCGCAGCCCCAGCGGATCGATGCCCCAGCCCCAGTCGCTGCGCGGCAGGTGCGGGTTCGCCAGCGATTTCACCACGTTGGCGGCGCTGCTGTTGTTGTCGTTCATGTCGGCGGAGGCGCAGCGCGAGGCGTAGTAGCTGAAGGAGACGAAGTCGACGGTGTGCTTCAGGATGTCGGCGTCTTCCGGCGCCATGGCGATGCTCACGCCTTTCTCGCGGAAGACGCGGGCGGCGTAGGAGGGGTAAGCGCCGCGCGCCTGCACGTCGATAAAGAACAGGTTCTCGCGGTCTTTCTCCAGCGCGGCCCACACGTCTTCCGGCTTGCTGGACCACGGGTAGAAGTTGCCGCCGGCCAGCATGCAGCCCACCTGGTTGGCGGGGTTCACTTCATGGGCGATGCGCGTCGCCAGCGCGCTGGCCACCAGTTCGTGGTGCGCGGCCTGGTATTTCACCTGTTCAGGGTTTTCGTCCGCTTCAAACACCAGCCCCGCGCCGGAGAACGGGCTGTGCAGCAGGATGTTGATCTCGTTGAAGGTGAGCCAGTATTTCACCAGCCCGTCGAAGGCTTCGAAGCAGGTGCGGGCGTAGCGGGTGAAAAACTCCACCATCCTGCGGCTGCGCCAGGAGCCGTATTCGGTCACCAGGTGCATCGGCACGTCGAAATGGCACAGGGTGACCAGCGGCTCGATGCCGTATTGGCGGCACTCTTCGAACAGGCTGCGGTAGAAGGCGATGCCTTCGGGGTTGGGCGTCAGCTCGTCGCCGTTGGGGTAAATCCGGCTCCAGGCGATGGAGGTGCGGAACACGGTAAAGCCCATCTCCGCCATCAGCGCGATGTCGTCGCGGTAGCGGTGATAGAAATCGATGGCGTCGTGGCTGGGGTAAAACTCGTCGTCGCGCAGGCTAAAGCGCTTCTCCAGCCCGAGTTTGACCGCCATGCGGTTGGCGCCGTGCGGGAGCATATCGACGGTGGTCAGCCCTTTGCCGCCCTCGCGATAGCCGCCTTCAGCCTGGTTGGCGGCTAAAGCGCCGCCCCATAAAAATCCTTTAGGGAATGTTGAGTCAGACATGCAATCCTCAATACCCGTCATACTTGAAGCTGCATCCGTGTTGGCTGCGTTCACTCACCCGAATCACTTACTTGTGTAAGCTCATCGGGATTCGCTCTCTTGCCGCCTTGATGCCGCTCCAACTATTTAGGGTATAAATATACGTTAATGCGTTGCGCTGGCGGCGTTCGCCGCCGGTGCGGTTTGGCCGGGCGCGGCGGCGTTTTCCGGCAGATCCTCGAAGCCCAGCATCAGCGTGAGCGCGAACGACAGCACCACCGAGAGCGCCATCACCGCCACCACCCACACGATGCTCATCGGGTTGGCCGGATCGAAGAACTGCACGCTGGTGAACAGCCCGGGCGAGGCCATCGAATGGCTGGCCAACCCGCCGATGCCGGCGACCGCGCCGCAGACGAAGCCGCTGATCAGGCTGGCGATCAGCGGCCGTTTCAGGCGCACCGCCACGCCGTACAGCGCCGGTTCGGAAATCCCCGCCACGATGGCGGAGGCGGCGGCGGCCAGCGCGGTCTGGCGCAGCTCGCGGTTCTTGGTTTTCAGCGCCACCGCCAGCGAAGCGCCGCCCAGCGACAGGTTGGCGCCGATCTCCGAAGGCATCACCATGCCCTCTTTGCCGGTCTCGGCGATGGTCTGGATGATGGTCGGGGTGAACACCCGGTGCATGCCGGTGATCACCAGCAGCGGCCAGATCGCCCCCATGATGGCCACGGAAAGCCAGCCCAGGTAGCCGTGCACGGTGTACACCAGCGCAGAGATGCCGCTGCCTATCCAGATGCCGAGCGGCCCGATAAGCAGAATGGCGATCGGCGCGGCGATCAGTACGATCAGCATCGGCTTGAGGAAGTTCTTGGTCACCGCCGGGGTGATGCGATCCACCCCGCGTTCGATGTGCGACAGGATCCAGGTCATCACCAGCGCCGGGATCACCGTGTAGGTGTATTTCACCGCCGTCACCGGGATGAAGGCGAATTCCACCGCCTGGCCCTGCGCCGCCTTGGCCATCAGATCGATAAAGTTGGGATGCACCAGCACCCCGGCGATGGCGATCGCCAAAGACATGTTGGTTTTGAACTTCAGCGCCGCCGAGGCGGCGACCATCACCGGCAGGAAGAAGAACGCGCCGTCGCCGATCACGTTGAGGATGACGAGGGTCGAGGAGCCTTTCTCGAATACCCCGGCCATGTCCAGGATCATCGCCAACAGCTTCACCATCGAGCCGCCGATGATGGCGGGGATCAGGGGCGACATGGTGCCCACCAGCGCGTCGAGAATGCCGGCGCCGATGCCCTTCAGGGTGAGCTTGCGTTTTACCGGGGCGGCGGGGGCCGCCGCGCCTGGCATGCCGAGCGCCAGCACCGCCTGATAGGCTTTGGCCACCTCGTTGCCGATGATCACCTGGCACTGCTCGCCGCTGTGCACCACGCCCAGCACGCCGTTGATGGCCTTCAGCGCCGGCGTGTCGATCCGCGCTTTGTCTTTCACCACGAATCTCAGGCGGGTCATGCAGTGGGTCACGGCCTCGATATTGCCCGTGCCGCCCAGGGCGGCCACGATGGCGTGCGAGATCTCTGCGTAGTTCTTCGGCATGGCGTGTCGTCTCTCAGATAGCAATTCGGATAGCCCAAAGGCGAATATTTACTGCCTGGGCGATCCGTCGTTCCATCCGTATGAAACGCCCACAAGAAACCGGTTTCACAAAATCATGTATTGGTGTTTTGTGGTTGGCAAGAACTATGATTTTTGGCGTTTCGTTTTCGTGATCTGGATCGTCAGAGGTAAGTGCGCACCGACGCGCAGGGGCGCGAAAGCGTTCCAAACGCCGGGCGTCTTGGGTAGACTGCGCTGAACCCATGGATTTTGGCGGCGCACAGATGGCAACGATACTCGAGGTGGCGAAAAAGGCCGGCGTTTCAAAGGCGACGGTGTCGCGCGTTTTGTCCGGCAGCGGCTATGTCAGCGAGGAGAAACGCGCATTGGTGGATAAAGCCATCGCGGAAACCGGCTATCGGCCCAACCTGCTGGCGCGCAGCCTGGCGACCAACACCACCCAAACCCTCGGCCTGGTGGTCACCAACACCCTCTACAGCGGCAACTATTTCAGCGAACTGATGGCGCAGTCGGCGCGCATCATGGAGGCGAACGGCCGTCAACTGATCCTGGCGGACGGCAAGCACACCGCCGAAGAGGAGCGGGCCGCCATTCAGTTTTTGCTGGATCTGCGCTGCGACGGGGTGATCATCTATCCGCGTTTTCTGTCGATCGCGGAAATGGACGAGATCGTCTCCCAACACCGCCAGCCGATTCTGGTGATCAACCGGCGGCTGCGGCTGAACGACAGCTACTGCATCTTCAGCGATCAGCACGCCGCCGGCGCGGCGGCGGTGGCGCACCTGATCGCGCGCGGCCATCGCGACATCGCCTTTATCACCGGTTCGCTCGATTCCCCCACCGGGCTGGAGCGGCTTTCCGGCTACAAATCCGCGCTGGCGCAGCAGGGCATTGCGGTTAACGAGGCGTTGATCGTCGAAGGAAAATGGCACGCGCAAAGCGGCGTGGCGGCGGTCGATGCGCTGCTGGCCGGCGGGCAGCCGTTCAGCGCCATCGTCGCCGGCAACGACGAAATGGCCATCGGCGCGATGAAGCGGCTGGCGGAGCGCGGCGTGGCGGTGCCGGAGGCGGTATCGGTCATCGGCTTCGACGACATCCCGCTGGCGCCCTATACCGTGCCGTCGCTGTCGAGCATGAAGATGCCGGTCACCGAGATGATCCAGGAGACCATCAACCGCCTGCTGTCGATGCTGGACGGCGGCGAGCTCAGCAAGCGCCCCAGCTTCCCGGCCAGCCTGATCGAGCGCGAGTCGGTGGCGGCGGGGCCGTACGAGCGAAGTTGAACTCGGCAATGCGTCCATGTGGTTTGTGAAGGCGTAGGTTGGCCGTACAAGCCGTTATCACCCGGCGCAGCGCCGTCACCCCATAGCCATGACTTTTCGCGATGGCGCGTCAGTCGCTCCCCTTACCACCCTGAGTAATAATCTGAAAGAGCGCCCCAAGGCTGCTCTTTCGGGCCGCTATACGTTATGTTATCCCCCGAAAGTTTGGCCGTTCCCACCCGCTTTTAGCGATTGAAAGCATCACGCTGTCTTCTGCGACGGCATGGCTTCCTGCGTTGCGTCGGTGAACGGTTTCAGTGGCAAACCTTGCGGCCCTGCGGATGAACGGCCTGAGCGTGTCGCCGTCCGGCGGCAATACCCGAGCGACCACCAGAGATTGGCGTCTGTGAGCCAAGGGCGGTAGCGTAGCCGTCCGGCGTTTCCGGCGGCGATACCCGAACACGACGGTTGCGTGCCGACCTAAAACCAACAGAGCTGCGATGCAGCTCTGTTGGTTTTAGGGGCTTGCTCGCGCGGGATTGGGGAATGCTGTGATTCGATGGTCGGCAGGGTGTTTACCCACGACAAGGCCTTTAGCCGTTTTATGCGCATGTAAAACAATGTGGCGATGAAATGACCACGGCGTATTTTAGAGGATTCTATGAAAATTATCGTTACCGGCGGCGCCGGGTTTATTGGCTCGGCCGTTGCCCGCCATATTATCAATGATACCGCTGATCACATTTTGGTGCTGGATAGCCTGACCTATGCCGGCAACCTCGAATCCCTGGCGCCGATCGCCGATAGCGATCGTTACACCTTCGAGCAGGTCGATATCTGCGACCGTCAGGCGTTGGATCGCGTGTTCGCCGCCTTCCAGCCCGATGCGGTGATGCACCTGGCCGCCGAAAGCCACGTCGATCGTTCTATTGACGGCCCGGCCGCCTTTATCGAAACCAACATCGTCGGCACCTACACCTTACTGGAGGCGGCTCGCCAGTATTGGCACGCCCTGGACGCCGAGCGCAAGCAGGCGTTCCGCTTCCATCACATCTCCACCGACGAGGTGTATGGCGATCTGCACGGCACCGACGATCTGTTTACCGAAACCACGCCGTATGCGCCAAGCAGCCCGTATTCCGCCTCCAAAGCCGCCAGCGATCACCTGGTGCGCGCCTGGTTGCGCACCTACGGTTTACCGACCGTCGTCACCAACTGTTCGAACAACTACGGTCCTTACCATTTCCCGGAAAAGCTGATCCCTTTAACGATCCTGAACGCGTTGGAAGGCAAGCCGCTGCCGGTATACGGTAACGGCGCCCAGGTGCGCGACTGGCTGTACGTCGAGGATCACGCGCGGGCGCTGTATAAGGTGGTCACTGAAGGCGCGGTGGGCGAAACCTATAACATCGGCGGCCACAACGAGCGCAAAAATATCGAAGTGGTGCAAACCATTTGCGCGCTGTTGGATGAGCTGGTGCCGAACAAACCGGGCGACATCGCGCATTATGCGGATCTCATCACCTTTGTCACCGACCGCCCTGGGCACGATATGCGCTATGCGATCGACGCCGCCAAAATCGATGCGGAGTTGGGGTGGAAGCCGCAGGAGACCTTTGAAAGCGGCATTCGCAAAACCGTGGAATGGTATCTGGCGAATGAGACCTGGTGGCGCCGGGTGAAAGACGGTTCCTATGCCGGCGAACGTCTGGGTTTGACCCGTTAATCGATTTTTAAGGAAGAAGCATGAAAGGCATTGTTTTAGCGGGCGGTTCCGGCACGCGTCTCTACCCCATCACGCGCGGCGTTTCCAAGCAGCTGCTGCCGATTTACGATAAGCCGATGGTCTATTATCCGATCTCCGTGCTGATGCTGGCGGGGATCCGGGATATCCTGATCATCTCCACCCCGGAAGATATGCCCTCCTTCAAGCGCTTGCTGGGCGACGGCAGCCGTTTCGGCATCAATCTGAGTTATGAAATCCAGCCGAGCCCGGACGGCCTGGCGCAGGCCTTCCTCATTGGCGAAGCGTTCATCGGCGGCGACAGCTGCGCGCTGGTGCTCGGCGACAACATTCACTTCGGCCAGGGCTTCGGCAACAAGCTGGAGTCGGTGGTGAAGCGCAGCGAAGGGGCGACCGTCTTCGGCTATCAGGTGATGGATCCTGAACGTTTCGGCGTGGTGGAGTTCGACGATAACTTTCGCGCGTTGTCGCTGGAAGAAAAACCGGCCGTGCCGAAATCCAACTGGGCGGTCACCGGGCTTTATTTCTATGACCATCACGTGGTCGAGATGGCCAAGCAGGTGAAGCCGTCGGCGCGCGGCGAGCTGGAAATCACCACTCTCAACCAGATGTATCTGGAGCGCGGCACGCTAAACGTCGAGCTGCTGGGGCGCGGTTTCGCCTGGCTGGATACCGGCACGCACGACAGTCTGATCGAAGCCTCTCAGTTTATACATACCATTGAGAAGCGTCAGGGCTTCAAGGTCGCTTGTCTGGAAGAGATCGCCTACCGAAAAGGCTGGTTGACGCGCGAGCAGCTGGCCGCCGAAGCCAAGCTGCTCGGCAAAACGCTGTATGGCCAGTATCTGTCGCAGCTGATCGCGGAAAAATAACCCCGGCCCGGCCCGTCGTGCTCCGAACATCCGGCGCGCGGCGGGGCGCTGGACGAACCTGCATATAGAGCGGATATGAGCACTGTACATATTTGTCCTCTGGATAAATTCATCCCTTCATTCATTGAATTTGTGAATGAGAAATTCGATCCCGATGAGCACACCTTTTGGGTTTACGGCGATAAGGCGCGTTTCGCTTTGCCGCCGGCGGACAACGTTCATTATCTCGGGGCGGATCTGTTCGGCAACGTCAAGCCGACCCTGAAGTTGATGAAGGCCATTCAACGCCACGACCGGGTGATTCTGCACAGCTTCCACGGCATCAAGATGGCGCTGCTGCTGCTGTTGACCCCCTGGGTATTAAAGAAATGCTATTGGTTCATGTGGGGCGGCGATCTCTACCAATACCAAATCGGCAAGCGCAACTTCAAATGGCGCCTGACGGAGCTGCTCCGCCGCCCGGCCATCAAGCGTATGGGCAACTTTGTCACTTACATCAAGGGCGATTACGAGCTGGCTAAAAAGTGGTACGGCTGCGCCGGCCGGTGGCATGAGTGCCTGCTGTATACCAGTAACGTATACAAGAAAAACGTCATCGGCGAACGTGCGGCGGACGCGGACGATAAAACCACCATTTTGCTGGGTAATTCCGCCGATCCGACCAATAATCATTTTGCCGCGTTCGACGTTTTGGAAACCTACAAAAACGAGAATATCGAACTGGTCGTGCCGCTCTCCTACGGCAATAAACGCTATGCGGCAGAAGTGGTGGCCGAAGGCACGCGGCGCTTTGGCGAGAAGTTTGTCCCCTTGACCGACTTTATGCCTTTCCAGCACTACCTGGCGCTGCTGGGGAAAGTGGATATCGCGGTGTTCAATCACCATCGCCAGCAGGCGATGGGCAACACCATTTCCCTGCTGGGGCTGAAAAAAACGGTGTTCTTGAATCCGGGCACCACGCAGTGGGATTTCTTTCAGGAAAAGGGTATCCAGGTATTGGATCTTCAAACGTTTTCGCTACGCAGCTTGAGCGCGGCGGAAAAGGATGACAACGAGCAAAAAATCGAAGCCTATTTCTCCGCTGAGAACCTGACCGCGCAGTTAAAGGCCGTCTTTACTTCCTGATGCCGCACGGCGCACCGCCTCGGCATGCATTCAGAATCGACAACAAGGGATAACATGATACCGTTCAACAAACCACCGGTAACCGGCAACGAAATTCAATATATCAATGCGGCGTTGGAGAATGGGAAACTGTCGGGCGATGGCCCGTTCGGCAAACAGTGCCAGCAATGGTTTGAAAACAAGCTGGGGTGCAAACACGCGCTGTTGACCCCGTCTTGCACCGCCGCGCTGGAGATCGCCGCGCTGCTGGTCGATATCCAGCCGGGCGACGAAGTTATCATGCCAAGCTACACCTTCGTCAGCACCGCCAACGCCTTCGTGTTGCGCGGCGCAAAAATCAAATTCGTCGATATCCATCCTGAAACCATGAATATGGATGCAGCGCTGGTGGCTGCGGCGATCACCGATAAAACCAAAGCCATCGTGCCCGTGCATTATGCCGGCGTCTCCTGCGATATGGATGCGATCATGCGCCTGGCCGACCAACATAACCTGCTGGTGGTTGAAGACGCCGCGCAGGGCGTCATGAGCAAATACAAAGGCGATTTCGTCGGCGTTAAAGGCCATCTGGCGGCTTTCAGCTTCCATGAAACCAAAAACTACACCAGCGGCGGTGAAGGCGGCGCGTTGGTGATCAATGACGAACGCTTTATCAAACGCGCCGAAATTCTGCGTGAGAAGGGCACCGATCGCAGCCAGTTCCTGCGCGGCCAGGTAGACAAGTATACCTGGGTCGATTTCGGCAGCAGCTTCCTGCCGGGCGAACTGCAGTCGGCTTGCCTGTGGGGGCAGTTGGAACTGGCCGATGAGATCAACGATAACCGCCTGGCGACCTGGCACAAGTACTATGCGAGCTTTGCGCCGCTGGCGGAGAAAGGGCTGCTGACGTTGCCGACCATCCCGGCGGACTGCGAGCATAATGCGCATATGTTCTATGTGAAGCTGAAGGATATCGAGCAAAGAACGCAGTTCATCGCTCACCTGAAGGCCTGTGGCGTCATGGCGGTGTTCCATTATATTCCGCTGCACTCGGCGCCGGCGGGCAAGGTCTTCGGCACCTTCATCGGCGAAGACAACTACACCACCCGCGAAAGCGAGAGACTGGTTCGCTTGCCGCTGTACTACAAAATGAGCGATGCCGATCTGAATAAAGTCATTGAAAGCGTAGTGAGGTTCTTTGAGTGAACGCCCGCAAGATCCTGGCGTTCGCTATCGGGCCGATCGGTAATGCCGCGCTGGGATTGTTGACCCTGCCGGTGATCACCTGGCTGTTTTCGGCGGACGACGTAGGCCGAATCAGCATGCTGAACGTGGCCGTGTCTTTCTGCGTGCTGTTTTTCAGTTTGGGGCTCGATCAGGCTTACGTTCGGGAATACCACGGCGAATCCGATCGCGGGCAGCTGTTGAAGAACGTTGCTTTCCCCGGCTTGCTGATGATCGTCATCATCAGCGCCGTGTTCCTGCTGTTCCCCGGCAGTTTGTCCGCGTTGCTGTTCGAACAGAAAGACACGGCGATAAGCTGGCTTGTCATGCTGATTCTGTTGGCTTCGTTCATCAACCGTTTCCTGTCCCTGATACTCAGGATGCAGGAGAAGGGGATGGCGTTTTCGCTCAGCCAACTGATGCCCAAGCTGATGACGCTGATCGTTATCGGCCTGTGCTATGTCCTGTTCACCCAGCATACGCTGATGCAGCTGGTGGTGGCGAACGCCGTCGGTTTTATCGCGGTGTCGCTGATGCTGATGTGGTCTTCCCGGGCGGATTGGATCGCCGCGCTGCGCAGTTCGCTGGACGCCGGCAAACTGAAAGCGATGCTCAAGTTCGGCTATCCGCTGATTTTGGGCGGGCTGGCGTTTTGGGGGCTAACCACCATCGATCGGATGTTCGTGCGAGCCTATTCCGGCTTTGAACAGTTGGCTATCTTCTCGGTGGCGGTCAGCTTCGCCGGCGTGGCGAGCATTCTGCAAAGCGTATTTTCTACCGTTTGGGCGCCGATGGTCTACAAGCTGGCGGAATCCAACGAGGGCGGCGAGCAGCAGATGATCAACAAGGTCACGCAGTGCATGCTGATTGCCGTGGTTTGCCTGTTCAGTCTGGGGGGGCTATTTTCCTGGCTGGTTGACTTTGTCTTGCCCGCTAACTACTTGAATGTGAAATACATTTTGGTTGCGAGCCTGGGTTTCCCTTTGCTGTTCACGCTGTCGGAAACGACGGCGGTCGGCATCGGCCTGAGCAGAAAGACCGGTTACACCATGCTGGCTTCCTTGATCGCGTTGATTATCAACGTGGCGGCCAACGCACTGCTGGTGCCTCGTTTCGGCGCCGGTGGCGCGGCGGTCAGCACCTGCCTGGCCTTCTGGGCATTCCTGATCCTGAGAACGGAGTTCTCGATTATCAGTTGGAAGACCATGCCGCGTTTTGAAATGTATTTCTTCACTTTCCTGTGTCTGGCGGGGGCGTCGGCTTCCGCGCTGGCGGGCGAGAAAATGAAATACGAGCTGTTTGTCTATTGGGGCGTCATGCTGGCCGTTGTGCTGGTGAGGAACCTGCGGTTCCTTAAATCGTTCGCCAAAAGATAACGTTTTCGGTCAGGCAACCCGTTGTGGGTTGCCGCCGTTTTGACTTCCCCCATCCAGCGCTATCCGATGGCGTTCACTTCTCTTGGCTCAACGCAGCCGCTGCCGAATCTCCTCCTCCGGCAGATCCACACCGATAAACACCAACGTACTCTTGCGCTCTTCCTCAGGCAGCCATTCCCGATCCCAGTCGGCGTTATACAGCCGCTGCACGCCCTGGAACAGCAGGCGGCGCGGCTCGTCTTCGATAGACAGAATGCCTTTGTAGCGCAGCAGGTTGTCGGCGTATTCCAGCAGCAGGCCTTCCATCACGTCGGAGATTTGCATCAGCGGCAGCGGGCGTTCCAGCGTCACGACAATTGAGCGGATGCCGCTCTGCGGCTGCGGGATGCGGCGGAACAGCGGGGTGGCTGGCGTCAGGTTCAGCTTGTCGTTCAGCGTGAAGCCTTCGATGTCGAACAGCACGCTCAGATCGATGTCGCCGTGCGTGACTTTGTAGACCGGCGCGCGGGCGTTCATCCGCTGCAGCCGCTGGATCAGCGCCTCGCAGTCCGGCGCCACGTCGGTTTTGGTCAACAGGATGCGGTCGGCGTAGCCCACCTGCGCCTGGGCGATGCTGAACTGGCTCAGCTGCTGCTCGGCGTGCGCCGCGTCCACCAGGGTGATGATGCCGTCCAGCAGGAAGCGCTCGCACAAGATCTCGTGCGAGAAAAAGGTCTGGGTAATCGGGCCGGGATCGGCCATGCCGGTGCATTCGATGATCAGCCGATCGAACGCCAGCTGGCCGCTGTCGACGCCGTCCAGCAAATCCAGCAGCGCGTCTGCCAGTTCGTTGGACTTGCTACAGCAGATGCAGCCGTTGCTCAACGTGGTAATGCGGCTGGCGCGATCGCCGATCAGCGCGTCGTCGATCGGCACTTCGCCGAACTCGTTCTCGATGACCGCGATTTTATAGCCGTGGTCGGCGTTCAGGATGTGGCGCAGCAGGGTGGTTTTGCCGGCGCCCAAAAAGCCGGTCAGGATGGTGACTGCGATGGGTTTCATACGGATCCTTGTGACTGCGGGTTAACAGCAGCGCATGCCGCCTTTGCCGTCGCCGCCGTAGCGCGCTTGTTGGCGCTCGCGGAAAAATTCTTTATAGGTCATCACCGGCTTGTCCGGGTGGTTGTCTTTCATGTGCTGGACGTAGGTATCGTAGTCAGGCACGCCCACCAACATGCGCGCCGCCTGCCCGAGATACTTCCCCGCCTGGCCGAGATTTCCGAACATAAGCCTTCTCCAACTCTACCCTGCATCACTACAGCGCTTGCTTTAGCCTGATATTAGGGGAAGCCGGGGGATGGGGTTCCCGCAGGGATGCCCCACCTCCGGGTCGCCCCGGGTATCTCGATTGCATCGCGCCGCACGCCTGGCATCTTGCGATGCACAGGCCGTGCGGCTTTGGGTACTGCTTAACGTTTATTATGCAGGGTATCCGCTAAATCACATCAATGCTGGGTCGAAACTTTGACCTCCCCCTCAGTTACGCCGTCGGCGGGCGCGGCCTGCGGCACCGGCACGTAAGGCGTTTCCTGATCGGTGCGTTTCGGGGTCTTGTGCGCCGCCATCGCGGTTTTCACCCCGTAGAAGATGATGCTGTACACCACCAGCAGGAACAGAATGCTCAGACCGGCGTTGGTGTAGTTGTTCACCACGATGTGGTTCATGTTGGCGATCTGCTGGGCGCTCAGCTCGGCGCCGCCCTCGGCGATTTTGCGTTTGTATTCGCCGGCCAGGAAGAAGAAGCCTTCCAGCTGCGGGTTGTCGCTGAACAGCTTCAGGCCCAGCGCATAGGTGGTGCAGATCAGCAGCCACACCGCCGGCAGCACGGTCACCCAGATGTATTGCGCGCGCTTCATCTTAATCAGCACCACGGTGCCCAGCACCAGCGCCACGGCGGCCAGCATCTGGTTGGAGATGCCGAACAGCGGCCACAGGCTCTTCACGCCGCCGAGCGGATCCACCACGCCCTGATACAGCAGGTAGCCCCACAGCCCGACGCAGCCGGCGGTGCCGACGATGCCGGCCACCAGCGAGTCGGTTTTCTTCAGGAACGGTACGAAGTTGCCGAGCAGATCCTGCAGCATAAAGCGGCCGGAGCGGGTGCCGGCGTCCAGTGCGGTCAGGATGAACAGCGCCTCGAACAGAATGCCGAAGTGATACCAGAAGCCCATGTTGGCGCCCGGAATGATCTGGTGGAACACGTGGGCGATGCCCACCGCCAGCGTTGGCGCGCCGCCGGCGCGGTTCAGCACCGAAGGTTCGCCGATGTCGGTGGCGGTCTGCAGGATCTGTTCCGGGCTGATGACGAAGCCCCAGGAGCTGACCGCCGCCGCCGCGTGCACGGTCACGTCCTTCAGCGAAGCCATGATCATCGGCGCGTCTTCGGTGCCCAGGCGGTGCAGATCCGGCATGGTGATGCCCAGCGCCGCCGGCGGGGTGTTCATGGCGAAGTACAGGCCCGGCTCGATGATGGAAGCCGCCACCAGCGCCATGATGGCGACGAAGGACTCCATCAGCATCGCGCCGTAGCCGATAAAGCGCGCGTCGGTCTCATTGGCCAGCAGCTTCGGCGTGGTGCCGGAGGCGATCAGCGCGTGGAAGCCGGAGACCGCGCCGCAGGCGATGGTGATGAACAGGAACGGGAACAGCGTGCCTTTCCACACCGGGCCGGTGCCGTCGACGAACTGGGTCACCGCCGGCATTTTCAGCTCGGGGTTGAGGATCACGATGCCGATCGCCAGCCCGACGATCACGCCGATTTTCAGGAAGGTGGCCAGGTAGTCGCGTGGCGCCAGGATCAGCCACACCGGCAGCAGAGCGGAGACGAACGCGTAGCCGATCAGCGTGAAGGTGATGGTGGTGTCTTTAAAGGTCAGCGCCGGGCCCCAGTACGGGTCGTGCGCCACCACGCCGCCGAACCAGATGGCGGCCACCAGCAGCACGATGCCGATGATTGACACTTCACCCACGCGGCCGGGGCGCAGGTAGCGCATGTAGATGCCCATAAACAGCGCGATCGGCACGGTGGAGCAGACGGTGAACACGCCCCACGGGCTTTCCGCCAGCGCTTTCACCACGATCAGCGCCAGCACCGCCAGGATGATGATCATGATCAGGAAGCAGCCGAACAGCGCGATGGTGCCCGGTATCGGCCCCATCTCTTTTTTGATGATCTCACCGAGCGAGCGCCGTTGCGGCGCGAGGAGATGAACAGCACCATAAAGTCCTGCACCGCCCCCGCCAGCACTACGCCGCCCAGCAGCCACAGCGTGCCGGGCAGGTAGCCGACCTGCGCGGCCAGCACAGGCCCCACCAGCGGCCCGGCGCCGGCGATGGCGGCGAAGTGGTGGCCGAACAGCACGTTCTTGTTGGTCGGCACGTAGTTGAGGCCGTCGTTGTTGACCACCGCCGGGGTGGCGCGGCCGGCGTCCAGCTTCATCACCCTGGTGGCGATGTACAGGCTGTAGTAGCGGTAGGCCACCAGATACACCGCCACCGAAGCGACGACGATCCACAGCGCGCTGATGTGTTCGCCGCGGCGCAGCGCCACCACGCCGAGGCAGGCTGCGCCGAGTATCCCCAGCAGCATCCACGGAATGTGCTTTAAAATCCCCTCTCGTTTCATGAGGTATCCTTAATTCCAGTCTGCAAAATATGAATGAACTCATCCGCTTGTAAGAGATGTCAGAGTGGCGCGGTGAGCCGTAGCGTCTTTCCCGAGGTAAGGCGGGTTTAGGAACAGCTCATCATCGCCGGGGGTTAGGGGGGAAGACAGGCGTATTTCGGTCAGCGGTCAGATCCGCCGGGTGAACGGTTGGATTGGCGGGGTGAGCGGTTTGTTGCATAACCAACAGCCGCCCGTCAGCCGCTGTTGCCAATGCAGCACCCGCCCGCACCCGTCGGCTTTAAACGCCCGGTTTTTCAGCCAGATGCCTTAACGTGGCGGTTGGCACGCATCCTGCTATCGGATTTATAACCAAAACAAGGTTTTCAATATTTGGAAATCAATAATGGTTATATGCGCGCCGCATAACGGCGCCGACGGTCAGAGGGAGAGAAGCATGTCAGCAGCAAACCACTCGCAGCAGCCGATTCAGTTCGCCTACTGGGTGCCGAACGTTTCCGGCGGCCTGGTGATCAGCAATATCCCGCAGCGCACCGGTTGGGACATCGGTTATAACCGCAAGCTGGCGCAGATCGCCGAGCGCGCCGGTTTCGACTACGCGCTTACCCAGATCCGCTTCACCGCCGGTTACGGCGCGGAGAACCAGCACGAGTCGGTGTCGTTCTCACAGGCCCTGCTGGACGCCACCGAAAAGCTGAAAGTGATCGCCGCGCTGCTGCCGGGGCCGTGGAACCCCACGCTGGCGGCCAAACAGATCGCCACCATCAGCCATCTTTCCAACGCGCGCATCGCGGTGAACATTGTCAGCGGCTGGTTCCGCGGCGAGTTCAAGGCCATCGGCGAGCCATGGCTGGATCATGAGGAGCGCTACCTGCGCTCGGAAGAGTTTATCCGCTGCCTGCGCGGCATCTGGACTGAGCCCAGCTTCACCTTCGCCGGCGATTTCTACCGTTTCCGCGACTACTCGCTGAAGCCGAAGCCGCTGGCGCCGTTGCCGGAAATTTTCCAGGGCGGCAGCTCACGTGCGGCGCGCGACATGGCGGCGCGGGTCTCGGACTGGTATTTCACCAACGGCAACAGCGTGGAGGGCATTCGCCGGCAGGTGGAGGACATCCAGAGCAAGGCGCAGGCCAATCACCATCGGGTGAAGGTGGGGGTGAACGGTTTCGTCATCGCCCGCGAGAGCGAACAGGCGGCGCAGGCGGTGCTGCAGGAGATCATCGATCACGCCAACCCGGAGGCGGTGCAGGGTTTCGGGCACGAGGTGAAAAACGCCGGGGCGGCCTCGCCCGAGGGCGAAGGCAACTGGGCCAAGTCCACCTTCGAAGATTTGGTGCAGTATAACGACGGCTTTAAAACCAACCTGATCGGCACGCCGCAGCAGATCGCCGAGCGCATCATCGCGTTGAAAGACGCCGGGGTGGATCTGCTGTTGCTGGCGTTTCTGCACTTCCAGGAAGAGGTGGAGTACTTCGGCCGCGAAGTGATCCCGCTGGTGCGCGAACTGGAGCGCCAGCGGGCGGCGGCCTGAGCGTTCAACCCGTTTGCAGGGTTTGCAGCAGGTGGATAAAGGCGGCGCTGAGCGGCGGCGTGGCCGGCTCATGGCGGGTAAAGACATAAAAGCGCGCGCTGATGTCGATCCCCTGCGTCGGGATTTTCTGCAGGTGAAGCTGCGGGGCGTAGTGCGCGACGACCCGATCGCTCAGCAGCGCGATATAGCCCTGCTGCCTGACCAGGCACCAGGTCGCCAGAAAGGAGTCGGTCTCGACGATCTGGCCGTGCGGCGTGTAACGTTCGGCGATCTCGCGGATGGCGGCGTGCCCCACCGAGCAGGAGCGCGGCACCACCCATTTGGCTTCGGCCGGCGGCTGCCCGGCGGCGGTCAGGTCGCCCCCTTGATAGAGCGAGAAGCGCTCGCTCTTCAGCGCCTGCATGGCCAGATCGGCGCTGCCCGCCGCGCCGTTCAGGCTGCTGACCGCCAAATCCAGCTCGCAGTTTCTCAGCCGGGCGAGCAGGCCTTCCGGGCCGTCTTCCACCACCGTCACCCGGGTATGCGGGTAGCGGCGGTTGAAGCCTTCGAGCACCTGGGGCAGGTAGCACAGCAGCGGATCGACGCTCATCCCCACCCGCAGGCGCTTCTCGCCGCCGGCGCTCATGCCGCGCAGCTCGTCAAACGCGCTGAGCAACTGATTGGTGGCGGCGTCTATCCGCCGGTAAAACAGCTCGCCGACCGCCGTCAGGCGCACGCCGCGGTTGCTGCGCTCCAGCAACCGCGCGCCGATGGACATTTCCAGCTCTTTGAGCACCCGGCTGAGCGTCGGTTGCGAGACGGCCAGTTTTTTCGCGGCATCGTGCAAACTTCCGCAGTGAACGATGTCTTTGAACATCGTCAGATGAGCCAGTTTCGGCATGGTTTTCATGGTGGATCTCCCTGGAAGTGAACGGCACTAGCCGGAGCCGGCGATGCGGCTGTAATAGGCCTGTTTCATCATGCTGTCGTTCAGCAGTTTATTGATGGTCTGGTCGAGCACCGGCGTGGTGACGGAGGCCGGCATCAGCGTGGCGGTGATCTCCACGTCGTCGTCGCCAAAGGGTTCGATATCCAGATGCGAGATAAAGCAGTTTTCTCCTTGCAGCACCTGTTTGAATTTGGCCAGCGCTTCACGCTGTTCATGCTCGAAGGCAATGACGCAAATCTGGTAGGTGGATTCGCCGTTAACGTCATTGAAGGGCTGTTTGTTGACCATATTGACCAGAGGGCGCAGCAGGGTGTTGGCGGCGAGCACGAACAGCGTGGCGGCCAGCGCATCGCCGTACAGGCCGCAGCCGGCGCAGGCGCCGACCGCTGCGGAGCCCCAGAGCGTGGCGGCGGTGTTCAGGCCGCGGATGTTCATCCCTTCTTTCATGATGGCCCCGGCGCCGAGAAAGCCGACGCCGGAGACCACGTAGGAGATGACGCGCACCGCGCCGCCGCTGCCGTCGATGGTCATGGCCAGGTGGACGAAGATCGCCGCGCTGGTGGCCACCAGCGTATTGGTACGCAGCCCGGCGGTGCGCTGGCGGAATTGTCTTTCGTAGCCGATGGCGGCGCCCAGGACGGACGCAGTCAGCAGCGTCAGCAGTGTATGAATGAAATGCATGATAATAACTCGATGTATTATCCGCTTATCATGAGCCACCCGTGGCGGGGTGACTCTTGATAAACAGGTAGTTAAGTTGGCGGGATCCGTCCCGCCAGGCCAGGGCGGCGCTCAGTGCGCGGCGGCGATCTGCCGGCTGAGCGTCTCGCTGATTTTGTCCGTCAGCGGCTGCATCCCCTCGCGGGTGCGCGTCTCGCGGCGCTGCGCGATGTGATAGCAGCCGTCGAGGGTGCCGGCGCCCAGCAGGAGGATGCGATCAGACATCATCACCGCTTCCTCTACGCTGTGGGTCACCAGCACGATGGAGCGGGTTTTGATCTGGCGCGTGCTCCAGATGCGCAGCAGATCGCTGCGCAGGTGTTCGCCGGTATAGACGTCCAGCGCGGAAAAGGGCTCGTCCAGCAACAGCAGCATCGGTTCTACCGCCAGCGCGCGCGCAAAGCCGACTCGTTGGCGCATGCCGCCGGAAAGCTCGCGCGGGTAGGCATCGCGGTAGGGCGCGAGCCCGACCAGATCGAGCATTTTCAGCGTCTGGGTTTCGACCACCTGCGGCGGCAGATCCTGCGCCTGCAGCCCGAAGGCGATATTTTGGTAGACGTTCAGCCACGGGAAAATGGCGAAGGTCTGGAACACCATGTTGATCTGCGGATTCGGCCCCGAGACTTTTTTATCCCCCAGCATCACGGTGCCCAGATCCGGCGCGATCAGGCCGGAAAGTATGCGCAGCAGGGTGGATTTGCCCGAGCCGGACTGCCCCAAAATGCTGACGACCTCGTTATCGTAGAGGCGCAGGTTGATTTCATTCAGCACCAGGCGTTTTTCTTTACCGGTAGGCTGAACGCTTTTGCTGACGTTATTAACCGTCAGCAGCGTGGTTTTTTTTACCATCATGATGTTTCTCCACTCAATTAAAAATATGAGCATGGAAAAATGGCCGATAGTTATCGCCGCGCAGGGGTAAAATAAATGCGAGCGCAAATAAGCCTGAGCGTTATCGGACTGTTAATAAGCGTATGCTGGAAGGATTAGCCTGTCAGGCGCGCCGGAGCGGCGTGCGCGGAGGCCATGCGCTGAAGGGGTAAAGCGAAGGGATGTGGTAACTGACTCATATCCTGACACTTTCAGGATGCAATGGGATGACTATTGCTCCTGTGACCTCAGCGATTCCAACAATAAAATAAACAACCAACTGTCGCCGTCCATATCATTTCCCCGTTATTTTTCGTGTGGCCATAATACGCGTGATATTGCCTGTGATTCAATGTGGTTAGGCGGAATTATCGCGGCAAAATGTAATTTAATATGAATACGGGAAAGTTTTTCTTTATTTATTAAACGGGGCGTCAACGAAAATCATGAGAATGAATATAGGCGCTATTTTATGGAAATATAAACCTGAATTAAACGAGAGAATAACAGGGCGGGCGCAAGACAAATAATGAACCGGCCGCAGCGCGCGCTGCGGCCGGTATCGGGTCAGAACTGATACATGATGCCGGTTTCGACAATGTCGTCGGCGCCGGCGCCGACGGCGTTCTGCCGTTGCAGCAGGTTGAGCTTGTACTCCACGTAGGTCGACATATTGGCGTTGAAGCTGTAGTTCAGCGCCAGATCCAGGTATTTGACCAGATCGGCGTCGCCGATGCCGGGCAGGTTACGGCCGCGCGTTTGCAGGTAGGCCACCGAGGGCGTGACGCCGGAATCGAAGTGATACTGCGCGACCGCCTCGACGGCGTCCGCGCGGGGGGCGAAGCCGGCGTAGCGATCGCCGTCGACATAGGTCATGTTTTCGGTGCGCGCATAGCTGGCCGCCAGGTAGAGGTTGTCCAGATCGTATTTCAGCCCCAGCGTCCAGGCCCGGGCGCGATCGCCGTCAGCCAGGCCGAAGCGCTGCTGCGCCAGGGTGCGCGCAGAGTTGGCGTAGGCGGCGCCAAAGTTTAGCCCCACGCCGGTGTCGTAGGTGGCGGAAAAGGCGTAGCCATCGCCGTTTTGCGTCTGAATATCCTTCGCCCGCAGAGCGTCGTCCCCCCGATTCTTCCCCTGATATTGCAGGCCGAGATCCAGACCGTCCAACAGCCCGCCCAGGCTGCGGGTGTGGTAGGTCAGCAGGCCGTTGGCACGGCCAGTCATGAAGTTGTCGGCCGCTTCGTAGCTGTCGTTGCCGAATTCGGGCAGCACGTCCGTCCAGCCGGCCACGTCATACAGCAGGCCGTAGTTGCGGCCGTAGTCCAGGCTGCCCCAGTGGCCGAACGTCAGCCCGGCGAAGCCCAGCCGGGTATAGCTATTGCCCGGCCCGGCGCTTTCAGGCTGATCGAGCCCCGCCTGATATTCCCATTGGCCATACCCTGTCAGCCCGTCGGCGATCTGCGTCTCGCCTTTGAAACCGAAACGGGTGTAGGAGCGATCGCCGTTATTGTCGGCATCGCTGCTGAAGTAATGCACCCCGTTCAGTTGGCCGTAGAGATCCAGTTTATTGCCGTCCTTATTGACGATTTCTGCCCCGGCGGCGGCCGCCGGCATCAGGATGACCAGCGCCATCAGTAAGCTTTTATGTTTCATTTCACTACCCTGAGTTAACGAAAATGCGGCCTTATCCGGCCGGTTGCGCCTGCGCGATTTTTTTGTACAGACAGCTGCGGATCCGATCGGTGAGGTGCCGCAGGCTGTCCCGGTTGCGCGCCGCGCGGGGAATATTGATGCTGAATTCGTCATCGATCCGTTTGCTGGTCGCGTCCAGGATCAGCACCCGATCGGACATCAGCACCGCCTCTTCGACGTCGTGCGTCACCATCACCATGGCGCGCGTGCGCAGCCGGTTGTCTCCCCACAGCGCCAGCAGATCGCTGCGCAGTTTTTGCGCGGTAAAGATATCGAGGGCGGAAAAGGGCTCGTCCAGCAGCAAGACATCGGGCTCTACCGCCAACGCCCGGGCGAAGCCCACGCGCTGGCGCATGCCGCCCGACAGCTCGCGCGGCCAGGCGTGCTCATAGCCGCTCAGCCCCACCAGGCGCAGCAGCGCCTCCAGCCGCTCGGCGATCGTCTGCGGCGGCAGCTTTTGCGCCAGCAGGCCGAAGGCGATGTTGTCGTACACCGTCAGCCAGGGGTAGAGCGCGTAGGATTGAAACACCATGCCGGCGTTGGCGCTCGGGCCGCAGACCGGTTTGCCCGCCAGGGTGAGCGTGCCGCTGTCCGGCGGGATCAGCCCGGCCAGCATGCGCAGCAGCGTGGACTTGCCCGAACCGGATTGCCCCAGAATGGTGACGAACTCGCCGGCGTGCACGGTCAGCGACACGTCGCGCAGCACGGGGGTGGGGCGCTTGTTTTCGCCGATAAACGTCTTGTTCAATCGACGGGCGCTGATAATCACGTCTTGAGTCAGCATGTTGTTCCCCCTTGATCAGTCATATTTGAATTTGGTTTCCGCGATGCGATACAGCGGTTGCCAGACGAAGATGATGCACAGCGCCACCAGCGCGCACATCGCGGCGCAGCCCAGTGCGGACTCCGGGTTCTTGCCGGCGTCGGTGACGACGGAAATGAACGCGCCCAGCCCGGTGGCGCTGAGGGTGGTGCTGCCCCACTGGATCACTTCGGCGGCGATGGCGCTGTTCCAGGCGCCGCCGGCGGCGGAGATGATGCCGGTCACGATGTAGGGGAAGATCGCCGGCAGCATGTAGTAGCGCCACCAGCGGAAACGGCGCAGCCCGAAGGTTTCGCTGACCTCGGTGATCTGCGTCGGAATGGCGGAAACGCCGGCGATCACGTTGAACAACACGTACCACTGGGTGCCCAGCATGATCATCGGAATGGCCCACCAGCCGAGATCCTGATGATAAATGGCGATGAAGGCGGCGATCAGCGGGTAGAAAATATTGGGCGGAATGGCCGCCAGGATCTGGATGATCGGCTGGAAGATCTTCACCAGGCGCGGATTCAGGCCGATCCACACCCCCAGCGGCGTGAAGATCGCCACGCTGAGCAGCATGGCCGCGGCCACGCGCGCGGTGGTGAGCAGCATCCACTCCGGCAGCATGGCGAAGTACTGTTTGGGGAAGTATTCCCACAGCCGGTAACCGAACCAGACGCAGGCCAGCACCACGCCGAGATACCACAGGCTGCGCCACAGCCAATTGCCTTTGGCGGCGAGGCGAAACAGGCGGTGCAGGCCGAGGGCGTACCACAGCCGCGGCAGCTTGAACAGCCACAGATCAGCCAGCGCGCGCAGCGTGCGGCCGAGCGCCGCGCCGACGTGCGAAAAGGCCAGACTGTTGTAGAACCACGGATTGCCGAGCGCCCGATTGGCGGTAACGTCTTCGTATTTGAAGCGGGCGGTGTAACGCACCAGCGGGCGGAAAACCAGCTGATCGAGCAGCACGATGTTGGCGGCCAGCGCGACGATCGCATACAGGATCGCCGGCACGTTCTGCTGCGCCAGCGCTTCGGCGATATAGGAGCCGACGCCGGGCAGTTCGACCGAGCGATCGCCGACCGGAATGGCTTCGGAGGCCACCAGGGCGAACCAGGCGGCGGATTGCGACACCATGGCGTTCCACAGCAGGCCCGGCACCGAATAGATGAATTCCAGCCGCCAGAAACGTTGCCACGGGTTGTAATTGAAGCTGCGGGCGGCTTCGTCCAGCTCCTTGGGCACGATGCGCAGCGTCTGATACAGCGTCAGCATCATGTTCCAGGCCTGGCCGGTAAACACCGCGAAGATGGCGGTGCACTCCAGCCCCATCACGCTGTGTGGGTAGAGGTTGAGAAAGTACACGGTCGTGAAGGTCAGGAACCCCACCAGCGGCACCGACTCCATAAAGTTGACGAAGGGCAGGATCACCCGGCGCAGCGGCGCATAGCGCGCGGCCAGCACGGCGAACACCACAGAAAACAGCAGCGACCAGGCCATGCCGAGGAGAAAACGCATGCTGGTTCTGAGCGAATAATAAAGCAGGTTCCAGGCATCGAGACTAATGGCAGAGACGTTTTGTTCATTGAAGTCGCCGTGCATGTCGCCCCACGCGCGAATAAAAAAGGCAATGAAGAAAACGCCGGTGGCGATAACGATAAAGTCATTTAAATAAGACTTTCTGAAAACAGATGTACCCCGGTTATTTTGCATAACGCAATACCTTATTTTTCCCATAAGAAATCCGTCGGCGCTCGGGTAATAGGCCCGGCGACATCAGATAAATACCGCCACAGCGGTTGAGACAAACGTTATTTTCGCAGCGAGGCGATGGGCGGGCAGGCAGAGCGGGAAAGGCCGTCAGAAGGGGAGCGGTTGCCGCATTCCGTATCTTTCAGAATGCAACGTGGATGGCATTACTGAAAGGTGCCCAATAGCATTAGCGTAAAACTAAAACTTTCATCGCCCATAGGGCCCTCCTCGGTTTAAATATGGCACGGAGAGGGTAATGTGTTTTGCTAATAAAAAGCAATTGGCGGCGCGCGGTTTTTACGGTTGATATGTAACAGGATGAATATTCATTTTTTAATCGCTATATTCAGAAAATAAAATAACCTATTTTGATGGCGGTAAATGCGGTGAAAATAAATCGCGGCGAAATAAAACGGCGCGCCTGAATACCGCGCGCCGTAACATTAATAAACCTGCCTGCCGTTGATGCCGGCGGGGAAAATGCCGGTGGCGAAAATATGCCCGTTGGCCTGGATCTGGTCGTCGGGCAGCATCTCCAGCGGAAACTCGGCCGCCAGGCAGTTGAGAAAGGCGTTGCGATCGTCGGTGGTGGTAAAGCCGATCAGATCGTAGAACAGCAGCGAAGCGATCAGCTGGCGATGTTCCGGGATGCGCCGCAGCAGCGCCGCCGACGGGAACGGCAGATGGAAAAAGAACGCGCAGTCGTTCAGCAGCCCCTGTTCCTTCAGCGCCTGGGCGCAGGGCAGCAGTTGGTAATCGTCGATGCAGACGATGTCGCCCGGGCACAGGTGTTCGCAGGCGATATCGGCGAAACGGCGATTCAGCTGCCGGTAGGCGCGGTAGTTTTCCGGCGTGAAGTGCGCCTTCTCCGGCTGGTTGTGGAACACCGGCCACAGGCCGTCGTGGTAGTAGCCCTGATAGTGGCGGCGGAACTCTTCGATCGACAGCGGGAAGGTCACCTGATCGTAACCGGCGTCTTGACGGCAGTGGATCGGGCGCTGCGCGAAATTCTGCACGTCGCCGTTCCAGCCGAGCCACAGCCCCGGTTCTGCGTCGGCCGCCAGCGTCCGGCCGGCGCAGGCCAGATCCTTGCCGTCGCACTGCTTGTTGGAAATCAGCACCAAACGAGACATGGGGGTCTCCTTATCAGTGAAGGGCGCGCGGGGCGTGCGCCGCGCAGTCGGCGCGCCAGGGCGCTTGCAGCGCGGGCAGCGTGACGCGCAGGCCGCGCAATGCCGGATGCGCCAGGCAGCAGCGCGTCAGCCAGCTTCCCAGCCCGACGCCGCGGTATTCGGCGCTGACGAACAGTTCGCTCACCGAGGCGAAGGTGGCGTAATCGGTCACCATGCGGGCGAAGCCGAGCTGGTGGCGTTTGCGGTACAGGCCAAAGCACAGGCCGTGGCGCGCCAGGCGCTCCGCCGCCGCTCGATCCTGCAGGCTGAGAAAACGCTGGATCGCGTCGATATCCAACAACTGCCGATCGGTGCTGATATGAAAAACGCCTTTGCGCCAGCAGAGCAGCGGCTGTGCGGGCGCCCGTTGCGGTTGCATATTCATGATTATCCTTAGGTTAACGAATCAGTGGGCGGTTACAGCATCCAGCCGAGTTCGGCGGCGGTGACCTGTTCCTCGAAGCGGCGCAGTTCGGCGCTTTTGCAGGTGTGCCACAGGGTGCAGAACGCCGGGCCGAGCAGTTCGCGCAGCGGATCGCTGTGGCGGAACAGCGCCAGCGCCTCCTGCTGGCCGAGCGGCAAGGGCGCGGCGTTGTCGCTCTCGCAGCCGTTGGCGGCGGGCGGCAGCGGCAGCGGGTGTTCCAGCCCGTGCAGCAGGCCGCCGAGCATCACCGCCAGCGCCAGATAGGGGTTGGCGTCGGCGCCGGCCAGGCGGTATTCGATGCGCTGGTTGGCGCTGTCGGCGCAGGGCAGGCGCAGCGCCACCGTGCGATTGTTGTGGCCCCAGGAGGCGCGCAGCGGCACGTGCATGCCGGGGCGGAAGCGGCGAAAGGCGTTGATGTTGGGCGCCAGGATCGCCATCGACGCCGGCATCAGCGCCAGCATGCCCGCCATCGCCTGCTGCATGCTGTCGCTCAGTTCGCCCGGCGCGCCGGTCAGCAGGTTCTCGCCGTGCTCGTTCTGCAGGCTGATGTGAAAATGCAGCCCGCTGCCGGCGGCATGGGCGCAGGGCTTGGCCATAAAGCAGGCGTGCTGGTGATGTTGCTCGGCAATCTGCCGCGTCAGGCGCTTCAGCGCCATGATCTGGTCGCAGGCTTCCAGCACGCGCCGGCTGTGATGCAGGTTCAGCTCGTACTGGCCGGAAGCGGCTTCGGCCACCACGCCGGTCAGCGGCAGGCTTTGCAGCCGCGCGTGCCGTTCGATGTCGCTCAGCAGCGCATGGTGGCGCTCGGGCGCATCCACCGCGAAGCTCTGCGTCGGGCAGGCTTCCGCCTCGGCGGGGCGCTGCGGATCCTGCAGGTAGAACTCCAGTTCGGCCGCCACCACCGGGAAGCAGTTGCGCTCGTGCAGGCGCTTCAGCACCCGTTGCAGCACCACACGCGGCTCCAGCTCGCAGGCGTCGCCGTCGGCGTTTTGCATCGTCAGCAGCAGCTGGGCGTGGCGTTCGGGATCGCGCGCGCAGGGGCGCAGCGTGCCGGGCACCGGCAGGCACAGCCGATCCGGCTCGCCCGCCCGTTGCCCCAGCCCGCTTTCTTCAATCACCCGGCCGTGCAGATCCAGGGCGTAGATCGACAGCGGGAAGTAGCAGCCTTTTTCCAGGCCAAAGGCTTCGGCGATCGGCAGGCGCTTGCCGCGCAGCTGGCCGTTCAGATCGTGCAGATAAATATCCAGCTGTTCGGTATCCGGATAGCGCTGCAGGTAGTGTTCCAGCTCTTTGCGAAAGGTGCGCGTCGGCGATGCGGGCAGCTCTGCCAGCAGAGGATTGAACCCGATAATATTAGAATGCATGGCGCGCTCCAGAACGAAGACCGGTCACGGCCAGAGGCAGGGATAAACGCATGAGACAACTCTCTTGTGAGGCCATAGCGGCGATGTGAAAAGGGTATCTGCGGCGGCAAAAACTGTCTGTAAAAACGCCGTAACGTTAACGGGGCGCGGAATAAAAATGCCGTAAAGAGCGCGGCGGGTTGGCAGGGGCGGCACGGTCTATACTGGCGAGACGGGCCGTAGAAGGAGAGATAACGATGAAGAGAATAGGGCTGCTTATCGCCGCGCTGGCCGCGTTCCACGCCACCGCGTCTTCCCCACAGGCGTGGGCCGAGAGCGAACGGGCGATGCGCGCCGCCTGCCTGAAAGCCAGCGGGCTAAAAAACGCCAGGGTGGAAGGGGATATTATTCACTACGGTGATGACGTCGGCTATTCGGCGCTGTTTATCGGCGGGCGCTACCCGCAGCCGTTTATGAAAAACCAGCCGGGCAGGGAGCTGTGCTTATATCAGCGCGCCACACAGAAGGCGGCGGTGCAGGGGGTGGAGGGGGAATAAATAATCCTAGTCTCCTTACTGTAGCTGTATTCCTCCCTTGGGATTAATTATTAAGTTGAATTTTTTTATGTATTTACGCCTTTCCGTATCGTTATTCATCGAGACGCCGAGCAAGACCGAGTATTCTCCCGCAGCCCAGTTTACCTGCGGATAAGTGGCGCATTGTCCCGGTTTCAGGTCGGGCAACGGAGTGACTTCTGGTGAGGCCCAGACGATATGCCATTGCTGTTGTTCCTGTCGTGAGACGATCACCCCCCGGTTTTGCAGGCTGTCGCCGCTGCGAACGCTGTTGATAGGCACGGCAAAGCAAGGTTGGTTGTCTTTGAGCGAGACGTCTAACGGATGGTACCAGGGCTGAGTGGATTGGCAGCCGTTCAGTAGCAGTGCGCACAGTAAAGAGAGATAAAGTTTTGTCATAGCAAGGTGTTCCGGTTCTTTGGATTGTTCAGGAAAGCTCGCAATACCCATTCATAACGTTTTTTGATGTCTGGCCCAATAATGCCGCTGTAGCTGGTGGCTACGTGGAAGCGATGGGCGGCACGCTGCGCCTGGACATTGAACTGCCGGGCGGCAAGCACGTCGGGTTTACGGTTTAAGCGCAGGCTGCCCGCCACTCCCCGCCATCTCCCGTTCGATTACCGTCGCCAGCGCCTGCGCGGCGGAAGAGAGTTGGTGCTGCGCCAGGCGGATCAGGCCCACGCGCCGTTCGATGATCGGGCCGATCAGCGGCACGCAGACCGCCCCCAGCTCATCCATCTGTTGCTCGCACAGCGCCGGCACCGCGCTGGCGCCGAGGCCGTTGGCCACCATGCGCCCGACCGTCACCAACTGGTGGCTCTCAAACGCCACCTCCAGCGTTCGCCCGCTGCGGGTCAGTTCCTGCTCCAGCAGCAGTCGCACCGCCGATGGCCGCTGCAGGGTGATGAAATCCAGCGTCAGCAGCTCCTTCCAGCTCACCTGCGCCTTGCGCGCCAGCGCCGAATCCTTCGGCACCACCGCCAGAAAGCGATCGCGGCACAGCGGGGTGAAGTGCAGGGTGTCGCTCGGCTCCGGCTCGAAGGCGATGCCCATCTCCACCCGGCCTTCGCGGATCATTTCAAACACCTGTTCGTTGATGACGTCGTGCACCGCCACGTTGATGCCGGCATAGCGATCGCGAAACGCCTTAAGGATCGGCGGCAGCGGGTTGCCGGCGAACGACGGCATGGCGGCGATCGCCACCTTGCCCATCTGCAGGGTGAAGCGCTGACGCATCGCCTCTTCCGCGTTATCCCAATCCGCCAGCAGCTGGCGCGCCATCGGGAAGAAGGTTTCTCCTTCCGGCGTCAGCGTCACCCGGCGGGTGGTGCGCAGCAGCAGCGGCCCGCCCAGCGCGTCTTCCAGCCCACGGATCGCCAGGCTGAGCGCCGGCTGAGAAATATTCAGCCGCTCGCTGGCCTGGGCGAAATTCAGAGTGTGAGCTACCGCTAAAAACGCGCGTAACTGTTTGATGCTCATTTTCATTTTGGTTGGCGTTAACTCTTTGTTAATTTTCGGTTAACGGGTGATTAATAAAAATTCTAAATGAATGCGGCATAAAAACAAAATTAACAAATCATTTTTGTGACCTGAAGATGCCCTCACGCAAGCCAGGGCATTTCGCCCTGCGCCGCAACATGCAGGGGCAACGATATGGCAGGGCTCGACAAACGCGTCGGCAGCTACCAGGAAGCGCTGGCAGGCCTGACGGACAACATGACGGTGCTGGCGGGCGGCTTTGGCCTGTGCGGCATCCCGGAGAATCTGATCGAAGAGATCCGCCGGCGCGGCGTGCGCGGGTTGACGGTGGTTTCCAACAACTGCGGCGTCGATGGGTTCGGCCTCGGGCGGCTGCTGGAAACCCATCAGATCCGCAAGGTGGTGGGATCTTACGTCGGTGAAAACGCGCTGTTCGAACAGCAGGCGCTCAGCGGCGAGCTGGAGGTGGATCTCACGCCGCAGGGCACGCTGGCGGAGAAGATCCGCGCCGGCGGCGCCGGCATCCCGGCATTCTTCACCGCCACCGGTTACGGCACGCCGATCGCCGAAGGCAAAGAGGTGCGCGAGTTCAACGGCCGCCCCTACATCATGGAAACCGCCATCACCGGCGATTTCGCCATCGTGAAAGGCTGGAAGGCCGATCACTTCGGCAACGTCATCTACCGCCACACCGCGCAGAACTTCAATCCGCTGATGGCGACCGCCGGGCGCATCACGGTGGTGGAAGTGGAAGAGATCGTCGCGCCGGGCGAGCTGGATCCGGCGGCGATCCACACCCCCGGCATCTATGTCGATCGGCTGATCCAGGGCACCTTCGAAAAGCGTATCGAACAACGCACCCTGCGGGCATAAGGAGAATTCGCATGCTTACCCGTGAACAAATGGCGCAGCGCGTGGCGCAAGAGCTGAGGGACGGTTACTACGTCAATCTGGGCATCGGCATCCCGACGTTGGTGGCCAACTACGTGCCGGCGGGCATGGACGTGATGCTGCAGTCGGAAAACGGCCTGCTGGGGATGGGCGAGTTCCCGACCGAGCAACAGCTGGACGCCGACATGATCAACGCCGGCAAGCAGACGGTCACCGCGCGCCTCGGCGCGTCGATCTTCGATTCGGCGCAGTCGTTCGCCATGATCCGCGGCGGCCATGTCGATCTGACCGTGCTGGGGGCGTTTGAAGTGGACGTCGAGGGCAACATCGCCTCGTGGATGATCCCCGGCAAGATGGTCAAGGGCATGGGCGGCGCGATGGATCTGGTGGCGGGGGCGGAGAACATCATCGTGGTGATGACCCACGCTGCGAAGGGCGGCGAGTCCAAGCTGCTGCCGCGCTGCACGCTGCCGCTGACCGGCGCCAACTGCATCCGCAAGGTATTGACCGATCTGGCCTATCTGGAAATTGAAGACGGCGCCTTCGTGCTGCGCGAACGCGCGCCGGGCGTCAGCGTGGCGGAGATTGTCGCCAAAACCGCCGGCCGGCTGATCGTGCCGGAGCAAGTGCCGGAAATGCGTTTCTGAAACGGGAGGTGAATGTGCAACAACGTGAAGTGGTGATCGTGGCGGCGACGCGCACGCCGGTCGGCAGTTTTCATGGCGCGCTGGCGCCGCTGACGGCGGTGGAACTGGGCACGGCGGCGGTGCAGGGGCTGCTGGCGCAAAGCGGCGTGGCGCCGCAGCAGATCGATGAAGTGATCCTCGGCCAGGTGCTGACCGCCGGCTGCGGGCAGAATCCGGCGCGCCAGACCACGCTGAACGCCGGACTGCCGTTTACGACGCCGGCGCTGACCATCAACAAGGTGTGCGGCTCCGGTTTGAAGGCGGTGCATCTGGCGGTGCAGGCGATCCGCAGCGGTGACGCCGACGCGGTGATCGCCGGCGGCCAGGAGAGCATGAGCCGGTCGCCTTACCTGATGACCGGCGCGCGCGCCGGTCTGCGTCTCGGTCACGCGCAGATGGTGGACAGCGTGATCCACGATGGCCTGTGGGACGCGTTCAACGACTACCACATGGGCATCACCGCCGAAAACCTGGCGGAGAAATACGCCATCAGCAGAGAAGAACAAGACAGGTTCGCGCTGCGCTCGCAGCAGAAGGCGCAGGCGGCGCAGCAGGCCGGGCGTTTCGCGCAGGAGATCACGCCGGTGACGGTGCCGCAGCCGAAGGGCGAAGCGCTGCGGGTAGAGCGCGACGAACAGCCGCGCGACACCAGCCTGGAGGCGCTGGCGCGGCTGCGCCCGGCGTTTCGCAAAGAGGGCACGGTGACCGCCGGCAATGCCTCATCGCTCAACGACGGCGCCGCCGTGGTGCTGCTGATGAGCGCGGAAAAAGCCGCAGCGCTGCGTTTGCCGGTGCTGGCGCGCATCGCCGGTTACGCCTCGTCGGGCGTCGATCCGGCGATCATGGGCATCGGCCCGGCGCCGGCCGCGCGCCGCTGCCTGGAAAAAGCCGGTTGGCGGCTGGAGGAGGTCGATCTGATCGAAGCCAACGAAGCCTTCGCCGCGCAGGCGCTGGCGGTGGGCAAAGAACTGGGCTGGGAGGCGGAGCGGGTGAACGTCAACGGCGGAGCGATCGCGCTGGGGCATCCGATCGGCGCGTCCGGCTGCCGCATTTTGGTGTCGCTGCTGTACGAAATGCAGCGCCGCGAGGTGAACAAGGGGCTGGCGATGCTGTGCATCGGCGGCGGGCAGGGCGTGGCGCTGGCGGTAGAGCGCCCGTAAACAACCGAGGAAGGCACGATGCAGTCATCTGACTATGCGGTACTGGGCGCCGGGCTGATGGGGGTGGGCATCGCCACCCACTTTATTCGCCACGGCCATGAGGTGCTGCTGTATGAACCGGATCCGCAGCGCCGGGAGGAAGCGTCGGCAGTGGCGAGCGGCATTCTGGCCGAGCTGAGCGACGTCGGGCAGTTTGATCGCGGCGAACGCGAAGCGGCGCTGGCGCGGCTGTGCGTGACCGGCGATCTGAACGCGGTAGCGCGTGCCCGGCTGCTTATCGAGGCGATCCCGGAACGGCTCGAGCTGAAGCACGCGCTGTATGAGCAGTTGGAAGGGCTGATCGCTGACGACGTGGTGATTGCCAGCAACACCAGCGGCTTGCCGCCGGACGAGCTGGCGGCGCGCATGACCCATCCGCAGCGGCTGCTGATCGCCCACTTTTGGCACCCGCCGCACCTGATCCCGCTGGTGGAGATCGTGCCCGGCAGCGCCACCGAGCCGCGCCATCTGGCGGCGGTGCAGGCGCTGCTCGGCGAGATGGCGCTGGAGGCGGTGCTGCTGGAACGCGCAGCGCCGGGGTTTGTCGGCAATCGGCTGCAGTTTGCGGTGCTGCGTGAGGCGCTGCACATCGTCCACAGCGGCATCGCCAGCGCCGAGGTGGTGGATCAGGTGATGCGCGCCTCGCTGGGGCGGCGCTACGCCATGGTCGGCCCGCTGGAGGCCGCCGACATGACCGGGCTGGCGACGGTGGCGGACATCGCCCGCCACCTGTTCCCGGAACTGGCGACCGGCGACGAGATGATGGCGCTGGTGGAACAGCGGCTGCAGCGCGGCGATACCGGCCAGCGCAGCGGCCAGGGATTTTATCTTTGGGATGAAGCGCGCAGGGAACGCATTCAACGGCGACGGGCGCATCAGCTGCGCTTTGCGCTGAAACCGTAATTTCGCACGCCGTACCTGACAATAACAACGATAGCGAGGTGCCTGATGAGCGTTTTGATTGCCCTGGCAGCACTGGGATTACTGATGCTGGCCGCCTACCGCGGCTACAGCGTGATTTTGTTCGCCCCGATAGCCGCGCTGGGCGCGGTGCTGTTGACCGACCCCGGCGCGGTGGCGCCGACCTTCACCGGGCTGTTTATGGAGAAGATGGTTGGCTTCGTGAAGCTCTACTTCCCGGTGTTCCTGCTGGGGGCGGTGTTCGGCAAGCTGATCGAGCTGTCCGGCTTCTCCCGTTCGATCGTCGCGGCGGCGATCCGCATTCTCGGCCGACGCCACGCCATTCCGGTGATCGTGCTGGTGTGCGCGCTGTTGACCTACGGCGGGGTGTCGCTGTTCGTGGTGGCGTTCGCGGTTTATCCGTTCGCCGCCGAGCTGTTCCGCCAGAGCGGCATCCCCAAGCGGCTGATCCCGGCCACCGTGGCGCTCGGCGCCTTTTCCTTCACCATGGACGCCTTGCCCGGCACGCCGCAGATCCAAAACATCATCCCGACCAGCTTCTTCGGCACCAACGCCTGGGCCGCGCCCTGGCTGGGGCTGATCGGCTCGCTGTTCATCATCGCGGTCGGTTTGCTGTATCTTGAACGCCAGCGGCGCAAGGCGCAGCTGAAGGGGGAGGGGTACGGCACCGATCTGCTGAACGAGCCGGAAACCCCGGACGACATCAACCTGCCGAACCCGCTGATCGCCATCCTGCCGCTGATTTTGGTCGGGGTATTCAACCTTGGCTTCACCCATTGGATCCCGCAGTGGTACGGCGCCAGCCACGAGCTGACGCTGCCGGGGCTGGCCAAGCCCATCACCACCGATGTGGCGAAGATCACCGCCATTTGGGCGGTGGAAGCGGCGCTGGTGTCGGGGATTCTGCTGGTGGTGGCGTTCGGCTTTCGCAATATTCGCGGCCGCTTGGCGGAAGGCAGCAAGACGGCGGTCGGCGGCGCAATTCTGGCGGCGATGAACACCGCCTCCGAATACGGCTTCGGCGCGGTGATCGCCGCCCTGCCGGGCTTTTTGGTGCTGTCGCAGGCGCTGTCGGCGATCCCCAATCCGCTGCTGAACGAAGCGATCAGCGTCACCCTGCTGGCCGGCATCACCGGTTCGGCCTCCGGTGGCATGAGCATCGCGCTGGCGGCGATGGCCGATAACTTCGTGGCCGCCGCCCATGCGGCACACATTCCGCTGGAGGTGCTGCACCGGGTGGCCTCGATGGCCAGCGGCGGCATGGACACCTTGCCGCACAACGGCGCGGTGATCACCCTGCTGGCGATCACCGGCCTCAGCCACCGGCAGGCCTATGGCGGCATCTTCGCCATCACCCTGATCAAGAGCGCCGCGGTGCTGTTCGTGATCGGCGTGTTCTACCTGACCGGCATTGTTTAAAGGAGCGATACCATGAGTGTACAAGGCAAAACCGCGCTGGTGACCGGCTCGACCAGCGGCATCGGCCTCGGGATAGCGTCCGTGCTGGCCGCCGCCGGCGTGCGCGTGATCCTCAACGGCTTTGGCGATGTGGAAGCGGCGAAGGCGCAGGTTGCCCGGCTGGGCACCGCGCCGGGGTATCACGGCGCCGATCTCGGCGATGCGGCCCAGATAGCGGACATGATGCACTATGCCGAGCGTGAGTTCGGCGGCGTGGACATTCTGGTGAACAACGCCGGCATTCAGCACGTGGCGCCGCTGGATCAGTTCCCGGTGGAGAAATGGAACGCCATTCTCGCCATCAACCTGTCGGCGGTGTTCCACACCTGCCGATTGGCGCTGCCGGGTATGCGCGAGCGCAACTGGGGGCGCATCATCAACGTGGCGTCGGTGCACGGGCTGGTGGCGTCGAAAGACAAATCGGCTTATGTGGCGGCCAAGCACGGCGTGGTGGGGCTGACCAAGACGCTGGCGCTGGAAACCGCCCGCACGCCCGTCACCTGCAACGCCATCTGCCCCGGCTGGGTGCTGACGCCGCTGGTGCAACAGCAGATCGACAAGCGCATCGCCGCCGGCATCGATCCGCAGCGGGCGCGCGATGAGCTGCTGGCGGAGAAGCAGCCGTCGCAAGCGTTCGTCACGCCGGAGCAGCTCGGCGAACTGGCGCTGTTCCTGTGCAGCGATGCGGCGGCGCAGGTGCGCGGCGCCGCCTGGAACATGGACGGCGGCTGGCTGGCGCAGTAGTGAATTCTCTCTCGGAGCGCGCAACGCGCTCCGTCGTTATTTCCCGCCTTTAATTAATTCCCTCGCGTGACGGTTTACCTGCGGCAATAATATTTATTTGTTATTTGCTATCTTTATTCCCAGATAATCACGCCGGGTTATTTTGGGTAAAAGATGCGGATTGGTTTATTTCGTGCTGCGGTTATTACATTATTTTTCTCCGTGTTACAGGTGAACACGTTTCTGCTGAAAATAAGCCCAACCTGAAATAATGGCAGATTATGACGTGAATTTTTATATCTTGCGTGCGCTGTTGACATCGGGTAATTATTTCCGCGTGGCTTAAGACCACCGTTTTTATAACAATAATTTTTTCGGGCAGGGGTAATAATGAGAAAGAATACAACGCCAATATTCATTGGCGGCGTCTTGCTGTCGGCGTTATCCGCCGGCGCACAGGCCGAGATCACCATTCTGGATAAAAACCCGCAGAGCAATGTGTTGCTGGCGCCGCTCAGTTTAAAGGTGGGCGGCAGCATTCGCCCCGAGTGGATCTTCAATAACGGCCCGGAGCCGGGCTATGACAAAAACGGTCACGACGGCGGCACGCGTTTTCGCTTCAGCGGCGACTATGCGCTGACGCAGGACACCTCGATCATCGGCTATTACGAATGGGGCGTCGATCTGGCGCACGCGCTCAGCTGGGACGGGCACTACAATGAGGACGGCAAACGCGACTATCAGCGCCAGCTGTACGCCGGTTTCAAGGACGATCGTTACGGCACCCTGACCTATGGCCACCAGTACGGCATCTATTATTCCGTGGTCGGCATCAAAAGCGACGTCTGGGATAACGACGGCCACGCAGGCGGCACCGGCATCGGTATTTCCGGCGATTATGACGGCGGCAATAAACCGAAAAACAGCATCAAATACACCAATGATTTCGGGCCGGTAACGCTGTACGCCAACTATTTATTGCCGGAAGACGATCTGCACACCGCGGATAACCTGATTTACCGCCGCAAGGGCGGTGGCGGGCTGGGCTTCGATTATAAGGTGACGAAGGATTTCACCTTCAGCGCCGCCTACAGTTATACCGACGCGAAGATCAAAGATAATCTGTACAACGAAAAGGATTATCACCAGCAGCTGTCCGGCACCGCGTTGACCTGGCAGCCGAACAACTGGTACATCGTCGGCACCGCCAGCTATTACAAAGACTATGTGCCGAGCACCCGCCAGCGCACGCTGTCGCACTTCTTCGCCGGCGACGGCTACGGGCTGGAAGGCTTCGTCGGTTACACCTTCAATATCGACAAGCCGTTCCTCAAATCCGTTCAGCCTTACGTCGCGGCGGACTCGCTGCGGCTGAAAGGAGACGAGGCGTATCACGCCAACCACGTCTACCTCGGCGCGGGCACCACCATCGGCTACGGTCTGTCGGTGTATGTGGAGCGCACGCTGGCCAACAGCAGCGACAACGAGCCGGATTCCACCTGGATAACGGTGTTCTACGACTTCTGATCCGCCTCTTGCCAGGCCGGCGCGGGCGCCGGCCGTTCACATGCTGATCGCACCGCCCGGAGATTGTCCGGCGGCGTTGCGTTCCGCCAGGTAGCGCGCCGGCGGTTTGCCCACCGCCTTTCTGAACATGGTGACGAAGCCGCTGGCGCTCTCGTAACCCAGATCCAGCGCCACCGTCTGTACGCTCTCGCCCTGCGTCAAGCGCTGCAGCGCCAGCATCACGTGCAGCTGACGCCGCCAGTGGCCGAAGCTCATGCCCATCTGTTGTTGCAGCGTGCGGCTGAGGGAGCGCTCGCTCATGCCGATGCGCTGCGCCCACTGGCCGAGGGTGGATTTGTCCGCCGGGCAGCTCAGCATGCCTTCGGTCAACTGCCGGATGCGCGCATCGTCGGATACCGGCAGATGCAGATTCTCGATCGGCGCGGCTACCAGCTGATCCAGCAACACCGCCGTCAGGCGCCCTTCGGCGCCCTGTTCGTCGTAGAGCGGTTCGAAGGTGGTGGCCTGCAGCAGCAGTTCGCGCAGCAGCGGCGAGACCGACAGCGTGCAGCAACTCTGCGGCAAGCCGGCGACGACGTGTTGATCGACGAACAGGCAGTAAGCCTCGGTCGAGCCGGCACCCTGGGCGTTGTGCAACACGTTGCCCGGCATCCACAGCGCGCACTGCGGCGGCACCAGCCACAGACCGTTTTCCACTTCGCAGCGGATCATGCCGCGCACGGTATAGATCAGCTGCGCCTTTTGATGACGATGCGGCTCGACTTCCCAGTCCTGCTCGATGGTGGAACTCTGCACGGCGAACAGCGGGCGCGGCACCTGATCGATATCGATATTGCGGCGTGGGATCTGGACTTTCATGAGAACAATTCTCAATTTGGCGGAATTGAAAAGTATTATGTCCTGATTGCGCAATGTGGTCTAGCGCCGGTGCCGATAAAGTAAGCGCCAGTCCTAAACCCTTTCGCGAGGAAACTGATTATGTCACTCGATACCGCCGATTTTCCGCTGGTGTGGATGCGCCGAAACGGGCGCGATACCCAGGCCGAGCTGGCTGAATTCAGCGCGCTGCTGGCGCGCGCCGAGCCTTTCGTCCTGATAACCGATCGCAGCGTCGGCGATGAAGGTGAAGAGCACGATCGCGACGCCCGCACTCAGGTAGCGCTGTGGAAGCGCGATAACCGCGCGGCGCTGAAGCGGTGGGCGAAAGGCATGATCATGCTGGAACCGGACGACGCCAAACGCGCGGCGGCGGAAGCATTCGCCGAATACGGCGCCAGGTTCTGGGGCTATCCGATACTGGTGGCCGCCGATGAAGCCGCAGGCCGGATGTTGGCGCTGACATTATTGAGCAAATAAGGGGAACACCATGCACCAGCAACAGGTGATTGAGCAGCTGCTGGCCTGGATCGAGCAGAGCCTGGATCAGCCGCTGACGCTGGACGACATCGCCGCCAAATCCGGCTATTCCAAGTGGCATTTGCAGCGGATGTTCAAGCAGCACACCGGCCATATCCTCGGCACTTACGCCCGCCGCAGAAGGTTGACCGCCGCCGCGCGCGAACTGCGCCTGACCGGCACCAGCGTGGCCTGTATCGCCGATACGTACCAGTTCGATTCGCAGCAGACCTTCACCCGCTGCTTCCGCAAGCAGTTTGGTCTGCCGCCGGCCAGCTATCGTCGCAGCCAGGATTGGTCGAGCTACGGTCTGCAGCCGCCGCTGCGGCTGACCGAAGCGCCGCTGCCGCAGGCCGATATCGTGACGCTGCCCGCCATGCAGCTGGTGGGCAACACGCAACGCCGCAGCTTTACGCTGGGGCAGTTGGCGGCTTCCAAATGCGAGCTGCGTCGCCATGCCTGGCGGCAACTGCTGCGGCCGCAGACGCTGCCTGAGGTGATGTATGGCCTTACCAGCCTGGAGATCGACCGGCAGCGTCGGGGCTGCCCGCGCATGGCGTATACCGCCGCTTTGCCGGACGAAGGGGCGGTGGGGGAACGGGTGACCATCGAACAGGGGGAATACGCCCGTTTCACCTATCAGGGGCAGGCGGAAGGGTTACAAAACTTTATTGTCCGGCTGTATGACACCGCCATGCCGCAGATGAACGCCATCCGCCGGCCAGGGCAGGATATTGAGCGGTTCTACCCGGCGCAGGAGGGCAGTTGCCCGCTTGGCGGCGCGGCGATCCGTTGTGAATATCTGATCCCCATTCGGCGGGCGGAGGCGCTGGCCGCCGCCAGTTAGACGGCGGTTCTCGCAGAAAATCGCCTTCGTGGCGCGTCAGGTTACAAAAAATTGCGATATTACATCGGTAATGGTTCACACTTTGATTGATGTGCACATATAATGCGCATCCGGTCAAATCCCCCCTGGTTTTTCAGGCCGCAGCGCCGTTGGCTGCCGGCTGAAATTCAACGGGGAAAAGTGGCCGTAGAAACCAATACCCATAATCGCCAGTGGCCTTGACCAACACGAAGATGAAAATGAGCATTCGCGCGTTATTAACCCTGTTTACGGCACTGGTTGCATTCAGCCAGGCTGCCTTCGCCGTCGTCTACCCGCTGCCGCCAAAAGACAGCCGTTTGGTGGGCGAAAATATCCAAATCACCGTACCGGAAGACAGCAAACTGCCGCTGGAGAGCTTCGCCGCCCAGTATCAGATGGGGCTGAGCAACATGCTGGAGGCCAACCCGGGCGTGGATCCGTTCCTGCCGAAGGCCGGCAGCACCCTGACCATCCCGCAACAGCTGATCCTGCCGGACGCGCCGCGTGAAGGCATCATCATCAACAGCGCCGAAATGCGTCTGTACTACTACCCGAAAGGTTCCAACACCGTCGTGGTGTTGCCGATCGGCATCGGCCAGCTGGGTAAAGACACCCCGCTGAACTGGACCACCACCGTGCAGCGCAAGAAAGACGGCCCAACCTGGACGCCGACCGCCAAAATGCGCGCCGAATACGCGGCTGACGGCGAGATCCTGCCTGCGGTGTTCCCGGCCGGCCCGGATAACCCGATGGGGCTGTATGCGCTGTATGTTGGCCGCCTGTATGCCATTCACGGCACCAACGCCAACTTCGGCATCGGCCTGCGCGTGAGCCACGGCTGCGTGCGTCTGCGCGCCGACGACATCAAGTACCTGTTCCAGAACGTGCCGGTCGGCACCCGCGTGCAGTTCATCAACGAACCGATGAAGGCCACCGTCGAACCGGACGGCTCGCGCTACGTGGAAGTGCACAACCCGCTGTCGGCCAACGAAGAGCAGCTGCAATCCAAGGATCCGGTGCCGCTGACCATTTCCGCGCCGGTCGGCAAAGTGCTGATGGACGCCGGCGTCAACCAGAGCGAAGTGGATGCGGCGATCAAGGCCCGTTCCGGTATGCCGGTGAAAGTGAACTGATCGCCTCGGGCTTCAGTGACAATACCAAGAAGACGCCTGTGGGCGTCTTTTTTTATGAACCGAAGTGCTGTCAGGATATTTGCGCCGGCGCGTCTCCGGGATTAACGGTTTTTTTATTCCCCGCGCGTCAAAAATAAAATAGCCGCCGCGCCGGCGGCCATTTTATTTCTATTACAGGCTGCCGCCGACCGAGGTCGAGGTGGAGCCGATCGTCTCGCGGAAATGTTTAGCGTAGTCGGCCACTTCCTGCTGCGTATGCGTCAGGCCATAAAGACCCAGCCCCACACCGCCTGCAACGCCGCCGATGAGGGTGCCGACCAATTGGCCGACCGCACCGGCAATAAAGCCGCCTGCGCCTGCGGATTTGCCTGCAATCAGCGCGCCGGTCATGGCGCCGTCCAACAGCCCATCCCAGGCCGCGTTCAGATCGCCACCGCTAACGTACTGTTCTTCATATTGACTAAGTACTTTCATATACAATCCTTATAAATAAAAGGGTGACTTAGTGGGTTTAATTAAATTCTAAAATAACGCCGTAGCGCTATTTCACTTTAAAAATATAACAGCTGATATTTGATTGGCAATATTCTATTCAATGAAGGGTATTATTTGGTTAAATATAGGCGCATTCATTTTTGGCGAGTGTTTTAAAGAGGGGGATTGGGAATGTTCTTGGGAAAAATAGCAGATATCGCTGGAAGGTGAGAGGCAAAACCGCTGCCGCTTGGCGCAGCTTGTCACTATTTTCACATTTATTGTCTCGTCATCCGCGCGGCGTTAGGCCCACATTGCAATTATTCCGATAAAAACTATCGCTAATTAATGGGTTATATAGCCCTTGCCGTCGTCAGTCATTGAAAAAATTCTCGCAAAAAATTCGCACTGTGAAAATAAGATCACACAAGCGTAACAAAAGGTAAACAAACCCCTCCTATATTGGCTGCTTCGCTTTTGTGAGGGAGTGTCATGCGTAACTGGAACGAACCGAAAAAGAACAAAGCGCACATCGAACTGATCCCGATGATCGACGTGATGATGTTTTTATTGGTGTTTTTCGTCTTGATCAGCCTGAACGTCATTCCGGCGCTCGGGTTGAAAACGCAGCTGCCGTCCGCCGACAGCGCGCAACAGCTGAAACCGCAGAAGAAAGCGATTATCACGCTGGGGGCCGACGAACAGCTGCAGCTGGATGGCCAGCCGATCGCGCTTGACGCGTTGGTCACGACGCTCAAGCAACAGCAGCAGGCCAACCAGACCACCACCATCATCGTCAACAGCGACAAAGGCGTGGCGGTCGAGCGGCTGGTGGCGGTCATGGATAACCTGCGCCAGGGCGGTTTCTTCTCCGTCTCCATCGCGACACGGAAGCTGTGACATGTATCTGCTCTATCGCTCACGTCATCTTTTCAGCTGGTTGCCGGCGCTGATTGTCGCCGGCTGCCTGTTGTTCGCCAGCCAGCAGGCGGCGCTGAAGATCCAGCCGCGCTACGACGAAACCGCCATCGAACTGGCGCTGGTGGAGCCTGAACCGGCGCCTGAACCTCAACCGCAAACGCCGCCGGACCCCCAGCCCGAACCGCCGCCGCCCGAGCCGGAGCCGATCCCCGAACCGGTGGTGCCGGCGCCGGAACCGATCGTGGAAGCCAAGCCGGTGCCGAAACCGCAACCGAAGCCCAAACCCAAGCCGGTGAAAGAGAAAGCCAAACCGGTGGAAAAGCCTAAACCGACGCCGGCGCCCGCCGCGCCGCGCGCGCCGGTCAGTAAACCGGCGGCGCAACCCGCACCGGCCGCCCCGGCGGCGCCGAAGGTGAATGCGCAGGCGATTGAAAACGGCTATCTGCTGGCCTTGCGCCGCGAACTGGAACAGCGCAAGCGCTACCCGACCGGCCGTCAGGCCTCCCTCGAGCGCCCGCAGGGCAACGTCGAGGTGTGGCTGGAGGTCGATCGCAGCGGGCGGGTGGTCTCTTCCGGCATCGCCAACAAAGCCGCCAGCATGCTGCTGAATCGCGCGGCGATGAGCAGCCTGCAAAGCATCAGTTCAGTGAAGCCATTCCCGAGCGACGCGTTCGCCGGGCAAACAACCAAAAGATTTACCGCGACGTTCAATTATCAGGCGCCTTAGCGCAAGGGTTAATCGTTTGATTTTTAAGGGATGCACACCATGAAATCGTTCAATCGTTCTGGGATCTATCTGGCGGTGATGTCGGCGATGCTGCCGGGCGCCGCGCTGGCGGCCGACGGCACCGACGTCGGCACCATCAGCGTCAAGGGGCAGTCGCTCGGCGGCGGCATGATGGTGCAGGACGACAGCGCCAAGGCGCGCTCCACCGTCACCAAAGAGGCGATGGATAAAATGCCGTCGGCGGCCAACGCCATCGACAAGCTGAAGTTCACGCCGGGCCTCAACGTCAACAGCAATGACGCCAGCGGCCTGAGCGGCGTGGACTACACCATGCGCGGCATGAACTCGGATCAGATCGGCCTGTCGATGGACGGCATCCCGATCAACGACTCCGGCAACTACGCGGTATACCCGAACCTGCTGGGCGATGCGGAGAACCTGGAGGAGGTGTTCGTCACCCAGGGCTCTTCCGAAGCGGACGGCCCGCATATCGGCTCCAGCGGCGGCAACATCGGCCTGGTAACGCGCCGCCCGGCGAAAGACTTCGGCGGTTTCGTCAAGCAAACGCTGGGCAGCAACAGCCTGAGCAAAACCTTCGCCCGGCTGGACACCGGCGAGTACAACGGCTTCAGCAACTGGCTCTCCTATTCGCACACCGAGGCGAAGAAGTGGCGCGGCGAGGGGCGGCTGTACTCCGACAAGTTCGAGATGAACTCGCTGTACGAAGACGGCAACGGCAACAGCAGCAATCTGGTGATGAAGTACAACCGCCAGAACAACACCAACTACAACACCCTGAGCAAGGCGCAGTTCCAAAACGACGGCCGCGACACCGACTATGCCACCACGCCGGAGTACAACAGCCGCGGACAGTTGAACAAGTATTACAAGCTCGAGCGCAACCCGTTCGAGAACTTCACGCTGTCGTTCACCCAGAAGCTGCAGCTGCGCGACAACCTGTCGCTGACCCTGCAACCGTATTACTACTGGGGCAACGGCGGCAGCTTCAACGGTCAAACCGCGTCGGTATTGTCCAGCACGTCGGACAGGGCAGGGCAGTACGATCTCAGCAACCTGAAATCCAACACCTACTACCGCCCGTCGTGGACTCAGACCTGGCGGCCGGGCATCACCACCAAGCTGAAGTGGGACATCAACGATCAGCACAGTCTGGATATCGGTTACTGGTATGAGCGCGCGCGCCAGCTGCAGACCCAGCCGTTCATCAGCATCAAGGGCGACGGCAACCCGTCGCAGATTTGGGGGCCGCCGGGCGGTTCCGATCAGGTGAAGGACGCCAACGGCAACACCGTTCAGGGGCGCAACCAGTACACCATCACCCCGGCGCAGAAGGTGTGGCTGCAGGATACCTGGTTCGCCACGCCGGACTGGACCTTCGTCGGCGGCCTGGCCTATCAGTATGTGGAACGTAAAGGGGACAATCGCGGCAGCCTGTACAACGCGCCGGAGAAACGCAAAGCCACCTATCATGAATTCCTGCCGAACTTCAGCGCCAGCTATAAGGTGAACCAGGAAAACCAGGTGTTCTACAACCTGACGCGCAACATGCGCACGCCGCCGAACTACGTGCTGTACAACGTCGGCGATTCGCTCAGCACCAAGCCGGAGCTGAGCTGGAACCACGAGCTGGGCTGGCGCTTCCAACAGGAAGACATGCTGCTGAGCGCCACGCTGTTCTACATGCGCTACAGCGACCGCCAGATCTCCACCACCAACGCGGCCGGCGACTACGAGATGATGAACATCGGCAACGTAGAGAACAAAGGGCTGGAGCTGGAGTGGAGCGGCCAACTGCCGCATAACTTCAATTACTACACCTCCTATACCTATACCCAATCGAAGCAGAAGAGCGACATCGTCAGTAACGGCGGGCTGCCGCTGCCGACCTCAGGCAAAGAGGTGCCGAACGTGCCGAAAAACCTGCTGAATATGACGCTGGGTTATGACGACGGCCTGTACTACGGCAGCGTCAGCGGCAAGTACGTCAGCGCGTTCTATGGCGATCTGACCAACGACGAGAAGATCGGCGGGCGCACGGTGTTCGATCTGGCGGCGGGGGTGCATCTGCCGGTGGACAAGAAAATCGTCAAAAGCGCCGCGCTGCGTTTTGGCATCAGCAACCTGTTTGACAAGGAATACCTGACCTCGGTGCGCACCACCACCTTCAACGCGGCGCCCTACGGCGGCGTGAAGGCCAGCACCCCGTATTACAACGTCGGCGAAGAACGCACCTTCAGCGTCTCGCTGGAAGCCACCTTTTAACTGAATGCCCCGCCGTCTGCCCGGCGGCGGGGAAGAGGAACCCTGTATGGACGCCAATCTGTTGCACGACATTATTTTCTACGTGATGTACGCCGCGCTGGCGATCGCGCTGGTGATCATCATCGAACGCACGCTGTACTTCGCCTACACCCAGCGTCAGGCGCGCCGGCTGGAGCAGGCGCTGACGCCGGAGGTACGCCGAGCGGCCGATCTGCCCGACGCGCTGACGCAGCGCAACAGCCTGCCGATGGCGGTGATCGCGCCGGTGCTGGCGCAGAAACACCGCGCCGGCGACCGTGAGGCGATCGGCGATCTGATCGACGCCCAGTACCTGCTGAGCAAGCCGCCGATGGCGCGCGGCCTGTGGCTGCTGGAAACCGTGGTCACCGCCGCGCCGTTGCTGGGGCTACTGGGCACGGTGATGGGGATCATCGAAACCTTCAAGGCGCTGGCCGCCTCGGGGGTGTCCGAGCCGAGTCTGGTGTCGGCCGGCATGGGCACCGCGCTGTACGCCACCGGGCTGGGCATCGCCATCGCGCTGCTGTGCCTGGTGGCCAACAATTTCCTGCAGAGCCGCATGGAGCGCATCAACGAACTGCTGAAGGTGCTGCTGATCCGCGCCGGTCAACCGGCCAGCCGTCCGGAGAGCGGCAGCGGCGAACAATGGGTTGACAGCGGAGCGCCGCGCTATGCCTAATGGCCATCCAGCACGGCGGCCGAGAGGCCGCCTTTATACGGCATTGTGGAGCGGTTGTTTGTTGATGTTGAGCCAGAGCGCTGCGGCGCGTTTTGCTATTCCCGGTTACGAGCTGGTGTACACCGCGCCGGTGGAAACCGCGCTGCAGGCCGACGACCTGCGCAACACCGCCGAGGTATGGCGCGAGATGTTCGACGCGGCGAAAACCCGCATCGATCTGGGGCAGTTCTACGTGGCGAATCAGGACGGTTCGCTGCTGGACGGCGTGCTGCAGCACCTGAAGGCGGCCGGTGAGCGCGGGGTAAAAATCCGCTTTTTGTTGGAAGAGAAGGGCATTCGCCTCTCCACCGCCGAGACGCTGGAACGGCTGAAGGCGATCCCCAATCTGGAGCTGCGCATCATCCCATACCAGAAGCTGAGCGGCGGCATTCTGCATGCCAAGTATCTGCTGGTGGACGGCGAGCAGGCGTTCGTCGGCAGCCAGAACTTCGACTGGCGCGCGCTGGAACACATTCACGAAACCGGGCTGCGCATCAGCGACGCCAGGGTGGTAGGGCAGATCCAGGCGATCTTCGAACAGGACTGGCGGGCGCAGGCGCTGCTGGCGCAGGATAAGCCGGTGCCGACGCTGCCCGATTCGCCGCCGACGGCGCCCCCGCAGGGCAACTATCTGGTGGCCAGCCCGCGCGCCTACAACCCGGCGGGCGTGCTCGATTCGCAGGCCGAGCTGCCGCGTCTGCTGGCCGACGCCAAACGGCGGGTGCGGGTGCAGGTGATGGACTACGCGCCGCTGTCGTTTGGCCCGGAGCGCAGCCGCCCCTTCTACGCGGTGATCGACAACGCGCTGCGCAGCGCGGCGGCGCGCGGGGTGCAGATCGAGCTGATGGTGGCCAACTGGAACACCAAAAAGCCGGATATCGCCTGGCTGAAGAGCCTGGCGCTGGTGCCGAACGTGCAGATCAAGGTGGTGACCATTCCGCCGGCCAGCAGCGGCTTCATCCCGTTTGCCCGGGTGATCCACAGCAAGCTGATGACCATCGACGATGAGATTGCCTGGGTGGGCACCAGCAACTGGACCGGCGGCTATCTGGACAACTCGCGCAATCTGGAGTTGGTGCTGCACAGCGCGGCGATGAGCGGGCGGTTGGACAGGCTGTACCAACAGCTGTGGGACAGCGTCTACGCCGAGCCGTTGAAGCTGGATTACGATTACCCGACGCCCAAACCGGGCGGCGAATCCTGACGGTCAGGGCGCGTTAACCCGCGCCCCGCGTTGTTTACCGCCGCCAGCCGGCCTTCTCCAGCGCCGTCACCAGCTGTTCGGCGCTCAACCCTTCCGCCCGATGGCCGTTGCCGCTGACGGTATTGGCCGCCAGCAACGCATTGACGATCGCCTCTTCCACCGCTTCCGCCGCCGCGGCGAACAGCGCCGAAATGTAGTCGTTGTTCACCATGCGCAGCGGTGTGGTGAAATCGCCTTTATTGGCGTAGTCGGCGGGCGGCAGGCCGTCGTTGCCGGTGGCGAAGGCGATAAAGATATCGCCGCTCGAATCCTCGGTGCCGCCGCCGGTGCGGGCGATGCCGATGCTGGCGCGCTGCGCCAGCCGCGCGCACTGGTGCGGCAGCAGCGGCGCGTCGGTCGCCAGCGCCACCACAATGGAGCCCATGCCGGGATGCGGCAACTGAGGCGTGAACGGCGAGGGGATATGCCCCAGGTGGCGGCCCACCGGGTAACCGCCGACCAGCAGCGACTCGCGCTTGCCGTGGTTGGCCTGCACGATGGCGCCCACCGTCCAGCCGCCTTGATCGGCGGGCAAGCGGCGCGATGCGGTGCCGCTGCCGCCCTTGAATTCATGACAGATCATGCCGCTGCCGCCGCCGACCGCGCCTTCCTGCGGCAAGCCGCCTCTGGCCGCCTGCTGCGCCTGGCGCACGTGCTCGGCCTTGACGTGAAAGCCGTTGATGTCGTTGAGCAGGCCATCGAAGGTTTCCATCACCACCGGCATATTCCAGTACACCGCGTTGTCGCTCGCGGGCAGCGTTTCACGCTCCAGCGCGATCAGCGCATCGCGCACTACCCCCACGCTGTGGGTGTTGGTGAAGGCGATCGGGCTGGTCAACAGGCCCGCTTCTCGCACCCATTCCAGGCCGGTGGCGTCGCCGTTGCCGTTCAGCACGTGCACGCCGGCGAAGCAGGGCGCGTGGCGAGCGGAGCCGGGGCGCGGTTCGATTACCGTCACGCCGGTGCGCACGCTGCGCCCGTCCGCCAAATCGGCATGAAGGCTGGCATGGCCGACGCGCACGCCGGGCACGTCGGTGATGGCGTTCAGCGGGCCGGGCGTGCCCTGACCGATGGTGATGCCCAGATCCTGAGCGCGCTGCGTCATGGTTATTCTCCTTCTATTGAGGGGGTGGCGAGGGGCGCCGTCTGGCGGCCGCGCAAGTGGTTCAGCGCCAGCCCGAAGCCGATGATGCCGGCAATGATAATAAAGTCTTTCAGGCTGCTGGCGATCAAAATCGTCCACAGCACGTACAGGCAGCACAGCAGCGCCGCCGCCACCGGCAGCGGCCACAGCGGCATCAGGTACGGGTGATGGAAGTGGCGGCGACGGCGGCTGATCAGCGCCGCCACCGCCATGATGATGTACACCAGCAGCAGCAGGATCACGGTGAATGAGGTCAGCGATTCGAGGTCGGAGCAAAACGCCAGCAGCGCCGAGGGGACGCCGAACAGCAGGGTGGCGATCCAGGGGGTGCCGAAGCGCGGGTGGATGATTTTCAGCGCGCGGTTGAACGTCGGCAGCCAGAAGCCGTCGCGCCCGCTGGCGAACATCATGCGGCTGAACTGCGCCACGATGGCGATGATGGCGTTGAATACCGACAGATAGATCGCGCCGCTCACCACCCGCGCCAGCGTCGGGCCGCCGAGCTGGGTGACCACATAACCGACCGGATCGGCCTGTTTGGCCATCTCTGCCAGCGACGGCGAGCCGATCAGCAGGGCGGTGAACGGCACCAGTTCCACCAGCACCACGATGACCAGCGTCAGCATGATCGCGACCGCCATCGGTTTGCCCTGCTCGCGCATATCTTCCGCCATGTACACCGCCGCGCCGTAGCCGTTGTAGGAGAACAGCGCGACCCCGACCATGGCGACGATCAGCGGCAGCGAAACCGGCGCCAGGCTGCCCTGCGCGTCCAGCATCACCGGCGCGGTGAGGATCTCCGCGCTTTGATGCGGATGGCTGAAACCGAGCCAGGCGATCAGCGCCAGCACCGCCACTTCCACCACCAGAAAGGCGCCGGTCAGCAGGGCGTTGGCCTTGATGTTGAAAATGGCGCAGGCGCCGCCGATCAGCACGGTGATCATGCCGGCGGTGGAGGCGTCGAATGAGGTGCCCAGCGCGGTATTCAGATAGGGCACGGCGCCGGTGGCCAGCACCGCCGGCACGAACAGCGCGGCGCTGAGAATAAACAGATAGGTCTGCAACCCGCACAGGGTGCCGAACAGGCGTTTGATGATGCTGTATTCGCCGCCGGCGCTGGGGTGCGCGGCGCCGAGCTCGGCATAGCACAGCGCGATGGTGGCGGCGACGCAGGCGGCGATCAGAAACGACAGAAAGGCGCCGCTGCCGGCGCTGGCGATCGCCAGCGGCGCGATGACGAAGATTGAGCTGGCCGGCGTCACGCCGGAAGCGGTGATCATCACCACGTCGAGGACGCTGAGATTGCCTTTGAAAGTGTGTTCAGGGGCGGACTCTTTCATGGTTAACGACTCCATTAACGTGTGAGTGAGTAATTGTTTTGCTGCACAGGCTGTACGCAGAAATCAAATGGAGCGCGCTAAATGCCGGGGAGCGTTGCTCCCCGGAAGTTTATTGTTCTTATGTGTTACCCCTGCCCCGACGGGAAGCTGAAGCTGGCGCGGCGGGCATCACCGGAGGCCGGCCAGCGCTGGGTAATGGTCTTGCGTTTGGTGTAGAACCTGACCGCGTCCGGGCCGTAGGCGTGCAGATCGCCGAACAGCGAGCGCTTCCAGCCGCCGAACGAGTGGTAGGCCACCGGCACCGGCAGCGCCACGTTGATCCCCACCATGCCGACCTGAATGCGGCTGGAGAAGTGGCGCGCCGCTTCACCATCACGGGTAAACAGACAGGTGCCGTTGCCGTATTCGTGGGCGTCGATCAAGGCCATCGCCTCCTGCAGCGACGCCGCGCGCACCACGCCGAGCACCGGGCCGAAGATCTCCTCCTGATAGATGCGCATGCCGGGCGTCACGCGGTCGAACAGCGTCGGGCCGAGGAAATACCCCTGGCTGGGTCGGCCGTCGGCGTCCGTCACGCGCAGTTCGCGGCCGTCCACCAGCAGCTCGGCGCCTTCGGCCACGCCCTGATCGATATAGCCTTTCACCTTCTGATAATGCTGTTGAGTCACCAGCGGCCCCATGTCGTTGCGGTTGTCGCTGCCGGGGCCGACGCGCATGGCGGACATCTGTTGCCGCAGCCCGGCGATCAGCGCGTCGGCGGTGCCGTCGCCCACCGCCACCACCAGCGGGATGGCCATGCAGCGCTGGCCGCAGGAGCCGAACGCCGCGCCCATCAGCGCGCCGACCGCGCCGGGGATATCGGCGTCCGGCAGCACCACCGCGTGGTTTTTGGCGCCGCCCAGCGCCTGCACCCGTTTGTTTTGGCCGCAGCCGGTGTGATAGATGTGTTCTGCGACCGGCGTCGAACCGACGAAGCTTATCGCCTTCACGCGTCCGTCATGCAGCAGCGTCTCCACCGCTTCGCGATCGCCGTTGACCACGTTGAGCACCCCCGGCGGCAGCCCGGCCTCCGCCGCCAGCCGCGCGATATACAGCGCGGCGGAAGGGACGCGCTCGGAAGGTTTCAGCACGAAAGTATTGCCGCAGGCGACCGCCATCGGCCACATCCACAGCGGCACCATCGCCGGGAAGTTGAACGGGGTGATGCCCGCTACCACCCCGAGCGGTTGAAACTCGCTCCAGCTGTCGATGCCCGGGCCCGCCTCTTTGCTGTGTTCGCCTTTCAGCAGTTCCGGCACATAGCCGGCGTATTCGATATTCTCGATGCCGCGCTGCAGTTCGCCCAAGGCGTCGCTGAGCACCTTGCCGTGCTCGGCGGTGATCAGTTGGCAGATGGCGTCGGCGTGCTGCTCCAGCAGATCCTTGAGCTTCATCATGATGCGCGCGCGCTTCAGCGGCGGGGTGTCGCGCCAGGCGGGATAGGCCTGTTCGGCGGCGGCGATGGCGCGCTCCACCGTGGCGCGGTCGGCCAGCTGCACCTCCTGCGCCGATTGGCCGGTGGCCGGGTCGTAAACCGGCTGGCTGCGTTCGCCGCCGGCGGCGGGTTCGCCGTTGATCCAATGGGTAATGGTCATGGTTCGCTCCTTATTCGGTGGCGTTGAGGGCATCGCCGACGGCGTTGATCAGCGCATCGATCTGCGCTTCGCTGCTGATGAACGGCGGCGCCAGTTGCAGGGTGTCGCCGCCGTAGCGCACGTAAAACCCGCTTTCCCAGCAGCGCATCGCCGCTTCGAAGGGCCGCCGCGCCGGTTCGCCGGGCCGCGCCGCCAGCGTGATGCCGGCCGCCAGGCCGATATTGCGAATGTCGGCGACGTGTTTGGCCCCCTGCAGGCTGTGCACCGCGCGCTCGAAGTAGGGCGCCAGCGCCTGTACGCGCTCCACCATCTGTTCGCGCTGCAGGATGTCCAGCGTCGCCAGCGCCACCGCGCAGCTGACCGGATGGGCGGAGTAGGTGTAACCGTGCGGGAATTCGAGCTGGTAGTCCGGCTCGCCGCCGTTCATGAAGGTTTGGTAGATCTCCGGCCGCACCACCACGGCGCCCATCGGCTGCGCGCCGTTGGTCACCTGTTTGGCGATGTTCATGATGTCCGGCGTGACGCCGAACGCCTCGGCGCCGGTCATCGCGCCGCAGCGGCCGAAGGCGGTGATCACTTCGTCGAAGATCAGCAGAATGTCATGCTGGGTACAGATCTCGCGCAGGCGCTGAAGATAGCCGACCGGCGGCACGATCACCCCGGCGGAGCCGGAGAACGGTTCGACGATCACCGCGGCGATCGTCGAGGCGTCGCGCAGCGCGATGATGCGGTTGAGCTCTTCCGCCAGCTCCGCCCCCTGTTGCGGCATGCCGCGCGAAAAGGCGTTGCCGGCCAGCAGGGTGTGCGGCAGATGGTCCGCCTCGGCGCCGGCGCCGAACGCCTTGCGGTTGCTGGCGATGCCGCCGACCGAGATGCCGCCGAAGTTAACGCCGTGATAGCCCTTTTCCCGGCCGATAAAGCAGGTTTTGCCCGCCTGGCCTTTGGCGCGCCAGTATGCGCGCGCCATTTTCAGCGAGGTGTCCGCCGCTTCCGAGCCGGAGCCGGTGAAGAACACGTAATCCAGCCCCGCCGGCGTCAGCGCCTTGATTTTGTTGGCCAGCTCGAACGACAGCGGGTGGCCGAACTGAAACGCCGGCGAGTAATCCAGCGTCGCCAACTGACGCTGGGCGGCGTCGGTGATTTCCTGCCGGCCGTGCCCCAATCCGCAGCACCACAATCCGGACAGGCCGTCGAAAATCTTTCTGCCGTCGTGGCTGGTGTAATACGCCCCTGCGGCCTGAGTAATGATGCGCGGCTGCGCTTTAAAATTGCGGTTGCCGGTAAAAGGCATCCAATGGGCTTCTAACCCTTCGGCATCGAGACGATTAAGCGAATAATTTTCAGCGGCCATGTTTTCCTCCGGGCAGGAAAATAAGTGCGATTAATTAAATAAAATGAGTTGTTAACGAATTGTTGTGCGAAATTGACTATGTACCGCTTGTTCTCTACTGTGAATAATCATATGTCGAAACTTACTTAAGGTTTTATGCAAGTAAAAAAGCGCGCGTTGCTGGGACAATTGTCGGATATGGATCTGCGTTTGCTGCGGGTATTCAAGGCCGTGGTCGATTGCGGCGGCATGAGCGCCGCCGAACTGGAGCTGAATATCAGCCTGTCGACCATCAGCAAGCACATCAAGGATCTGGAGCAGCGGCTGGGCCTGACGCTGTGCCAGCGCGGGCGCGAGGGCTTTGCGGTCACCGACGAGGGGCTGATTATCTACCAGGAAACCGTCAACCTGCTGGCGGCCACCGAGGCGTTCCGGCGCGGGGTGGATGAGGTGCACCAGCGCATGGGCGGGCAGCTGCACGTGGCGATATTCGACCACACGGTCAGCAATCCGCAGGCGCAGATCGGCCGGGCCATCGCGTTATTCAGCGCGCGCGCGCCGGAGGTTTCTTTGCAAATGTACGTGGAGCCGATTAATACCATTGAACGTGGCGTTATTGACGGGCAATTTCAGGTTGGCGTTATTCCCATGCACCGCAGCGCGGAAAGTTTATCTTATCATTCGTTATTCAGTGAGAGGATGTTCTTATATTGCGGCGCGCAGCATGAATTATTTTCCGCCCGCCATGAAACATTAAATTGGGATCTGCTGCACAATTATGCTTTCGCCGGATTGGGCTACCATTCGCCGAATATGGAACTGAGCCTGCAGCAACATTTGCATCGCAAGGCGACGGGGTTCGCGCAAGAGTCGATCGCCACGCTGATCCTGTCCGGCAAATACGTCGGCTTTTTGCCGGATCACTACGCGGCGTTTTTTGTGGCGCAGAACCTGATGCGGGCGATCAAACCGGCGCTGTTCCGCTATCACTGCGAGTACTCCAGTGTGCTGCGCCGCTCGCCGGTGCCGCAACGGGTGGTGAAGCTGTTCCATGAGTGCCTGCTGGCGGCCCACGGAACAGCGTGACGCTTACTGCTCTTTCTTCTTGCCGAAGATTCTGATCAGCGCGCCGACCAGGATGCCGACCGCGATGCCGGCGAAGATCCAGCCGATGATGCCCATTTCCTTAACTCCTGCTAGTGCGTTGATCTGATTATATAATCATTCGACGCGAAACGCCTCTTTGATCATCCGTTGCCGCTGCGCCGGCGCATAGTCGATCCAGGAATTCTTGCTGTTGGATTTCTCCAGCACCACCGCCAGCTCCTGGCCGGAAATTGGCAAATCGTCCTGCCAGAACGGCGCGATGGCGTGGCGGGTGATGAAATCGCTCAGGTAGCTCTCCGGGCTGCCCTGCCAGTGCGGGTACAGTCTGGCGGCCAGCTCGGCCATCAGCGCGCGCTGCTGCGGCTGTTCGCTGGTTTCCAACAGGGCGAGGAACGGCAGCAGCAGGCGACCGCAGACCTGCCCGTGGTGGTAGTCGCGCAGCGCGCCGATCTCGCCGGCGATGCCGTGAATGACCCCCAGCCCGGCGGCGCTCAGCGTCAGCCCGCCGAGGTAGGAAGCCTGCATAATGGCTTCGCGCGCCGCGTCGCTGCGGTTAAGCGCCGGCCAGGCGGCGAGGAAGTGGCGGATGCCGCTCAGCGACATATCGCGCGTCATGGCGCCGGCGGTTTTCGACAGATAGGCCTCGAACAGGTGGGTGAAGGCGTCGATGGCGCAGTAGGCCAGCACCTTGTCCGGGGCGCCCGTCAGCAGCTGCGGGTCGAGAATGGCGGTGTGCGGCACGAAGTTGTTATGGCGCAGCGAGGCTTTCACCTTGCTGACCTGGGTATCGGTGATCACCGCGTTCTGGGTCACCTCGCTGCCGGTGCCGGCGGTGGTGGGAATGGCTATCAGCGGCAGGGTGGCGCCGCTGATTTTGCTGTCGCCCACCTTTTCCATATAGCGCAGCGTTGGCAGCGGGTGCTCAACCAGCGCGGAGAACGCTTTGGCGGCGTCCAGCACGCTGCCGCCGCCGATGGCCACCACGCGCCGCGCCTGGCCGCGCCAGCGCGCCACCCAGGCGTCGATTTCCTGCGGCGACGCCTCGTGGCTGACGATTTCGGTGCCGATGAGCAGCGGCGCCAGCGCTTCGCGCAGGCCGGCGTACACCGGGCCGTTGAGAAAAGAGCGGCAGCTGAATAGCAGCGTCGGCTGCGGGTCGGCAAGCAGCAGCGGCGGCAGCTGCTGGATGCTGCCGCGGCCGAACCAGGTCTGGCGGTTGGCGATGATGTGGCTGACGGACATGAGGTCTCCTTGACGGCGTTGCAGGTCGCGATGCCACAGCATAAGCCAGCGGGCGCGGAGCGGCCACCGCTTTCCCCGCCGCGGCAACCTGTGAGTTGTTTAACATGTAAACGATCGCGCTCTTGCATTTCGGCGCTGCGGATGCTTTTTTTAACAGTACCGGCCGTCGTGCGGCCAACCCCATCCGAAATCGGTAGATTGTTAATGTGTTAATAATGGCGAGGCGGGTATGGAAATTCAGGTTGAACGCTTGTCTGCGGTGATCGATGCGGTGGCCAGCCCACGCTTTTATCCCAGCCTGTTGAACTGGCTGGAAGGGTTTTTCGCCTTCGACAACGCCATCGTCTATGCCTTCGAACGCGGCCGGCCGCCGCGCTGCCTGATTAAAACCGAGCGCGAAAACAGCGACGCGGTCAATCAGCTCTACCAGCAGGGCGCCTACCTGCAGGATCCGTTTTACCGCGCGCTGAACGACGGCGGCGAAGGCGAGGTGCTCACGCTGCGCCAGCTGGCGCCCTGCGGGTTTTATCACAGCGACTATTACCGTAATTTTTATCGCAAGACCGGCTGGCACGACGAGGCCGGCGTGCTGCTGCAACTGACGCCGGAGCGCGGGCTGGGCGTCTTTTTCGGTTCGGCGCGCCGCACGGTGGCGGTGCGCTACCCGCAGCGGGCGGATCTGCGCAGCGCGCTGACGCTGGTGAAAAGCGTGGCGCGGCTGCACGGCGAAGTGGTGGTGGCGCCGGCCGAGGCCGCGACGGTGAACGATGACGGCGCCCAGGCGCGCTATCTGCTGACGCCGCGCGAGCGTGAGATTGTCGATCTGATCCTCGCCGGCTGCGGTTCGCAGCAGATTGCCGACCGGCTGTTCATCAGCCTCGGCACGGTAAAAAACCACCGCAAGAACATCTACGGTAAGCTGAACATCGGTTCGCAGGCCGAACTGTTCAGCCTGCTGCTGGCCGCCCCGCAGCGGCGCAGCGCGTGAATGTATCGATCTATCCCCTATAGCTTTCAAGCTACAGCTAGGCGGCCAGGACGAGCGTCCCCAGGAGCTTACTTAGGTAAGTGACTGGGGTGAACGTCAGCAGCCAACAACGCTGTAGTTTGAAAGATGAAGGGGACGAATGTCCCTAAGGGGACATAGCGAACGATCCCACTGCTCCCGATAATCCGATGTCATGGCATAGGCAATCGGGAGTGCGGCAGTGAACAACGAAATCGAGTCCTTAACCTACTACGCGGCGACCAAAAAATACGATCTGCGCTTCCCGACGCTGGAAGAGGATCTGGACGTTGACGTGGTGATCATCGGCGGCGGCTTCTCCGGCATCAACACCGCGCTGGAGCTGGCGGAGAAGGGCATCACCAACATCGCCATTCTCGAGGGCCGCTATCTGGGCTACGGCGGCACCGGGCGCAACGGCGGCCAGGTGATGGCAGGCATCGGCCACGATCTGGAGAAGATCAAACGCCACGTCGGCCCGTCCGGGCTGGAAACCATCTTCAAGATCAGCAACCTCGGCGCCGGCATTATCCGCGAGCGCATCAAGAAATATGACATCGACGCCGACTTCTGCTTCGGTTACGGCTACCTCGGCAGCAATGCGCGCCAGGAGAAGACCCTGCGCGGCTGGCTGAAGGAGTTCAGGGCGGTGGCGCCGCAGGAAGAGATCGAACTCTACACTGGCGCGGAAGTGAAGCAGGTGGTGGGCTCCGACGCCTACACCTGCGCGCTGAAACACATGGGCGGCGGCCACGTGCATTCGCTTAACCTGTTGCTGGGCGAGGCCAAGGCTCTGAGCGGCTACGGGGTGAAAATCTTCGAGAACAGCAGCGTGCTCAACGTCGAGTATGGCCCGCGCATCACGGTGCGCACCGCCATGGGCTCGGTGCGCGCCAACAAGATGCTGTGGGCCTGCAACGGCTTTCTCAACGGCATGGAGCCGCAGATCTACCGCAAGACCATCAATACCTACGCCTTCCAGCTGGCCACCGAGCCGCTGTCTGACGATCTGATCCGTCAGATCAGCCCGATCCGCGGCGCCTACAGCGACATCCGCCCGGTGATCGACTATTACCGGGTGACCAACGAGAACCGGCTGCTGTTCGGCAGCGCCACCCGCCTGATCGAATATTTCCCGTCGGATCTCAAGGCCTGGAACCGCAACCTGATGCTGAAGGTGTTCCCGTACCTGAAAGACGTGAAGATCGATCTGGCCTGGGGCGGCCCGCTGTGCTGCAGCGCCAACCTGTTCCCGCAGATCGGCACGCTGCCGGATCGCGACAACGTGTTTTACGTGCAGGGCTACTCCGGCTTCGGCGTGACGCCGAGCCACATCGTGTGCAAGGTGCTGGCGGAGGGCATGAGCGAAGGATCCGATCGTTACGATCTGATGAGCTCGATCCCGCACGTCAACATCTTCGGCAAAGACAAGCTGCGGCGGGTGATGACCACCGCCGGCAAGGTTTGGCACCAGACATCCGGCTACTGGAAAGGCCGCCGTTAACCCTCAGAGGAGAATCACATGAAACCGTTACTGCTTAAACAACCGCTGCCGGAACTGCTGGAGATCGGCAGCGTCAGCAACCTGGGCGCCACGGTGATCGCCGGCACGCCGAACGTCGGCGTGGCCAGCATCTTCGGCGAACCGACCGACAACCTGAACTGCGGCGTGTTCAGCTGCACCCGCGGCAGCTTCGTGATGGAGTACCCGTTCGCCGAGCACGCCACGGTGTGGGAAGGCAGCGCCACCCTGACCAACGAACGCACCGGCGAATCGGTGCAGTATCAGGCCGGCGATTCCTGGTTCGTCGAGAAGGGCACCCCGGTGCGCTGGGACATCACCTCGGATCGCTTCGTCAAACACTACCTCGCCATCGTCGAGGGCTGACGCCGTCATGCCCCCCTCAGCAGGCTGAATGCCGAGGGGGAGCGCCTTAACCTAACGCCCGCGCAATAAAGTCGGTTACCCGCTTGAGGATCTGATCCTTATTGGTTTCGTTAAAGCTCTCGTGCCGCCCGCCCGCATTGATCATCCGTTCGAAGTCGTCGCCCCGCAGACGGTCGAGCGCGGTTTGCGTTTCACTCATCAGCACCAGCCGATCGTCGTCGCCGTGGATCCACAGCGTGGGCAGCGCGCCGAAGCCCGGCCCGGCGTTGATGGCGGCGAGCATCCGCTGCATGGCGCGCAGGGTGGGGCGCTTGAACGGCCCGTGCCACACCAGCGGATCCTCCTGATAGGCCGCGCCGACCGCCGGATCGCGCGCCAGGGTGGCGGTATCCAGCGGCGCGTCGGGGATCGTCGGCAGTTCGGCCAGATCGGAAATCGCCGTTCTGTCGCCGAGCAGCGGGCCGGACAGCACCAAGGCGCGCACTTCCTCGCCGTAGCGCTGCACGTAGCGGGTGGCGATCATGCCGCCCATCGAGTGGCCGATCACCACCAGCGGCAAGGCGGGGTATTGCTGCCGGAAATGGCTGACCACGCGCTGCACGTCGTCGACCACGGCGTCATAATCTTCGATCAGCACGCGTTCGCCCTGCGACAGGCCGTGGCCGAGGTGGTCGGGGCCGAACACCCGCGCCCCCTGCGCCTGCAGCGTACGCGCCACGTATTGATAGCGGCCGAGGTGCTCGCCGTAGCCGTGCACCAGCAGCGCCAGATAGCGCGGCTTGTCGTTGCCCCAGTCGTGCACGGCGATGTCGCCGTGACGGCCTTTGATAAAGCTGACGGTTTGTTCGGACATGTTATTGTTCTCATGGTGGTAGGGTTGCCCTTCAGCGTAGCGGCTGGCGGCGAGGTTGTCAGGGGCGCCGGGTGCGGCGCCCGCAGAGAGGGGGGTTACAGGCCGAACTGGCGCGCCAACGCGTCGAGCGCTTCACGCTGGAAGCGGTTGAACGCGTCGCGCGGCTGCTGTTGCTGGATGAACGCCAGCAGCGGATCCTGCACTTCCGTGCGCACGCCGCTCAGCTGTTCCATCACCGCCAGCCCGCAGAACGGCACGTAGGATTCGGCGTAGCCGCCTTCATGCACCATCACCAGTTTGCCGCCGCACAGCCGGTCGGCGGCCTCCTGCACCAGCGCGGTCATGGCGCGGAAGCTGTCGCTGTGCAACTGCATGCGCGCCAGCGGATCGAGGGCGTTGGCGTCGTAACCGCAGGCGACGATGATCATCTCCGGCTCGAATTTTTCCAGCGCCGGGATGATGATGCGCCGCATGGCGTGCAGGTAGCCGTCGTCGCCGGCGCCGGCCAGCATCGGCACGTTAACGTTGCAGCCCGCCCCGTCGCCTTCACCGCGATCCCGTTCGCCGGAATAGCCCGCCGGGAAGCAGCCGTCCTGATGCAGCGACAGCGTCAGCACGTCGCCGCGCCGCCAATAGATGTGCTGGGTGCCGTTGCCGTGGTGCACGTCCCAGTCGAGCACCGCCACTTTTCCGAGGCCGTAACGGGCCTTGGCGCGCTCGATGGCGATCGGGATATTGGCCAGGAAGCAGAAGCCCATCGATTGATCCGGCAGGCAGTGGTGGCCCGGCGGGCGCGACAGCGCATAGGCATTATCCAGCTCGCCTTGCAACACCGCCTCCACCGCCGCGCAGGCCAACCCGGCGGAGAGTTTGGCGATTTCATAGCTGCCCGGCCCTAGCGGCGCCTCTTCCCCCAGCAGGCCGCCGCCGCTGTCGCTCACCTGTTTGAAGCGCTGCAGATAGTGGGCGGGGTGGATGCGCAGCAGGTCTTCTTCCGTCGCTGGTTCGGCGCTCAGCAGGGTGAGCTGGCGCGACAGGCCGGACACGTCCATCAGGTTCTTCATGCGTCGTTTGGTTTCCGGCGATTCGGCATGGCCGGCGCCCGAGGGCGGTTGCACCCAGCCGCCGACCGGCAGGGTGGTGGCGTGCAGGCCGGTGCTGTGCCAGAAACAGCGTTCATCAAACAAGAAACCGGTTGTTCTTTTCACCTTTCTCCTCCTGTTATACGGCGCGGTGCGCGCGGTGAAGCCAGCGAAATCAACAGCAGCGACAGCAGCGCGCAGCCCAGCGCGCCGAACAGCAAGGCGTTGAAACCGCCGGAAGATTCGATCAGATAGCCGGCCAGCGTCGGGCCGATGGCCATGCCGCCGCCGATCACCAGGTTGATGCCGTTCATCAGCTTGCCGTCGTTATCCAACCCGGCGACCCGCGCCAGAATGAACGGCAGCACGAAGGTCCAGGTGAATTTGAACAGCAGGGCCGCCAGGGCGAAGCGCAGCAGCAAGGGTTGACCCGCCAGCAGCGCCACGCTGGCCAGCAGCAGGGCGTAACCGAGCGCGATCGGGCGCCCGCCGCCGAAGCGCGCGCCGATCAACGCTGCGGCGCCGGCGCCGACGATGCCGAGCAAGGTGGCGACGGCCAGCACCTGGCCGCTGTGGGCCGGCGACAGCCCGGCGCCGGCGGCGATGCCGCCGATAAAGGTCCAAACCGCGCTCAGGCTGATGTAAAAGGTCAGCACCGCCAGCACGGCGCACAGCTTGCGCGTCGGCGAGGCGGCGGCTCCGTTGCGGGCGCTGCGCGCGGCGGTGAAACCGTTGGGAAACGCCGGGATGAGCGGCAGGCAGCACAACATGATGGCGGCCAAAATCAGGTAGACCGCCATCAGGCCGAAGTGCGCGAACAGCGGCGGCAGCGCCAGCAGCCCCACCGCGCCCAGCACCAGCTGGCCGAGCACCCAGAAGGCATAGACGCGGCTGGGATTGGCGGTGCCGGCGGCGCAGGTGATGCACAGGATCATCAGGGTGCCGCCCGCCAGCGAGGCGATAAAGCGCAGCGGCAGCAGCAAGGTGAAATCCTGCACCAGCGCCGAAGCCAGGTTGCCGGCGATAAACACCAGCGCCGACAGCGCAGCGACCCGCCGCCAGTTGATGCGCCCGATCCACCACCACGCCGGCAGCGTGGCCAGGCTCATGGCGCCGAGTTCGGTGGAGAACAGGCGGCCGATCTGCGCGGGGCCGAGCTGCCACTGCGCGGCGAGCTGGGCGGCCACGGCGGGGGCGGTCATCAGAATACCCGGCGCGATGGCGGCGAAGACGATAATGGCGGTCAGCAGCCGCGGCGGGCAGGGGAGCGCCGCGCCGGCGGCGGGCGCGGAAACCGAATCACTGGACATAAACCTTATTCCCCAAGCGTTGAGTGACGATGAAATATCCCGCCCGGCCCGATTGCGGGCAGGGGGGAGCCGCGCCATAAATGGCGAATACGTTTTGGCGTTATTTTCCGGCCGTCGGCAGCGGCGGCCGTTATTGGGCGTTAACCGTGGGCGAGAAAGCCGCCGGCGACCAGTTCGGTGCGGTTCACCACGTCGGTTTTGGCGAAAATGTTGCGCATATGGGTTTTCACCGTGGACAGCGAAATGCCCAGCTTTAGGGCGATGCGCTTATTGCTGGCGCCTTCGCGCACCAGGTTGACGATCTCTTGTTCCTTGGCGGTCAGCAGCTGCGCCTCGCTGTCGGGCAGCAGATCGCGCGTCGCCAGCTCGATCAGCGGCAGCACCGCGCGCAGGCGGCCGCGCTCCAATTCGGTAAACGGCGTATCGCGGATCAACGACACCCCGGCAACGATGCGTTTGCGTTGGCGAATGAAAATCTCCGTCATGTCGCGCATGTCGTTCGGCAGCATAAAGTCGTGGTAATAGCGGCGGTTGTCGGCGATCGCCGCCGGGCTCATGCCGACCATGGTGATGTCTTGCCGATGGAAGTTGGCTGGCTGCAGCGGGTCTATTTGCTGGAAGTGGTTCAGGTATTGCTGATGCGTTTTATCGGGCATGCCGTGCAGAATGTAGTGATCCGGCCGCAGGTCGCGATCGACCAGATAAAACACTCCGGCGGACACCGGGATCAGGTGCGTGATGGTCGCCAAACAACTGTTGATAAAGGCATCGGATGCTGTGCTGTGCATGATTCGTATTCCTCCCTTTATCGTTCAATCTGGAGAATGTTGGCGGTCAATATATGAACGATACAAGCATAGTTGTAGCAATTTGGAAACACAATAAAAACATATTAACAACGTGAGGCCGATTGCAATAAAACACAGAAATAACAAGATGACACTGCGTTGATCAGGGCTTTTTTGTTCGGATTTATCGCGATTTTCATTAATAGGTTAATGAAATAATTCGACGTTTTTCCCGCTGAATTTACAGCGCTTTTCAACGCCTGCCCGGGGGAGGCCCTCGCCGCTGCGCGCGTGCTACAGCCGACGTCGCTTCCGCTGCCCCTCGTTCTAAAGAACGATAGCCAGGCTTTTCCGCCGTTTCCTGTATTGCGCATTGAAGATAGCGCCAGTCGGCGCCAAACGTATAAGACGAAAAAATGATGACCTTGCTTGGGCTGAGCCGATCCGCTTCATGCTGAGCGAGCGCGCCGCCGTGAGCGCGGCCGCAGGTTGAAACCGTCTCGTCCTTAAGGACGATAGTCAGCATTTTCCTTTCCTCTCTATAGTGAGATGACCGCCGCTGGCGGTGAAAAACCTGCAAGCACCTGCATGCATCAGGCCAAAACTATAAGAGGAAATAACCATGAACCTGTCGTCGCGGTTGCACGCCCACCTGGCTCGAGGCAAGGTCGGCTTTCCCACCACCCTGGCCAGTTCGGTCGGGGTGATCATGGCCAGCCCGGTGATCCTGACCGTCACCAGCGGCTTTGGCATCGGCGGCGACACCTTCGCGCTGGCGATGCTGATCGCTTTCGTCATGATGCAGGCGCAGCTCACCACCTTCTCCGAAGCGGCGGCGCTGCTGCCGACCTCCGGTTCCGTTTACGACTACATTTCCTGCGGCATGGGGCGCTTTTTCGCCATCACCGGCGCGCTGTCGGCCTACCTGATCGTGCATATCTTCGCCGGCACCGCCGAGACCATTCTCTCCGGCATTATGGCGCTGGTGAACTTCGAACACCTCAACACCCTGATGGAAAGCCACAACGCCTCCTGGATGGTCGGCGTCGGGCTGGTTGTCGTGTTCGGCATGCTCAACGCGTTCGGCATCGAGGCCTTCGGCAAGGCGGAGATCGTGCTGACCTTCGCCATGTGGAGCACGCTGGTGATTTTTGGCATCGTCGGGCTGCTGTCGCCGCATGCGGTGCCGCTCGAGGGCTGGTTCGGCAGCACGTTGAACCTGAACGATCCCTTCGCGGTGTTCAGCCTGATCGGCATGGCGATGTTCATGTTCGTCGGCTGCGAACTGGTGACGCCGATGGCGCCGGAGATCAAACGCTGCGATCGGGTGATCCCGCGGGCGATGGCGCTCGGGCTGTGCGGCGTGGCGGTATGCATGGCGCTGTACGGCGCGGCGCTCAGCCACCAGGTGGAAAACGTGGTGATCGACGCCGCCAGCGGCACGCGTCTGCTGGAAACGCCGATGGCCATCCCGGCGTTCGCCGGCCAGGTGATGGGCCAGTTCGGCAAGTACTGGCTGGGCGTCGGCCTGCTGCTGGCGGGCGCGGCAACCATCAACACGCTGATGGCGGCGGTGCCGCGCATTCTGTACGGCATGGCGCTGGACGGCGCGCTGCCGCGCATGTTCGCCTATCTGCACCCGCGCTTTAAGACGCCGGTGGTCGGCATTCTGGTGGCGGTCTTGATCCCCTGCGTACATGCCTTCGCCATTCAGGGCAACCTCGACAAGATCATTCCGCTGGTGCTGGCGGCGGTGTGCGCCTGGGGCGTGGCCTACCTGCTGGTGACCTGCTCGGTGGTGCTGCTGCGCCTGCGCCGCCCCGATCTGCCGCGCGCCTATAAATCGCCGTGGTTCCCGCTGCCGCAGATCGTCTCCAGCGTCGGCATCGTGCTGGCCATCGTTTACATCACGCCGCCGGGGATGAATCCGCGCGACGTCTACATTCCCTTCGGCTGGATGATCGGCCTGACCGCCGCCTATGCGCTGTTCTGGACGCTGTGCGTGCAGAAAGTGAATCCGTTTAAGCCGGTGCCGGTCGAGCAGGTGCTGGAGAACGCGTTCGCCAAGGGCGAAAACGAGGAGGCGCAGTTTGATCGGCTTACTTCCCTCACTTAATCGCGCCTGGCGGCGAGCGCCGTCGGGCTATCGGCCGGGCGCCGCGCTGGATCGTCTGGCGCGCAACCTGGAACCCTACGCGTGCGAACGCCTGGCGCCGGGCCTGCTGCGGCTGACGCTGCCGCAGGGGCCGCAGATCGAGGTCAGCGAACAGGTGCAGGGGCTGTTTATGGCGCATATCGTCAGCCACCGCTTTCGGTTGCAGGGCACGTGCACAGCGCAGCCTCCGCTGACGCTGGACGTGGTGGCCGGCGGCTGGCTGCGGCGGCGCGGAGTGCGCTATCTGCTGCGCCAGCGCCATGCGGCCGCGCAGCGGCTGTTGGACGGCCTGCTGCGCTACCCGCAGATCGGCGAGACGCTGGCGCAGCTGGATTTTCGCCGCGTGCGGCTGACGGTGAACGATGGGCGCTGGCAGGCGGATATCGAGCATTTCGCCGCCTCCGAGGTGGTCAGCCGCGTGCCGGCCGGCCGCCGCTATCTGCGGCTGGATGCCGAACAGCGGCGGTTGCTGTTGAGCAGCCTGCTGATGATCGGCCAACTGATGGAGAAGCTGAATCATGAATAGAGTGGTTGTGATTACCGGCGGCGGCACCGGCGTCGGTGCCGCCTGCGCCCGTTTGCTGGCGGCGCAGGGCGATCGGGTGTTCATCATCGGCCGCCGCCCGGAACCGTTGGCGGCGCTGGCGCAAGAGATCGGCGCGCAGGCGCTGGTGGGCGACGCCGCCAGCGGCGAGAGCTGGGCCCACACGCTGTTGCCGGCCATTCTGCGCGACGCCGGGCGCATCGACTGCCTGATCGGCAGCGCCGGCGGCATGGGCTTCAAGCGCATTACCGAGATGAGCGACGCGCAGTGGCAAGGGGCGATGGACAGCAACCTCAACAGCGCTTTCGCCAGCGCGCGCGCCTGCCTGCCGGAGCTGATTAAAAGCGGCGGCAACCTGCTGTTCGTGGCCTCGATCGCCTCGCTGGCCGCCGGGCCGGAGGTCTGCGGCTACGTTACCGCCAAACATGCGCTGATCGGGCTGATGCGTTCCATCGCCCGCGATTATGGTCCGCTGGGCGTGCGCGCCAACGCGGTGTGCCCGGGCTGGGTGACCACGCCGATGGCGGACGAAGAGATGCAGCTGTTGATGGACGCCCATCAGATTTCGCTGGAGCAGGCTTACCAGATGGTCTGCCGCGACGTGCCGCTGCGCCGGCCGGCCAGCGCCGAGGAGATCGCCCGCGTCTGCCGTTTCCTCTGTTCCAGCGAAGCCTCAATCATTACCGGCGCGACGCTGGTGGCCGACGGCGGCTCCACTATTGTCGATGTGCCGACCCTGGCTTTCACTTCCCTGTAAGGAGCATTCCATGAGTTCAGAAGCGGTATTCATTCAGGTTGGCGCGCTGGCGGAAGGCTTTGCGCCGCACAGCAATACGCTGGAACGCCAGCACGGTCTGGCGGGCACCACGCTGACGCTGCGTTTCAGCGACGGCGCGACGCAGCGCTGTCGGTTTACCGATGCGCAGACGCTGGAGTGGGGGGAGCGGCGCGGTATCGCCTATCGCGCCACCAGCATTCGCCCCGGCGTGCTGTTCATCGATTTTCTCGATCCCGCCCGCGCCAACGCCAGCATTACGCTGGTATGCGACCGCAATCAGGGCAACTTCACTGCGGTATACGGCCAGCTGCCGGACGAAGCGCAGGCGCGGCTCGACGCCTTTAGCCGGGTGGAGCAGGGGCTGCCGCTGACCGCGGTCGAGGCCGAATTCCGCTTCGGCACGCTGGATGACGCCGACGCGGCACCGCCGGGCTTTACCGATGAGCTGATCGGCATGCGCAATATGTACACCTACAGCCCGACCGAACGGTACGAGCACATCTACCTGAACGACAACTTTTACGCCTGGCAGTGTCTGGACGGAGTGGAGAAGGGGCTGGCGGACGTCGATCGCTGCCACTACGTGAAGGTGGCGGAGCAGCTTTATCTGTTCGTCTGGCGCGAGAAAATCATCCCGACGCTGGGCGTGGTGATGATCGATCTGCAGGGCATGCGCACCGACGGCAAGATCCTCGGTTATCAGGGCAGCGATTTCAGCGCGCTGAGCAACTTTGCGGTGGGCGCCCACGCACAGGTGCTGAACACCACGCGCCACCCGCGAGGATAGGGCGATGAGCGCAACCTATGCGGCCGAGGCCTTCGCCGGGCAGGCGGTGCTGGTGACCGGCGGCGCGCAGGGCATTGGGCTGGCGATCGTCAGTGCCTTTGCCCGGCTGGGCGCCGAGGTGACGATCGCGGACGTGCAGCTGCCGCAGGCGCAGGCGGCGGCGCAAACGCTGCGGGGCGAAGGGTGGAGCGTACAGGCGCTGGCCTGCGATCTGGCCGAACCAGGGCAGATTGCCGAGTTGGTGGCGGCGGTGGGCGAGCGGCACCAACGGCTGGACGTGGTGATCCACAACGCCGCCTATTTTCCGCTGACGCCGTTCGCCGCCATCGACGCGGCCCTGTTGCAACGCACGCTGAGCGTCAATCTGATGGCGCCGTTCTTTCTGGCGCAGGCGGCGCTGCCGTGGATGCGCCGCGCCGGCGGCGGCAGCCTGCTGGTGACCTCGTCGGTGACCGGCCCGCGGGTGGCGTATCCGGGGCTGGCGCATTACGCCGCCTCCAAGGCCGGGGTAAACGGCTTTATTCGCGCGGCGGCGCTGGAGTTGGCGGCGGAGAATATTCGCGTCAACGGCGTGGAGCCGGGGATGATCCGCACGCCGGCGATGGCCAACCTGGGCGACGCGCAGGTGAATCAGGCGATCGCCGCCGCGGTGCCGCTCGGGCGGCTGGGGGAACCGGAAGACATCGCCGCGGCGATGGTGTTTCTCGCCTCGCCGGCGGCGGCCTACATCACCGGCCAGACGCTGGTGGTGGACGGCGGCGCGCTGTTGCCGGAAACGAATGCTCAACTCTGATTTATAAGATTTTTTATGTATACAAATAAACCCCTTTTAAGGGGTTTATTTGTTAAGATGTTATTGTTATCGTATCTATACATAATCACCCCCAAATCGGGGAGGTTAGCAGGAGCGATACTGTGGATAAAATGACAGCCATCAATACGCTGGATAAATTCAGCAGGTTGGGAAAGCACATTTTTCTTACTCAAGATCTCGCCACCCTTTTCCCTGCCGAGTCGCCGCGAACATTGCAAAAATCAGTCGATCGTTTAGTGGCTGCCGGTATCCTTACGCGAGTGGCGAAGGGCGTTTATGCGAACGGGCGGGCTTCTCTGGGGGGGTACCCTCTTGAGAGCATCGCGATCAACCTCCGGCGGGGGGAATACAATTATATCAGCTTGGAATCTGCTTTATCTCAGTACGGCGTCATCTCACAGATTCCTATCGATAGACTCACTATCATGTCTACCGGCCGTTCTGGTGAATTCGTCACGCCCTGGGGCGTTATCGAAATCACCCATACCAGCAAGAAACCCATCGATATTCTTCGAAGCAGCCTTGAAGGCCGGGGCCCGCTACGCATCGCGACGAAAGAAACGGCGATAAAAGATCTGTTTCGGGTCGGGAGGAATACGCACCTCATTCAACAGGGAGAGCTGACTGATGTCTGATTCCGTCGATTTTAATCAGCTGGTCGATGACATCGTCAGGTCAGGTAATCTGGCGTCCGTCAGGCCCGTGGTGGAAAAGGAGCTGTTGCATTATGACATTTTGTACGCGCTCGCGAATGCGGGATTCTTAAAGTCTCTGATATTTCAGGGGGGCACGTCGCTGCGCCTGTGCTACGGCTCTAACCGCTTCAGCGAGGACTTGGACTTTGCGGGAGGCCGTCATTTCTGCTCTGCAAACATGAAGGAAATTAAGGCGTGCATTGAGCGCTATGTCGGAAGTCGGTATGGCCTGGCAGTGACGGTTAAAGAGCCTGCGGAACTGAGACGGGAGCCTGACTACGTTGATGTTACCGTGGACAAATGGCAGATGTCGGTGACGACGTTCCCGGAACGAAAAGAATTACCGAAGCAACGTATCAAAATCGAGATAGCCAATATTCCAGCCTATACGAGCGATCCACGGATGCTGATAAGGAATTATTCTCAGTTGCCGGACGGTTATTCTGATTTGATTGTTCAGGTTGAGACATTGAATGAAATTATGGCTGACAAACTCGTTTCCCTGCCTGCGACTACGCGCCGCATCCGCTATCGCGACATCTGGGATCTGGCCTGGTTAAAGCAGCAAAATGCAGATGTTGATGCGGAGCTGGTGGCAAGAAAGCTGGCCGATTATGGCCTGGGTCCCAAGTTTGAAGCGCTGCTACAGGCTCGCATCGGTACCTTAAACGTCATTATCGAAAGCAGGGAACTCCAGGCTGAAATGAGGCGATTCCTGCCCGTTGAGGTTTATGAGCGCACCATCAGTCAGCCGCAGTTTATGCAATATCTTGAGACTACGTTGCGCGAGTTGCTGACTACCGTGCAAAGGCAACTCTACGATAAGCCTGCGGCTGTCCCACCGTTCAAAATGTAACGGCAATTTATCCCTCTAAGCCCGACGAGTTCGGGCTTTTTCTTGGGTAAAGGTTAGCCGCACAGTCAGTTGTCAATGGCGTATTCCGGCCAGTGGCGTCACTTCTTGGCTGGATGCGCGGTGACGTTGGCGGGCAGGCTGTCGCCCAGGGTGATCAGCTCGTCCAGCAATGTCATCAGCTGGTCCATTTTTTGCCGCGAAAAGGCGGCTTCAATCTCGGCGTAGCCTTGCTCCACCTGATGGCGCGCCACTTCATACAGCTCCTGACCCTGCTGGGTCAGCGACACGTACAGCTTGCGCTGATCGTTGACCGGTTTAAGGCGGAAGATCAGCTTATCGCGCTCCATGCGCGACAGAATGCCGGTCAGGCTGGGACGCAGGATGCAGGTTTCCGCCGCCAGTTCGTGGAATTCGATCGAACGGCTGTTGGCCAGCACGCGGATGATGCGCCACTGCTGCTCGGTGAGATTGTGGCTTTTCAGGATCGGGCGGAAGAACCCCATGGCGGTTTCACGCGCCTGCAGCAGGGCGATGGTTAACGATTCATGCATAAGTTTGGCCTTAGCTATCAAGGTGTTCGTTGTTACGGCGCTCGTTATGGGGGCGCCTGCCCCGCAAAGCCCGATTTTGTTAATAACTTAATAGTAGCCAAAGTTACCCGTAGGGATAAAGCAAAAATGCGAGGCGCAGCTAAAAATGGCGTGAAAAATGGTTAATGCATTGAATAATCACGCTAATGTTCGTAATTTGTGAATATTTTGTTATCACGATCACAAATCACTCCAAGCGCGTTGCGTAAAAGCTGCACAGCGTATAAAAGTAATCATTAATATATTAATGAATGCCGGTTGTCATGTTTTTGCCATTGGAGGAGTTCGCATGAAAGGCACCGTATTTTCCGTTGCGCTGAACCACCGCAGCCAACTGGACGCCTGGGATCAGGCGTTTCACCAGCCGCCGTATCAAACCCCGCCCAAAACCCCGGTGTGGTTTATCAAGCCGCGCAATACCCACCTCGCCAACGGCGGAGCGATCCCGTTTCCGGCCGGTGAAACCGTGCAGAGCGGCGGCACGCTGGCGGTGATCATCGGCGACACCGCGCGCAAGGTGCCGGCGGCGCAGGTGAGCCGTTATCTGGCCGGTTACGCGCTGGCCAACGACGTCAGCCTGCCGGAGAGCAGCTTCTATCGCCCGGCGATCAAGGCCAAATGCCGCGACGGCTTCTGCCCGCTGGGGGAGATGGGGCAGTTGGAGAACGCCGATCGGCTGGAGATCGTCACCGAGATCAACGGCGTGGAGCAGGATCGCTGGTCCACCGCCGATCTGGTGCGCTCGGTACCTGAGCTGATCGCCGCCATCAGCGATTTCATCACCCTGCAGCCGGGCGATGCGGTGCTGATCGGCACCCCGCACCAGCGGGTGGCGATCAAACCGGGGGATGAGGTGACGGTGCGCGCCGCCGGCCTGCCCACGTTGACCAACCGCGTCACCCAGGCAGGAGCCGCATCATGAAACATGCCCGTATTCGCCATCATGGCCAGATCGTCAACGTTCAGGTAGACGACCAGCTGCGTGTCACGCTGCCGAACGGCGAGGTGCTGCAGGAGCGTGAAGTGGAATGGCTGCCGCCGGCGCAGGGCACGGTGTTCGCCCTGGGACTGAACTATGCCGACCACGCCAGCGAGCTGGAATTTAAAGCGCCGGAAGAGCCGCTGGTGTTCCTCAAGGCGCCGAACACCCTGACCGGCCACCGTCAGGTGTCGGTGCGTCCGGCCGGCGTGGAGTACATGCATTACGAAGCCGAGCTGGTGGCGGTGATCGGCAAGACCGCGCGCAACGTCAGTCGCGAGCGCGCCATGGAGTATGTGGCGGGTTACACCCTGTGCAACGACTACGCCATCCGCGACTACCTGGAGAACTACTACCGGCCGAATCTGCGGGTGAAGAGCCGCGACACCCTGACGCCGATCGGGCCGTATATCGTCGATCGCGACGACGTCGCCGATCCGCATCGGCTGGCGCTCAGCACCTACGTCAACGGTGAGCTGCGCCAGCGCGGCAGCACCGCCGACATGATTTTCGACATTCCGTTCCTGATCGCCTACCTGAGCGAATTCATGACGCTGCAGCCGGGCGACATGATCGCCACCGGCACGCCGAAAGGGCTGGCCGACGTGCAGCCGGGCGACGAAGTGGTGGTGGAGATCGAAGGTATCGGCCGTTTGGTTAACCACATTATCAGTGAAAAAGATTACGAGGAGAGCCTGCGATGAAAACCATCAACCACTGGATCAACGGTAAGAACGTCGCCAGCAAAGAGTATTTCACCACCACCAACCCGGCGAACGGCGAGGTGCTGGCGGAAGTGGCCTCCGGCGGCCAGCTGGAGATAGACCAGGCGGTGGCCGCAGCGAAAGAGGCGTTCCCCAAGTGGGCGAATACGCCGATGAAAGAGCGCGCGCGCCTGATGCGCCGTTTGGGTGAACTGATCGACCAGAACGTGCCGCAGATCGCCGAAATGGAAACCGCCGATACCGGTCTGCCTATCCATCAGACCAAAAACGTGCTGATCCCGCGCGCCTCGCACAACTTCGAATTTTTCGCCGAGGTGTGCCAGCAGATGAACGGCAAGACCTACCCGGTGGACGACAAGATGCTCAACTACACGCTGGTGCAGCCGGTGGGGGTATGCGCGCTGGTGTCGCCGTGGAACGTGCCGTTCATGACCGCCACCTGGAAAACCGCGCCTTGCCTGGCGCTGGGCAACACGGCGGTGCTGAAAATGTCCGAACTGTCGCCGCTGACTGCCGATCGCCTGGGCGAGCTGGCGCTGGAAGCCGGCATTCCGGCCGGGGTGCTGAACGTGGTGCAGGGCTACGGCGCCACCGCCGGCGACGCATTGGTGCGCCATAAAGACGTGCGCGCGGTCTCCTTCACCGGCGGCACCGCCACCGGCCGGCGCATCATTGAAAGCGCCGGGCTGAAGAAATTCTCCATGGAGCTCGGCGGCAAGTCGCCGGTGCTGATCTTTGAAGACGCCGACATCGAGCGGGCGCTCGACGCCGCGCTGTTCACCATCTTCTCGATCAACGGCGAACGCTGCACCGCCGGTTCACGCATCTTCATTCAGGAGAGCATCTACCCGGAATTCGTCAAACGTTTCGCCGAGCGCGCCAACCGTCTGCGCGTCGGCGATCCGCAAGATCCCAACACCCAGGTGGGCGCGTTAATCAGCCCGCAGCACTGGGAAAAAGTCTCCGGCTATATCCGCCTCGGGGTGGAGGAAGGGGCGACCCTGTTGGCCGGCAGCCCGGATAAACCGGCCGGCTTGAGCCACGGCAACTTCCTGCGCCCGACGGTGCTGGCGGATGTCGACAACCGGATGCGCGTGGCGCAGGAGGAGATCTTCGGGCCGGTGGCCTGCCTGCTGCCGTTCAAATCAGAAGAAGACGGCCTGCGCATGGCCAACGACGTGGAGTACGGCCTGGCGTCGTACATCTGGACGCAGGATGTGAGCAAGGTTCTGCGCCTGGCCCGCGGCATCGAAGCGGGCATGGTTTTCGTCAACACCCAAAACGTACGCGATCTGCGCCAACCGTTCGGCGGCGTGAAAGCCTCCGGCACCGGCCGCGAAGGCGGGGAATACAGCTTCGAAGTGTTCGCCGAGATGAAGAACGTGTGCATTTCCATGGGTGATCACCCGATCCCACGCTGGGGCGTTTAATCAGGCCCCGGCATCGTTCACGGAATCATTTTTGTTTCATGTGAGGACTTATGGGTAAGTTAGCGTTAGCCGCCAAGATTACACATGTGCCATCGATGTATCTGTCGGAAATCCCTGGGAAAAACTTTGGCTGCCGGCAGGCGGCCATCGACGGCCATAAAGAGATCGGCGCGCGTTGCCGCGAGATGGGCGTCGACACCATCGTGGTGTTCGACACCCACTGGCTGGTGAACAGCGCCTATCACATCAACTGCAGCGCGCATTTCTCCGGCGTGTACACCAGCAACGAGCTGCCGCATTTCATCCGCGACATGACTTACGACTACGACGGCAACCCGGCGCTGGGCCAGCTGATCGCCGATGAGGCCTGCAAGCGGGGCGTACGCGCCAAGGCGCACGACATCCCGAGCCTGAAGCTGGAATACGGCACGCTGGTGCCGATGCGTTACATGAACGCCGACAAGCATTTCAAGGTGGTGTCGATCTCGGCGTTTTGCACCGTGCATGACTTCGCCGACAGCCGCCGGCTGGGCGAGGCGCTCAAAAGCGCCATCGAGAAATATGACGGCACCGTGGCGGTGCTGGCCAGCGGCTCGCTGTCGCACCGCTTTATCGACGATCAGCGCGCCGAAGAGGGCATGAACAGCTACACCCGTCAGTTCGACCAGCAAATGGACGAACGGGTGGTCAAGCTCTGGGAAGAGGGGCGCTTTCGCGAGTTCTGCGAAATGCTGCCGGAGTATGCCGATTATTGCTACGGCGAAGGCAACATGCACGACACCGTGATGCTGCTGGGCCTGCTCGGCTGGGACAAGTACGACGGCAAGGTGGAGTTCATCACCCCGCTGTTCGCCAGTTCCGGCACCGGGCAGGTCAACGCCGTGTTCCCTTTGCCCGCTGAAGCCTGAGGTGTGTGAATGCCCCATTTTTACGCTGAATGTACCGACAACATCCGCCGCGAGGCGGATTTGCCCACCCTGTTCGCCAAGGTCAACGAGGCGCTGGCGGCGACCGGCATCTTCCCGCTGGCCGGCGTGCGCAGCCGGGCCATCTGGCTCGATACCTGGCAGATGGCCGACGGCAAGCAGGATTACGCCTTCGTGCACATGACGTTGAAAATCGGCCACGGCCGCAGTCTGGAAAGCCGTCAGCAGGTGGGCGAGATGCTGTTTGCGCTGATCAAGGAACACTTCGCCGCGCTGATGGCGCAGCGTTACCTGGCGCTCTCTTTCACCATGGAAGAGCTGGATCCGGTGCTGAATTACAAACAGAACAATGTCCACGCGCTGTTCAATAAAGCGTGAATAAGGGGTCGTAAATGCTGGATAAAGAGCAGGTTAACCGCGCCGTGCAGCGCCTGCATCAGGCGGAAAAGAGTCGTGAGCAGATCCGCGCGCTGTCGCTCGATCATCCCGAGATCACCATCGAAGACGCCTACGCCATTCAGCGGCAGTGGGTGGCGCTGAAGATCGCCGAGGGGCGTGCGCTCAAAGGCCACAAGATCGGCCTGACGTCGCGCGCCATGCAGGTCAGCTCACAGATCACCGAACCGGACTACGGCGCGCTGCTGGACGACATGTTCTTCAACGACGGCAGCGATATTCCGATCGATCGCTTCATCGTGCCACGGGTGGAGGTGGAGCTGGCGTTCGTGCTGGCCAAGCCGCTGCGCGGGCCGAACTGCACGCTGTTCGACGTCTACAACGCCACCGACTACGTCATTCCGGCGCTGGAGATCATCGACGCGCGCAGCCACAACGTCGATCCCGAGACGCAGCGGCCGCGCAAGGTGTTCGACACCATCTCCGACAACGCCGCCAACGCCGGGGTGGTGATGGGTGGGCGGCCGATCAAGCCGGATGCGCTGGATCTGCGTTGGATCTCTGCGCTGCTGTACCGCAACGGCGTGATTGAAGAGTCCGGCGTGGCGGCGGCGGTGCTCAATCATCCGGCCAACGGCGTGGCCTGGCTGGCCAACAAGTTGGCGCCGTATGAGGTGGAGCTGGAAGCGGGGCAGGTGATCCTCGGCGGTTCTTTCACCCGGCCGGTGCCGGCGCGGCGCGGCGATACTTTCCACGTCGATTACGGCCCGATGGGCTGCATCAGTTGCCGCTTCGTCTAATAAGCAGGCTCGGCGAACCGAGCCGCAATAACCGGGCGGGGGCCACGCGCCGCGCCCGCTTGTCAGGGAGAATGCGATGTTAACCAACCACTTCAAGCGAGCGCTGCAGGAAAAACGCCCGCAGATCGGGCTGTGGCTCGGGCTGTGCAGCAGCTACAGCGCCGAACTGCTGGCCGGCGCCGGTTTCGACTGGCTGCTGATCGACGGCGAACATGCGCCCAACAACGTGCAGACGGTGCTGGGGCAGCTGCAGGCGGTCGCCCCTTACCCGAGCCAGCCGGTGGTGCGGCCGCCGTGGAACGATGCGGTGATCATCAAGCAGTTGCTGGACGTCGGCGCGCAAACCTTATTGATCCCGATGATTCAGAACGCCGAACAGGCGCGCGACGCGGTGCGCGCCACGCGCTATCCGCCGCACGGCGTGCGTGGCGTCGGCAGCGCCCTGGCGCGCGCCTCGCGCTGGAACCGGGTGCCCGATTACCTGCAGCAGGCCGACGAGCAGATGTGCGTGCTGGTGCAGATTGAAACCCGCGAGGCGGTGAAAAACCTGGAGGCGATCCTGCAGGTGGAAGGGGTGGACGGCGTGTTTATCGGCCCGGCGGATCTCAGCGCCGACATGGGCTTCGCCGGCAATCCGCAGCACCCGGAGGTGCAGCGCACCATCGATGACGCCATTGCTCGCATCCGCGCCGCCGGCAAGGCGCCGGGCATTTTGATGGCCAACAAGGCGCTGGCGCAGCGCTATCTGGAAGCCGGCGCGCTGTTCGTCGCGGTAGGAGTGGATACCACCCTGCTGGCGCGGGCGGCGGAAGCCCTGGCGAACGAGTTCAAACAGGGCGGGGCGCAAGCGCCTTCATCGGGAGTCTACTGAACCATGAACCACGTCGATTCGCTGCCGCCGGCCAACCCGGCGCAGCAACATAAAGCGTTAACCGCCGCCGAGCAATCGGTGATTAAAAAGTTGTTTCGGCGCCTGATTATTTTCCTGTTCGTGTTGTTTGTTTTCTCTTTCCTCGACCGCATCAACATCGGTTTCGCCGGGCTGACGATGGGCAAGGATCTCGGCCTCAGCTCGACCATGTTCGGGCTGGCGGCGACGCTGTTCTACGCCACCTACGTGATCTTCGGCATTCCGAGCAACATGATGCTGAGCCGGGTCGGCGCGCGGCGTTGGATCGCCACCATCATGGTGCTGTGGGGCATCGCCTCCACCTGCACGATGTTCGCCACCGGGCCGACCAGCCTGTATGTGCTGCGCATGATCGTCGGCATCACCGAGGCCGGCTTCCTGCCGGGCATTCTGGTGTACCTCACCTACTGGTTCCCGGCGTTTTACCGCGCCCGGGCCAACGCCTTGTTCATGATCGCCATGCCGGTGACCATGGCGATCGGTTCGCTGGTCTCCGGCTATATTCTGGCGCTGGACGGGGTGATGAACCTGAAGGGCTGGCAGTGGCTGTTCCTGCTGGAAGGGATCCCGTCGGTGCTGTTGGGCGTGGTGGTGTGGTTCTACCTCGACGACACCCCGGCCAAGGCCAAGTGGCTGACCGACGAGGAAAAAGCCAGCCTGAAAGCGATGATGGAGGCCGACAAGCTGCAGCTGGTGCAACCCAACGGGCCGAGCAGCCACCGCGCGCTGCAGCAGCGCAGCCTGTGGCGCGAGATCTTCACGCCGATCGTGCTGATGTACACGCTGGCCTATTTCTGCCTGACCAACACCCTGAGCGCGATCAATATCTGGACGCCGCAGATCCTGCAGAGCTTCAACCAGGGCAGCAGCAACGTGACGATCGGCATTCTGGCGGCGATCCCGCAGATCTGCACCATCGCCGGCATGGTGTGGTGGAGCAAACGATCCGACAGGCTGCAGGAGCGTAAGCATCACACCGCGCTGCCGTATCTGTTCGCCGCCGCCGGCTGGCTATTGGCTTCCGCCACCGATCACAGCCTGATCCAACTGCTGGGGATCGTGATGGCGTCGGTCGGTTCCTTTACCGCCATGGCGATCTTCTGGACCACGCCGGATCAGTCGATCAGCCTGGAAGCGCGGGCGGTGGGGATCGCCGTGATCAACGCCACCGGCAATATCGGATCGGCGCTCAGCCCGCTGTTGATCGGCTGGTTCAAGGACATGACCGGCAGCTTCAACTCCGGGCTGTATTTCGTCTCGGCGCTGTTGATCGTCGGTGCCGTGCTGGTGTGGCGCATCCCGATGAAGGATTCGCGCCCGAGAGCGACGCCTTGATACGCAGATAGGCAGGATTGCAGGAGGTAATGAGGTGCGGAAAAGTACCGGTTTTATCGCCAACATCGATATTTGCAAAGAGTATGACGCGCGCTACGCCGCCGACGAGGTGCACTACGAAACCTTCGCCGGGCTGGCGGCGTTCTTCGGCCGCGACATGCAGGTGCACTGGCACGACTGCTTCTTCCAGGTGCATTTTCTGGAGACCGGCAAGATAGAGCTGCAGCTCGACGATCAGCACTATTCGGTGCAGGCGCCGCTGTTCATCCTCACGCCGCCGTCGGTGCCGCATGCGTTCTTCACCGAACCGGACAGCGACGGCCACGTGCTGACGGTGCGTCAGGAGCTGATTTGGCCGCTGCTGGAGCGCCTGTATCCCGGCAGCAATCTGGCGCTGGACATGCCGGGCATCTGCCTGTCGCTGGCCGATGCGCCGCAGGAGCTGACTGCGCTCAGCCATTATTGGGCGCTGATCCGCCGCGAGTTCGCGCAGAACCTGGCCGGGCGCGAACAGACGCTGGCGCTGTTGGCGCAGGCGGTGTTCACGCTGCTGCTGCGCAACACCGCGCTGGAAGACAGCGCCAACAGCGGCGTGCGCGGCGAACTGCAGCTGTTTCAACGCTTCAACAAGATGGTGGACGAGCGTTTCCGTGAGCATCTGCCGGTGCCGGAGTATGCGCAGGCGTTGGGCGTGACCGAATCGCGGCTCAACGACCTGTGTCGGCGCTTCGCCAACCGGCCGCCCAAGCGGCTGATCTTCGATCGATTGCTGCGCGAGGCCAAGCGCATGCTGCTGTTCAGCGCCTGCACGGTGCATGAAACCGCCTACAGCCTCGGCTTCAAGGATCCGGCCTATTTCGCCCGTTTTTTCAATCGGCTGGAAGGCTGTTCCCCTTCAACCTACCGCGCGGCGCAACACGCCCTTTCGTAACCGCGATCACAGTTTGCCGCGAAAGCGGCAAACTGACCTGAAAAGTACCGGCGATTGCCGCAAAAGTCTCTTCTCGAAACCGGCTTTGGCAGCTTCAATTAAGCAACCAAAAGAAAACATTATTTTAACAAATGGCCGACTCCACGGCCTGAAAAATGCCGATTACGAGGAAGACCCGATGAAACCAGAAGACTTTCGTGCCGACAGCAAGCGTCCGTTCACCGGCGCCGAGTACCTGAAAAGTTTGCAGGACAGCCGCGAAATCTACATTTACGGCGAACGCGTAAAAGACGTCACCACCCACCCGGCGTTCCGCAATGCGGCTGCCTCGGTCGGCCAGCTGTACGACGCGCTGCACGATCCGGCCAGCCAGGATCGCCTGTGCTGGAATACCGACACCGGTAACGGCGGTTACACCCACAAGTTCTTCCGCTATGCCCGCAGCCCGGAAGAGATGCGCCAGCAGCGTGACGCCATCGCCGACTGGTCGCGCCAAAGCTACGGTTGGATGGGGCGCACGCCGGATTATAAGGCGGCCTTCGGCTGCGCGCTGGGCGCTTATCCGGAGTTCTACGGCCAGTTCGCCGACAACGCGCGCCACTGGTACAAACGCATTCAGGAAACTGGGCTCTATTTCAACCACGCTATCGTCAACCCGCCGATCGATCGTCATAAGCCGGTCAACGAGGTGAAGGACGTTTACATTCAGGTGGAGAAAGAAACCGACGCCGGCATCATCGTCAGCGGCGCCAAAGTGGTGGCTACCAACTCGGCGTTGACCCACTACAACTTCATCGGCTTCGGTTCGGCGCAGGTGATGGGCGATAATCCGGACTTTGCGCTGATGTTCGTGGCGCCGATGGATGCCGAAGGGGTGAAGCTGATTTCGCGCGCCTCCTACGAGCTGGTGGCCGGCGCGACCGGTTCGCCGTTCGACTACCCGCTGACCAGCCGCTTCGACGAGAACGACGCAATCCTGATCATGGATCATGTGCTGATCCCGTGGGAAAACGTGCTGATCTACCGCGATTTCGACCGCTGTCGGCGCTGGAGCACCCAGGGCGGTTTCGCCCGGCTGTTCCCGCTGCAGGCCTGCGTGCGTCTGGCGGTGAAGATGGATTTCATCACCGCGCTGCTGCAAAAGAGCCTCTCGTGCACCGGCGTGCTGGAGTTCCGCGGCGTGCAGGCCGATCTGGGTGAAGTGGTGGCCTGGCGCAACCTGTTCTGGTCGCTGAGCGACGCGATGTGCGCCGAAGCCACGCAATGGGAAAACGGCGCCTACCTGCCGGATTCCGCCGCGCTGCAAACCTACCGCGTGATGGCGCCGATGGCCTACACCAAGGTGAAACACATCATCGAGAAGAACGTCACCAGCGGCCTGATCTACCTGCCGTCCAGCGTGCGCGACATGAACAACCCGGAGATCGACAAGTACCTGGCGCGCTACGTGCGCGGATCGGACGGCATGGATCACGTCGAGCGCATCAAGATCCTTAAACTGATGTGGGATGCGATCGGCAGCGAGTTCGGCGGGCGCCACGAGCTGTATGAGATCAACTACGCCGGCAGCCAGGATGAGATCCGCCTGCAGTGCCTGCGCCACGCGCAGGGATCCGGCAACATGGATCGCATGATGCAGATGGTCGACAAGTGCCTGGCCGATTACGATCAGCACGGCTGGAAGGTGCCGCACCTGCGGAACAATGACGATATTAATCAGTTGGATAATCTGCTGAAGTAATTCAGGAGGAGGTTGTATGTCTCAGGAAAATGAACAGCGGCTGCGCTTTCGCGACGCCATGGCCAGCCTGTCGGCGGCGGTGAATATCGTCACCACCGACGGCCCGGCGGGGCGCTGCGGCATCACCGCCACGGCGGTGTGTTCGGTGACCGATACGCCGCCGACGCTGCTGGTGTGCATCAACCGCAACAGCGCGATGAACCCGGTGTTTCAGGAAAACCGCAGGCTGTGCGTCAACGTGCTTAACCACGAGCAGGAGCTGATGGCGCGCCACTTCGCCGGCATGACCGGCGTCAGCATGGAAGATCGTTTCCGGCTGGAAGAGTGGCAGCTCGGCGCGCTGGGGCAGCCGGTGCTGCGCAATACCCTGGCAAGCCTGGAAGGGGAGATCGAGCAGATCCAGAGCATCGGCACCCACCAGATGTACCTGGTGCAGATCAAGCAGATCGCGCTGAGCGAAGCGGGCAACGGCCTGATCTACTTCAAGCGCAACTTCCATCCGGTGATTCATCAGATGGCGGTGCCGGCCTGACGCCTGGGGGCGCAGCCAGCTGCGCCCCCCATCTCAACTCTTGTTGGCCGCCAGATCGCTCACCAGGCGGTTGACCGGATCGCTCATGTTGGTGAACTTGCTCAGCTCCGAACGGGTCACCACCACGAACACCCCGACGTTTTTCGCCGGGATCATCGCCATATAGGTGATGAATCCGCCGCCGCCGCCGGTCTTCTGAATGATGCCCGGCAGCCCGTCCTTCGGCGCCATATACACCCAGCCCAATCCCAATGCATCCGCTTGCCCCGGCACGTCCATGCCCTTCAGCGACACCAGATCGTGGCGCTGGAAGTACATGGTTTGCTCGCTGGCGGCGGTGGCTTTGCGCGGGCCGCTGGCGCTGGAGGAGAGGAACTGCTGCATCCAGCGCTGCATGTCGCGCGGGGTGGAGTAGACGCCGCCGCTGCCGGCCGCGGCGGTGGTGTCGCGACAGGCGCTTGGGCCGGCCGCCGCCACCATCAGGCGCGAGCATTGTTCAGGGCTCGGCGTCAGCGTGGTGTCGACCATGCCGAGCGGTGCGGTGATTTTCTCTTTCAGCAGCGCGTTGTAAGGTTTGCCCGCGGCGCGCGACAGCGCGTCGGCCAGCAGATCATACGCCAGGTTGGAGTAGGCGGCGTGCACGCCCGGCGGCGTCGTGATGTTGGCATGCGCCAGCCACTGCCAGCGCTGGGCCTTGGTCGGCCAGGTGAACACCGGCGTTTTCGGCGGCTTCTTGCCCGGCTGCTCGCGCGGCAGCGCGCTGGTGTGGGTCGCCAGGTTCAATAAGGTGATCGGCTGGCCGGCGTTGTAAGCCGGCACATAGGCGCCCTTGGGGGCGTATTTGCGCAGCGGGTCGGTCAGCTTGACCTGGCCTTCCGCCGCCATCTTCACCATCACTTCGCTGGTCATCAGCTTGGTGATCGAGGCGATGCGAATCAGCGAATCCGGGCGCGGGCGCAGGTTGTTGCCGGGCTTGGTGTCGCCGAAGCTGCGGTTAACCACCTGATTGCCGTCGATCACCACCAGCGCCATGCCGGTGGCGCCGCTGTTGTAGAAAATATGTTCGGCATACTGGTCGACGATTTGCGAAGCCAGCTGCGGGGGCGCGGCCTGCACGGCCAGCGGCGCGGCGCACAGGCCCAGCGCCAGCAATAAAGCGGAGACAGAGTTCTTCAACGGTCGTTATCCATTTAACAATGCAGCGGGAAAGGGCGTTATTCGTCGCCCAGTGTAATGCCCCCAGGCCCCTGCTGCATGTAGAAAAAAGAGCGGTGGCGATAAAAATTTTTAACCGCCGCGGCCTATTGCGCGCGGGCGAAAATGGCGATCACTTCGTCCAGGTGCGCCTTCATCGCCTTGCGGGCGCCGCGCACGTCGCGCGCTTCAATTGCCGCCAGGATCGCCCGGTGTTCCAGCTCGGAACGGTGCGGCATGTCGTCCGGCGTATAGTGGCGCTGCAGCACGCGGAACATGCTGCCGTAACGGTGGCCGAGCAGGTGCCCGATGATGAACGCATAGGCCGGGTTGCCGCTGGCCTGGGCGATGCGGATGTGGAACAGCCGATCGCCGGGGTGGGTGGCGGAGCCGGCCCGGTTATCGCGGCAGTTCTGCTCATAGGCGGCGCGGATGCCCGCCAGCTCTTCGTCGGTGGCGTGGCGCGCGGCCAGTGCGGCGGTCTCCGGTTCGATCAACAGGCGGGTTTGCAGCAGTGAAAACGGCGGCAGCTCGGCGTTGAAATCCAGCTCGATATTCAGTTCGTCGTCGATTTCCGCCCACTGGTTGCGGCCGGCCTGGGCCATGACCGGTTCTTGCGACGCCGGCGGCGGCGTTTGCGAACGCACGATCACCCCGTTGCCCACCTTGACGTCCACCAGGCCAATCACTTCCAACGCGATCAGCGCCTCGCGCACCGACGCGCGGCTGACCTGCAACTGCTGGGCAAGATCGCGCTCCGAGGGCAGGCGGCTGCCCGGCGGAAATTCGTTGTTCTCGATAAGACGTTTGAGCTGGTCAGCTATCTGTCTGTAAATCCTTGGGTTTTCCAGTCGGGTAATCGGCATTTTTGACCTTTGACGATTCGGCGTTCAGTGATTTGGCGCACAATTATGCGACAAGGCGCTTGAGTAATCGTTATTCAAGTGTAAAAAAATGGTTAATTGAAATGCGGTTTCAAGGCTGTTTTTATTAACTTCTTCCCCCAACGATAACGCGTAAAGCGTCTTTTGTCATGTTAGAGGCCTGACCTTTAACCGCCTTTAGTGGCCTGACCATTAGACCTTTAGGCCGAGGAGTCAAGATGGATTTAACCGGGAAACGCGTACTGATCACCGCCGCCGGGCAAGGGATCGGATTCACCACCGCCAGGCTGTTCGCCGCCGCCGGTGCCGACGTGATCGCCAGCGACATCAACCTCGAGCGCCTGCAGGGTTGCGCCGGGATCCGCGCGCTGGCGCTGAACGTCACCGATCCGGCCGCCATCGCGGCGGCGGCGGAAGCGATCGGCCCGATCGACGTGTTGTTCAACTGCGCCGGCGTGGTGCACAGCGGATCGATCCTCGATTGCAGCGAGGATCAGTGGGCGTTCGCGCTCGATCTCAACGTGACCGCAATGTTCCGCATGATCCGCGCCTTCCTGCCGGGCATGTTGGCGCGCGGTAAAGGTTCGATCATCAACATGTCCTCGGTGGCCTCGAGCGTGAAAGGGGTGCCGAACCGCTTCGCCTACGGCGCCAGCAAGGCGGCGGTGATTGGCCTGACGCGCTCGGTGGCGGCGGATTACGTCACCCAGGGCATCCGCTGCAACGCCATCTGCCCCGGCACGGTGGAATCGCCGTCGCTGCGCCAGCGCATCAATGAGCAGGCGCGCGAGCAGGGGCGTAGCGAGCAAGAGGTGTATCAGGCGTTCGTCGCCCGCCAGCCGATCGGGCGCATCGGCACCACCGAGGAAATTGCCCAGTTGGCGCTGTACCTGGCCTCCGACGCCAGTTCGTACACCACCGGCACGGTGCAGATCATCGACGGCGGCTGGAGCAACTGAGCCGTCATTTTTGAGAGAGGAACGCATGAAACTTTTACGTTACGGGGAACCCGGGCAAGAGCGCCCCGGCATGTTGGATGCGCAGGGCCGCCTGCGCGATCTGTCGCAGCATATCGCCGACGTGGGCGGCGCCGCGTTATCGCCGGCGTCGCTCGCCAAACTGCGTGCGCTGGACAGCGCCGCGTTGCCGCTGGTCGAGGGGCAGCCGCGCCTCGGCGCCTGCGTCGGCGGCATCGGCAAGTTCATCTGCATCGGCCTGAACTACGCCGATCACGCGGCGGAAACCGGCGCGGCCATTCCTGAAGAACCGGTGGTGTTCAACAAATGGACCAGCGCGGTGGTCGGCCCCTACGACCGGGTGGAGATCCCGCGCGGCTCGCAGAAAACCGACTGGGAAGTGGAGCTGGGCGTGGTGATCGGCCTGGGCGGGCGCTACATCAGCGAAGCGGACGCGATGCGCCACGTCGCCGGTTATTGCGTGATCAACGACGTCTCAGAACGCGAATATCAAATTGAGCGCGGCGGCACCTGGGACAAGGGCAAAGGCTGCGACACCTTCGGGCCGATCGGGCCCTGGCTGGTGACCGCCGACGAAATCGCCGATCCGCACAGCCTGAACCTGTGGCTGGAGGTGGACGGCAAGCGCTATCAGGACGGCAACACCAGCACCATGATCTTCCGCATTCCACAGATCGTCAGCTACCTCAGCCGCTTTATGAGCCTGCAGCCGGGCGACGTGATCTCCACCGGTACGCCGCCGGGCGTCGGCATGGGGCAGAAACCGCAGCCCGTCTATCTGCGGGCGGGCCAGACGATGCGTCTGGGCATCGAAGGGCTGGGCGAACAGCGCCAGCAAACCGTACAGGCTTAACCGGGAGCGCCGCCATGACCACCATTACCGCACTGCGGGTTGAAGACATTCGCTTCCCCACCTCGTTGGGGCTGGACGGATCCGACGCCATGAATCCGGATCCCGACTATTCCGCCGCCTACGTGATCCTGGAGACCGATCGCACGGATCTCAGCGGCCACGGGCTGACGTTCACCATCGGCCGCGGCAACGAGATCTGCTGCGCGGCGATCCGCGCGCTGGAACATCAGATCGTCGGTGAGCAACTGGAGACGATCGCCGCCGACATGGGCGCCTTCTGGCGGCGCTTCACCAGCGACAGCCAGCTGCGCTGGATCGGGCCGGACAAAGGCGCCATTCACCTGGCGACCGGCGCGGTGGTCAACGCGGTGTGGGATCTGTGGGCCAAATCGGTCGGCAAGCCGGTGTGGCGGCTGGTGGCGGAGATGACGCCGGAGGAACTGGTGCGCTGCATCGACTTCCGTTACATCACCGACTGCATCACGCCGCAGGAAGCGCTGGCGCTGCTGAAACAGCGGGCCGAGGGCAAAGAACGGCGCCTGGAGCGGCTGCTGCAGGAAGGGTACCCCTGTTACACCACCTCCGCCGGCTGGCTGGGTTACCCGGACGACAAGCTGCGCCGCCTGTGCCAGGAAGCGGTCGACGCCGGTTTCTCCTACCTGAAGCTGAAGGTCGGGCGCGATCTGGAAGACGACATTCGCCGGGTGCGCATCGCCCGTGAGGTGATCGGCCCGGATCGCCGGCTGATGATCGACGCCAACCAGGTGTGGGAGGTGGGCGAAGCCATTCCGTGGGTGAAACATCTGGCGTTCGCCAACCCCTGGTTTATCGAAGAACCGACCAGCCCGGACGACGTGGAAGGGCATCGCCGCATCCGCGAAGGGGTGGCGCCGGTCAAGGTGGCCACCGGTGAGATGTGCCAGAACCGCATCATGTTCAAGCAGTTCATCATGCGCGGCGCGGTGGACGTGGTGCAGATCGACGCCTGCCGTCTCGGCGGCGTCAACGAAGTGCTGGCGGTGATGCTGATGGCGGCCAAATACCAGCTGCCGGTCTGCCCGCACGCCGGCGGCGTCGGGCTGTGCGAATACGTGCAGCACCTGTCGATGATCGACTACCTGTGCATCGCCGGCACCCACGAAGGGCGGGTGATCGAGTACGTCGATCATTTGCATGAACACTTTGTCGATCCCTGCGTGATCAACGGCGCGGCCTACATGCCGCCGAGCCGTCCCGGTTACTCGATCGAGATGCATCCGTCGTCGATCGAGCAGTATCGGTTCCGCGGGTGAGGCGGGAGGATCGCATGCCGCGCATCGACGCTCACCAGCACTACTGGCGCTACCACCCGCAGCACTACCCGTGGATCGACGAGCGGATGCGCGTGCTGCGACAGGATTTCGATCCGCCCCGGCTGCGGCCGCTGTTGCAGGAACACGGCTTCGACGGCGCACTGGCGGTGCAGGCGCGCCCCAGCGAGGACGAGACGCTGGCCCTGCTGGCGCTGGCTGAGCAGAGCGAGGGCGTATGCGGCGTGGTGGGCTGGTTGGATATCGCCGCGCCGCAGCTGGCGCAGCGTCTGGAGGCCTGGCGGCCTTACAGCGCGCTGCGCGGGGTGCGCCATCAGGTGCAGGACGAAGCGGATCCGGCGGCCTGGCTGGCGCGGCCGGAGGTGGATCGCGGCATGCAAACGCTGCAGCGCGCCGGGTATGTGTACGAGATCCTGGTGACGCACCGGGATCTGGCGGCCGCGGCGGCGTTTGCCGGCCACCACGACCAACACAGGCTGGTGCTGGATCACCTCGGCAAGCCGGACATCGCGCGCGGCGCGCGGCACTGGGCGCAGCAAATCCGGCCGTTGGCGGCGCTGCCGCACGTGGCCTGCAAGCTGTCGGGGCTGATCACCGAGGCGCCGGGTGGCCGGTGGCGCGCGGAAGAACTGCTGCCGTTCTTCGATGCCGCGCTGGAGGCGTTCGGCCCGCAGCGGCTGATGTTCGGCTCCGATTGGCCGGTGTGCCTGCTGGCCGGCGACTACCGCCAGGTGGTGCAACTGTGTGAACGGGCCCTCTCGACGCTGGGGGCTGCCGAGCAGGCGGCGATTTGGGGCGACACCGCCTGGAGAATTTACGGGTTAACGGAGTCTGGTTATGGATCTGTATCTGCAAGATAAGGTGGTGCTGGTCACCGGCGGCGGTGCCGGCATCGGCGCGGCGATTTCTCATGTGCTGGCCGAGGAAGGGGCGATCCCGGTGCTGGTCACCAACGCCGCGCCGGAGGCGGCGCTGCTGGCCGATTTACAGCGGTTGCAGCCGCGCACCGGGGTGATCCTCACCGAATTGTGCGACGAGGCGGCCTGCCGCCGGGCGGTCAGCCAGACGCTGGCGACCTTCGGCCGCATTGACGGGCTGGTGAACAACGCCGGGGTCAACGACGGCGTCGGGTTGGAGGCGGGGCGCGAAGCGTTCGTCGGCTCGCTGGAAAAGAATCTGGTGCATTACTACCTGATGGCGCACCTGTGCCAGGCGGCGCTGCGGGAGAGCCGGGGCGCCATCGTCAACATCGCCTCCAAGACCGCACTCAGCGGGCAGGGGGGCACCAGCGGCTACACCGCCGCCAAGGGCGCGGTGCTGGCGCTGACGCGCGAATGGGCGGTGTCGCTGCGCCATGATGGGGTGCGGGTGAACGCGGTGGTGCCGGCGGAGGTGATCACCCCGCAGTACCAGCGCTGGCTCAACACCTTCGCCGAGCCGCAGCGGCAGATGGAGAAGATCACCGCGCGCATTCCGCTCGGGCAGCGCATGACCACGCCGCAGGAGATCGCCGATACCGTGGCGTTTCTGCTGTCGTCGCGGTCATCACACACCACTGGACAGTGGCTGTCGGTGGACGGCGGCTACCTGCATCTCGATCGGGCGCTGACGTGAGCGGCGCGGCGGCAGGGCGGCGCCGTTTCTGCCAGGCGCTCGATCTGATTGACTCACCGGCGCTGATTGCGGAGTACCAGCAGCATCATCAGCGCATTTGGCCGGGCATCGCCGCGCATTTGCGCGAGCACGGCATTCTGGACATGGAGATTTACCGGTTAGGCACCCGGCTGTTCATGATCGTGGAGGTCAGCGCCGATTTCGACGCCGCGCGTTTTGACGCCGCCAGCCTGAACAACCCCGAAGTGCAGCGATGGGAAGCGCTGATGTGGCACTACCAGGCCGCCACCCCCTGGACGCCGCAGGGCGAAAAATGGGTGGAAATGGCGCGGATTTTCTCTCTGCAACAGCAATAACGCCAACATCATCATCGCCAGACGATACGAGGGTATCACCATGCTTGCTGAAAAAAGTGCGGCCTCCGCGCAGCCGGGCGTCCCCGTGACCGCCAATCTGCGCTGGGCCTTTATCCTGGTCACCAGCCTGTTCTTCATGTGGGGGCTGTCCTATGGCCTGCTGGACGTATTAAACAAACATTTTCAGGAGACGCTGCACGTCACCAAGGCGCAGTCGGGGCTGCTGCAGGCGGCGTACTTCGGCGCCTATTTCCTGGTGGCGCTGCCCGCCGGTTATTTCATGGATCGCAAGGGCTATAAGGCGGGCATTCTGGTCGGGCTGTGCCTGTACGCACTGGGCGCGCTGCTGTTCGTGCCGGCGGCGTCGGCCAACAGCTTCGCCGTATTCCTGTTCGCGCTGTTCGTTATCGCCAGCGGCCTGGGCTGCCTGGAAACGGCGGCCAACCCGTACGCCACGGTGTTGGGCGACGCGCAGGGCGCCGAACGGCGGCTCAACCTGGCCCAGTCGTTCAACGGCCTCGGGCAGTTTATCGGCCCGCTGATCGGCGGCACGCTGTTCTTCTCCGCCGGCCAGTCCGTCGGCGGCGGCGATCAGAGCGCGGTGAAGATGACCTATGTGGCGATCGCCGCGCTGGTGCTGCTGATCGCGCTGTTGTTCAGCCGCACCCGGCTGCCGGCGATCCGCGAAGAGGAAAAACCGGTGCACGGCGTGATAGCGCAGGGGTTGTGGCAGCATCCGCATTTCGTCGGCGGGGTCATCACGCAGTTTTTCTACGTGGCGGCGCAGGTGGGCGTGGGGGCGTTCTTCATCAACTACGCCACCGAGCACTGGCGCGAGGTGTCTAACCAGAGCGCCTCTTACCTGCTGTCGATCGCCATGATCTGCTTTATGGTCGGACGTTTCTTCAGCACCTGGCTGATGGGACGGGTCAAACCGGCGACGCTGCTGGCGGTCTATGCGCTGATCAACATTGCGCTGTGCGGTGTGGTAATGCTGAGCGTCGACGGCGTCTCGGTGGTGGCGCTGATCGCGGTGTTCTTCTTTATGTCGATCATGTTCCCGACCATTTTCGCCCTGGGGGTGAAAAATCTGGGCAAGCACACCAAGCGCGCCAGCTCGTTCATGATCATGGCGATCGTCGGCGGCGCCATCATGCCTTACTTTATGGGGGCGCTGGCCGACCGTTACAGCACCGCGCTCTCTTATCTGCTGCCGCTGCTGTGTTTCGCGGTGGTGTTGGTTTACGGCCTGCGGCAGCGCCGCGCCTGACTCACCCCGGCGGCGAATCGGCTTTCGCCGCCGTTTTCGGCATCTGCCGCCGGGTCCCCATCAGGATGGCCAACGCCAGCAGCAGCACCAGGCTGGACAGCGCGCCGTTTATCGTCAGGCCGCCGGCATCCACCACCAGCCCGCCCACCAGCGAACCGCAGGAAATCGCCAGGTTAAACAGCGCGATATACAGTGAAGAGGCGACCTCGGCCGCATCGGGCGCCGCCTTGAGCATCCACGCCATCAGCGCAACGGAAACGCCGCCGTAGGCGATGCCCCACAGCAGCAGGAAGGCGCCGCCGCTCAGCGGCGTGTGGCCCAGCAGCGGCAGCAGCAGGACGGCGAGCGCCAGCCCGAGGGCGATCAGCGCCAGGGTGCGGCGCAGTCGTTTGGCGGCGGCCTGGCCGGCGATAAAATTCCCGACGAGGCCGGCGATGCCGTAGGCGAACAGCAGCGGCCCCACCCAGCGGCTCTCGATGCCGGAGACCGTCTGCAGCAGCGGACGGACAAAGGTGTAAGCCATAAAGTGGCCGGCGACCAGCAGAAACGTCAGCAGCAGCCCGGTCAGCAGCCGGCGATTCGCGCGTTGCGCGGTGAACGACCGCCAGCCGATCGCCTGCGTGACCGGCAGCGGCGGCAGCACGCACACCAGCAGGAGCAGGGTCAGCGCCGCCAGAACGGCGACCGCCAGAAACGCCATGCGCCAGCCCAGCGCTTCGCCGAGGAATACCCCGAGCGGCACGCCGAATACCGAGGCCGCCGCTACGCCGCCGAAGATGATGGACAGCGCCAATCCGACGGAGGCCGGCGGCACCAGGCGTTCCGCCAGCCCGCCGGCGATGGCCCAGATACCGCCGATGCAAAAGCCCAGCAGGATGCGCGCAGCGAACAGCAGCGCCAGGGAGGTGGCGGCGGCGGCCAGCAGGTTAGCGGCTGTCAGCAGCAGCAGAAAGCCCGCCAGCAGGTTGCGGCGGTCCGTGCGCCGGGCGCCCAGCACCACCAGCGGGGCGAACAGCGCGGCGAACAGGGCCGGCAGGGAAATCAGCAGCCCGGCGCGGCCGATCGATGCGTTCAGGGTGTTGACGATCGGGGTCAGCAGCCCGACGGGCAGCATTTCTGCGGTGACGACGGTAAAGGTGGACAGGCCGACCGCGAAGGTCGCCAGCCACGCTTTTGCGCCGCCGTCGGCGTGTAAGGCACTCATAATGACTCTCCCAACAGATGACGAACCTCAGTGTATCCGCGCCAAAATGGCTGATAAACTGGCCTGAATGCGCAACATTGGGGACAAAGCGTGGCTAATTTACCGTCTATGCCGTTGGATAACCTGACCGACCTGCTGGTATTCATTCGCGTCGCCGACGCCTGCAGCTTCACGCTGGCGGCCGAGAGACTGGGCATCTCCCGATCGGCGGCGGGCAAATGCGTGAACCGATTGGAGGCGCGATTGGCGACCCGGCTGCTGCAACGCACCACGCGCAGCGTCAGCCTGACCGAAGACGGCGCGGTGTTTTACGAATATGCGCAGCGCATCCTGTCGCAGGCCGAAGAGGCGGAAACGGCGCTCAATACGCGGCGGCAAACCCCGCGCGGGCGGCTGCGGCTGGATGTGCCGGTCTCGTTGGGGCGGTTGCATATTTTGCCGATTCTGCGGGAATTTTTGGCGCAGTGGCCGGAGGTGGACGCCGACGTCAGCTTCTCCGACGATTACAGCGATTTGGTGCGCGACGGTATCGATGTGGCGATCCGCGTCGGCGGCAGCGACGACAGTCGGCTGGTGCGGCGGGTGCTCGCGCCGCACCGCCTGATCACCTGCGCGGCGCCGGACTATCTGGCGCGCTACGGCACGCCTGCGACACCGGAGGCGCTGGGCGATCACGAGACGCTGGTCTTCAGCCACCAGGGATTGCCGGCGCCCTGGCGCTATCGGGTTAACGGCCAACTGCACGAACAGCCGGTGCGCGGCCGGATGCGTTTCAACAACGTCGAGGCATTGCGGGATGCAGCCGTCGCCGGGGCCGGTCTGTGTCAGGTAGGGGCGTTTCTGGTCGGTGAACAGATGGCGGCCGGCACGCTGGTGCCGGTGCTGGAACGCTATTGTCGCCCGGGGCCGCCGATCTGCGCCGTCTATCCCAGCCGACGCCATCTCTCCCCCAAAGTGAAACTGTTTCTGGCGGCGATCGAACGGCGCTGGCAGGGCAAGGCGATTTGGGAAACCGTTTAGCGCAGGCGGTTCACGCCGCTTTCAAGGCCAGCGTTCGCCGCATTAGGCGATAGCCGCCGGCCGCCACCAGCAGTACGACCAGGCCGGCCGTGAGCGTGACGCCAAAGCCGGCCGTTATCCCCGCAGCGTCGATCGCCAGGCCCGCCAGGGCTGCGCCGAACGCCACGCCTATCCCCAGACCGGTGACCATCCAGGTCAATCCCTCCGTCAGCCTGGCGGGGGGCACGATGTTTTCAACCAGCCCCATGGCAATGATCATGGTCGGCGCGAAAAACAGTCCGGCGACAAACATCGCCGCCGCCAGCGTCAAGACATTGTGCACCCACAGCAGCGGCAGGGTAGTGAATGCGGTGGCGAACGCCGCGTATAAGAACAGGCGGGGCAAGGGGACGGGGATCTTCATTGCGCCGAAAATCAGCCCGGCGAGGCAGGAGCCAAACGCGTAAACCGACAGTACGATGCTGGCGGCGGCCGGCTGGCCTTGCTGCTCGGCGAAGGCCACGCTGATGACGTCCACGGTGCCGACAATGGTGCCCAGGGCGATCAGCGCCAGCACCAGAATTTGCATTGACGGCATAGCCAGGATGGCGCGCTGCCGCTCGCTGTTGCGGGTGTAAACCGGGGGCTGTGTGCTTTTTTGCAAGGCGAATGCCGTGACGCCCGCCACCAGAAGCAGCGCGGCCACCAGAGGGCCGGCTTCTGGGAAAAGTGAAACGCTGAGCCCCACGGCGATCGGCGGGCCGATGATAAAGGCGACTTCGTCCAACACCGACTCGAATGAAAATGCCGTGTGCAGCTGCGGCGTGCCGCGATAAATTTCGCTCCAGCGAGCTCTGACCATCGCGGAGATACTGGGCATGCCGCCCGCGAGCGCGGCGAAGACGAACAGCGCCCAATCCGGTGCCTGGTAGCGAGTGCAAATCAGCAGCAGCAAGAGGGCGATCGCGCTGGTCCCGGTGGCATACGGCAGCACTCGGCGTTGGCCGAAGCGATCCGCTGCGCGCGCGATCTGCGGCGCGAGCAGCGCCATGGAAAAGGCGAACGTCGCCGCCACCGCGCCCGCTAACCAATAGGAGCCGCGTACCTGCGAGAGCATGGTAATGATGCCGATGCCGGTCATCGAGACCGGCAGGCGCGCGATTAGCCCGGCAGAGGAAAACGCCTTGCTGCCCGGGGCGGTGAACAGTTTGAAATAAGGATTTGCCATAAAATGGGCTCCGGAATGTTGCGGCTCGGTATTCGCTCAATGTCCATCATTGACATACGCCACGTATGTTACGTTAATTGACATACATAGCGTATGTCAATTATAACGTCATCAATAACGAGGCGGGAGTGAACCCATGGCACGTAAAGCGCGTACCGAAATGATTGAAGAAACCCGACAAAAGCTGGTGGCGGCGGCCCGCCTGCAATTCGGCAACGTGGGGTATGCCGAAACGGTGATGGATGATCTCACCGCCCAGGCCGGCCTGACGCGCGGCGCGCTCTATCACCATTTTGGCGATAAAAAGGGGCTGTTCCTGGCGGTGGTGCAGGCGATAGACGCGGAGATGGATGCGCATCTGGCTGAGATAACCGCGAGTACTGCGGATGACTGGGAGGCTTTTGCGGCGCGTTGCCGCAGTTATCTGATCATGATGACGGAGCCGCAAGCGCAACGCATTCTGTTGCGTGATTCACCTTCGGTGCTGGGAGCTGAATATCTGCGGGCCAGCAAGCTGGCGTGCATCAGCTGGATGACGGGCGCATTGGAGGTATTGATGGCGCAGCGGCGTATCGCCGTTGCCGATCCGGAAGCGCTGGCGCATTTAATCAACGGCGGCCTGATGGATGCCGCGCTGTGGGTCGCCCATCATCCGGAAAAAGACGTGGGGCTGGAACAAGCCTTGGCCAGTTTGAACCTGTTGCTGAACGGGCTGCGTTCCACCGCCGTATAGCCGTATAAGTGTTGATGTCAGCCGCCGCGCCGTTACCACGGCGGCTTAAGAGTGAACGGCAGCGGGCTCGACGTTTTGCGCCAGCTGAATATTGTTGCGTCCGCTGTGCTTCGCCAGATAGAGCGCGGCGTCGGCTGCACCTATCGCCGATTCGATGTCCAGTTTTTCCAGCGCGGAGATGCCGGCGCTGAGCGTCAGCGTGCCGCTGTGCTGCGGACTGGCGCCGTGCGGGATGTTCAGCTCCGCCACCCGCTGGCGCACCCGTTCGGCCAGTTGCGCCGCGTAGCCTTCGTGCACGTTGGTCAGCAGCACCAAAAATTCTTCCCCGCCGTAACGCACCACGATGTCGCGCGAACGCACCGCATCGCGGATGGCGACCGCCACCTGCACCAATGCCCGATCGCCCATGGCGTGGCCGTAGCTGTCGTTATAGACCTTGAAGTGGTCGATATCCAGCAACAGCACGTAATGATGGCCGGTTTGCGGTTCCAGCAGCATCGTGATCTTATTCTCCAGCCCGCGCCGGTTATAAAGGCCGGTCAGAGGATCGATCATGCTCAAATTATTGAATTTATCGCGCTCGTTATACAGGTTGGCCACCAGCGCGTGAGTAAAGATTTCACTGCGTTTCAACATCAGGTGGTGGATGGAGAAAGCGATAATAGGTAATAGCGTGGTGAATAATATCCGCAGGGTATTATGCATGCCGTCTAAAGCCAGGATCACCATTGCGGAAGGCACGGCGTGTAAACAAAAGGCGGTAAAGTTGTCCGTCAGGGAAATAGCGCTGATAAAAAAGATGCTAAACAAACTAATTAATAAAAAATCTTGGTTATTCGGTAGGCAATATTGACTTTTAACGTAAATATGTGCGGCCCAGAGCAGGCCGAGCACGCCGGCGAACAGGTTGAGTTTGCACAAGTATTTGCGTGGCGTTTGCAGGGACAATAGCGCGGCTACCAGACAAAATAGCGGTATACATAATAAAGGTAGGGTAAATGCGGGCGTATCCCTAAAAGGGAACAGTAATGTAAATACGGAAGAGGCGGCATTCATTATCAGAAAAAGAAATAATGCCAGGCGCTGCTTGCTGTTCAGTAATTCCTGATAAGAACGGGCGTTCATACGGAGGTCACTCTTTGCAAAGTCGTTCTGTCGAATAATTAAGGTTGAGAAGCATTCCTTTGGCGCGAATATCCACTTGAATTGCATGGTTGAGTATTGTGATTATTATCATGCAAACAGGACTAGGAATTTTCTTATGTCAAATTATCATTTTTTCATGCTGGTGTCATCTGGGTTTGGTCAGCGCAGTGAAAATGATGCGGCGGCCAAAAAAGTGTTATATGATATTGGTTATCATTATCACTTGAAGGGGGGTTGTCATGCTCACCGCCATGATTGCCGCGTGCGGGCTGTGGGGCGTCAGTTGGTGCCTCGGGGATCGCCTGGCCAGCGCCTGGGGCGTTTTGCTGCCTTGTGCGCTGATGCCGCTGCTGGCCTTGATCGACCTGGATATGGTGCAGTTGCGCACCCTGATCGTGATAGCGATGTTGGCCACGCTGGTCATGTTGTTCAACAGCCGGCTGCGCCACTATCTGCTGCTGCCTTCCTGTATGGCGCTGGCGGGCGGCCTGGCGGCTGTCAGCCTGAACTTCAGCTTCGGGTGAAACGCCGGAAACGGCAAAACCACGCTTAAGCGTGTGATTCATCAATGCGTTGGGATTTTTTCGAGGATACTGCCGGGGAGATCATCAATTGGTGCGAAGAGAGGGACTTGAACCCTCACGTCCGTAAGGACACTAACACCTGAAGCTAGCGCGTCTACCAATTCCGCCACCTTCGCATCGATGCTGAGTGCAATATAAATCATGTGGTTATTTGGTGCGAAGAGAGGGACTTGAACCCTCACGTCCGTAAGGACACTAACACCTGAAGCTAGCGCGTCTACCAATTCCGCCACCTTCGCGTACCAGAAACATTACCGGAGTAACGTTACCACGGAGGCGAATTCTAGAGATTTTGGCGGACACGTCAACAGTTATTTCCCCGCTTTGCGGGCGTTTGCTGGAAAAACAGCCATATCGCCGCTTTTCTGCTGGTCAAACAGCCAAATCAGCCAATCAATCAACACTCTGACCCGCGGCGCCAGGAAACGGCCGGGCGGATACATGATGTAAATCGGCATCGGCGGAGGCGGCGTTTCCGCCAGCACTTCCACCAGTTCGCCCTGTTCCAGCCAAGGGGCAAGCGAATAGCGCGCCGCCTGTATCAATCCCATGCCGGCGCGCGCGCCGGCGATATAGGCGTCGGCGCCGCTGACGCTCAGCCGGGCGGGCAGTTCGCGCAGTTCCAGCTTGCCGCCGCGGCAAAACTCCAGCGGGTAATCGCGGTTGCTGGCCAGCGAAAAATACCCCACCGCGCGGTGCGGCGTCAGGCTATCGATGTCGAGCGGCGTACCGTGGGCCTGCAGGTAAGCGGGGGAAGCGCAGGTGACCTGCGGCAACTGGGCGATGCGCCGCGCCACCAGGCTGTCGTCTTCGGTTTCCCAGGCGCGCAGCACGCAGTCCACGCCTTCGCGCAGCAGATCGACGTGGGTGTCGTTGGCGCCCAGCGCCAGCGTGATGTTGGGATAGCGCCGGTAGAAGTCGTCCAGCGCCGGAATGACGACCTCGCGCGCCAGCGAATGGGGCATATCGATGCGCACTTTGCCGGACGGCTGCAGCTTATGGTGACTGAACAGCGTGTCCGCCTCCTCCAGCGCGCCCAGCAACTGCACGCAGCGTTGATAGTAGAGACTGCCTTCGCTGGTCACCTGCACCTGGCGGGTGGTGCGGATCAGCAGGCGTACGCCCAGCCGCTGTTCCAGCCGTTTCAGCGCGTTGCTGACCGTGGCGCGCGGCAGCTGCAGGCGTTCGGCCGCCCGGCTGAAGCTGCCCAGTTCGACGATGCGGGTAAAAATGCGCATGGCTTGAACCTGATCCATGTCCACTCCGGATTGTTGGTGATTTTTGAACAGTGATGTGCAATCTGAATTATTTATCTTTGTCGCGTAAACAACCAGACTTTGCTGCGTTATCCATTCACCGCATGAGGGCAGCACAATGCAACAACGTAAACTGGGTTCCCACGGTCCCGTCGTCTCCGCCCTGGGGCTGGGATGCATGGGCATGAGCGACTTCTACTCCACCGGCGCCGATCGGCAGGAGGCCATCGCCACGCTGCACCGGGCGCTGGAGCTGGGCGTCACGCTGCTCGACACCGCCGACATGTATGGCCCGCACACCAACGAAGAGCTGGTGGGGGAAGCGATCAAAGGCAAACGGCAACAGGTGTTCCTGGCCACCAAGTTCGGCATCCTGCGCGATCCGGCGGATCCTTCGGCGCGCGGCGTCAGCAGCCGCCCCGAGTATATCCGGCGCTCTGTCGAGGGCAGCCTGCGGCGCTTGGGCGTGGAGGAGATCGATCTTTATTATCAGCATCGGGTCGATCCGCAGGTGCCGATCGAAGACGTCGTCGGCACGATGGCGGATCTGATCCGCGAAGGCAAGATCCGCCATATCGGCCTGAGCGAGGCGTCGGTCGCCACGCTGGAGCGGGCGCACAAGGTGCATCCGATCACGGCGTTGCAGACCGAGTATTCGCTGTGGACCCGCGATGCCGAGCAGGGCGTGCTGGCGGCCTGTGAGCGCCTGGGCATCGGCTTTGTACCCTACAGCCCGTTAGGGCGCGGTTTCCTCACCGGCGCTATCCAGCGGCCGGAGGATCTGGCCGAGGACGACTTCCGCCGCAGCAACCCGCGCTTCCAGGGGGAAAACTTCAGCCGCAATCTGGCGCTGGTGGAGAAGGTGAGCGAGCTGGCGGCGCAGAAGGACGTTAAACCTTCGCAGCTGGCGCTGGCCTGGGTGTTGGCGCAGGGGGAACACATCGTGCCGATCCCCGGCACCAAACGCCGTCGTTACCTGGAAGAGAACGTCGCGGCGGCGGAGATAACGCTGAGCGCGGCTGAGCTGGCGGCGATTGAAGCGGTGTTCCCGCTGAGCGCGGCGGCCGGCGATCGCTACGGCGCGGAGTCGATGACCTACATCAACGGTTAAAAAAAAGCGCGGCCTGCAGGCCGCGCTCTGTCGTTTTCCGCCAACGGCGAATTATTTCTTCTTCGGCGCGCGCGGCGGACGGCCGACGGTCGCCTGGTACACCTTGAAGCGGCCGTTCTGCGCCAGCACTTCGTGGCTGCCGAAGGTGGCGTCCAGAATGTCCGGGTATGGCAGGAAGGCGTTGGCGACAATGCGCAGTTGGCCGCCGATCGGCAGGTGCTTCACCGCGCCGCGGATCAGGGTTTCGGCGGCGGTCAGGCTGGTCTGCAGCCCGTCGTGGAACGGCGGGTTGGAGATGATCATGTCGAAACGGCCGGTGATGTCGGAGTAAACGTTGCTGACGATCACTTCCCCTTCGATGCCGTTGGCGGCCAGCGTCGCGCGGCTGGATTCCACCGCGGCGGCGTTGACGTCGCTGAGGGTCAATTTGACTTTCGGCGACAGCTTGGACATTACCGAGGCCATGACGCCGGCGCCGCAGCCGATGTCCAGCACCTTGCCTTTCATGTGTTTTTCCAGCGTCGACAGCAGCAGCGAGCTGCCGACGTCCAGACCGTCGCGGCTGAACACGCCCGGCAGCGTTTTCACTTCCAGATCGTGCAGCTGATAGCTGTCCCACCAGTCGTTCAGGTCGAACTCGGTCTGCGCGTCCAGGCGGCCGTGATACAGGCCGCAGCGGCGCGCGCTGTCGATTTTCACCAGCGTGACGTGGCCTTCCAGCGTTGGCTCGGCGCTGCGCACGCCGCTGCGGTTTTCACCGACCACGAACACGTCTGCGCCCACCGGCAGCAGCGCCAGGATGTTGCACAGCTGGAATTGCGCTTCCTGCTTGCTCTTCGGCCAGTAGTAAACCAGCGTGTCGCAGTCGGCGACGAAAGCGGGATCGACGGTCAAACCGAACTGCACGTTATCGCCCATCGTCCGGTTCAGTAACTGCCAGTGATGGTATTGCTGAGTGTGGACGCGCACGTCCGCGGCCTCGAATTGGGCCGGCAGGCTGTCCTGCAGGTCGCCGGCAAACAGCACGCGGCGTTCGATAAATTCATCACTGTGGCGCAGCATGACTTCACTGGCGGGGGTTAATGCAGACATCAGATATTGGCTCCTGGAAATGAGACCGGGGATTATAGAGCTTTGTGGCGATATGTTCGACGGGTTTGTTGGCGCGGGCTGCGCGGGTTTGTTAGCATAGCGCGGCGCATGGCAGGCATGGCGCACCACAACGGGTAGGAATCGGCATGGCATCAAAACGCGACTGGCTGTTACAACAACTGGGTATTACGCAGTGGACATTGCGCCGCCCGGGCGTGTTGCAGGGCGAAGTGGCGGTCAGTCTGCCGCCCGAGACGCGCCTGCTGGTGGTGGCGCAGACGCTGCCGGCGCCCGACGATCCGCTGTTTTGCGACGTGCTGCGCAGCCTGGGGCTGACGCCGGCGCAAACCTACAGCCTGACGCCGGAACAGGTGGCGATGCTGCCTGAAGAGACCGCATGTAACAGTTGGCGGCTGGGCGTGACGGAACCGCTCGCGGTCGCCGGCGCGCAGCTACACAGCCCGGCGCTGGCCGAGCTTTCCCAAGACGCGGGGGCCAAACGCGCCCTCTGGCAGCAGATTTGTCATCATGAACACGATTTCTACCCTGACGGCGGCCGACCTGGCCACGGCCTTCAACATTGAGCAAGCCAGCCACGCTTTCCCCTGGACGGAAACCACCTTTGCCAGCAATCAGGGCGATCGCTACCTTAACCTGAAGCTGAGCGCCGATGGGGAGATGGCGGGGTTCGCCATCACGCAGATCGTGCTGGACGAAGCCACGCTGTTCAACATCGCCATTCATCCGCAGCACCAGCGCCGGGGCTTTGGCCGCCTGCTGCTCAACGCGTTGATCGAACAGCTGGAGAGCCGCGGCGTGGTTACGCTGTGGCTGGAAGTCCGCGCCTCCAACCAGGCGGCGATCGCGCTGTATGAAGATCTCGGTTTCAACGAAGTCACCGTGCGTCGTAATTATTACCCGAGCGCCCACGGCCGCGAAGACGCGATCGTGATGGCGTTGCCGCTGGGGTAATCTAAAACATCCTGTTCATTGTTTTCATTCCCTTTTACAACTAAAAAGTTGTTTCTTCATTAATTTACATCAAAAAAGTTGTTTTTCACTGTTTCGACAACTAATTTGTTGTTTATTGCTGGTGAAACAATCAATGCGTTGTTTGGAGGCGCGGATGAGAAAATTATCTGAAATATCAGCGTTGCTGAAAGAAAAACGCAGTGAGTTGGGCTGGAGTCAAAAAGACTTTTTAATGAAGATTGGCATGACCCAACAGCAATATCAGCGTATTGAATCGGGTAGCGATATGCGGGTAAGCACGTTGCTACGAATATTGGCGGCGATGAATTTGGAATATGTCATCGTGCCGAAAAAGTCTGCCCGTGATGTGGAGTGCCTGCTGCAACAGGAAGTGAGTCGCGCACCGGAAGTCGATAAGCCGCAGGATTTTGAAAAAAAACTGAGAGATCTCGAGGACTAGCTGATGAAAGGGCTGCGACAGGTTGAATCGGTACAGGCATTAGCCTTGATATTGCATGGCGTGCGTGTTGGCGTGCTGGCGCATTACAGCGGCGGCAGAAACATCCTGACGTTTGATCCACACTACCTTGCTTTGCCGGAGCGTGTTCGTCCTTTGTTTACGCTCAGGCAGAAGGCGCACACGGGGTATCTTGAGCAAGTTTTACAGTCATCGCAGCGTCTGCCGCCCGTCTTATCCAATTTGTTACCCGAAGGTACACTGCGCGCTTGGGTGGCCCAGTCGTTGAAAACCCACGTGAATGAGGAGTTTCCTTTAATTGCTTGGGCCGGGGGAAACTTGCCGGGAGCGCTTGAAGCACGGCCGCTGGCCGCCAGTGACATACCCGCCTGGGCGCTAACGTCGCGCGGCGAGTTGGAAGCCGTGCAAATTGATGTGGGGATGGCGGCGCAAAAGTTTTCTCTGGCAGGAGTACAAATGAAATTTTCCTCTGTGCGCAAAGAGGGCCGCTTCAACATTTCTTCTCAGGTGGGCGCTGATAGCTGGATCATTAAAACGCCTTCAACGGTTCATCGCCATCTCCCTGAAAATGAATATACGGCAATGCGTTTGGCGCAAGCCATCGGCGTGGATATTCCTGATATTGAGCTGGTTGAACTGACACGACTTGAACACTTGCCTGATATTCGCTTGGCGGATGAACCTTATGCTTATGCCATCCGTCGTTTTGACCGCAGCGAAAGCGGGCGAGTGCATGCAGAAGATTTTGCCCAGATATTCGAGATTTACGCGCACGATAAATACCGCGGCAAAAATTACGATCAGATAGCGGCTTATCTCTATGAGTATGGCAGTGAATCTTTAGCGGATGTGCAGCAAATGGCGCGCCGCTTGTTGGCGAATATTTTGCTCGCCAATGGCGATGCGCACGTAAAAAATTGGTCCATGATCTATCCGCATCAGACTGATGTCCGGCTTTCTCCCGCTTATGACATCGTCACTACGTTGGCTTATATTCCTGGTGAGTCTGAGGCTGCGCTCAATATGGCGAAGGAAAAGCGCTGGGATAGGATCTCAATGCAAACCTTCGAGCGTTGGGCTGAGCGGGTCGATATTCCCTGGCCTGCGATACGGGTGCACCTTGTGGATGCCATCGAAAAGGCGCGAAATTTGTGGCCGACATTATTGGCAGACCTGCCGATGGCGGGCGATCACAAATCGGTATTACGTCGGCATTGGGCCGCTTTGTCTCCCGATTTCCGCCTGCGTTAGCGGGAAATCGGATCCATTGATTGTCACCGGTTGGCAAATCGGCGAAAATGCCCGGCTGTTATCTTTTATTCACCGCTTTGCCCGGCGCCGCGATCGGCGCGTTCTGATGATGTCGCAGGGCGGACTAACCGTAGAACCTGAAAACCATGTCTCCTAGTGAATTTGCCCGCGAAGTCTCCAAAAGAAGAACTTTCGCCATCATCTCGCACCCCGATGCCGGTAAAACCACCATTACCGAAAAAGTGCTGCTGTTCGGACAGGCGATCCAGACCGCCGGTACGGTAAAAGGCCGCGGCTCCAGCCAGCACGCCAAATCCGACTGGATGGAAATGGAAAAGCAGCGTGGGATCTCGATCACCACCTCGGTGATGCAGTTCCCGTATCGCGACAGCCTGGTCAACCTGCTGGATACCCCGGGGCACGAGGACTTCTCCGAAGATACGTATCGCACCCTGACCGCCGTGGACTGCTGTCTGATGGTGATCGACGCCGCCAAGGGCGTTGAGGATCGCACCCGCAAGCTGATGGAAGTCACCCGTCTGCGCGACACGCCGATCCTGACCTTCATGAACAAGCTGGACCGCGACATCCGCGATCCGATGGAAGTGATGGACGAAGTCGAGCGCGAACTGAAAATCGCCTGTTCGCCTATCACCTGGCCGATCGGCTGCGGCAAGCTGTTTAAAGGCGTTTACCACCTGTACAAGGATGAAACCTACCTGTACCAGACCGGTAAAGGCCACACCATTCAGGAAGTGCGCATCGTCAAAGGCCTGAACAACCCGGAGCTGGATGTCGCCGTAGGCGAAGATCTGGCGGCGCAGCTGCGCGATGAGCTGGAGCTGGTGCAGGGCGCTTCCCACGAGTTCGATCAGGCGGCGTTCCTGAGCGGCGAGCTGACCCCGGTGTTCTTCGGTACCGCACTCGGCAACTTCGGCGTGGATCATATGCTGGACGGCCTGGTGGCCTGGGCGCCGGCGCCGATGCCGCGCAAAACCGACACCCGTGAAGTGACGGCGGCGGAAGAGAAATTCACCGGCTTTGTGTTCAAGATCCAGGCCAACATGGATCCGAAGCACCGCGACCGCGTGGCCTTTATGCGCGTGGTGTCCGGCCGTTACGAGAAGGGCATGAAGCTGCGTCAGGTGCGCACCGGCAAAGACGTGGTGATCTCCGACGCGCTGACCTTTATGGCCGGCGACCGTTCGCACGTGGAAGAAGCCTATCCGGGCGACATCATCGGTCTGCACAACCATGGCACCATCCAGATCGGCGATACCTTCACTCAGGGTGAAGACATGAAGTTCACCGGCATCCCGAACTTCGCGCCTGAACTGTTCCGCCGCATTCGCCTGCGCGATCCGCTGAAGCAGAAACAGCTGCTGAAGGGGCTGGTGCAGCTGTCGGAAGAGGGCGCGGTGCAGGTGTTCCGCCCGATCGCCAACAACGATTTGATCGTCGGCGCGGTCGGCGTGCTGCAGTTCGACGTGGTCGTGGCGCGTTTGAAGAGCGAGTACAACGTGGAAGCGCTGTATGAGTCGGTCAACGTGTCGACGGCGCGCTGGGTCGAGTGCGACGACGTGAAGAAGTTCGAAGAGTTCAAGCGCAAGAACGAGATCAACCTGGCGTTGGACGGTGGGGACAACCTGTCCTACATCGCGCCGACCATGGTGAACCTCAACCTGACGCAGGAACGCTATCCTGACGTGACCTTCCGCAAGACCCGCGAACACTGATACATCGGCAGGGCGCCCGGTGCGCCCTGCCCATTCCCCGTATTCTCACTCCGCTAATTAATAAATCTTCCTCATATTTTATCCTGCGAATCGATGTCGCCCAGGCGAGACGCGATTGGCCTGCGTTTTCCGCCGCATGGTCTATCTTTAACGAGATGTCCGCACATTGCTTGAGAGTAAATCACTGTAATACGCTGATTGTTTGGTGAGTTATTCTGATGTGTTGCCGATAGGAGACAGTCTGTTTCCTTAAATATCAATGAGATGACTGTTTTACCGTTTCGTGTCACTTGGTCTGTCGTCAATAGGCGACAGTTTTTTGATTAAAAATCCGACTTAACGCTCTTTTTGTTTGATTTTTAAGGTGTTTATGGAGTTGGCACGGCGGTTGCAATATTCCTGTCGTGAACGCTTAATCGTATAGCGATGATGAAGTATTTACCGAGAGGCCGCGTGAAGGCGGCTGAAGGGTTCCGGCGCTCTGGCGCTGGGGCCCCCAACAAAAGGAAGAGATCGATGAAAAAGACCAAATTTGCACACTCGCTGATGGCTGTTGTTTTGGGTTCTGCTTTGGTGAGCGGCACTGCGCTGGCCGAAGACAGTCTGCTCAACAAGGCGTCTAACGCCGCGGACAGTGCCGGTGCCAAAATCGATAGCTCCATGAAAAAAGTTGACGGTTACATGGATGACAGCGCGATAACGGCTAAAGTTAAAAGTGCATTGGTGGACGATAAGAGCATCAAAAGCACTGACATTTCGGTGAAAACCGAAAAAGGCACCGTGATCCTGAGCGGGTTTGTCGGCAGCCAGGCGCAGGCGGAGCATGCGGTTGCGGTTGCCGGCAAGGTGGAAGGCGTCAAAACCGTCAGCGACAAGCTGCACGTGAAAGATGAAGCCAACCAGTCGATCAAATCGTATGCCGGCGACACCGCCACCACCAGCGAGCTGAAAGCCAAGCTGCTGGCCGATGACATCGTGCCGTCGCGCAATGTGAAAGTGGAAACCACCGATGGCGTGGTGCAGCTTTCCGGTGAAGTGAAAACGCAGGCGCAGTCTGAGCGTGCCGAAAGCATCGCCAAGGCTATCGACGGCGTGAAAAGCGTGAAAAACGACCTGGTGGTCAAGCAGTAATCCCGCCAGGCGCCCGTAACAAGTAACAACAAGCCGCATCTGTCGGGCCGTCAAGGCGGCCCGACGTGTACCACCAAAAAAAGAAACTGATTTGCCGTCGATGTCCCGTTGTCGGGGCGGTAGACGGCAGCGAATTTTTTCACAATGGTAAGGAGAAGCTTATGTTTCGTTGGGGCATTATCTTTTTAGTCATCGCGCTTATCGCTGCGGCACTGGGGTTCGGTTCGCTGGCGGGCACCGCCGCCTGGGCCGCCAAAGTCGTGTTCGTTGTCGGCATCATCCTGTTCCTGGTCAGTCTGTTCACCGGCCGTCGGCGCCCTTAGCCGGCCGGCATTTTCCTGCAAACTGTAACAAAGCTTAATTCCTTTTCTCACGTCGGGGAGGGCCGGCCATGAACAGCGACATCATCGTCGGGCGCTGGAAACAGCTGAAAGGTCAGGTATGGCAGGCTTGGGCCGAATGGTCCGGCAGCGATGGTGCCTGGTTGGCCGGCAGCAATGATTTCCTCGTCGGCGTGCTGCAAGAGGATTACGGAAGAGAGCGAGACGCGGTATCCTCTGAGAAAACGTCTCACTGAGGATGCCAAGTTGGGATACAGAATACCCATCACGCTCGGCAATATAGAACCGCTGGCGTCTAAACCTTTTCGACCAGGAAAAATGGCGTTGGTCTGCGAAGGCGGCGGCCAGCGCGGCATTTTCACCGCCGGCGTGCTGGACGAGTTTCAGCGCGCGGGCTTTAACCCTTTCGATCTGCTGATCGGCACATCGGCCGGCGCTCAGAATCTGTCTGCCTATATCTGCGGGCAGATGGGCTACGCGCGTCGGTGATCACCCGTTACACCACTTCGGCACAGTTCTTCAATCCGCTGCGCTTCGTGCGCGGCGGGCATCTGATCGATCTCGATTGGCTGGTTGATACGGCGGCGGCGCAGATGCCGCTGGCGATGGACGTGGCGGAACAGCATTTTACCGACGGGCGCGAATTCCTGCTGTGCGCCTGCCGCAGCGACGATTTCGAGCCGACCTATCTGCCGGCGCAGCGCGAACGCTGGCTGCCGGCCATCAAGGCGTCCAGCGCCATTCCCGGCTTCTACCGTCAGGGCGTGGAGTTGGACGGCGTCAGCTATCAGGACGGCGGCATCAGCGATGCGATCCCGGTGGAAGAGGCCTATCGCCGCGGCGCCGACACCATCGTGGTGATCCGCACCGTGCCTTCGCAAATGTACTACACCCCACAGTGGATGAAGCGCATGGAGCATTGGCTGAGCGACAGCAGCCTGCAGCAGATGGTGCGCATCCTGCAGCATCACGAGCAAAGCTATCACCGCATCCAGCGCTTTATCGAAAAGCCGCCGGGCAAGCTGCGCATCTTCGAGATCTTCCCGCCGAAGCCGCTGGCCAGCAATGCGCTGGGCAGCCGATTGGGGGCGCTCAATCAGGATTATCACCTGGGGCGCCGCTGCGGCCGCTACTTCCTGGCCACCGTCGGCCAGTGGATGGCGCAGCAGGAGCCCGACGGCATGAAGGTGCGAAAAGCGTTGTCGCGCCGCCTGATCCAGCCGGAGAACGTCAGAATGCCTTCGCCGATCGTGACCGACATCGCCATGCCCACCGAGCGGGCGGCGCAGCCGGAGGCCGCGGTGGCGGCGCCGAAAATCATCCTGCCGGGCGATCTGCCGCCGGGTGAAGGGGGCGCGCTGTGAGTTACGCCTTTACCGACACCCACTGCCATTTCGATTTCCCGCCCTTTACCGGGCATGAGGCCGAGAGCCTGGCGCGGGCGGCAAGCGCCGGCGTAAAGCGCATCATCGTCCCGACGGTCACCGCCGATCGCTTCGCGCGGGTGTTGCGGCTGGCGCAGGAGCATGCGCCGTTGTTCGCCGCACTGGGGCTGCACCCGCTGTATATCGCGCAGCATCATGAGCCGCAGTTGGAACAGTTGGCGGCGCTGCTGGCCGAACGGCCGCACAAGCTGGTGGCGGTGGGGGAGATCGGGCTCGATCTGTATATGGATAACCCACAGTTCGAGCGGCAGCAAAGCGTGCTGCTGGCCCAACTGAAGCTGGCGAAACAGCATGACCTGCCGGTGATCCTGCATTCGCGCCGCACCCACGACCAGCTGGCCGCCGCGCTGCGGCGCATGCAGCTGCCGCGCCGCGGCGTGGTGCACGGCTTTGCCGGCAGCTTGTCGCAGGCGCAGGCGTTTATCCGCCTCGGCTATTACATCGGCGTGGGCGGCACCATCACCTATGAGCGGGCGCAGAAAACGCGCGCCGTGATGGCGCAACTGCCGCTTGAGGCGCTGCTGCTGGAGACCGATGCGCCGGACATGCCGCTGGCCGGCTATCAGGGGCAGCCGAACCGCCCCGAGCGCGCCGCCGAGGTGTTTCACGCGCTGTGCGAACTGCGGCCGGAACCGGCCGACGAGATAGCCGCCCACCTGCAACGCAATACCCAAGCGCTGTTCGCCATGCCGAATTGAGGTCTGCATAACGTGACTTGCGTCACGTTATAAGATTTTCATTTGCGTCTCGTTGTATACATTTGTGACATAAATCGGTGCGAGGGTGACCTCGCTCAGTATAATCCCCCCCGAAACACTCCAATAGCAGACCTCTCTTCATGAGCAGGGATGTATTTTATTTTTTGCAACAGGGAAACTTTGCATGCAACTCATCATGAGTCTGGTCGGGATGGCGGTGCTGATCGCCATTGCGGTGCTGCTCTCCAGCAACCGTCGGGCCATCAAACTGCGCACCGTGGTGTGGGCGTTCATCATTCAGGTCGGTATCGGCGCGCTGGTGCTGTACGTGCCGCTGGGCCGCAGCATCCTCGGCAGTATGTCTAACGGCGTGGCAAACGTTATCGCTTACGGCAATCAGGGCATTTCGTTCATCTTCGGTGGGCTGGTGTCCGACAAGATGTTTGAGGTGTTCGGCGGCGGCGGCTTCGTGTTCGCGCTGCGCGTCCTGCCGGTGATCGTGTTCTTCTCCTCGCTGATTGCGGTGCTGTACTACCTCGGCATCATGCAGTTGGTGATCCGCGTGTTGGGCGGCGGCCTGCACAAGTTGCTGGGCACTTCGCGCACCGAATCGCTGTCGGCGACCGCCAACATTTTCGTCGGCCAGACCGAAGCGCCGCTGGTGGTGCGTCCGTATATCGCCACCATGAGCCAGTCAGAACTGTTCGCCGTGATGTGCGGCGGCCTGGCTTCGGTGGCCGGTTCGGTGCTGGCGGGATACGCGCAGATGGGCGTGCCGCTGGAATACCTGATCGCCGCGTCCTTCATGGCCGCGCCGGGCGGGCTGCTGTTCGCCAAGCTGATGGTGCCGGAAACCGAGCAGACCCACGATAAAGACGATGCGATGAAGCTGATCGCCGAAGAGGATCGTCCTGCCAACGTGATCGACGCGGCGGCTTCCGGCGCGGCTTCCGGCATGCAGCTGGCGCTGAACGTCGGCGCGATGCTGCTGGCGTTTATCGCACTGATCGCCTTGCTCAACGGCATTCTCGGCGGCATCGGCGGCTGGTTCGATTACCCGCAGCTGTCGCTCGAGCTGATCCTCGGCTGGGTGTTCTCGCCGATCGCCTTCCTGATTGGCGTGCCGTGGAGTGAAGCGATGACCGCCGGTTCGTTTATCGGCCAGAAGATCATCGTCAACGAGTTTGTCGCCTATATGAACTTCGGCGCCTATCTGCGCCCGGACGATGTGGTGGCGGCGGAAGGCCTGCAGGTGCTGTCAACGCACACCAAGGCGATCATCTCCTTTGCGCTGTGCGGTTTTGCCAACCTCTCCTCGGTGGCGATCCTGCTGGGCGGTTTGGGCAGCATGGCGCCCAACCGTCGCCATGACATCGCGCGTTTCGGTCTGAAGGCCGTGGCGGCGGGCACGCTGTCCAATCTGATGAGCGCCACCATCGCCGGTTTCTTCCTGGCGCTGTAAGCCCTCGCTGAGCCCGCGCCGGCGCGACCGATCGCGGGACTCCGCCTATACTCTAAGCAACGCGGGTGTTCGCCGCACCCGCGATCTTCAGCCGCTTCTTTAGCGAATTTGTGAACGATATCGCGTTATTTTGTGATGTTCTTCACATATAATTCCGGTCTGTTACAGTGCTATTTCATATAGTGTGACGATGAACGCGAATCGCCCCCGGCATTCGTGTTCAAATAGCTATTACTGGCCGGCCGCAATGCGGGTGGCCATGTGCGGTGAGAAGGATCTCAGTTGCCGCCGCGGGAACGCCGTTCCCCTGCGCTATCTTCATGGAACCAAGTCCGCTCGCCAACACCCAGGTACTCAGTTGGAGAGTTTTATGACCGAATTAACCGCAGCAGCGCAACGTGCGCTGAACTTGATGGATTTAACCACGCTGAACGATGATGACACCGACGAGAAAGTGATCGCCCTCTGTCGTCAGGCCAACAGCCCGGCCGGCCACACGGCGGCCATCTGCATCTACCCGCGTTTTATCCCGGTGGCGCGTAAGGCGCTGCGCGAGCAAGGCACGCCGGACATCCGTATCGCCACCGTGACCAACTTCCCGCATGGCAACGACGATATCGACATCGCGCTGGCGGAAACCCGCGCGGCCATCGCCTATGGGGCGGATGAAGTGGACGTGGTGTTCCCTTACCGCGCGCTGATCGCCGGCAACGAACAGGTCGGTTTCGAGCTGGTGAAACAGTGCAAACAGGCTTGCCAGGCGGCCAACGTGCTGCTGAAAGTGATCATCGAAACCGGTGAGCTGAAGCAGGCCGATCTGATCCGCAAGGCGTCCGAGATCGCCATCAAGGCCGGCGCCGACTTTATCAAGACCTCCACCGGCAAGGTGCCGGTCAACGCCACCCTGGAGAGCGCCGAGCTGATGATGTCGGTGATCCGCGATATGGGCGTGGCGAAGACGGTGGGCTTCAAGCCGGCCGGCGGCGTGCGCACCGCGGAAGACGCGCTGCATTATCTGCAACTTGCCGATCGTATTCTGGGCGAAGGGTGGGCCGACGCGCGGCATTTCCGCTTTGGCGCTTCCAGCCTGCTGGCCAGCTTGCTGGCCGCGCTGGGCCACCAAACCCAGACCGCCGGCGGCGGCTACTGATCGATATCGTTGGCGGGCGCCAGGCGCGCCCGTCTGCACCGACTCTCGGCGACACAGGGGGATGCCTTGTTCCTGGCTCAAGAAATTATTCGTAAAAAACGCGACGGCCAGCCGTTAAGCGAAGCGGAAATCCGCTTTTTCATCAACGGCATTCGCGACAATGTGGTGTCGGAAGGGCAGATCGCCGCGCTGGCGATGACCATTTATTTCCATGACATGAGCATGCCGGAGCGCGTGGCGCTCACCATGGCGATGCGCGATTCCGGCACCGTGCTGGACTGGAAGAGTTTGGCGCTGAACGGCCCGATCGTCGACAAGCACTCGACCGGCGGCGTGGGCGACGTGACTTCGCTGATGCTCGGCCCGATGGTGGCGGCCTGCGGCGGCTATGTGCCGATGATCTCCGGCCGCGGCCTGGGGCATACCGGCGGCACGCTGGACAAACTGGAAGCCATTCCGGGCTTCAATATTTTCCCGGACGATAACGCCTTCCGCAAAATCATTCAGGACGTCGGCGTGGCGATCATCGGCCAGACCAGCTCGCTGGCGCCGGCGGACAAGCGTTTTTACGCCACCCGCGATATCACCGCCACCGTGGATTCTATCCCGCTGATCACCGCCTCCATTCTGGCCAAGAAGCTGGCGGAAGGGTTGGATGCGCTGGTGATGGACGTGAAAGTCGGCTCCGGCGCCTTTATGCCGACCTATGCCCTGTCGCAAGATTTGGCGCAGGCGATCGTCGGCGTGGCCAACGGCGCGGGCTGCAAGACCACCGCGCTGCTGACCGATATGAATCAGGTGCTGGCTTCCAGCGCCGGCAACGCGGTGGAAGTGCGCGAAGCGGTGCGCTTCCTGACCGGCGAATACCGCAACCCGCGCCTGCTGGAAGTGACGCTGGCGCTGAGCGTAGAGATGCTGTTGTCCGGCGGCCTGGCGAAAGACGAGACCGACGCGCGCGCCAAGCTGCAGGCGGTGCTGGATAACGGCAAGGCGGCGGAGGTGTTTGGCCGCATGGTGGCGGCGCAGCAGGGGCCAATAGACTTCGTCGAACGCTACGATAGCTATCTGCCGGCGGCAACGCTGAGCAAGCCGGTGTATGCTGAAAAGCCGGGCATCATCAGCGCCATGGATACCCGTGCGCTGGGCATGGCGGTGGTGTCGTTGGGCGGCGGCCGCCGTCGGGCGAGCGACGCCATCGATTACAGCGTCGGCCTGACCGAGATGGCGCGCCTGGGCGATACGGCGGATTCCCAGCAGCCGCTGGCGATGATCCACGCCAACGATGAAGAGAGCTGGCAGCAGGCGGCCGATGCGGTGCGCAGCGCAATGACGCTGAGCGATAAGGCGCCGGAAGCGACGCCGGTGGTGTATAAGCGCATCACTCAAGCGTGATGACCCTCGTCTTTCAAGCCGTAGCGTTGTTGGCTGCACGCGTGCACCCCAGTCACTTACTTGAGTAAGCTCCTGGGATACACGCGCTAGCCGCCTAGCTACAACTTGAAATTCATTGGGTATAAATTTAGAGAATAAGGGCGATTGCAGTTTTGCGGTCGCAATAGCGTGAGAACACGCAGGAGAGCACAGATGAAACGCACATTTATTATGGTATTGGACTCCTTCGGCATCGGCGCCAGCGAAGACGCCGAACGTTTTGGCGATCAGGGTTCCGACACCCTGGGCCACATCGCCGAGGTTTGCGCGCGCGGTGAGGCCAACGTGGGCCGTCAGGGCCCGCTGACGCTGCCTAACCTGAGCCGTCTGGGCCTCGGCAAAGCGGCGGAAGAGTCGACCGGCAACTTCCCGCAGGGGCTGGATCGCAACGCCGACATCATCGGCGCCTACGGCTACGCCAGCGAGCTCTCTTCCGGTAAAGACACGCCGTCGGGCCACTGGGAAATCGCCGGCGTGCCGGTGCTGTTCGACTGGGGCTACTTCAAGGACGAGCACAACAGCTTCCCGCAGGCGCTGCTGGATAAGCTGGTGGAGCGCGCCAATCTGCCGGGCTACCTGGGCAACTGCCACTCATCCGGCACCGTGATCCTCGATCAGCTGGGTGAAGAGCACATGAAAACCGGCAAGCCGATTTTCTACACCTCCGCCGACTCGGTATTCCAGATCGCCTGTCACGAAGAGACCTTCGGCCTGGAGCGCCTGTATGAGCTGTGCGAAATCGCGCGTGAAGAGCTGACCGAAGGCGGTTACAACATCGGTCGCGTGATCGCGCGTCCGTTCGTCGGCGACAAGCCGGGCCACTTCCAGCGCACCGGCAACCGCCACGATCTGGCGGTAGAGCCGCCGGCGCCGACCGTGCTGAAAAAGCTGGTGGACGAGAAGGGCGGCGAAGTGGTGTCGATCGGTAAAATCGCCGACATCTACGCCAACGTCGGCATCACCAAGAAGGTGAAGGCGACCGGCATCGACGCGCTGTTCGACGCGACCCTGATCGAAATGGAAAAGGCCGGCGACAACACCATCGTGTTCACCAACTTCGTGGACTTCGACTCCTCCTACGGTCACCGTCGCGACGTGGCGGGCTACGCCGCCGCGCTGGAGCTGTTCGACCGCCGCCTGCCGGAACTGCTGAAGCTGGTGAAAGACGAAGACATCATCATCTTCACCGCTGACCACGGCTGCGATCCGACCTGGAGCGGCACCGACCACACCCGCGAGCACATTCCGGTGCTGGTTTACGGCCCGAAAGTGAAACCGGGTTCGCTGGGCCACCGCGAGACCTTCGCCGACATCGGCCAGACCGTCGCCAATTACTTTGGCCTGTCGCCGATGGATTACGGTAAGACCCTGTTCTAAGCCCTGTCTTTCAAGCCGCAGCGTTGTTAGCTTCACGCGTGAACCCCAGTCGCTTACTCAAGTAAGCGCCTGGGGAATCCCCCGCCAGCTGCCTGGCTGCAACTCGAAATTCAAGGCTTGGACGTTTGACGTTTTTATTAAATAAGATTTCTAAAGGAAGAAAATTATGGCTACGCCGCACATTAATGCTGAGATGGGTGACTTCGCTGACGTAGTACTGATGCCGGGCGACCCGCTGCGCGCAAAATACATTGCCGAAACCTTCCTGGAAGGCGCGGTGGAAGTGAACAACGTGCGCGGCATGTTGGGTTTCACCGGCACCTACAAAGGCCGCCGCATCTCCGTAATGGGCCACGGCATGGGCATTCCGTCCTGCTCTATCTACGCGCGCGAGCTGATCGCCGAATTCGGCGTGAAGAAGATCATTCGCGTGGGTTCCTGCGGCGCGGTGCGTGACGATATCAAACTGCGCGACGTGGTGATCGGCATGGGCGCGTGCACCGACTCCAAGGTGAACCGTCTGCGCTTCAAGGACAACGACTACGCGGCGATCGCCGACTTCGACATGGTGCGCAACGCGGTCGACGCGGCGGCGGCGCAGGGCATCCCGGCGCGCGTGGGCAACATCTTCTCCGCCGATCTGTTCTACACCCCGGATCCGGATATGTTCCAGGTGATGAAGAAGTACGGCATCCTGGGTGTGGAAATGGAAGCGGCCGGCATCTACGGCGTGGCGGCGGAGCTGTACGAAGAGTTCGGCTGTAAGGCGCTGACCATCTGCACCGTGTCCGACCACATCCTGCGTCACGAAGCGACCACGGCGGCGGAACGCCAGACCACCTTTAACGAAATGATCGTTATCGCGCTGGAATCCGTGCTGCTGGGCGACAAAGCGTAATACCGCGGCGGGCGTCGTCATGGCGCCCGCCCGTCAATCCATTCACTCCGCATGGCCGTTTTTGGCTAACGCTTTACCTTTCAATTGGATGTGGATCCCGTTGTTACGGGCAATCTATTCACCGAAAGGACAAGAAAACGGCACGAACGCATTCAACGCCTGGCCTGAATTACCCCTGCTTAGGCGCTTCCTGTTTTTTCTCCGGCGCATCGTCTTCATCGTCTTCCACCGTATTGCCTTCTTCCAGTGGCGTGTTGGCGGTCAACAGGTAGGGCGACTGCTGCCAGCGGCTGCGGCGGTGTTGCAGCAGGGTACGCGCCAGAATGATGCCGATCGCCAGCGCCAGCAGGATCATCAGGCGCAGCAGGTTGGTGGTATTGTCCACCTGTTTGGATTCGGTCGCCAGCACGTGGGTGTCGAGGGTGATGCGGATAAAGCCGATCGGGCCGTCTTTGCCCTGAATGGATTCGACCAACTGGTGGTTGAAGTAGCTGCCGGCGCGTTTGCCGTCGAGCGACAGGCGATCGCGTATACTTATCTGTTCCCCGGCGTGGGAGACCAGCGTGCCGTCCAGCTGATACACGCTGACGTCGAGAATGCGGCTGTGATCGGTGAGCTGCTTGAGGATGGCGTCGATGCGCGGATTGTTGCCGTCGTCGTCCAGCAGCGGCGCCAGGCTGTAGGCGACCTGTTTGGTCAGCGTTTGCGCCAGCTCTTCCACCTGCTCGGATCGCGCCATTTGGTGACTCAGGCTAAAATAAGAGGCGCCCTGCATCAGCAGCACCAGCAAAGCCAGGCAAATCAGGATAATAGCGGTGCGGTGCAGGCGAAATTTCAGTTTAGCGCGAGCCATGCAGGTTCCTTGGGCATCGGGGACACTTTATGTTGCCAGAACCGCTGGCGATAGGATAGCTTGATGCGTCGTTTTATCATGCAGCGTTTTTGTCCATTCAGGAGTCAATGATGTCAAACAGTCTGACCTATTGCGATCTTCCGGCGGAGATCTCTCAATGGCCGGGTCTTCCCCTTTCGCTCAGCGGCGACGAAGTGATGCCGCTGGACTATCGGGCGGGCAATACCGGGTGGCTGTTATATGGCAGGGCGCTGGACAAGGCGCGCATTACCCAATTCCAACGCAAGCTGGGCGCGGCGATGGTGATCGTCACCGCCTGGGGCGTGGACGACTATCAGGTGGTGCGGCTGGCGGGCACCTTGACGCCGCGCGCCAAGCTGCTGGCGGCGGAGAGCGGGCTGGATGTGGCGCCGCTCGGCAAAATCCCGCACCTGCGCACGCCGGGGCTGCTGGTGATGGACATGGATTCAACGGCGATCGAGATCGAGTGCATCGATGAGATCGCCAAGCTGGCGGGCGTCGGCGAGCAGGTGGCGGAAGTGACCGAACGCGCGATGCGCGGCGAGCTGGACTTTACCGCCAGCCTGCGTCAGCGCGTCGGCACGCTGAAAGGGGCCGACGCCAACATTCTCAAGCAGGTGCGCGACGAGCTGCCGCTGATGCCGGGGCTGACCAGCCTGGTGGGCAAGCTGCAGGCGATGGGCTGGCATGTGGCGATCGCCTCCGGCGGCTTCACCTACTACGCCGAATACCTGCGCAACCGGCTGCGGCTGGTGGCGGCGGCGGCCAACGAGCTGGAGATCCGCGACGGCAAGCTGACCGGCGAAGTGCTGGGGCCGGTGGTGGACGCGCAGTTCAAAGCCGATACGCTGCTGCGGCTGGCGGAGAAGCTGGAAATCCCGCTGGCGCAAACCGTGGCCATCGGCGACGGCGCCAACGATTTGAAAATGATGCAGGCGGCGGGGCTGGGCATCGCCTACCACGCCAAACCGAAAGTGTATGAAAAAGCGCAGGTGGCGATCCGGCATGCGGATTTGATGGGCGTGCTGTGTATTCTCACCGGCAGCCTGAAACACGAAGTGCGATAACGAAAGATTGAGGTAAGACGTGGCAAAAGCGGCAAAACGGGCATTTGTGTGCAATGAGTGCGGGGCGGACTATCCGCGTTGGCAGGGGCAGTGCAGCGCCTGCCATGCCTGGAACACCATCACGGAAGTGCGTTTGGCCGCGTCGCCCGCTGCGGCGCGCAACGATCGCCTCAGCGGCTATGCCGGCGACGCCGGCGTCAGCAAAGTGCAGAAGCTGTCGGAAATCAGCCTTGAGGCGCTGCCGCGCTTCACCACCGGCTTTCTCGAGTTCGATCGCGTGCTGGGCGGCGGTGTGGTGCCCGGCAGCGCGATTCTGATCGGCGGCAACCCCGGCGCCGGCAAGAGCACCCTGTTGCTGCAGGTGCTGTGCAAACTGTCCGAACAGATGAAAACCCTGTACGTCACCGGCGAGGAATCGCTGCAGCAGGTGGCGATGCGCGCCCACCGTCTGGGACTGCGACCGGCGGCCTGAACATGCTGTCGGAAACCAGCATCGAGCAGATCTGCCTGATCGCCGAGCAGGAACAGCCGAAGCTGATGGTGATCGACTCGATTCAGGTGATGCACATGGCGGACATTCAGTCTTCGCCGGGCAGCGTGGCGCAGGTGCGAGAAACCGCCGCCTACCTGACGCGCTTTGCCAAGACGCGCGGCGTGGCGATCGTGATGGTCGGCCACGTCACCAAAGACGGCTCGCTGGCCGGGCCGAAAGTGCTGGAACACTGCATCGACTGTTCGGTGCTGCTGGACGGCGACGCCGATTCCCGCTTCCGCACCCTGCGCAGCCACAAGAACCGCTTCGGCGCGGTCAACGAGCTGGGGGTGTTCGCCATGACCGAACAGGGGCTGCGCGAAGTGAGCAACCCTTCGGCTATCTTCCTCAGCCGCGGCGACGAAGTTACCTCCGGCAGTTCGGTGATGGTGGTGTGGGAAGGCACCCGGCCGCTGCTGGTGGAGATCCAGGCGCTGGTGGATCATTCGATGATGTCCAACCCGCGCCGCGTGGCGGTGGGGCTGGAGCAGAACCGGTTGGCGATCCTGCTGGCGGTGCTGCACCGGCACGGCGGGCTGCAGATGTCGGATCAGGACGTGTTCGTCAACGTGGTCGGCGGGGTGAAGGTCAGCGAGACCAGCGCCGATCTGGCGCTGCTGATGTCGCTGGTCTCAAGCCTGCGCGATCGGCCGCTGCCGAACGATTTGGTGGTGTTCGGCGAAGTGGGGCTGGCGGGGGAGATCCGTCCGGTGCCGAGCGGCCAGGAGCGGATCGCAGAAGCGGCCAAGCACGGTTTCAAACGCGCCATCGTGCCGCACGGCAATATGCCGAAAAAGCCGCCGGCCAATATGCAGGTGTTCGGGGTCAAGAAGCTGGCGGACGCGCTGGACGTGCTGGAAGGGTTTTATTAATGTCGCCGACGGCGAGAAAGATATGCTATTTTGTTTAGCATACTAAACGGAGGTGGCCATGCCGCAATTTGATTACCTGAAGACGTCCATCAAGCAAAAGGGCTGCACGTTGCAGCAGGTGGCGGATGCCAGCGGCATGACCAAAGGCTATCTCAGCCAGCTGTTGAACGACAAGATCAAAAGCCCGAGCGCGCAAAAGCTCGAGGCGCTGCACCGTTTTCTCGGGCTTGAGTTCCCGCGCAAAGAGGTCAAAGTCGGCGTGGTGTTTGGTAAATTTTACCCGCTGCACACCGGCCACATCTATCTGATCCAGCGCGCCTGCAGCCAGGTGGATGAGCTGCACGTTATCTTGTGCCACGACGAGCCGCGCGACCGTGAGCTGTTCGAGAACAGTTCGATGTCGCAACAGCCGACGGTCAGCGATCGCCTGCGCTGGCTGCTGCAGACCTTCAAGTACCAGAAAAATATCCATATCCACTCGTTCGACGAGCAGGGCATCGAACCGTACCCGCACGGCTGGAACGTGTGGAGCGACGGCATGAAGGCCTTTATGGAACAGAAAGGCATCGTGCCGAGCTTCATCTATTCCAGCGAAGCGCAGGATGCGCCGCGCTACCGCGAGCATCTGGGCATCGAAACCATTTTGGTCGATCCCGAACGGTCGTTCATGAACATCAGCGGCAATCAGATCCGTCAGGATCCGTTCCGTTATTGGGATTACATCCCGACCGAGGTGAAACCGTTCTTCGTGCGCACCGTGGCGATCCTCGGCGGCGAGTCGAGCGGCAAATCGACGCTGGTCAACAAGCTGGCCAACATCTTCAACACCACCAGCGCCTGGGAATATGGCCGCGATTACGTGTTCTCGCACCTGGGCGGCGACGAGATGGCGCTGCAGTACTCCGACTACGACAAAATTGCCCTCGGGCAGGCGCAATACGTGGATTTTGCGGTCAAGTACGCCAACAAGGTGGCGTTTATCGATACCGATTTCGTCACCACCCAGGCGTTTTGCAAAAAGTACGAAGGGCGTGAGCATCCCTTCGTGCAGGCGCTGATCGACGAATACCGCTTCGATCTGGTGATCCTGCTGGAAAACAACACGCCGTGGGTGGCGGACGGCCTGCGTAGTCTCGGCAGCACCGCCGATCGCCTGGCGTTCCAGCGCCTGCTGGAGGAGATGCTGCGCGCCAACAACATCGAGTACGTGCACGTTGAGTCCAGCGATTACGAAGAGCGCTTCCTGCGCTGTGTCGAGTTGGTGCAACAGCTGCTGGCGGCGGACGCCGGCCGGCTGGCGAATGCGCCCGCCCAGCGCCACGCCGCAGGCTGAGAAAAATTAGCGTAATGTGCGATCGCGCGGCAGAAACGGCCGCTCGGACGCACATTTAAAGGCCTGTTTAAACATGGTTCATTCGGTAGCGACTACGTTAAGGTTTTCTTTACAATAACGCTCAGAAGAAGACATGTCTTATCGCTTACTCGCTCTCTGGTTGATCTGCTATGCCGCAGCCTGGACGCTGCTGACCGTTCATCTCGATCCTACCCTGCCTTACGACGCCGTCGAGGCGCTCAATTGGGGCCTCAACGGCGAGTGGGGCTCACCGAAAAATCCTTGGTTGGTCGGTGCGGCGATGCAGCCGGCGATCTGGCTGTCGTGGCTGCCGCTGAACGTTTACTGGTACGGCGGGCACTTCATCGCCATCGCCATCGGCATGTTGGGCGTCTGGCTGTTGGCGCGACGTCTGAGCGGCAGCACTTCGCTGGCCTGGATGGCGCTGCTGACGCTCAACCTGTCCGGCATCATCAATTTCGACATCATTCCCTACAACGACAACTACCTGTTGGTGATGCTGTGGCCGTGGATGGCGCTGTTCTTCCACATGGCGATTTCCCGTTCGGCCAACTGGTGGCCGGCCTTCGCGTTGGCCGCCGGTCTGGCGATGATGGCGAAGTATTCGACCTTCGCCTTCGTCTATTTCGCGGCGCTGTCGACGCTGTTCGTGCCGCAGATCCGTCGCTGCTATCGCCAACCGCAGTTCTATCTGGCGGTGGCGATCTGGCTGGCGCTGGTGTTGCCGAACGTATTCTGGCTGTGGAACCACGACTTCGCCGCCTTTAAGTGGGTGGATTCGCAGATCAAGATGCAGCTCAATCTCGACATGCTGCAGTCGCTGCTGCTGGTGTTCTATCCGTCGCTGGTGCTGTGGTGGATCCTACGCCGCAGCGGGGCGGTGCTGGCCTGGCCGAAAGCGTTGCCGATGCGGGTGCTGCTGTGGATCTACCTGCTGCCGCTCGGCATCATCACCTTTTGGTTCTCCTTCAACGTCGGCGGCCGCTTGACCGAGTGGCTGCAGCCGTTCTTCATGCTGGCACCCGCGCTGCTGGTCGGCTGCGTGCGTCAGCCGCCGGTGCGTTCGCTGCGGGCGGCGACTATTGGGCTGATGTGCGCGGCGCTGGCGGTCTATCTGGGGTATGCCGCGGTGATGCTGGGCAACGTGCGCAATGCCGGTCAGAAAATGGTGGGCATCAAGGCGTTCAGCGCCGGAGTGGAGCAGCTGTGGCAGGAGCGGTATGGCGTCAGTCTGCGTTATGTCGGCGGCGAATACCTGTCGCAGTGGATGACGGTGTATGCCGGTTCCCGGCCGCAGACCATTACGCGCTGGTCCAATCATACGCGGCCGAACATCTACAACGTCAACATCAGCTATCCGCAGATTGCGCAGCATGGCGTCGCCTTGTTCGGTCGGTTGGGTGAAGACTGCGCGCACAGCGACTTCGGCGGCGAACTGGCCCACTGGCCGAAGATGCGCCTCGACTGGCAGCAGACGCTGACGTTCCGCGCCGATCCGCAGAGCGACGAGCAGGTGCTGTGCGTCGGCTTCGTTCGCCCGCAGTAACGGCGGCGCAGAACGCCGCCGCGATGCGAACTCAGTAAGCGATAACCAGCTTGCCTTGCATATGGCCGCCGAGCAGCTGTTGGTGCGCGGCGGTCAGCGTGTCTACCGACAGCCCGTGCAGGGTTTCGCTCAGCGTGGTGCTCAGCTTGCCGTCGTCCAGCAGTTGCGCCACCTGCTGCAGGATCCGGCCTTGCTGCGCGATGTCCGGGGTGGTGAACATGCTGCGGGTGAACATGAATTCCCAGTGCAGCGCGGCGCTTTTCAGCTTCAGCGCGTTTTGATCCAACGGCTGCGCGTTCTCGACGATGGTGCAGATATGGCCGAGCGGCGCGATCAGTTCGGCCATCGCCGGCCAGTGGCCGTCGGTATCGTTCAGACAGAGGATGTAATCCACCTGCTCGATGCCGTGTTGCGCCAGGTTGCCCTTCAAATCGCGGTAGTCCACCACCAGGTCGGCGCCCCGCTCGCGGCACCAGGCGGCGGATTCCGGCCTGGACGCGGTGGCGATCACTTTCACCTTGCTGCGCAGCGCGGCCAGCGGAATGGCCAGCGAGCCGACCCCGCCGGCGCCGCCGATGATCAGCAGCGTCTTGTGCTCGGGCGCATCCTGAATGTTCAGGTGCTCGAACAGCGCCTCCCAGGCGGTGAGGGCGGTGAGCGGCATGGCGGCGGACTCCGCCCAGTTCAGGCTGCGCGGTTTGTGCGCGGCGATGCGAGAGTCGATCAGTTGGTGGCTGCTGTTGCTGCCGGGCCGGGTGATATCGCCGGCGTACCACACTTCATCGCCGGGCTTGAAGCCGCTGACGCCGCTGCCCACGTCCAGCACGACGCCGCTGGCGTCCCAGCCGAGGACGCGCGGCTGCTGCAGGCCGCTTTTCTGCAGACCGGCATGTACTTTGGTATCCACCGGGTTGACCGAGGCCGCTTTCACTTCCACCAGCAGATCGTACTGGCCGGGCACCGGCATCTCCGGTGAGATTTCGATGAAACCGGCGGGGTTCTGCGGGTCTACGGCAATGGCTTTTATCGACATGATTGTGCTCCTTTCAAATGATGTCCCCAGTGTAGACCCGCAGCAGTGGGGTGATAAGATGGACAATATCTAACTGAGTGTTCGTAAGAGGTGAACAATGGAGTTCAAACAGCTGCAGGACATGGCGCTGTTCGCGCTGGTGGCGGAGTGCGGCAGCTTCACCGCCGCCGCGCAGCGTGTCGGGTTGCCGAAGTCCAGCGTCAGTCAGCGCATCAGCCAGCTCGAACAGACGCTGGGGCTGCGTTTGCTCAACCGCACCACGCGCCAGCTGAACCTGACCTTCGCCGGCGAGCGCTATCTGGAACACTGCCAGGCGATGATGTCCGCCGCCGAGCGGGCCGATCTGGCGCTGCAGCGGCTGCGCGACAACCCGAGCGGCCGCCTGCGCATCTCGACGCCGGCCGGGTTGGGGGCAACCCTGGTGGCGCGGCTGGCGGCGGATTTTCAGCGCCAGTACCCGGACGTATCGCTGGAGGTGTCGGTATCCGACGCCATGGTGGATCTGGTGCAGGAAGGCTTCGACGCCGCGCTGCGCACCGGCAAGCCGCAGGATTCTTCGCTGATCGGCCGCCGCCTCGGGTATGCGCCGCGCTATCTGCTGGCTGCGCCGTCCTATCTGGCGCAGCACTCGCCGATCGAGCACCCGCAGCAGCTGCAGCAGCATCGCTGCATTGCCCACCGCGCCTGGACGGCCTGGAACCTGCGCTGCGGCGACGATTATTACCGCTGGCAGCTGCCGCTGGCGCACACCACTGACAATCTGCTGTATGCGCGCGAATGCGCTATCGCCGGCGCGGGGATCACGCTGCTGCCGGCGTTTCTCAGCCGCGAGGTGGTGGCGCAGAAGCTGTTGGTGGAGGTGTTGCCGGCCTGGCGCGCAGAAGGGAATGAACTGTATCTGGTTTACCCGAGCCGCAAGCTGAATTCCCCGGCGCTGGCCTGTTTCATCGATGTGGTATTGCAGCACCCGGCGTTTGACGACTACGCGCGCGAGCTGACGCGGGAGTAAAAAAGGCGCCGCATGCGGCGCCTTGGGGATTACTTGGCGATCTTTTTGTACTTGATGCGGTGCGGCTCGAGCGCATCGGCGCCCAGCGTACGCTTCTTGTACTCTTCGTACTCGGTGAAGTTGCCTTCGAAGAATTCCACCTTGCCCTCGTCCTGGTAGTCCAGAATGTGGGTGGCGATACGGTCGAGGAACCAACGGTCGTGCGAGATCACCATGGCGCAGCCTGGGAATTCCAGCAGGGCGTTTTCCAGCGCGCGCAGGGTTTCGATATCCAGGTCGTTGGTCGGTTCATCGAGCAGCAGCACGTTGCCGCCAACCTGCAGCAGCTTGGCCAGGTGCAGACGGCCACGCTCACCGCCGGACAGCTCGCCCACGCGTTTGCCCTGATCGACGCCCTTGAAGTTGAAGCGGCCGACATAGGCGCGGCTCGGCATCTCGGTGTTGCCGATGCGCATGATGTCCTGCCCGCCGGAGACCTCTTCCCACACGGTTTTCGAACCGTCCATGCTGTCGCGGAACTGATCGACGGACGCCAGCTTGACGGTATCGCCCAGCACGATGCTGCCGGAATCAGGCTGCTCCTGACCGGACATCATGCGGAACAGCGTGGATTTACCCGCGCCGTTCGGGCCGATGATGCCGACGATCGCCCCTTTCGGCACCGAGAACGACAGGTCGTCGATCAGCAGGCGGTCGCCGTAAGACTTGCGCAGGTTGCTGACTTCGACCACTTTATCGCCCAGGCGCGCGCCAGGTGGAATGAACAGTTCGTTGGTTTCGTTACGTTTTTGGTATTCGGTGTTATTCAGCTCTTCAAAGCGGGCCAGACGGGCCTTGCCTTTGGACTGGCGGCCTTTGGCGCCCTGGCGCACCCACTCCAGCTCTTTCTCGATCGACTTGCGACGAGCGGCTTCGGCGGACGCTTCCTGCGCCAGACGCGCGTCTTTCTGCTCCAGCCAGGACGAGTAGTTGCCTTCCCACGGAATGCCTTCGCCGCGGTCCAGTTCGAGGATCCAGCCGGCCACGTTATCCAGGAAGTAGCGGTCGTGGGTGATCGCCACGACGGTGCCTTCGAAGTCGTGCAGGAAGCGTTCCAGCCAGGCCACGGACTCGGCGTCCAGGTGGTTGGTCGGTTCGTCCAGCAGCAGCATGTCCGGCTTTTCGAGCAGCAGGCGGCACAGCGCGACGCGGCGGCGTTCACCCCCGGACAGATGGGCGATTTTGGCGTCCCAATCCGGCAGGCGCAGCGCATCGGCGGCGCGTTCCAGCTGCGCGTTGAGGTTGTGACCGTCGTGCGCCTGAATGATCTCTTCCAGGCGGCCCTGTTCGGCGGCCAGCTTGTCGAAGTCTGCGCCTTCTTCCGCGTACAGCGCGTACACTTCGTCCAGGCGTTTCAGCGCGCCGACCACTTCCGCCAGCGCTTCTTCCACCGACTCACGCACGGTGTGTTCGAGGTTAAGCTGCGGCTCCTGCGGCAGATAACCGATCTTGATGCCCGGCTGCGGGCGCGCTTCCCCTTCGATATCGGTATCGATGCCGGCCATGATGCGCAGCAGGGTGGACTTACCGGCGCCGTTCAGGCCCAGTACGCCGATTTTTGCCCCAGGGAAGAAGCTCAGGGAGATGTTTTTCAAAATATGACGCTTCGGCGGTACCACTTTGCCGACGCGGTGCATGGTATAGACGTATTGAGCCACGTTGCTCTAAGCCTCTCTATATCAGTATTTATAGGATGTCTGGCGGCATGAGTGTAGCCCGTTTCGATCTTGGATCCCAGACATCGCTCAGCGATCGCTAAGTATAACCGTTTATGCGCCGATAAAGGCGCATATTGGTGGCTTATGGCGTGACGACGATCGCGACGCGGCGGTTTTCCGCGCGGCCGCTGGAGGTGCGGTTGTCGGCGACGGGATCGCGCTTGCCCATGCCGCGGGTTTCGATGTTGGCGCGCGGAATACCGACGCTGGCCAGCAGATCGGCGACCGCATCGGCGCGGCGCAGGGAGAGCTGATCGTTATAGCTGTCTTCGCCGTAGTTGTCGGTATGGCCGTCCAGACGGAACTTGGTGATACCGACGCTCAGCAGCGCGCGGCCCATCTTCTGCACCGTCTCGGTGCTTTCCGGGTTCAGCTTGCCGATGTTGTTGCCGAACAGCACTTTATCCGACAGGCCGAATTCCCAACCGTTGTCGGTCAGTTTGAAGCCCTGCGATTGCAGCAGCGCAACCTGCTCGGGCGTCAGGCCTTGCGGCTTGCTCTGGCAACCGGCGAGCGCCAGCAGGGCGACGAACGCCATCGTCAGCAGTGAAAAACGACCTTTAAACAGTTGCTGTATCATAGTCAAAATCCCTAGTTCAAGTGTTATAGCCGGGGCTCTTATTTATGTATAGCCAGCCGCCAGCCTCCGTTATAACGATGCTTTGCTTGATACATCGCATCGTCAGCTTCGTGCAAAAGACCCTGAGGCGTCGACGCGTGATCAGGGTACAGCGCAATGCCGATACTCAGAGAGGTAATGATTGTCTCGTCGTTCGGTAAAATAACCGGTTGCGTCATGCAATCGATGATGTTGTCGGCGATCTGCAAGACATCTTCCGTGCTGTGCACCGGCGCCAGCAGCACGGCGAATTCATCTCCTCCCAGGCGTGCGACCAGATCGGATTCGCGCAGCTGCGCGCGAATGCGTCCGGCAATGGTGGTCAGCACCGCATCGCCCGCGGCGTGACCGTAACTGTCGTTCACTTCCTTGAAGCGATCGCCGTCGATAAACAGCACCGCCAATTTCGCCGGCGGCGCAATATCGCCCAGGGCGCGGCTCAGCCGGCCTTCGAAGAAGGCGCGGTTCGGCAAGCCGGTCAGGCTGTCGTGCGTCGCCCGGTGGGCCAGCGAGTCGTTTTCCTGCTTCAGATGGGCCTGCCAGGCCTCCAGCTCGTCGAGCAAGCCATTGAAATCATTGCTGAGCTCATGCAGCTCGGCGATCGGCGCCGAGGGCACCCGCAGGCCGAAGGTGCGATCTCGCCGCACCGCATGCGCCACGTTGGCGATGTCGTCCAACGAACTGACGATGCCGACCAGCATGCGGCGCGACAACACCAGGGCGCACAGGGTACTGAGCACCATGCAGGCGATCATGCCGACCAGCCCGCGCAACAGGAAACGCAACAGGCTGCCGCCGTTGCCGCTCAGCCAGACCTGGCCGACCTGTTTGCCCTCGTGGGAGATAGGCAGGATGACCGGCTCGGGCAGCGCCCAGTGGGCGATAACCTGCTCCATGCCGTGCAGCGGGCCATCTTTGGGCCGATGCCAACTGACCAGCACGTCACCGGCGTTGTTCAAAATTTTGGCCTCCGACACCTCTTCTTTGGCGGCGATCAGCACCATCGCCTCGCGAATGTAGGGGCGATCGCCAAACACCACTGCCGCTTCAACCGTATAGCTGATGGAGCGCGCGATCAGGTGCAGGTTGTGGTTGGCATAGGCGCGCAGCGCGAACAGCGCCACCAGCGTCAGAAAGATGCCGGCGGTGCCGACGGCGATCAACGCCAGCCCAAGATGCACCCGCTGCAGCACCCGGCCCAACGTCGGGCGCGCATTGCCGGAACGGTTTCTACGCAACAGCCTCATAGCGGCGGCGCCTGTTTGCGCGCCAGCTGCAGCACGTTGGGGTGAACGCGCACGCCGCTGCGCGCCAGGGCGTCCAGGTTGACCTTGAAGCCGGCCTGGTCGCCGTTGATCTGCAGGCAAAATGCGCTGCCGGCGGAGCATTCGCTATCGTTCTCGCTGATGCTGAGAATGGAGTTGCCGGAAATGCGCTGCATGAAATTTTGTCTCTGCGCGGCGTTGATGTTCCCTAAATAGATGACATCGCAGCCGGTACTCAGCGTCGGGCTGTCGAACGGCACGCGTTCGGTTTTAATCGGACGCGGCGCGCTGAGCAGGATCGGATCGAACAGCCCCTCGGCATACTGGGTGGGTGCGGTCACGCACAACCGGATCGGATTGGGTTCACGTGACCAGCGGGCGTAGCTGATGATGCCTACCACCACGGTCGTCACGGCGTGCGTGCGCTGTTGATAGGGATCATCGGCGGCGCGCGCAGGCCCGGGCAACGTCAGCAGCGCCAACAAAACGATCAGCAACAGGCGGCCGATATTCAGGCGTGCGGCAAGGAAGCCCGGCACGGGGCTTTTTGCGCAACGCATCGTTATCGCGGTATTACTCGCCATCTTCACCCGCCATTCCGGCCTGATCCACCGCCCGCAGGCCGTGGCCCGACAAGTAAAAATCCGGCCCGCTTGAAGGGACAATCGTTTTGCTGAAAGCTGTCAGTCGCACTGCCTAATGAACACTATCTACCCATAATTGGCGCGGATTGTATTATAAGATGTCTTCGTTGGGCGCTTTATGTGCTGTTTTCTCGGAATTATCCTACTTATTTTTGATAGTATAAAAATGCCCTCTCGGGTTTGCCACCGCTTTTCTGCAAAGTTGGCGCGTTTGGCCAGCTGTCAGGCGATTTGCGCAACGTCGGCGCTATATCTTAAATGCAATAATGTGATAACTAATAATTAGAAAGTATTTTACTTTTCCAATAAACGCCGTTGCGGCTAATAAAAATCCGGCCGGCGATAATATCCCGCCGCCCTGATTTGTCAGCCAAAGTAAACGTTTTTTACCTGGCTCCGATCATGGCGATACACTTCTTCTTCTACAGTATTGAATGGATGAGCGATTGCGCTGTCTATGGTAGATATCTGCGTCCGGGCCGTGCGCCCGGTTTTATTTTGTTCTGCGGCGCCGTGGCGCGGCGGTTACCGGGGAGCTGGGCGGCTCCCGCGGCACAATCAGTGAGGAAAGAGCGAGGATGGTCAAGGTGGACAAGCGACGGCTGTTGGCGATGGGGCTGTGCCTGACGGCGTTTTCGGGCGCGGCGCTGGCGGATTCTCTGGATGCGCAACGTCAGCGCTACCAGCAGATCAAGCAGGCGTGGGACGGCAATCAGATGGACGTGGTGGCGCAGCTGATGCCGACGCTGCGCGATTACCCGCTTTATCCTTATCTGGAATACCGCGAGCTGACTCAGGATCTGAGTCAGGCGGGGTTCTCCGAAGTGAACGACTTTATCAAACGCAACCCGACGCTGCCGCCGGCGAAATCGCTGGCGCCGCGCTTCGTCAATGAACTGGCGCGGCGCGAAGATTGGCGCACCCTGCTGGCCTTCAGCCCGCAGCCGCCCAAACCGGTGGCGGCACGCTGCAACTATTACTACGCCAAATGGGCTACCGGCGACCAGCAGGCGGCCTGGAGCGGCGCCGACGAGCTGTGGCTGAACGGCAAAACGCTGCCGGGCGCCTGCGATCGGCTGTTCAGCGTCTGGCGCGGCGCAGGCAAGCAAACGCCGCTCGATATTCTGGCGCGCATGAAGCTGGCGCTGAAAGAGGGCAACAGCTCGCTGGTCAGCAACCTCTACAGCCAACTGCCGGCCGACTATCAAACCATGGGCAACGCTCTGGTGCGCTTGCAAAACGATCCGACCACCGTGGAAGCCTTCGCCCGCAGCGTAGGGCCGACCGACTTTACCCGTGCCGCCACCGGCATCGCCTTTGAGCGCCTGGCGCGGCAGGATGTGGAAAACGCGCGGGCGATGATCCCGACGCTCGCGCGGCTGCAGAAAATGAGCGACGAGGAGCGGCTGGGGCTGGAAGAGGCGGTGGCCTGGCGCCTGATGGGAAGCGACGCCACCCTGGAACAGGCGCAGTGGCGCGATCAGGTGATTCTGCGCAGCCGTTCGCCTTCGCTGCTGGAGCGTCGGGTGCGCATGGCGCTGGGCAACGGCGATCGGCAGGGCGTCGCGACCTGGCTGGCTCGCTTGCCGGAAGAGTCGCGCAACAAGGATGAGTGGCGCTACTGGCGCGCCAGTCAGCTGATGGACGAAGGCAAACGCGCCGAAGGCGAGGAGATGTTGCGCAACCTGATGACCGAACGCGGCTTCTATCCGATGGTGGCGGCGCAGAAGCTGAACGCAACCTATCCGGTGATGGTGGCGGTGGCGGCCAAGCCGCGCGCGTCGCTGACCGACGGGCCGGAAGTGGCCCGAGTGCGCGAGCTGATGTACTGGAATATGGACAACCTGGCCCGCAGCGAGTGGGGTTCCTATGTCGCCAGCCGCAGCCGGCCTGAACAAGAGGCGCTGGCGCGTTACGCCTTTGAGCAAAAATGGGCCGATCTGAGCGTGCAGGCGACCATCGTCGGCAAGCTGTGGGATCATCTGGAAGAGCGTTTCCCGGTCGCCTGGCCGCAGGAGTTCCGCCGCGCCACCGATGACAAGGGGATCACCAGCAGCTATGCGATGGCGATTGCGCGTCAGGAGAGCGCCTGGAATCCGAAGGCGCAGTCGCCGGTCGGCGCCTCCGGCCTGATGCAGGTCATGCCGCGCACCGCGCAGCATACGGTGCAGATGTACAATATTCCCGGCTATGTCGGGCCGAGCCAATTGTTCGATCCGCAGACCAACATCACCATCGGCACCAGCTATCTGGAGTCGGTCTATCAGCAGTTCGGCCGCAACCGCATTCTGTCGAGCGCCGCTTATAACGCCGGCCCGTCGCGAGTGAACACCTGGCTGGGCAACAGCGCGGGGCGGATCGATCCGGTAGCGTTCATCGAAAGCATTCCGTTCTCGGAAACCCGCGGCTACGTCAAGAACGTGCTGGCTTACGATGCGTTTTACCGCTATCTGACGCATCGGCCGGCCAAGGTGCTGACCGACGCCGAGTGGCAGAGACGTTATTGATTTTGACGGCCCTATGGTATGCTGCTGTACTAGTTAAATAGTATGGTGGCTGCCATGACGCAATTATCGTTAAACGACCCCGCTCTTTCAGAACAAGGCAATGAGGATTGGCTGCGCTTCGTCGCGCTGCTGCAGAATTCGTTTGCGCAAGAGCTGCATCAACCGCTGTTGCAATTGATGCTGACGCCGGACGAGCGCACCGCGCTGGGCACCCGGGTGCGGATCATTCAGGAACTGATGCGCGGCGAGATGAGCCAGCGCGAGCTGAAAAATGAACTGGGCGCGGGGATCGCCACCATCACCCGCGGTTCTAACAGCCTGAAAGCGGCTTCACCCGCGCTGAAACAGTGGCTTGAGCAGCAGCTGCTGCATGACGTGCCCTAGCAGACTCTGCGTTATTGCTGATAGATGGCGTTGTGGAACGGCACCAGCGCCAGCAGCAGCGCCTGATGATAAACGCTGGTGCGGCTCAGCCGGCCGTCGGTGAAGACGCCGATGGCGCCGCCCTGGCGCTTCACCTCGGCGTTGCCGGTGATCGTCGCCATTTCGCTGCCCAATTCGCGGCCTTCGCGAATACCTTGTAAGATGACTTCCGGCAGCATCAGGCTCGCCGAGCGGGATTCGCCGCGGATGGACGGGTTCTCGATGGTCATCCAGGCGAAGGTCATATTCTCTTCAATCCCGGCTTCCACGCCGACCCAAAAATCGGCCTCGGGCCTGACCTGGCGCGCTTCCATCACGCGTTGACGCGCACCGGTGCGCGTTTCGTGATTGCCTATCGGCTGCAGCGAAACGCCGCTGGCGACGTCGACGGGTTCAATGCGGTATTGGCCTGCGCCGAAGACGTCATCGAAGGCCAATTGAATAGCCTTGATCTTTGCCGGGTTGGTAGTTGCAGCGACAACATGGTACATAACGGGTTTGATATCCTTCTGGCCGATACGCCGGGCAGCGGCAAAAGCGCCGCCGGGCCGGGGATAAACGCAAATTTCACGCAGTATAACGGAAAACAAAAATGTTACAGGTATACCTCGTTCGCCACGGCGAAACGGAATGGAACGCGGCTCGCCGCATCCAGGGTCAGTCCGACAGCCCGTTAACCGCCATGGGGGAACACCAGGCCCGTCTGGTCGCCAGGCGCGTCAGCAAAGAAGGCATTACGCATATCATTACCAGCGACCTGGGGCGCACGCGCCGCACCGCGCAGATCATCGCCGAAGCCTGTGGCTGCGAAGTGATTGGCGATCCGCGTTTGCGTGAGCTGCACATGGGGGTTCTGGAAGAACGCCTGATCGACAGTTTGACGCCGCAGGAAGAACAGTGGCGCAAACAGATGGTCGATGGTACTCCTGACGGCCGTATCCCTCAAGGCGAATCCATGGAGGAGCTGGGCGAGCGCATGCGCGCCGCGCTGGAGAGCTGCCTGATGCTGCCGGAGGGCAGCAAGCCGCTGCTCGTCAGCCATGGCATCGCGTTGGGGTGTTTGATCAGTACGGTGCTCGGGCTGCCGGCCTATGCGGAGCGCCGCCTGCGCTTGCGCAACTGCTCACTGTCGCGCGTCGATCACCAGCAGAGCCCGTGGCTGGCTTCCGGCTGGATCGTCGAAACGGCGGGCGATGTCACGCATCTGGACATGCCCGCGTTGGACGAACTGCAGCGTTAACGCCGAATCGGGATCAGGTAATCGCACTTGATCTCGGTAGGCGCCTGATGCGGACGGCGCTCGCCTTTCGGGTAGAAGCGCTCGATGTCGTGCCCTTTGCGGCGCGTCAGTTTGAGTTCCGGCAGGCAAGTGCCGTAGACCGTCAGGATAAAGTCCTGCAGGCCTCCGATGGGCCCTTCATAGCTGAACATTGCAAATTCGCCGCCCGGCAGCACCAGCGGTTGAACTTCCTGCACTTTATCAGGCACCTGATCCGGCTCCAGCGCCGTGGTGTACAGCACTTCCTGTTCGTCGTCCTTCTCCTGGCTCGGACGCGAGTGGTGCAACCCGTACAGCACCGGCGGCAAGGTTTCGACTTCGCCGAGGAACTGGCGCCAGAACTGCGAGCGCAGTTCGGTGCGCACGGTGGTGATCTGTTCCAGCGTGCAGGAGTAGCTTTGGGTCAGGCCGACCAGATGCTTATCCGGCAACGAGAGGAACTCGGGCTGCGGCAGAGTGAAGGCCCCCAGACGGATCGGCGGACAGATGCCGAACGCGTTCCAGTCTTCGGCGCGGCGGTACAGCGCCGGCGTTTGCGCAAACTGTTTCTTGAAGGCGCGCGTGAAGGTCTGCTGCGAGTCGAAGCGATATTGCAGAGCGATATCCAAAATCGGCCGGCTGGTCAGGCGCAGCGCGACGGCGGCCTTGGACAGCCTTCTTGCCCGGATGTAAGCACCGATGGCATTACCGGTAATATCTTTGAACATCCGTTGCAGGTGCCATTTGGAGTAGCCGGCCTTGGCCGCCACGTTATCCAGCGACAAGGGTTGGTCCAAATGGCTTTCCAGCCAGCTAAGCAGATCACGAATGATACCGGCTTGATCCATAGATCTTCCTCGTAAAGCTTGGGGGTAGGAACCCGAACTGTTGATTCGTCACGCTGGTGCTGCGCTATCAGACCGATCCATGAGCCATTATGCGTTGCACTCTTTGCCTCTGCTGCGCATGCCGCGCCAGAGTTGGATTGGGGTACACCGTAGTGGGCGCAAAGAAATAACGACGCCGCATCATAGCAATTTTTTTCCTCCGCGACTCTCAAAGATTTTTGTCACGCTCTGTGCTAAAACGGACGGTGCGGACCCGTAAAAACCCGATTCCGTGAGCTTAGACATAAATAATGGTGATCGCCGAGCCCATTTTCGCGGCAAGGTTATATCGGAGTTAAGTAAATGAAAAAAAGCTGGATATTTTTATTCGGTTTGGTTTGCGCAACCGTGGGAAGCGCACAGGCGGAGCAAGTGGGTTCCGTTGATACGGTGTTTAAATTGTTGGGGCCGGACCACAAAATCGTGGTCGAAGCGTTCGACGATCCGGATGTTAAAAATGTAACTTGTTATATCAGCCGCGCCAAAACCGGCGGCATCAAAGGCGGGCTGGGGCTGGCGGAAGATACCGCCGACGCGGCCATTTCCTGCCAGCAGGTCGGGCCTATCGAGCTGAGCGACAAGATCAAAAACGGCAAGGCGGAAGGCGATGTGGTGTTCCAGAAACGCACGTCGCTGGTGTTCAAGAAGCTGCAGGTGGTGCGCTTCTACGACGCCAAACGCAATTCGCTGATCTATCTGAGCTACTCCGACAAGGTGATCGACGGCTCGCCGAAGAATGCGCTGAGCGCGGTGCCGATCATGCCGTGGGCTGAGGCAAAATAAAAAACGGGGTTCAGCATGCTGAACCCCGTTTTCATGACGGCAGGCTGGAATTACTCTTCCAGATCGCCGCAGAAGCGGTAGCCTTCGCCGTGGATGGTGGCGATGATTTCCGGCGTGTCCGGCGTCGATTCGAAGTGCTTGCGAATGCGACGGATGGTGACGTCCACGGTGCGGTCATGCGGCTTCAGCTCGCGGCCGGTCATCTTCTTCAGCAGTTCGCCGCGGGACTGGATCTTGCCCGGGTTTTCGCAGAAGTGCAGCATGGCGCGGAATTCGCTGCGCGGCAGCTTGTACTGTTCGCCGGCCGGGCTGATCAAAGAGCGGCTGTTGATGTCCAGCTCCCACCCGTTGAACTTGTAGCTCTCGACCAGGCGGCGCTCTTCGCCGAGGCTGCCCAGATTCATGGTGCGCGACAGCAGGTTGCGCGCGCGGATGGTCAGCTCACGCGGGTTGAACGGTTTGGTGATGTAATCGTCGGCGCCGATTTCCAGGCCGAGGATTTTATCCACCTCGTTATCGCGGCCGGTCAGGAACATCAAGGCGACACTGGCCTGTTCACGCAGTTCGCGCGCCAACAGCAGGCCGTTTTTGCCTGGCAGATTGATGTCCATGATGACCAGATTGATATCATTTTCAGACAGGATATTGTGCATCTCTGCACCATCATTGGCTTCATGAACAATGTAGCCTTCCGCCTCGAAAATGCTCTTCAGGGTGTTACGAGTGACTAACTCGTCTTCGACAATCAGAATGTGCGGGGTCTGCATATTTGCTACCTAAAATTGCCAACAAAATAGAAAATAGGAAGTACAGAAGTCTCTGTTTTCTTAGAGGAGGGCAGAGATAGCGCCACGTTCCCTCTCAGCAAATGACTAAAGTACGTAAACTCGTTCTTGATGCACTTTCCATCTCATGTCAACAAGATCGCTAGCCTGGTGGGGATGCCGTTCCCTACAACCCCTTGGGTGCCAAAACGGCGCATATCCTAACCCCATTAACAGCAATATAACAGCGCGTGCCGAATTCATCACCCAACAAAACTACGCTTTGTTGACATATATCAAATTCAATTGTAGCACGTTAACAGATTTGTGAAAAACACTTACAGAAATGCCAGTTTAAGTCACAGAACCTCAAATTCTGTGAACGATTCAGCATTATCCGGCCTGATAGGATACAATTATTCGCTTATTGATCATCGCGTTGTTTTAACTCATTGATAAATAAATGCAGTAAAACATAAGCATGAATAATGACTATTATGACAGGTTTATTAGCTCAACGAGCCGTTTAATCTTGTTTGTTGCTATTAACGCGTTTATTGTTACGCAATTGTAAATACATGCGGGCGCTGCGCTATCGTCAAAAACGCAGGCCCGCCTTCGGTGGAAGAGTGATGCAGCTTCATATTGTTCTAGTGGCTCCGGCGCGGCCGGAAAACGTCGGCGCGGCGGCGCGCGCGATGAAAACCATGGGTTTCGCTTCGTTGCGCATCGTCGACAGCGAGGCGCATCTGCAGCCGGCGGCGCGCTGGGTGGCGCATGGGGCCGGCGAGATCCTCGACGGCGTGCAAACGTTCGCCACGCTGGAACAGGCGCTGGCGGATGTGGATTTCACCGTCGCCACCACCGCCCGCAGTCGCGCGCGTTTTCACTACTACTGCACGCCGCCTGAGCTGCTGGAACAGCTGAGTGAGCGTAAGCAGTGGGTCGGCCAGGCCGCGCTGGTATTCGGCCGCGAGGATTCCGGCCTGACCAACGAAGAGCTGGCGCTGGCGGATTTGCTGACCGGCGTGCCGATGCAGGCGGACTATCCGTCGCTCAACCTGGGCCAGGCGGTGATGGTATACTGCTACCAGTTGGCGAGCCTGATGGGCGTCAACGCCGCGCCGCAGGAGGCTGCGGCGCCTGAAGGGCAACTCAGGGCGTTGCGCCGCCGCGCCGATGCTTTGTTGGATGCCCTGGAGGTCGGCGATGACCAAAAATTGCGCGACTGGCTGCACCAGCGCCTCGGTGCGTTGCCGCAGCGAGATACGGCGATGCTGCATACGCTGCTGCACGACATCGAAAAAAAACTCGCCAAGTGATAGCGGCTCCAGCAGGCGGTTACTCAGTGTGATCCACTATTAAACCGGCTTTAGGTTGTTTTTTTGTTCTGTCATTTTGCTTTTCACCTGTTGCATCGCGCATTACGGCCGCTGAACGGAAAATAAGCAAAAAAAAGAAATCGTTTGACTTGGGATAGCGATTGCTTTAACCAATAGAGGGGACAGAGTATTTCATGAGACAGACAGACAACATGCGCAATATCAGCCTGACTACCACAATTATTACCACCACCGATACCACAGGTAACGGGGCGGGCTGACGCGCACAGGAAACACAGAAAAAAGCCCGCACCTAATCAGTGCGGGCTTTTTTTTCGGCTTAAATTCGGAGAGATCACAAATGCGAGTGCTGAAATTTGGCGGAACCTCGGTAGCGAATGCGGAACGTTTTCTGCGCGTCGCCGACATCATGGAGAGTAACGCGCGTCAGGGACAGGTAGCCACGGTCTTGTCCGCCCCCGCAAAGATCACCAACCATCTGGTGGCGATGATCGACAAAACGGTGGCGGGCCAGGACATTCTGCCGAATATGAGCGACGCCGAGCGGATCTTTGCCGACCTGCTGAGCGGGCTGGCGCAGGCGCTGCCGGGCTTTGAATACGATCGTTTGAAAGGCGTGGTCGATCAGGAATTCGCGCAGCTCAAACAGGTGCTGCATGGCGTCTCGCTGCTGGGGCAGTGCCCGGACAGCGTGAACGCGGCGATCATCTGCCGTGGCGAAAAGCTCTCCATCGCCATCATGGAAGGGGTGTTCCGCGCCAAAGGCTATCCGGTCACGGTGATTAACCCGGTGGAGAAACTGCTGGCGCAGGGCCACTACCTGGAGTCCACCGTGGACATCGCCGAGTCTACGCTGCGTATCGCCGCCGCGGCGATACCGGCCGATCACATCGTGCTGATGGCCGGTTTCACCGCCGGTAACGACAAGGGCGAGCTGGTGGTGCTGGGTCGCAACGGCTCCGACTATTCCGCCGCGGTGCTGGCCGCCTGCCTGCGCGCTGACTGTTGCGAGATCTGGACCGACGTCGACGGCGTTTATACCTGCGATCCGCGCACCGTGCCGGACGCCAGGTTACTGAAATCGATGTCGTACCAGGAAGCGATGGAGCTTTCCTATTTCGGCGCCAAAGTGTTACACCCCCGTACCATCACTCCGATTGCCCAGTTCCAAATCCCTTGCCTGATTAAAAACACCTCCAACCCGCAGGCCCCCGGCACGCTGATCGGCAAAGACAGCACCGATGCCGATATGCCGGTGAAGGGCATCACCAACCTGAACAACATGGCGATGATCAACGTCTCCGGCCCGGGCATGAAAGGCATGGTCGGCATGGCCGCACGGGTCTTCGCCGTGATGTCGCGCGCCGGCATTTCGGTGGTGCTGATCACCCAATCCTCTTCCGAATACAGCATCAGCTTCTGTGTGCCGCAGGGTGAACTGCAGCGTGCTCGTCGCGCGCTGGAAGAGGAGTTCTATCTGGAGCTGAAAGACGGCGTGCTGGATCCGCTGGACGTGATGGAACGCCTGGCGATCATCTCGGTGGTCGGCGACGGCATGCGCACCCTGCGCGGCATTTCCGCACGCTTCTTCTCCGCGCTGGCGCGCGCCAACATCAATATCGTCGCCATCGCCCAAGGTTCTTCCGAACGTTCCATTTCGGTGGTGGTCAGCAATGATTCCGCCACCACCGGCGTGCGCGTCAGCCACCAGATGCTGTTCAACACCGATCAGGTGATCGAAGTGTTCGTCATCGGCGTCGGCGGCGTCGGCGGGGCGCTGATCGAGCAGATCTATCGCCAGCAGCCGTGGCTGAAGCAAAAACATATCGATCTGCGGGTGTGCGGCATCGCCAACTCGCGCGTGATGCTGACCAATGTGCACGGCATCGCGCTGGACAGCTGGCGCGACGAGCTGGCCGGCGCGCAGGAGCCGTTCAATCTCGGTCGTCTGATCCGGCTGGTGAAGGAATATCACCTGCTGAACCCGGTGATCGTCGACTGTACCTCCAGTCAGGCGGTGGCCGATCAGTACGTGGACTTCCTGGCGGACGGCTTCCATGTGGTGACGCCGAACAAAAAGGCCAACACCTCGTCGATGAACTATTATCAGCAGCTGCGCGCGGCCGCCGCCGGTTCGCATCGCAAGTTCCTGTACGACACCAACGTCGGCGCCGGTCTGCCGGTGATTGAGAACCTGCAAAATCTGCTGAACGCCGGTGATGAACTGGTACGTTTCTCCGGCATCCTGTCCGGCTCGCTGTCCTTTATCTTCGGCAAGCTGGACGAAGGGCTGTCGCTGTCGGCGGCGACCCTGCAGGCCCGGGCCAACGGCTACACCGAGCCGGATCCGCGCGACGATCTGTCCGGGATGGATGTGGCGCGTAAGCTGCTGATCCTGGCGCGCGAGGCCGGTTATAAACTGGAACTGAGCGATATCGAGGTCGAGCCGGTGCTGCCGCCGTCCTTTGACGCGTCGGGCGACGTGGACACCTTCCTGGCGCGGTTGCCGGAGCTGGATAAAGAGTTCGCGCGCAACGTGGCCAACGCCGCCGAGCAAGGCAAGGTGCTGCGCTATGTCGGCCTGATCGACGAAGGGCGCTGCAAGGTGCGCATTGAGGCGGTGGACGGCAACGATCCGTTGTATAAAGTGAAGAACGGCGAGAACGCGCTGGCCTTCTACAGCCGCTACTATCAGCCGTTGCCGCTGGTGCTGCGCGGCTACGGCGCCGGTAACGATGTGACTGCAGCGGGCGTATTCGCCGATCTGCTGCGCACACTGTCATGGAAGTTGGGAGTTTAATATGGTTAAGGTGTATGCACCGGCCTCGATCGGCAACGTCAGCGTCGGTTTCGACGTGCTGGGCGCGGCGGTTTCGCCGATCGACGGCACGCTGCTGGGCGACTGTGTCAGCGTCGAAGCCGCCGAGACGTTCAGTTTGCAGAATGCCGGGCGCTTCGTCAGCAAGCTGCCGGCCGAGCCGAAAGAGAACATCGTTTATCAATGCTGGGAGCGCTTCTGCCAGGAGATCGGCCGCGAAGTGCCGGTGGCGATGCGTTTGGAAAAGAACATGCCGATCGGATCGGGGCTGGGTTCCAGCGCCTGTTCGGTGGTCGCCGGGCTGATGGCGATGAACGAATTCTGCGCTCGCCCGTTGGATAAGACGACGCTGCTCGGCCTGATGGGCGAGCTGGAAGGGCGCATTTCCGGCAGCGTGCATTACGACAACGTGGCGCCTTGCTATTTGGGCGGCCTGCAGCTGATGCTGGAAGAAGAAGGCATTATCAGCCAGGAGGTGCCGTGCTTTGACGATTGGCTGTGGGTTATGGCCTATCCGGGCATCAAAGTGTCCACCGCCGAAGCGCGCGCCATTTTACCCGCGCAATACCGTCGTCAGGATTGCATCAGCCATGGCCGCTATCTGGCCGGCTTTATTCACGCCTGCCATACCCGGCAGCCGCAGCTGGCCGCCAAATTGATGCAGGACGTGATCGCCGAACCGTACCGCACCCGGCTGCTGCCGGGCTTCGCCGAAGCGCGCAAGGCGGCGCAGGAGATCGGCGCGTTGGCCTGCGGCATCTCCGGCTCTGGCCCGACGCTGTTCGCCGTCTGCAACGACGGCGCCACCGCGCAACGCATGGCCGCCTGGCTGCAACAACACTATCTGCAAAACGACGAAGGTTTTGTTCATATTTGCCGTCTGGATACCGCAGGCGCTCGACTACTGGGATAACGCATGAAACTGTACAACCTTAAGGATCACAACGAGCAGGTCAGCTTCGCGCAGGCGATCAAACAAGGCCTGGGCAAGCAACAGGGGCTGTTCTTCCCGCTGGAGCTGCCGGAGTTCGAACTGACCGAAATCGACCACCTGCTGGAACAGGATTTTGTCACCCGCAGCAGCCGCATTCTGTCGGCCTTTATCGGCGAAGAGGTGCCGGAAGCGGCGCTGAAGAAACGCGTGCAGGCCGCCTTTGAGTTCCCGGCGGCGGTGGCGAAAGTGACCGATGACGTCTCCTGCCTGGAGCTGTTCCACGGCCCGACGCTGGCGTTCAAAGACTTCGGCGGCCGCTTTATGGCGCAGATGCTGGCGGAAGTGGCCGGCGAGCAGCCGGTGACCATTCTGACCGCCACCTCCGGCGACACCGGCGCCGCCGTGGCGCACGCCTTCTACGGCCTGAAAAACGTGCGGGTGGTGATCCTGTATCCGCAGGGCAAAATCAGCCCGCTGCAGGAAAAGCTGTTCTGCACCCTGGGCGGCAACATTCACACCGTGGCGATCGACGGCGACTTCGATGCTTGTCAGGCGCTGGTGAAGCAGGCGTTCGACGATCAGGAATTGAAAGACGCGCTGCACCTGAACTCGGCCAACTCGATTAACATCAGCCGTTTACTGGCGCAGATTTGCTACTACTTCGAAGCGGTGGCGCAGCTGCCGCAGGAAGCGCGCAATCAACTGGTGATTTCGGTGCCGAGCGGCAACTTCGGCGATCTGACCGCCGGGCTGCTGGCCAAATCGCTGGGCCTGCCGGTGAAGCGCTTCATCGCCGCCACCAACGCCAACGACACCGTGCCGCGCTTCCTGACCAGCGGCCAGTGGCAGCCGCACGCTACGGTCGCGACGCTGTCCAACGCCATGGACGTCAGCCAGCCGAACAACTGGCCGCGCGTGGAAGAGCTGTTCCGTCGCAAGGTCTGGCAGTTGAAAGAGCTGGGTCACGCGGCGGTCAGCGACGAGACCACCAAAGACACGATGCGTGAGCTGGCCGAGCTGGGCTATATCTCCGAACCGCACGCGGCCATTGCCTACCGCGCGCTGCGTGACCAATTGCAGGAAGGGGAGTTCGGCCTGTTCCTCGGCACCGCGCATCCGGCCAAGTTTAAAGAGAGTGTGGAAGCGATACTCGGCCAGGAACTGCCGTTGCCGAAAGCGCTGGCGCTGCGGGCTGAGCTGCCGCTGCTGTCGCACACGCTGCCGGCCAACTTCGGCGAACTGCGCAAGTTCCTGATGGGGCTGCCGGCCTGAAGTTCGGCAGGCTAAAATGCGAAAAGCCGTCTTGCGACGGCTTTTTTTTATGCCTGCTCCGGGCGTTTGAACACCAGTTCATTGCCTTGCGAGGCGGCTTCGTCGAAGGCGTAGCCTTCCAGGTTGAAGTCCGCCAGCTGCTCGCTGCGCGTCAGGCGGTTTTTGATGATAAAGCGGCTCATCAACCCGCGCGCTTTCTTGGCGTAGAAGCTGATGACCTTGAACTTGCCGTTCTTCTCGTCGAGGAACACCGGTTTGATCAGCGAGCCGTGCAGCTTGGCCGGCTTCACCGCTTTGAAATACTCGTCTGACGCCAGGTTGACCACCACGTCGTCGCCCTGTTGCTCCAGCGCTTCGTTGAGCTTTTTGGTGATCTGATCGCCCCAGAAGCTGTACAGATCTTTGCCCTTCGGGTTTTCCAGCTTGATGCCCATCTCCAGCCGGTACGGCATCATCAGATCGAGCGGGCGCAGTACGCCATACAGGCCGGACAGCATGCGCAGATGCTGCTGGGCGAAGTCGAAATCGGCTTCGTTGAAGTCCTGCGCCTGCAGGCCGGTATATACGTCGCCCTTGAACGCCAGCAGCGCCTGACGGGCGTTGTCCGGGGTAAATGTCGGTTGCCATTCGCTAAAGCGCGCGGCGTTCAGCCCGGCCAGCTTGTCGCTGATGCTCATCAGGCTGGCGATTTGCGCCGGCGTCAGCTCGCGGCAAATGTTGATAAGCTGCTTAGACTTGTTCAGCAGTTCGGGCTGCGTGAAGCGTTTTGTCGCCAGCGGGCTGTCGTAATCGAGCGTTTTTGCAGGTGAAATAATAACGAGCATGGCCAGATCCTGTTTATCCAAGTGCGCATACTGTAGCAAAAAGCGCGGGAAAAAGGGGCTATCGGTCCAATAGGCGGGGCGCGCATCGCACGCGCCCCGGAATACTCAGCGCGGCGGCTGCTTGTCGTCCCACACGCCCGGCTCCAGCTGCGATTTCAGCTCCGGGTAACGGTTGGCGTCGAAGGTCGGCAGCTTGCCCAGGCGGCGCTGGCGATGGTAGTCGTCGGCCAGCTTCAGCGCGACCCGCGACAGCAGCAAGATAGCCGTCAGGTTGGTGATCGCCATCAGCGCCATGGAGGTATCCGCCATTTTCCACACCAGCGGCAGCTCCGCCAGCGCGCCGAACATCACCATGCCCAGCGCCACGCAGCGGAAAATCAACAGGCCGCCTGGGTGGTTGTGCTCGAGGAACACCAGGTTGCTCTCGGCATAGGCGTAGTTGGCGATGATCGACGTAAAGGCGAAGAAGAAGATGGCGATGGCGACGAACGGAGTCCCCCAACTGCCGACGGCGGTCGACAGCGCGCGCTGGGTCAGATCGATGCCGCTGATGCTGTCGGTCGGCTGATCGAGAATGCCGGATGAGAGGATGATCGCCGCGGTGGCGCTGCAGATGACGATGGTGTCGATAAATACTCCAAGCATCTGCACGTAGCCCTGTGAAGCGGGATGCGGCGGATAAGGCGAGGCGGACGCCGCCGCGTTGGGCGCCGATCCCATGCCGGCTTCATTGGAGAACAGGCCGCGCTGCACGCCCTGGGTCATCGCCTGGGAGATACCGTAACCGACGGCGCCGGCCGCGGCTTCCTGCAGGCCGAAGGCGCTTTTGAAGATCAGCGTCAGGATCGCCGGCATGTGCTCGATGTTATGGCCAATCACCCAGAGAGCCAGCAGCAGGTAGGCGCCGGCCATCAGCGGCACCACCAGCTCGGCCACTTTGGCGATGGAGCGGATGCCGCCGAAGATCACCACGCCGCTCAGCAGCACCAGGCCAATACCGACGTGCAGCGGCTGTAAATGGAAGGCGACGGCGGAGGCCTGCGCGATGGAGTTGGCCTGTACGGCGTTGAACACCAGGCCGAAAGCGATGATCAGGAAAATGGAGAACAGCACGCCCATCCAGCGCATGCCGAGTCCCTTTTCCATGTAATAGGCTGGGCCGCCGCGGTAGTTGCCGTTGTCGTCTTTGGTTTTGTAGAGCTGAGCCAGCGAGCTCTCCACAAATGACGTGGCCATGCCGATAAACGCCACCACCCACATCCAGAAGATGGCGCCGGGGCCGCCGGCGGTCAGGGCGATGGCGACGCCGGTCAGGTTGCCGGTGCCGACGCGCGCCGCCAGCGTGGTGCACAGCGCCTGGAAAGAGGAGATGCCGGCGCTGTCGCTTTTATTGCTGTTTTTCAACACCGAGAACATGTGGCTGAAGTGGCGGAGCTGGATAAAACGGGTGCGCAGCGTGAAGTAAATGCCGGTGCCGAGCAGCAGATAAATCAGCACCGACCCCCACAAAATGTTGTTTATAAAATTCATCAGGTCCGTCAAGGGATCCCTCCTCCTTATCGAAATGTCATGCGCACCTAGCAGCATCCACCGCAGGTGAGAAATATTGGCCTATTTTTTACAAGAGCTTAGCTGGAATCGGTCCGGCGTCAGGCGATTAAGATTTTTCGCAGATTGGCGGACGAATTGCATCAATTTTTTCGAATTTAACATAATTTATTCGGGCGATAGCACGTTATTGCCTTTCCATCCGCTCGGTAATGGCGAAAGATATCGGCGTAAACGGTTGCTCGCCCAAGGATAAAACAGATGCTTGCGCGCCGCGGTTTTCCAGCCTTGCGCCGGGCTTGGCGCATGTTATTATCAGGGCAGGGCATGGTTGAACAATGCCAAAAGTTCATGCACAAACGATGAGATAATGCCAACATGACCGACAAATTAACTTCCCTGCGCCAGCTGACTACAGTGGTTGCAGATACGGGTGATATCGCGGCAATGAAGCTGTATCAACCGCAGGACGCCACAACCAACCCTTCGCTGATCCTCAATGCAGCCCAAATTCCTGAATACCGCAAACTGATTGACGAAGCCATCGCCTGGGCGCGCGGCCAGAGCAGCGATCGCGAGCAGCAGATCGCCGACGCCGCTGACAAGCTGGCGGTCAACATCGGTCTGGAGATCCTCAAACTGGTTCCGGGCCGCATCTCCACCGAGGTTGACGCGCGTCTGTCTTACGACACCGTCGCCAGCGTGGCCAAGGCCAAGCGCCTGATCAAGCTGTACAACGAAGCCGGCATCAGCAACGATCGCATTCTGATCAAACTGGCCTCGACCTGGCAGGGCATCCGCGCGGCGGAGCAGCTGGAGAAAGAAGGCATCAACTGTAACCTGACGCTGCTGTTCTCCTTCGCTCAGGCTCGCGCCTGCGCCGAAGCCGGCGTTTACCTGATTTCGCCGTTCGTCGGCCGTATCCTCGATTGGTACAAAGCCAACGGCGACAAGAAAGAGTTCGCGCCGCACGAAGATCCGGGCGTGATCTCCGTGACCGAGATTTACCAGTACTACAAACAACACGGTTACAACACCGTGGTGATGGGCGCCAGCTTCCGCAACGTCGGCGAAATCATCGAGCTGGCCGGCTGCGACCGCCTGACCATCGCCCCTGCGCTGCTGAAAGAGCTGGCGGAGAGCGAAGGCGCGCTGGAGCGCAAACTGTCTTACACCGGTGAAGTGAAGGCGCGTCCTGCCGCACTGACCGAACCTGAGTTCTACTGGCAGCACAACCAGGATCCGATGGCGGTCGAGAAACTGACCGACGGCATCCGCAAGTTCGCCGTAGACCAGGGCAAACTGGAAAAAATGATCGCCGACCTGCTGTAATTCCCGCAGATCGCGCAGTAAAAAGGTGGCTCAGGCCACCTTTTTTTATGCCCGACGCTCCCGCCGGCGAGGGAAGCCCTTATACTCTCGGCAATGACAACAGAACGGGAGACGAACCCGTTCGGACCCCATCAGGCTGTAGAGGTTACGCATGGATATTTTACGTATTGGTTTGGTTTCCGTTTCTGACCGCGCTTCCGGCGGCGTTTACCAGGATAAAGGCATTCCGGCGCTGGAGGAGTGGCTGGCCGGCGCGTTGGCGACGCCGTTCAAGCTGGAAACCCGGCTGATCCCCGATGAGCAGACGCAAATTGAGCAAACGCTGTGTGAGCTGGTGGACGAAATGGGCTGCCATCTGGTGCTGACCACCGGCGGCACCGGGCCGGCGCGTCGCGACGTCACCCCTGACGCCACGCTGGCGATCGCCGATCGCGTGATGCCCGGTTTCGGCGAGCAAATGCGTCAGATCAGCCTACACTATGTGCCAACGGCAATTCTTTCTCGCCAGGTGGGGGCGATCCGCAAGCAGGCGCTGATCATCAATCTGCCCGGCCAGCCAAAGTCGATCAAGGAAACGCTGGAAGGGGTGAAGGACGAGCAGGGCAATGCGGTGGTGCACGGCATCTTCGCCAGCGTGCCTTATTGCATTCAGTTGCTCGACGGGCCTTATGTCGAAACGCATGCCGCAGTGGTAGCAGCATTTCGGCCAAAGAGCGCGCGTCGCGAGATAAACCTCTAAATTTCAGTAATCTGCGAGATCGGCTTCAGCCCGTTTGGTGTGAAAATAATTTGCCGCTATAGTAAGGATTCTTTTACAGAAAGCCTGCGGCTTTTATTTTTACAGCCTTTACCGACGGTGCCCTATGCCTCACGACACTAATCGCCGGCTGAACCGGCAAGACTACAAAACGCTGACGTTGGCCGCGTTGGGCGGCGCGTTGGAGTTTTACGACTTCATCATCTTCGTATTCTTCGCCGCCGTGGTCGGCGATCTGTTCTTCCCGGCGGACATGCCGGAATGGCTGCGGCTGGTGCAAACCTTCGGCATTTTCGCCGCCGGCTATCTGGCCCGCCCGCTGGGCGGCATCGTGATGGCGCACTTCGGCGATCTGGTCGGCCGCAAAAAGATGTTTACCCTGAGCATTCTGCTGATGGCGTTGCCGACGCTGGCGATGGGCCTGCTGCCGACCTACGCCAGCATCGGCATCGCCGCGCCGCTGTTGCTGCTGCTGATGCGCGTGCTGCAGGGGGCGGCGATCGGCGGTGAGGTGCCGGGCGCCTGGGTCTTCGTCGCCGAACACGTGCCGCGCCGGCGCATCGGTTTCGCCTGCGGCACGCTGACCGCCGGGCTGACGGTGGGCATTCTGCTGGGATCGGTGGTGGCGACGGTGATCAACACCACGCTTAGCCCGCAGAGCATTGCCGGCGGCGGCTGGCGCATTCCATTCCTGCTTGGCGGCATGTTCGGCCTGGTGGCGATGTACCTGCGCCGCTGGCTGCAGGAAACACCGATCTTCATCGAGATGCAGGCGCGCAAAGCGCTGGCCGAGGAGCTGCCGCTGAAATCGGTGGTGCTCAACCACAAACGGGAAGTGGCGGTGTCGATGCTGCTGACCTGGCTGCTCTCCGCCGGTATCGTGGTGGTGATCCTGATGACCCCGACCTATCTGCAAAAACAGTTCGGCATTGCGCCGGCCCTGACGCTGCAGGCCAACAGCATCGCCACCATCATGCTGATCGCCGGCTGCATCGTCGCCGGTTTGTCGGCCGATCGCTTCGGCGCCAGCAAAACGCTGGTGGTCGGCAGTTTGCTGCTGGCCGGCTGCAGCTGGCTGTTCTATCAGACGGTGGGCGTACGCCCGGAAATGCTGTTCGCCTGCTATGCGCTGGTGGGTTTCAGCGTAGGCGTGGTGGGGGCCGTGCCGTACGTGATGGTGCGGGCTTTCCCGGCGGAAGTGCGGTTTACCGGCATCTCGTTCTCATATAACGTCTCGTACGCTATTTTTGGCGGTTTAACCCCTATTTTTGTGACGCTGATCATGAAATTAACCCCGTTAGCGCCCGCTTACTATGTGCTGGCGCTGTCGCTTATCGGGCTGCTGCTCGGTGTCTACCTGCATCGCGACCTGAACAGCGAAGCCGGCGAGCGGCGAGCCGGTTCCTACAGCTAAAAAAAAGCCCTGCATTGCAGGGCTTTTTCGTCAGGGGCGGGCGATTACGCCGTGACCGGCGATGCCGCGACGCGGGCCGAGGCCGGTTCGCCAATCGGCAGCACGGTGCGGCCGTATTGCTCGTTGAGCACTTCGGCCATCGCCAGGTAGATGGCGCTGGCGCCGCAGATGATGCCCTCATAACCGGCGAAGGTCAGCAACGCGTGGTTGCCGGTGATGTTGCCGACGGCCAGCAGGGCGAACAGCAGCGTCAGGCTGGCGAACACGAACTGCAGCACGCGGTTGGCGCCGAGGGTGCCGAAGAACATGAACAGGGTGAAGACGCCCCACAGCGCCAGATAGATGCCCAGCACGTGCGCCTCGGTGGCTTCCGCCAGGCCCAAACGCGGCAGCAGCAGCAGGCCGACCAGGCTCAGCCAGAAGCTGCCGTAGGCGGTGAATGCGGTCATGCCGAAGGTGTTGCCCTTCTTGTACTCCAGCAGGCCGGCCAGGATCTGGGCCAGGCCACCGAAGAAAATCCCCATGCTGATGATGGCTGAGTTCAGTGGGAAAAAGCCCGCGTTGTGCAGGTTCAGCAAGACGGTGGTCATCCCGAAGCCCATCAGGCCGAGAGGGCCGGGATTCGCCAACTTGTTGGTGTGCATAAGTCCTCTGCGATAACAGAAAATTAACGGAAACAGCGAAGTAAAATCATAAATGGTCTGAATGGCCAAAAAATCGAAGTTTTCCATCAGAGCGCGCGCATCATAATGATCCCCGCAGCCGGAAACAATGATCTGAATGACGATAAAAAAAGAAATTTTTTTGCCTTGCCCCTTGATGCCGAGCTGGATGGCCCCATCTTATTTGCAACCGCAGCTGCTAACCGCGGGTCGCACTGAGATATCGGGCAGTTGAAAAGCAAAAAATCGCCCGCATATAGGTTAGCAACCTGACTGACTTATGAATTTTTTAGTGGAGACGTTTAGATGGGCAAAATTATTGGTATCGACCTGGGTACTACCAACTCTTGCGTAGCAATTATGGATGGTGCCAAGGCACGCGTGCTGGAAAACGCCGAGGGCGACCGCACCACTCCTTCTATTATCGCATATACCCAGGACGGTGAAACTCTGGTTGGCCAGCCGGCTAAGCGTCAGGCAGTGACCAACCCTGAAAACACCCTGTTCGCCATCAAGCGCCTGATCGGCCGCCGCTTCCAGGATGAAGAAGCGCAGCGCGACAAAGCGATCATGCCTTACAAAATCATCGAAGCCGATAACGGCGACGCCTGGCTGGAAGTGAAAGGCCAGAAAATGGCTCCGCCGCAGATCTCTGCGGAAGTGCTGAAGAAAATGAAGAAAACGGCGGAAGATTACCTGGGCGAACCGGTAACTGAAGCGGTTATCACCGTACCGGCTTACTTCAACGACGCCCAGCGTCAGGCGACTAAAGACGCCGGCCGCATCGCGGGTCTGGAAGTCAAGCGCATCATCAACGAACCGACCGCGGCGGCGCTGGCCTACGGACTGGACAAAGAAGTCGGCAACCGCACCATCGCGGTTTATGACCTGGGCGGCGGTACTTTCGATATCTCCATCATCGAAATCGACGACGTTGACGGCGAAAAAACCTTCGAAGTGCTGGCGACCAACGGTGACACCCACCTGGGCGGCGAAGACTTCGACAGCCGTCTGATCAACTACCTGGTGGAAGAGTTCAAGAAAGATCAGGGCATCGATCTGCGCAACGATCCGCTGGCGATGCAGCGTCTGAAAGAAGCCGCCGAGAAAGCGAAGATTGAACTGTCTTCCGCTCAGCAGACCGACGTTAACCTGCCGTACATCACGGCAGATGCGACCGGTCCAAAACACATGAACATCAAAGTGACTCGCGCCAAACTCGAGTCGCTGGTTGAAGATTTGGTGGCGCGCTCCATCGAGCCGCTGAAAGTGGCGCTGAAAGACGCAGGCCTGTCGGTTTCCGACATCCAGGACGTGATCCTGGTGGGCGGCCAGACCCGTATGCCAATGGTGCAGAAGAAAGTCGCAGACTTCTTCGGTAAAGAGCCGCGTAAAGACGTGAACCCGGACGAAGCGGTTGCCGTGGGCGCTGCGGTACAGGGCGGCGTGTTGGCCGGTGATGTGAAAGACGTTCTGCTGCTGGACGTTACCCCGCTGTCGCTGGGTATCGAAACCATGGGCAGCGTGATGACGCCGCTGATCACCAAAAACACCACGATCCCGACCAAGCACAGCCAGGTGTTCTCTACTGCGGAAGACAACCAGTCTGCGGTCACCATCCACGTGCTGCAGGGTGAGCGTAAGCGCGCCAGCGATAACAAATCTCTGGGCCAGTTCAACCTGGACGGCATCCAGGCGGCACCGCGCGGCATGGCGCAGATCGAAGTCACCTTCGACATCGATGCCGACGGCATTCTGCACGTGTCTGCCAAAGACAAGAACACCGGTCGTGAGCAGAAGATCACCATCAAGGCGTCTTCTGGCCTGAACGAGGACGAAATCCAGAAAATGGTGCGCGACGCCGAGCTGAACGCTGAAGCTGACCGCAAGTTCGAAGAGCTGGTACAGACTCGCAACCAGGCGGATCACCTGATCCACGGCACGCGCAAACAGCTGGAAGAAGCGGGCGACAAACTGCCGGCGGAAGACAAAACGGCGATCGAAGCGGCGCTGAAAGATCTGGAAGCGGCGGTGAAAGGCGAAGACAAAGCCGAGATCGAAGCGAAGACCCAGGCGTTGGTGCAGGTTTCCGGCAAGCTGCTGGAAATGGCTCAGGCGCAGCAGGCTCAGCAGGGTGCTGACGCCGGCGCGGACAACGCGGCGCAGAAAGAAGACGACGTGGTTGACGCCGAGTTCGAAGAAGTTAAAGACAAAAAATAATCGCCCTTAAGCGGGCACGGGGCGGCCGAGATGCCGCTCCCGGAAACCAGCACGGGCGTCGAGGCAACTCTGCGCCCGTGCACGCATGTTAAGGGTAAGCGAAAGAATGGCGAAGAAAGACTATTACGAGATTCTCGGCGTCAGCAAGACGGCGGATGAACGTGAGATCAAAAAGGCGTACAAACGCCTGGCGATGAAATACCATCCTGACCGCAACCAGGAGCAAGACGCCGAAACCAAGTTTAAAGAAGTTAAAGAAGCTTACGAAGTCCTGACCGACGACCAGAAACGCGCGGCTTACGATCAGTACGGGCACGCGGCCTTTGAACAGGGCGGCATGGGCGGCGGCGGCTTTGGCGGCGGCGCCGACTTCAGCGATATCTTTGGCGACGTGTTTGGCGACATCTTCGGCGGAGGCCGCCGTCAGCGCGCCAGCCGCGGTTCCGATCTGCGCTATAACATGGAGCTGACCCTCGAGGAAGCGGTACGTGGCGTCACCAAAGAGATCCGCATCCCGACGCTGGAAGAGTGCGACGTCTGCCACGGCAGCGGCGCCAAGCCGGGCAGTTCGCCGGTCACCTGCCCAACCTGTCATGGTCAGGGCCAGGTGCAGATGCGTCAGGGCTTCTTCACCGTGCAGCAGGCGTGTCCGCATTGCCATGGCCGCGGTCAGATCATCAAAGATCCGTGCAACAAATGCCATGGCCACGGCCGGGTAGAAAAATCCAAAACGCTGTCGGTGAAAATTCCGGCCGGCGTGGATACCGGCGATCGCATCCGCCTGGCGGGTGAAGGCGAAGCCGGCGAGCACGGCGCACCGGCGGGCGATCTGTACGTTCAGGTGCAGGTGAAGGCGCACCCGATCTTCGAGCGTGAAGGCAACAACCTGTACTGCGAAGTGCCGATCAACTTTGCCATGGCGGCGCTGGGCGGCGAGATTGAAGTGCCGACGCTGGATGGCCGGGTGAAACTGAAGGTGCCTTCGGAGACCCAAACCGGCAAGCTGTTCCGCATGCGCGGCAAGGGCGTGAAATCGGTGCGCGGCGGCAGCCAGGGCGACCTGCTGTGCCGCGTGGTGGTGGAAACCCCGGTCAATCTGAACGACAAGCAGAAGCAGCTGTTGCGTGAGCTGGAAGAGAGCCTGGGCGGCCCGTCCGGCGACAAGAACAGCCCGCGTTCGAAGAGCTTCTTCGACGGGGTGAAAAAGTTCTTTGACGATCTGACTCGCTAACCTTCTGTTTCTGTTAGCTTATGCGCGAACCCCGGGCTTCTGTCCCGGGGTTTTTATTTGCGCGCCAAACCGCTAATCCCTTATATAAATGTGACTTATTCGTGCTTTTAATCGGTTTTTTCGAGCTGTTTAGCATTTATAAACTTATTTTTTCGAACTAAAACGCCCTCTATACTCACTTCATGACTGTGCTTCGCAGGGCGCTACGCCTTGCTCAGATTTGGAGAGACGTATTGTGACCAACATCATTCGTCAATTTTTACGTCAGGAAGCCGCGGGCGGCATCATCCTGATCGCGGCGGCGATCGTCGCCCTGATCATGGCCAACAGCCCGGCGCAGGGGATCTACCAGGCATTCCTTAACCTGCCGGTGATGGTGAAGGTAGCTTCGCTGGAGATCGCCAAGCCGCTGCTGCTGTGGATCAACGACGGGCTGATGGCCATCTTCTTCCTGGTGGTGGGGCTCGAGGTCAAGCGCGAGCTGATGCAAGGCTCGCTGTCCGGGCGTGACAAGGCGGTGTTTCCGGCGATCGCCGCACTGGGCGGCATGCTGGCGCCGGCGCTGATTTACCTGTTGTTCAACGGCGCGGATGAAGTTACCCGCCAGGGTTGGGCGATCCCGGCCGCGACCGATATCGCCTTCGCGCTGGGCGTCATGGCCTTGCTGGGCAACCGCGTGCCGACCAGCCTGAAAGTGTTCCTGTTGGCGCTGGCGATCATCGACGACCTGGGCGTGATCATCATCATCGCGCTGTTCTACACCCACGAAGTGTCGATGATAGCGCTGGGCGTGGCGGCCGCGGCGACGGTGCTGCTGGCGGTGATGAACTGGCGCGGCGTGGGCAAAACCTCGTTGTATATGATGGTCGGCCTGGTGTTGTGGGTGGCGATCCTCAAGTCCGGGGTGCACGCGACGCTGGCCGGGGTGATCGTCGGCTTTATGATCCCGCTGAACGTCAAGAAGGGGCCATCGCCGTCGGAAACGCTGGAGCATGAGCTGCACCCGTGGGTCGCGTTTATGATCCTGCCGCTGTTCGCTTTCGCCAACGCCGGGGTCTCTCTGCAGGGCGTATCGCTGGAAGGATTGACGTCGCTGCTGCCGGTTGGGATTGCGGCCGGTCTGTTTATCGGCAAGCCGCTGGGGATTTTCCTCTTCAGCCTGCTGGCGGTGAAAATGGGCATCGCCCGCTTGCCTGAAGGGATCGGCTTCAAACAGGTGTTTGCCGTTTCGGTGCTCTGTGGTATTGGTTTCACCATGTCGATTTTCATCGCCTCGCTGGCGTTCGGCGAGGCCGATGCGGCGCTCAGCACCTATTCCCGTCTGGGGATCCTGTTGGGCTCCACCGCCGCGGCGGTGGCGGGGTACGGATTACTGCGTCTGGCGTTGCCGCGCGTGCGTTAATCCTGCCGGTGCCCGGCAGGGGCGCACAATAAAATGGCTGGTCGGAGCTGTGCGGTATAAAATATGTGCAGCTTCGGCCGTTCTTCGTTGGGACTAATGGGGCTATACGTTGTCTGAAGCAGGGAAAGGAAGTTTGTCGCTCGTCACGGCACACCGTTTGCCGCTGCGAAACGTTGTTAAGGAGAGCCGCTCGTGAGGATGTCGCATATCAACTTTAATCACCTTTACTATTTCTGGCAGGTCTGCAAGGCCGGTTCCGTGGTCGGCGCCGCTGAAGCGTTGTTTCTGACGCCGCAGACCATCACCGGCCAGATCAAGGCGCTGGAAGAGCGGTTGGACGGCAAGCTGTTCAAACGCCAGGGGCGCGGGTTGGTGCCTTCGGAGCTGGGGCAGCTGGTGTTCCGCTATGCCGACAAGATGTTCATGCTCAGCCAGGAAATGCTGGATATCGTCAACTACCGCAAAGAGTCGAACCTGCTGTTCGACGTCGGCGTGGCGGATGCGTTGTCGAAGCGGCTGGTCAGCCAGGTATTGGAAACGGCGGTGGTGGTGGACAACGAGCAGATCCACCTGCGTTGTTTTGAATCGACGCACGAGATGCTGCTGGAGCAGCTCAGCCAGCACAAGCTGGATATGATCCTGTCGGATTGCCCGGTGGACTCCAGCCAGCAGGAAGGGCTGTTCTCGCTGAAGCTGGGCGAGTGCGGCATCAGTTTCTTCTGCCGCCAGCCGGCGCCGGAGTTGCCGTTCCCGGCCTGTCTGGAGCAGCGCAAGTTGCTGATCCCCGGCCGCCGCTCGATGCTGGGGCGCAAGCTGCTTAACTGGTTCAATACGCAGGGCATTCAGGTGGAGATCTTGGGCGAGTTCGACGATGCGGCGCTGATGAAGGCCTTCGGCATGTACCACAACGCGATTTTCGTGGCGCCGACGCTGTATGCGCAGGATACCTACAACGATGACAACGTGGTGGAGATTGGGCGCATCGACAGCGTGCAGGAGGAGTATTACATCATCTTTGCCGAGCGCATGATCCAGCATCCGGCGGTGCAGCGGGTGTGCAACAAAGACTTCTCGGCGCTGTTTTCCTGCTAGCGGTTCACTGAACGCAGGGCGTAAAAAAACCGGCCTGAGCCGGTTTTTTTATCAAGCAGATAACGAAATGCTTATTGCATTGCGTTGATGCGTGCAGTCAGGTTTGACTTATGACGCGCTGCTTTGTTTTTGTGGATCAGGCCTTTAGCTGCCTGACGGTCCACCAGTGGCTGCATTACCAGGAATGCATTTTGTGCTGCTTCTTTGTCGCCAGCTGCGATAGCTGCGTCTACCTTCTTGATGAAGGTACGCACCATTGAGCGACGGCTTGCGTTATGCTTGCGGCGTTTCTCAGACTGTACGGCGCGTTTCTTAGCTGATTTGATATTAGCCAAGGTCCAACTCCCAAATATATTCTATTGAGGACAATTCAAAGGCCGAGGAATATGCCCTTTTAGCCTTCGTTTGTCAATGGATTTGTGCAAATAAGCGCCGTTTGTACAGGCGGCACTCGCTACGTTGTGATGGCGCAGGATTTTACCAGCTTCGCTCTTGGGAATACAGTGTTTCGCGAGAAAATTCGCCAATGATTTGCCGCAGCGGGCGCAAGCCGTTGGCTGCGGTCGAGAATCGGCCCGGCGGCGCGGGATAAACTGCGGTGAAGCCGTTTCACGCGCAGATTATCTCCGGTATGGTATGTCTATTACATAAAGGCACCAATCGCGGGTTAACCTTACCGGCTGTACAAGGTATAATCCGCCGATTTCCACTGTTTTGAGCCAGCTATGGAGCTAATTCGCGGCATTCACAATATCCGGGCGCGCCACCATGGTTGCGTGCTCACCATCGGCAACTTTGACGGCGTGCACCGCGGTCATCAGGCGCTGCTGGAGCAGTTGAAGCAACAAGGGCAACGCCTCGGGCTGCCGGTGATGGTCATGATCTTTGAGCCGCAGCCGCTGGAGATGTTCGCCGCAGACAAGGCGCCGGCCCGTTTGACGCGCCTGCGCGATAAGGCCAACTATCTGGCGCAGGCGGGCGTTGATTACCTGCTGTGCGTCAAGTTCGATCCGCGTTTTGCCGCCAACACCGCGCAGGCGTTCGTCGCCGAGCTGCTGGTGGAGAAGCTCGGCGTCAAATTCCTGATGGTGGGGGATGATTTTCGCTTTGGCGCCGGGCGTCAGGGCGATTTTCCGCTATTGCAGCAGGCCGGAAAAGAGTACGGCTTCGACGTGGTCAGCACCCCGACCTTCCGCGAAGGCGACCGGCGCATCAGCAGTACGGCGATCCGCACTGCGCTGAGCGAGGACGATCTGCCGCTGGCGGAGACCCTGTTGGGCCACCCGTACAGCATCTCCGGGCGCGTGGTGCACGGCGATGAGCTGGGCCGCACCATCGGCTTCCCGACCGCCAACCTGCCGCTCAAGCGCCTGGTGGCGCCGGTGAAAGGGGTGTATGCGGTGGAGGTGTACGGCCTGGGGCCGCAGCCGCTGCCGGGCGTGGCCAACATCGGCACGCGCCCGACCGTCGCCGGCGTGCGCCAGCAGCTGGAAGTGCATCTGCTGGATGTCACAATGGATCTTTACGGGCGCCATATTGAGGTGGTGCTCCGCGCAAAATTGCGCAATGAACAACGGTTTGCTTCGCTCGATGCCCTGAAGCAGCAAATCGCCAATGATGTGGTGACGGCCCGGAAGTTCTTCGGGTTAAAAACACTGGTTTAATCGTTTACCCTAAACAATTCGAGTTGCATCGCGGCGGCAACCGCGCGAACCCCGATGAGCTTGCACAGGCAAGTGATTCGGGTGAGAAAGGGCGGCCGACAAAGATGCAGCTTGAAGTGTGACGGGTAAATAGCCGAAAACGGAAACGAGAATCTCATGAGTGACTACAAGAATACCCTGAACTTGCCGGAAACAGGGTTCCCGATGCGCGGCGATCTCGCCAAGCGCGAGCCTGGCATGCTGCAACGTTGGTATGAACAGGATCTGTACGGGATTATTCGTACTGCCAAAAAGGGCAAAAAAACCTTCATTTTGCATGACGGCCCTCCGTATGCGAACGGCAGCATTCACATTGGTCACTCGGTTAACAAGATTCTCAAAGACATTATCATCAAGTCGAAAGGGATGGCCGGCTTCGACTCGCCTTATGTGCCGGGTTGGGATTGCCACGGCCTGCCTATCGAACTGAAGGTTGAGCAGCTGTACGGCAAACCGGGCGAGAAGCTGACGGCGGCCGAGTTCCGCCAGAAGTGCCGCGAATACGCGGCCGAGCAGGTTGAAGGCCAGAAGAAGGACTTCATCCGCCTGGGCGTGCTGGGCGACTGGGATCGTCCATACCTGACCATGGACTTCAAAACCGAAGCCAACATCATCCGCGCGCTGGGCAAGATCATCAGCAACGGCCACCTGCTGAAAGGCGCCAAGCCGGTTCACTGGTGCACCGACTGCGGCTCGTCGCTGGCGGAAGCGGAAGTGGAGTATTACGACAAGACTTCGCCGTCGATCGACGTGTCCTTCCATGCGGCCGACGCGGCTGCCGTGGCGGCCAAGTTCGGCGTGAGCCACTTCAACGGCGCCATCTCGCTGGTTATCTGGACCACCACGCCGTGGACCTTGCCGGCCAACCGCGCGATCTCGCTGCACCCGGACTTCACCTATCAACTGGTGCAGGTTGACGGCCAGTGCCTGATCCTGGCGGCCGAACTGGTGGAAAGCGTGATGAAACGCGCCGGCATCACCGAGTGGACGGTGCTGGGCAGCTGCAAAGGCGCCGATCTGGAGCTGCTGCGCTTCAAACACCCGTTCATGGACTTCGACGTGCCGGCAATCCTCGGCGAGCATGTGACCCTGGACGCCGGTACCGGTGCGGTACACACAGCGCCGGGTCACGGCCCGGATGACTTCGTGATCGGCCAGAAATACGGCCTGGAAGTGGCCAACCCGGTAGGGCCGAACGGCTGCTACCTGACCGGCACCTACCCGCTGCTGGACGGCAAGTTCGTCTTCAAGGCCAACGATCTGATCGTCGATCTGCTGCGCGAGAAAGGCGCGCTGCTGCACGTCGAGAAGTTCCTGCACAGCTATCCGTGCTGCTGGCGCCACAAGACGCCAATCATCTTCCGCGCCACGCCGCAATGGTTCATCAGCATGGATCAGAAAGGCCTGCGTCAGCAGTCGCTGGAAGAGATTAAGGGCGTGCAGTGGATCCCGGATTGGGGCCAGGCGCGCATCGAAATGATGGTGGCCAACCGCCCGGACTGGTGCATCTCGCGTCAGCGCACCTGGGGCGTGCCGATGTCGCTGTTCGTGCACAAAGAGACCGAGCAGCTGCACCCGCGTACCGTTGAGCTGATGGAAGAAGTGGCCAAGCGCGTCGAGCAAGACGGCATTCAGGCCTGGTGGGATCTGGACGCGGCCGACATCCTCGGCGCGGAAGCCGCCGACTACGTGAAAGTGCCGGATACGCTGGACGTGTGGTTCGATTCCGGTTCTACCCACGCCTCCGTTGTCGACGTGCGTCCTGAATTCAACGGCCACGGCGCCGACATGTATCTGGAAGGCTCCGACCAACACCGTGGCTGGTTCATGTCATCGCTGATGATTTCCACCGCGATGAAGGGCAAGGCGCCGTACAAGGAAGTGCTGACCCACGGCTTCACCGTCGACGGCCAGGGCCGCAAGATGTCCAAGTCGATCGGCAACACCGTCAGCCCGCAGGACGTGATGAACAAGCTGGGCGGCGACATTCTGCGTCTGTGGGTGGCGTCGACCGATTACACCGGCGAGATCGCGGTGTCCGACGAGATCCTCAAGCGTTCCGCCGACTCTTACCGCCGCATCCGCAACACCGCGCGCTTCCTGCTGGCCAACCTGAACGGGTTCGAGCCAAGCACCGATTGCGTGGCGCCGGAAGACATGGTGGTGCTGGATCGCTGGGCGGTCGGCCGTGCGCTGGCGGCGCAGCAGGATATCGAGCAGGCTTACGCCAACTACGATTTCCACGAAGTGGTGCAGCGCCTGATGCAGTTCTGTTCGGTCGAGATGGGCTCCTTCTACCTGGATATCATCAAGGATCGTCAGTACACCGCCAAGAGCGACAGCGTCGCCCGCCGCAGCTGCCAGACCGCGCTGTATCACATCGTCGAAGCGCTGGTGCGCTGGATGGCGCCGATCATGTCGTTCACCGCAGACGAGATCTGGGGCTTCATGCCGGGCAAACGCGCGCAGTACGTGTTCACCGAAGAGTGGTACGACGGCCTGTTCGGGCTGGCGGAAGGCGAGCCGATGAACGACGCTTTCTGGGCTGAGCTGCTGAAAGTGCGCGGCGAAGTGAACAAGGTGCTGGAGCAGGCGCGTGCGGACAAACGCCTCGGCGGTTCGCTGGAAGCGGCGGTGACGCTGTATGCCGACAGCGAGTTGGCGGCGCGTCTGAACAGCCTGCAGGATGAGCTGCGCTTTGTGCTGCTGACCTCTGCGGCAAGCGTTGCGCCATTGGCGGAGGCGCCGGCCGACGCGCAGGCCTCCGAGCTGCTGAAAGGGCTGAAGATCGCCTTCAGCACGGCGCCAGGTGAGAAGTGCCCGCGCTGCTGGCATTACACCACCGATATCGGCCTGGTAGCGGAGCATGCAGACATCTGCGGCCGCTGTGTGAGCAACGTCGCCGGTGACGGCGAGAAGCGTAACTTTGCCTGAGAACTTGCGCCTGATGAGTAAACCAATTTGTTCGACCGGCCTGCGTTGGCTGTGGGTTGTAGTGGCGGTGCTGGCGCTGGATTTCGGCAGCAAACAGTGGATCCTCGCTAACTTTACGCTGGGCCAGTCCCAGCCGTTGATCCCGTCGTTCAACCTGTTTTACGCGCGCAACTACGGCGCCGCGTTCAGCTTCCTGGCCGATCATGGCGGTTGGCAACGCTGGTTCTTCGCCGGCATCGCCATCGCCATCGTCGCGGTGCTGCTGGTGATGATGTACCGCAGCGCGGCGCAGCAGAAGCTGAACAACATCGCCTACGCCTTTATCATCGGCGGGGCGTTGGGCAACCTGTTCGATCGCCTGTGGCACGGTTTCGTGGTCGATTTCATTGACTTTTACGTCGGTGACTGGCACTACCCGACCTTCAATCTGGCGGACAGCTTTATCTGCGTGGGCGCGGCGATGATCGTGCTGGAAGGTTTCCTGTCGCCGGCGAACAAAGGCGCAAAGAGCAAAGGTGAGTAATATGACGGCTCAGGTTATCAGTGACAGCGCGGTGCTGGTTCACTTTACGCTGAAACTGGAAGACGGTTCGACCGCCGAATCCACCCGCAGCAGCGGCAAACCGGCGCTGTTCCGCCTGGGTGACGGCAGCCTGTCGGCGCCGCTGGAAGAGCAGTTGCTTGGCCTGCGCGCGGGCGACAAGCGCGCCTTTACCCTGCAGCCGGAAGCGGCGTTCGGCGCGGAGAACCCGGATCTGGTCCAGTTCTTCTCGCGCCGCGACTTCGCGGAAACCGGCGTGCCGGACGTGGGCACCATCATGCTGTTTACCGCGATTGACGGCAGCGAAATGCCGGGCGTGGTGCGCGCGGTGGCGGAAGATTCGATCACCGTCGATTTCAACCATCCGCTGGCGGGCCATCCGGTGACCTTCGACATCGAAGTGCTGGAGATCGATCCGCAGCAGGAGGAGACGCATGCAAATATTGCTGGCTAACCCGCGCGGCTTCTGCGCCGGGGTTGATCGTGCGATCAGCATCGTGGAACGCGCGCTGGAGCTGTATGGCGCGCCGATCTACGTACGGCATGAAGTGGTGCACAACCGCTACGTGGTCGACAGCCTGCGTGAGCGTGGCGCCGTGTTTATCGAAGAGATCGCCGAAGTGCCGGACGGCTCTATCCTGATCTTCTCGGCGCACGGCGTGTCTCAAGCCGTGCGCGCCGAAGCCAAGGCGCGCGATCTGACCATGCTGTTCGACGCCACCTGTCCGCTGGTGACCAAGGTGCATATGGAAGTGGCGCGCGCCAGCCGCCGCGGCACCGAAGCGATTCTGATCGGCCATGCCGGGCACCCGGAGGTGGAAGGCACCATGGGCCAGTACAGCAACCCGCAGGGCGGCATGTACCTGGTCGAATCGCCGGAAGACGTGTGGAAGCTGCAGGTGAAAGACGAAAACAACCTGTGCTTCATGACGCAGACCACGCTGTCGGTTGATGATACCTCGGACGTGATCGATGCGCTGCGTCAGCGCTTCCCGAGCATTATCGGTCCGCGCAAGGATGACATTTGCTACGCCACCACCAACCGTCAGGAAGCGGTGCGTAACCTGGCCGGCGATGCGGACGTGGTGCTGGTGGTGGGGTCGAAGAACTCTTCCAACTCTAACCGTCTGGCCGAACTGGCGCAGCGCGTGGGCAAACCGGCTTATCTGATCGATTCGGCGGCGGATATTCAGGAAAGTTGGCTGAGCGAAGCGCGCAACATCGGCGTCACCGCCGGCGCTTCGGCGCCGGACGTGCTGGTGCAGGAGGTGATCTCTCGCCTGAAAGCGCTGGGCGGTGTCGACGTGCATGAAATCAGCGGGCGTGAAGAGAACATCGTGTTCGAAGTGCCGAAAGAGCTGCGCGTGGACGTCCGGCAGATTGACTGAGGTGCGTGAGCGAATGACAACGGGGAGCTTAGGCTTCCCGTTTTTTTGGAATGCCAACGGCATTAAAAATAAAATGCTGAGCATATTCAAATTTTCTGCTAACTAAAGCCAAATTTATTCTGAGTATTTGAAATAGCGGTGGCGTCATTAATTATATAGGCTGAATAAAGTCATTAAATAGAATATCATTAGGCTGCAATCTAAATAGGGCCTGGTGTCGTCAACGTGATTACAATAATTACAATAGTGGTCTTGCAGATGTTTCTTATTTTATTCTTGTCGAATCTGTTCTAGGTCGTTTAATCCTTTCTCCTTTAAATAGAGCTTCATATGCTCCAGCAATCGCCGGACTTTTAATGGCTGGATCTCCCGTCGCGGCATAATGGCATAGCAATTAATTTCCGGTAATCGCCAGTCGGGCAATATTTCAATCAGCTCGCCGCTGCGCAACTCTCGCTCGACGTTGGCGAAGAAATTGCGAATGATGCCTTTGCCGGTCAGCGCCAGCTCCTTCATCGCCATGCCGCTGTTGGTGAACAGTCGCCCGGTCATGCGCATGCGGTGCTCGCCGCCGTCGCGATGGATCAGGCGAACAAACTGCGGATTGCCGAGCGGCGTAAAGGTGACCCAGTGATGTTGCGTCAGCGCCTGTGGCGAATCCGGCACCCCGTAGTTCGCCAGGTAGGCCGGGGAGGCGCACAGCACTTCGCGGCAGCGCGCCAGCCGCGTGGAGACGTAGCTGGAGTCAGCCAGCGCGCCGCCGCGTATCGCCAGATCGATGCGTTGCGCGATGAGGTCTATTCTCTCATCGTGGATTTCCAACCGCAGCGTGATGCGCGGGTGTTCGTCGAGGAAGCTCTGCAGCGCCGGCACCAGATAATGGGTGGCGAATTCGGTCGAGGTGGCGACGCGCAGTTCACCGACCAGCTCGCCGCGCAGCGCGGCGATCCGCTGTTGCCCGCGCTCGGCGGCGTGGATCATCAGCAGACAATCTTCATAAAAGCACAATCCGGCTTCGGTCAGGCTCAATGAGCGCGTCGATCGCAACAGTAATTGAATACCCAGATGTTCCTCCAGCTGGCGAATATGCTGGCTGACGGCCGATGTCGTCATGCCCAATTCTTTTGCCGCCATGCTGAATGCGCCACAATCGACCACTTTTGAGAAAATGGCCATGCGTTTTAAAATATTGCTCATAGTTTGTTAAGCACAACTTAACCTAGATTGTGAGTTATACGGGCTAATAATATAGCACCATCTTTCCTATATTGCCTGAAGCATATAAACGCCGGGCTGATTATTATTTTGCATGCGCTTTATCTCTTTTTGATAAATCTTATTGCGCTTGCCAATAATACACCCGCGCCACATCGCAACAGGAGCTCATTGTGGATAGCGCACAGAAAAAAGAAGAGATAGCATTAAAAATCCTACGTGAATTATTGCAATATCGACGTCGCCTCATCGCCGACGATGCTTCTCTGGCTGAAGAGGAGCGGCAGGTCACTCAGGTGCAATTGCCGCGCATTCGGGCATTCATTGAAAACGACCAGCGCATCGAATTCGTGCTGCCGGCTTTTCCGACCAAGTCACCCAACGCCAATAAAGTGATAGGCGCGGTGCCGGACATGGCGGAGCGGCTGTCGCTGATCTTCCTCAACTCGCTGTGCCAGCGCATTCAACTCTATTACCCGCCGGGCGCGCATATCGTTATCTGTTCCGACGGCCACGTGTTCGGCGATCTGATCCGCGTCAGCGACGAAGCGATCAACCATTATCAACGTGAGATTGAAAGCCTGCTGCATGAAGTGGGCGCAACCCACCTGAGCGTGTTCAACCTTGGCGATGTCAAAGGCCTGGCGGAGCATACCGATGACTACGATCTGCTGCGCCGGCTGTTGGTGGACGGTTATGCCGAATCGGAAGAGGCGATCAAGCGCCAGCTGATGCAGGACGAGCAGGGATTAATGCTGTATCGCGCCATCACGCGCTTCTTGTATGAAGACAGCCTCCTGCCGGGCTACAGCGGTTCCAACGCCGCGCTGCAAAAAGACGCCAAACGGCGCGCCTGTGGCGTTATCCAGCGCAGCTGGGCCTGGGGCAACCTGCTGGCCCAGTATTTCCCGGCGGCGATCCGCCTGTCGATTCACCCGCAGCCGGCCGACAGCCTGAAGATAGGCATCCACATGATGCCGACCAAAGACGACTGGCTGACACCGTGGCATGGCGTGGCGGCCAACGTGAACGGCCAGTTCGTGCTGATGAAGCGTAAAGACGCGCAGAGCCTGGACGGCGAGTTGGTTGAGATCCGCGGCACGCCGAGCCATTACCTGATCGAACAACCGCAGATGGCCTGAGGCCGCTGCATGCTTTTGCGCCCGAAATCCTGACGGGCGCTTTTTTGACGGCACGTTGCCGTGTGAGCAGCACATTCGATGCAAGGAGAATCACCATGAACAACCAACCGCTTAATTGCCACATTCAACCGAACACCCCGTTCGGCGCGATCCTGACGCCGCAGTATCCGGGGCAAAAGGTCAGCGAGCTGCCGGTGGCGGCGCTGCGAGCGCTGGCGCAGGAGCACCACTTGCTGGTGCTGCGCGGATTCGACTCCGGTTTCAGCGAGCCGGAAGTCCTGACTCGCTATGCCGAACAGTGGGGCGAGATCATGATGTGGCCGTTCGGTGCGGTGCTGGACGTGAAGGAACATCCGGACGCCAAGGATCATATCTTCGACAGCAGCTACGTCCCGCTGCATTGGGATGGCATGTATAAGCCGACCATCCCCGAGTTCCAGTTATTCCACTGCGTGGCGGCGCCGGCGCCGGACGAAGGCGGATGTACCACCTTCGTCGACACCACGCGCTTGCTGGCCAATGCGGACGAAGCGTTGCTGGAGCAGTGGCTGTCGGTGTCTATCACCTACCGCATCAAGCAGGTGGTGCATTACGGCGGCGAAGTCTGTTCGCCGCTGGTGGTGCAGCACCCGAACGGCAGAGGATTGATCATGCGCTACAATGAACCGCCGACGGAGGGAAAAAAATTCCTCAACCAGCATGCGCTGGAATATCACGGCGTGCCGGCGCAGCAGCAGGAACAGTTCCACCGTACTTTGCAGCAGCACCTGTACGATCCGCGTCACTATTATGCCCATCAGTGGCAACAGGGCGACGTGGTGGTCGCGGACAACTTCTCGCTGCTGCACGGCCGTGAGGGCTTTACCGCCCGTTCCGCGCGTCATTTGCAGCGCGTGCATATTCAAAGCAATCCGGTGTGCGCCAATCTGGCGCTGAAGCCGGCCAACGCAGAAGCTTAAAAGGAGCATTATGGCAAGGATACTGATGGCGGCGGTCGCCACTCCGGGGCACGTCTACCCGATGTTAGCCATCGCTCGCCACCTGATCGCCCAAGGGCATCAGGTGCGGGTGATGACCGGCGCGCTGTTCCGCGAACGTGCCGAAGCGGCTGGGGCGAGCTTCGTGCCGTTCGACGCGCAGGTGGACTTCGACTATCGCCACCTGGAGGCGCATTTCCCCGAGCGCGCCGCGCTGCCGCCGGGCAATGCGCAGATGGCGCTGGCGCTGAAAGATTTCTTCGCCGCGCCGATCCCACTGTTGGATCGTCAGCTGCGTGCGGCCATCGCCGCCGAAAAGACCGATCTGCTGATGGTGGAGAACTGCTTCTACGGCGTGCTGCCGCTGCTGCAGTCCGCCGAACGGCCGCCGGTCTTCGGGATCGGCGTCACGCCGCTGTCGTATTCTTCGCGCGACGCCATTTTCTATGGCCCGCGTATCCCGCCGGCGCTGCTGCCGCGGGCGCTGACCCGCGAGCAATTGGTGGATGAAGCGACGCGGGTGTTGCTTGATGAGGTGCAGCAAAGCTTTGATGCCGCGCTGGTGCAAGCGGGCGGGCGGCCGCTGAATCGCCCGTTTACCGATGCGCTGATCGGCGGCTGCGAGCGTTTCCTGCAGTTGGCCACCACGGCGCTGGAATATGAGCGCGACGACCTGCCGAGCGGTGTGCGCTTCGTCGGGCCGCTGCGCAGCGGTGGTCAACCGGCCGCGGAAGAGGCGCTGTGGGAGGAGGACGATCGTCGGCCGCTGGTGATCGTGTCTCAGGGCACGCTGGCCAATGTCGATCTGCATCAGCTGATCGTGCCGACGCTGCAGGCGCTGGCGCATCTGCCGGTGCGGGTGTTGGCCACCACCGGCGGGCGGGCGACCGAAGGGCTGATGGACGCATTGCCGGACAACGCCCGAGTGCGGGCGTTCATCTCCTTCGAACACTGGTTGCCGCAGGCGGCGCTCTTGATCACCAACGGCGGTTACGGCTCGATCAACTATGCGCTGGACAGCGGCGTGCCGCTGATTGTCGCCGGCACCGGTGAGGACAAGCTGGAGGCGGCCGCGCGCGTGGTGGCCGCCGGTTGCGGCATCAGCCTGCATACCAGCACGCCAAGCGCGGAACAAATACTGGCGGCAGCGACGCGCATTCTGCAACAGCCGATCTATCGCCGGCGCGCGGCGCTGGTGCAGGAGGACTATGCTCGCCACGATGCGCTGACGGCGATAGCCAACGAAGTGGCCGCCATTACCGCTTGACCCCGCCGCACTCCGTTCCTCAGGCGCCGTTTTCGGCGCCTTTTTTCTGCATTTTTTTGCAATGAAAACTGCATGATTATGTACAATCGTCGCAGGCCGCCAAATCGGTTGAATGTTAATCTCACGACAGCGCCGCTGATGAAAGAAGCGCAATATCATAATTTTCTAATTATGAAATGATCCTCTGGCGGCGCCGCAGCGGGGCAGTTACCCTGAATCGATAGGTTAATGGGATACGCGTTACATCAAGAAGAGAGCAAGCATGAAAGATTCACAAATCCGCATTGCGATTGCGGGCGCCGGCGGCCGGATGGGCCGTCAATTGATCCAGGCGGTGCAGCAGGCGGAAGGCGTGGTGTTGGGGGCGGCGCTGTCGCGCCCGGGATCGAGCCTGGTCGGCGTTGATGCCGGCGAGCTGGCGGGCATCGGCGCGCTGGGCGTCAAGGTGAGTGACAGTCTGGATAAAGTGGCGAGCGAGTTCGATATTTTGATCGACTTCACCCGCCCTGAAAGCACCCTGGGCTACCTGGAATTTTGCGTGGCGCACCATAAGGCGATGGTGATCGGCACCACCGGCTTCGATGACGCCGGCAAACAGGCGATCCGCGATGCGGCGCAGCATATCGGCATCGTGTTTGCCGCCAACTTCAGCGTCGGCGTCAATCTGGTGCTGAAACTGCTGGAGAAGGCTGCGCAGGTCATGGGCGACTATACCGATATCGAAATCGTTGAGGCGCACCACCGGCACAAAGTGGATGCGCCGTCGGGCACGGCGTTGGCCATGGGCGAAGCGATCGCCGGCGCGCTGGGGCGCGATCTGAAAAGCTGCGCGGTCTATGCGCGCGAAGGCCATACCGGCGAGCGCGATCCGAAGAGCATCGGCTTCGCCACCATTCGCGCCGGCGACATCGTCGGCGAGCACACCGCGATGTTCGCCGACATCGGCGAGCGGGTGGAAATCACCCACAAGGCCTCCAGCCGCATGACTTTCGCCAGCGGCGCGGTGCGCGCGGCTTCCTGGCTGCGGAGTCGGGATAAAGGTCTGTTTGATATGCGTGACGTGCTGAGTTTGGACCGGATATAACTAAACTGAATACCATCGTGATGTGGTTGTGTTGATCATAATGCTATGATAATAGGGCAATAATTTTATTGTCCTTTTTTTTAACATGATAAATATCGTTTTGATGTTGTTTCATTGTCAAGGCTGGTATTTGTTTGTGTTTACCTTGCTAATTATCTGCTTTTTTTCCACCGTCGGCTTTTTTAGCATCTTTTTGGGTCCATTCCGACGCCGTTTTCCGTCATTCCTCCCCGCAACCGTTTTCCAGCCCCGGTTTTCTGTGTTTTTATGGCAGCTCAAGCCGCTTGGGCATCGAGAACTGCAAAAATAAAACAAAAAATGGCGGTTTGGGTAGACAAGCGGAACACTCATCATTAAAATGCGCCCAATTTGCCAAAAATTGGCCTCGCGGACGGTTTTTGCATTGATTTAGATCGCGATATCTGAATTAATATGCAAATATTGTGATTGATTATTCCTCGGAGGATGTTTTGATAAAGTCAGCGCTATTGGTTCTGGAAGACGGAACCCAATTCCACGGTCGGGCCATCGGGGCAGAGGGAACGGCAGTGGGGGAAGTGGTCTTCAATACGTCGATGACCGGTTATCAAGAAATCCTCACTGATCCTTCCTATTCCCGCCAGATCGTTACTCTTACTTATCCTCATATCGGCAATGTCGGCACCAATGCTTCCGACGAAGAATCCTCCGCAGTACACGCCCAAGGCCTCGTCATTCGTGACCTCCCGCTGATCGCCAGCAACTACCGCAGTGAAGAAAGCCTGTCCGACTACCTCAAGCGTCACAACATCGTGGCGATCGCCGATATCGATACCCGTAAGTTGACTCGCCTGCTGCGCGAAAAAGGCGCCCAGAACGGCTGCATCGTCGCCGCCGATTCGCCGGATGCCGCGCTGGCTCTGGCCAAGGCGCAAGGTTTCCCGGGGTTGAAGGGCATGGATTTGGCGAAAGAGGTCACCACTCAAGAGGCCTACAGCTGGCAGCAAGGCAGCTGGACGCTTGAAGGCGACCTGCCGGAAGCCAAAACCGCCGCGGAACTGCCGTTCCACGTGGTGGCTTACGACTACGGCGCCAAGCGCAACATCCTGCGCATGCTGGTGGATCGCGGTTGCCGCCTGACCGTGGTGCCGGCGCAGACCCCGGCCGACGAGGTGCTGAAAATGAATCCGGACGGCATCTTCCTGTCCAACGGCCCGGGCGATCCGGAGCCGTGCGACTACGCCATCGCCGCCATCAAGCAGTTCCTGGAAACCGACATTCCGGTGTTCGGCATCTGTCTGGGTCACCAGCTGCTGGCGCTGGCCAGCGGGGCGAAAACCATGAAGATGAAGCTCGGCCACCACGGCGGCAACCACCCGGTGAAGGATCTGGACAACAACACGGTAATGATCACCGCGCAGAACCACGGCTTCGCCGTCGATGAAAACGACCTGCCGGCGAATCTGCGCGTGACGCACAAATCGCTGTTCGACCATACGGTGCAGGGCATTCACCGCACCGACAAGGCGGCGTTCAGCTTCCAGGGGCACCCGGAAGCCAGCCCAGGCCCGCACGACGCCGCGCCGCTGTTCGATCACTTTATCGAACTGATTGAGACTTACCGTTCTAACGCCAAATAATCAGGAGCAGTAAAAAAATGCCAAAACGTACAGACATAAAAAGCATCCTGATCCTCGGCGCTGGCCCGATTGTTATCGGCCAGGCGTGTGAGTTCGACTACTCGGGCGCCCAGGCGTGTAAAGCGCTGCGCGAAGAGGGCTACCGCGTCATTCTGGTCAACTCCAACCCGGCGACCATCATGACCGACCCGGAAATGGCCGATGCGACCTACATTGAGCCGATCCACTGGGAAGTGGTGCGCAAGATCATCGAAAAAGAGCGTCCGGATGCGGTTCTGCCGACCATGGGCGGCCAGACGGCGCTGAACTGCGCGCTGGAGCTGGAGCGTCAGGGCGTGCTGGCCGAGTTCGGTGTCACCATGATCGGCGCGACCGCCGATGCCATCGACAAGGCCGAAGACCGCCGCCGTTTCGACGTGGCGATGAAGAAAATCGGTTTGGATACCGCGCGTTCCGGCATCGCGCACACCATGGAAGAAGCGCTGGCGGTAGCCGCTGACGTCGGCTTCCCGTGCATCATCCGTCCTTCCTTTACCATGGGCGGCACCGGCGGCGGCATCGCCTACAACCGCGAAGAGTTCGAAGAGATCTGCGAACGCGGTCTGGACCTGTCGCCGACCAACGAGCTGCTGATCGACGAATCGCTGATCGGTTGGAAAGAGTACGAGATGGAAGTGGTGCGTGATAAGAACGACAACTGCATCATCGTTTGCTCCATCGAAAACTTCGACGCCATGGGCATCCACACCGGCGACTCGATCACCGTTGCGCCGGCCCAGACCCTGACCGACAAGGAATACCAAATCATGCGCAACGCCTCGATGGCGGTGCTGCGTGAGATCGGTGTTGAAACCGGCGGCTCCAACGTGCAGTTCTCGGTTAACCCGAAAACCGGCCGCCTGATCGTCATCGAGATGAACCCGCGCGTGTCGCGCTCTTCGGCGCTGGCGTCGAAAGCCACCGGCTTCCCGATCGCCAAGATCGCCGCCAAACTGGCGGTGGGCTATACCCTCGATGAGCTGATGAACGACATCACCGGCGGCCGCACCCCGGCGTCGTTCGAGCCGTCCATCGACTACGTCGTGACCAAGATCCCGCGCTTCAACTTCGAGAAGTTCGCCGGCGCCAACGATCGCCTGACTACCCAGATGAAGTCGGTCGGCGAAGTGATGGCCATCGGCCGCACTCAGCAGGAGTCGCTGCAGAAAGCGCTGCGCGGTCTGGAAGTGGGCGCCACCGGCTTCGATCCGAAAGTGAGCCTGGACGATCCGGAAGCGCTGACCAAAATCCGCCGCGAGCTGAAAGACGCCGGTTCCGACCGCATCTGGTACATCGCCGACGCCTTCCGCGCCGGTCTGTCGGTCGACGGCGTCTTCAACCTGACCAACGTCGATCGCTGGTTCCTGGTGCAGATTGAAGAGCTGGTGCGCCTGGAAGAGCAGGTAGCCGAAGCGGGCATCAACGGCCTGGACAAAGACTTCCTGCGCACGTTGAAGCGCAAGGGCTTCGCCGATGCGCGTCTGGCCAAGCTGGCCGGCGTCGCCGAGAGCGAAATTCGCAAGCTGCGCCACAGCCACGGCCTGCATCCGGTGTACAAGCGCGTGGACACCTGCGCGGCGGAATTCGCTACCGACACCGCCTACATGTACTCCACCTATGAAGAAGAGTGCGAGTCCAACCCGACCAACGACCGGCCGAAAGTGATGGTGCTGGGCGGCGGGCCGAACCGTATCGGCCAGGGCATCGAGTTCGACTACTGCTGCGTGCACGCTTCGCTGGCGCTGCGTGAAGATGGCTACGAGACCATCATGGTCAACTGCAACCCGGAAACCGTCTCCACCGACTACGACACCTCGGACCGCCTGTACTTTGAGCCGGTGACCCTGGAAGACGTGCTGGAAATCGTGCGCATCGAGAAACCGAAAGGCGTTATCGTGCAGTACGGCGGCCAGACCCCGCTGAAGCTGGCGCGCGAGTTGGAAGCCGCAGGCGTGCCGATCATCGGCACCAGCCCGGACGCCATCGACCGTGCCGAAGACCGCGAACGCTTCCAGCAGGCGGTCAACCGCTTGGGCCTGAAGCAGCCGGCCAACGCCACCGTCACTGCCATCGAGCAGGCGGTCGAGAAGGCGGCGGGCATCGGTTATCCGCTGGTGGTGCGTCCTTCCTACGTGCTGGGCGGCCGGGCGATGGAAATCGTCTATGACGAAACCGACCTGCGCCGCTACTTCCAGACCGCGGTCAGCGTGTCCAACGATGCGCCGGTGTTGCTGGATCGCTTCCTGGACGATGCGGTGGAAGTGGACGTCGATGCTATCTGCGACGGCGAGCGCGTGCTGATTGGCGGCATCATGGAGCACATCGAGCAGGCGGGCGTGCACTCCGGCGACTCCGCGTGTTCGCTGCCGGCGTACACCCTGAGCCAGGAAATTCAGGACGTGATGCGTCGCCAGGTGGAGAAACTGGCGTTCGAGCTGCAGGTGCGCGGCCTGATGAACGTGCAGTTCGCGGTGAAGGACAACGAAGTTTACCTGATTGAAGTCAACCCGCGCGCCGCGCGTACCGTGCCGTTCGTCTCCAAAGCGACCGGCGTGCCGCTGGCCAAAGTGGCCGCGCGCGTGATGGCGGGCAAAACGCTGGTTGAACAGGGCGTGACCGAAGAGATCATCCCGCCGTACTACTCGGTGAAAGAAGTGGTGCTGCCGTTCAACAAATTCCCGGGCGTCGACCCGATTTTGGGGCCGGAAATGCGCTCTACCGGGGAAGTGATGGGCGTGGGCCGCACCTTCGCGGAAGCTTTCTCCAAAGCGATGCTGGGCAGCAACTCGGGCATGAAGAAACAGGGCCGCGCGCTGCTGTCGGTGCGCGAAGGCGACAAGGCTCGCGTGGTCGATTTGGCCGCCAGCCTGCTGAAGCAGGGCTTCGAGCTGGACGCGACCCACGGCACCGCGGTGGTGCTGGGCGAAGCGGGCATCAACCCGCGCCTGGTCAACAAGGTGCACGAAGGGCGTCCGCACATTCAGGATCGTATCAAGAACGGCGAGTACACCTACATCGTCAACACCACGGCAGGCCGTCAGGCGATTGAGGACTCCAAGCTGATTCGCCGCAGCGCCCTGCAGTACAAGGTGCACTACGACACCACGCTGAACGGCGGCTTCGCCACCGCGATGGCGCTGAAAGCGGATCCGACCGAGCAGGTTACATCGGTGCAGGAAATGCACGCGCGTATTGGTAAGTAACCGCGCGTGAACGCTACGCCAGGGCGCTGCAGATGCAGCGCCCTTTTTTATTCAGCGAATTTGTCGGCTGGCGTTAAAAATTTCCGCTATCAATCAGTGGGCAAACTGTCACTCTGTGTGATTGGTATATGCTTGGTGTATTGGCAAGGAACGAAGGAACGACGATAACAATGATTCTGATAATTTATGCTCACCCGTATCCCCGGCATTCGCATGCCAATCACCGCCTGCTGCAGGCGGTGAGGGATCTTCCCGAGGTGGAGGTGCGCTCGCTGTATGAGCTGTACCCCGATTTCAATATCGATATCAACGCCGAGCAACAGGCGCTGGAGCGCGCCGACATGGTGGTGCTGCAGCATCCGATGCAGTGGTACAGCTTCCCGCCGCTGTTGAAGCTGTGGATCGACAAAGTGCTGGAGCACGGCTGGGCCTATGGCCACGACGGCAACGCGCTGGTGGGCAAAGACTGCCTGTGGACGGTGACCAGCGGCGGTGACGAGCACCATTTCGAACTGGGCGATTTTCCCAACTTCGCCGCGCTGGCGCAGCCGCTGCAGGCCACGGCGATTTATTGCGGCATGAACTGGCAGCCGTACTTCGCCCTGCACAACACCTTTACCTGCAACGAACCGGCGCTGATCGCCGCCGGCGAAGCCTACCGGCAGCGGTTGGTCGACTACCTGATGGAACATGCCGAAGCGGAAACCCGGGAGGCCAGCCATGGATAACCACCACATGATGATCGAGGGGCTGATCTATCTCGGTTCCGCCGCGCTGTTCGTGCCGATTGCGGTGCGCCTGGGGCTGGGTTCGGTGCTCGGTTACCTGATCGCCGGCTGCATTATCGGCCCCTGGGGGCTGAAGCTGGTGTCGGATGCAGAGTCTATCCTGACCTTCGCCGAGATCGGCGTGGTGCTGATGCTGTTTATCATCGGCCTGGAGCTGGATCCCAAGCGGCTGTGGACGCTGCGCGCCTCGGTGTTCGGCGGCGGCAGCATTCAGATGGTGGGCTGCGGCCTGGCGCTGAGCGCCTTCTGCTACTTCCTCGGCCTCAACTGGAAGGTGGCGCTGCTGATCGGTTTGACGCTGGCGCTCTCATCGACCGCCATCGCCATGCAGGCGATGAGCGAACGCAATTTGACGCCGTCGCCGATCGGCCGCAGCGCATTTGCGGTGCTGCTGTTCCAGGATATCGCGGCGATCCCGCTGGTGGCGATGATCCCGCTGCTGGCCAGCAGCGGCGCCACCACGACGCTGGGCGCTTTCGTACTGTCGGCGGCCAAAGTGGTGGGCGCGTTGACGATGGTGGTGCTGCTTGGCCGCTACGTCACCCGTCCGCTGCTGCACTTCGTCGCCCGTTCGGGCATGCGCGAGGTGTTCAGCGCCGTGGCGCTGTTCCTGGTGTTCGGCTTTGGCATCCTGCTGGAGATGGCCGGGTTGTCGATGGCGATGGGGGCGTTCCTCGCCGGGGTGCTGTTGGCGAGCTCGGAATACCGCCACGCGCTGGAGAGCGATATTCAGCCGTTCAAAGGGTTGCTGCTGGGGCTGTTTTTCATCGGCGTCGGCATGTCGATCGACTTCGGCACGCTGTTCCATCATCCGTTGCTGATCGCCTCGTTGCTGCTGGGCTTTATGCTGATCAAGGCGGCGTTGCTGTGGCTGATCGGCCCGCTGCTCGGGGTGCCGAAGCGCCAGCGCGGCCTGTTCGCCATTCTGCTGGGGCAGGGCAGTGAGTTCGCCTTCGTGATCTTCAGCGCCGCGCAGCTGGCCGGCGTCTTGCCGGTTGAATGGGCCAAGTCGCTGACGCTGGCGGTGGCGCTGTCGATGGCGGCCACCCCGCTGCTGTTGGTGATCGCCGCGCAGCTGGAGAAAAATGCGCCGAAAGAGGATCGCCCGGCTGACGTCATTGATGACGAGAACGCCAGCGTGATCATCGCCGGCTTCGGCCGTTTCGGCCAGATCGCCGGTCGTTTACTGTTGGCCAACGGCGTGCACACCGTGGTACTGGATCACGATCCGGACCATATCGAAACGCTGCGTAAATTCGACACCAAGGTGTTCTACGGCGACGCCACGCGCGCCGATCTGCTGGAGGCGGCCGGCGCCGCTCACGCCAAGGTGCTGATCAACGCCATCGACGATGTGGAGGACAGCCTGGCATTAACCGAGCTGGCCAGGCAGCACTTCCCGCATCTGAAAGTGGTGGCGCGGGCGCGCGACGTCGATCATTGGTATCAGTTGCGGCAGCTGGGGGTGGAAAAACCGGAGCGCGAAACCTTCGAAAGCTCGCTGCGCGTCGGCCGTGAAACGCTGGAGCTGCTGGGGCTGGACGCCTATGAGGCGCGCGAGAAAGCGGACACTTTCCGCCGCTATAACCTGAAGATGCTGGAAGATACGCTGGATAATTACCAGGATACTGAATTCCGTATCGCCAGCCTGCAGCGGGCCAAGGAGATGCTCAGCGCGGCCATCGAGCAGGATCAGAATCGGCTGGCGCGGGTGCAGCAGACCGGCTGGCGCGGCAGTATCGACGGCAAGGCGCCGGAAGACGAAGTGGTGGAAGCCAAAGGATAAGGGGAGGGGCGCCGTGATGGCGCCCCTTTTTTGCTTAGCTCAGCGCGACCTTGATGCCTAAGGCGATCAACATGCCGCCCAGCAATTTGTCGACGATCTTCTGCGTCTTTTCCAGCCCGCGGCGCACCGGCCCGCTCTGGATCAAAAACACCAGCAGCGGCCACCAGATGACCGACAGGCCGAGAATAATCCCCGCGTACCACAGCTTGTCACCCAGACCGGAATCGATCTGCAACACCTGGGTGAAGACCGCCAGGAAGAACAGGGTGGCTTTCGGGTTCAGCAGGTTGCACAGGTAGCCTTGCGCAAAGGCGCTCTTCAGGCTGACCTGTTGCTGCGGCAGATTGCTGACGTTCATTTTGCCGCCGCCGCGCGACAGCAGCGCCTGGATGCCGATCCACACCAGATAGACCGCCCCGGCGTATTTCAGCAGGTTGAACAGCCACGGCGTGGTGGTGATCACCACCGCCAGCCCGGCGACGCAGTAGGACATGTGGGTGGCGACGCCGCAGATCACGCCGAAGGCGGTCATCATGGCGGCCAGACGCGGGTAGCGGGCGGCGTTTTTGATCACCAGGAAAAAATCCGGGCCGGGGGAAAGCATGCCGAGGGCGGCAATGCCGGCGACGAACAGTGAAGTTTCAAGCATGGGAGGCGTCTCGCGCAAAAGGCAGCATGTTGGCGATAATAACGCCGCTTCCTCTGATGCGCATCAACCCAATGAGGTATTGTTAGGCTCTATGATAATAATTCATCTATCGCCAGCGACGGAGCACCATGCAGCAGACTACCGCCACAGACAGGCCGGAACCGCACCGGCAACAGCGTGAAATCACCCGCTTGTGCATTCAATGCGCGCTGCTGCTGTTGCAGCACGGCGCCGAGAGCACGGTGGTGGAGCAGTTGTCCACCCGCCTGGGGTTGGCGCTGGGGATGGACAGCGTGGAAAGTTCAATCTCCGCCAATGCGGTGGTGTTGACCACCCTCAGCCACGGCGCCTGCCTGACCACGACCCGCAAGAATGTCGATCGCGGCATCAATATGCAGGTGGTGACGGAAGTGCAGCATATCGTGATCCTCGCCGAGCATCACCTGGCGGATACGCACGACGTGGCGCGGCGCTTCGAAAAGATCCGGCCGCTGCGCTATCCGCGCTGGCTGGTGGTGCTGATGGTGGGGTTGTCCTGCGGGTGTTTCAGCATGCTCAACGGCGGCGGCGGCGACGCCTTCCTGGTGACCTTTATCGCCAGCGGCGCGGCGATGCTGGTGCGCCAGATCCTCACCGCCCGCCATATGAATCCGCTGATCAATTTTTGCCTGACGGCGTTTGTCGCGACGTCGATATCCGGGCTGCTGCTGCGCCTGCCGGTGTTTAAAGAGACCTCGAGCGTGGCGATGGCCGCCAGCGTGCTGCTGCTGGTGCCGGGCTTCCCGCTGATCAACGCGGTGGCCGACATGTTCAAGGGGCACGTCAACACCGGGCTGGCGCGCTGGGCGATGGCCAGCCTGTTGACGCTGGCGACCTGTATCGGCGTGGTGATGGCGATGTCGCTGTGGGATCTGCGGGGGTGGTCATGAGTCTGCTGTGGGCATTGTTGCAGGAGATGCTGTTGGCGGCGGTGCCGGCGCTGGGCTTCGCCATGGTGTTCAACGTGCCGCTGCGCGCGCTGCGCTATTGCGCGTTGCTTGGGGCAATCGGGCGCGGCTCGCGCATGCTGATGATGCACGTGGGCATGAACATCGAGTGGGCGTCGCTGCTGGCGGCGATCCTGATCGGCATCATCGGTATCTATTGGTCGCGCTGGCTGTTGGCGCATCCGAAGGTGTTCACCGTGGCGGCGGTGATCCCGATGTTCCCCGGCATTTCCGCCTATACCGCGATGATAACTGTGGTGGAGATATCGCATCTGGGCTACAGCGAGGCTTTGATGGAGACCATGATCACCAACTTCCTCAAGGCCAGTTTCATCGTCGGCGCGTTGTCGATCGGCCTGTCGTTACCGGGTCTGTGGTTGTACCGCAAACGCCCCGGCGTGTGAAATTCCCCGGCAAAAGAACGTTGGTTATTAGATATGCTGATAAGAGCTATCTTATATATTCATCTTGCTTGATTAGCCTATCGACGGCACTCAGGCCTTTACGTATAGTGTCACCAATTTTGCTGCCTACACAGGGTTAAACAATGATTATCAGCCTGATCGCTGCCTTGGCGGCGGATCGCGTTATTGGCATGGAAAACGCCATGCCGTGGCACCTGCCGGCGGACCTTGCGTGGTTTAAACGCAACACGTTGAATAAGCCGGTTATTATGGGCCGCAAGACCTTCGAGTCCATCGGCCGCCCGCTGCCGGGCCGCCACAATATCGTTTTGAGCAGCCGCCCGGGCAATGCCGCCGGGGTGACCTGGGTGACCTCGCTGGATGAGGCGCTGGCCGCCGCGGGTGAGGTGGAAGAAGTAATGGTGATCGGCGGTGGGCGCATCTATACCCAGTTGCTGCCGCGCGCCGATCGCCTGTACCTGACACACATCGACGCCGAAGTCGGCGGCGATACTCACTTCCCGGATTACGAGCCGGACGAGTGGGAAACCACGTTCAGCGAATTCCACGACGCCGACGATCTGAACTCGCACAGCTACTGCTTCGAAATCCTGCAGCGCCGCTGATCTCAGCGCGTTAGCCAGTCATCCCCGGGGGCGCAAGCAATTGCGCCCCCGGTCTTTTTGCGCCGGTCATTCGTAACCTTTCCGTCACATTACCTGATTAGTATGAAGCCCAACTCCGAGCGCCACGGCAACTCTGGTGAATCTTGACCGCGGCGCCATAACTAAAAAGGTAACCACGTTATGACCAAGCAAATTGAGCAATTAGACGCCGACCGCCTGATCGATCCCACTCGCCGCAAGCTGCTGCTTGGCAGCGCCGGCGCCGTCGGCCTGGCCGGTTTTCTCGGCGGCGGCATCTGGTCGGTCTCCGCCGAGGCGTTAGCCGAGGATCTGCCGCCCAACACGCTGCTGGGCTTCCGGGGCATCGCCGCGTCTACCGCCGATGAAGTGACGATAGCACCAGGCTACCGCGCCGAGGTGCTGATCTCCTGGGGCGAGCCGCTGGTGGACGGCGCGCCGGCCTTCGATCCGCAGGGCAACAACAGCGCCGCCGATCAGGAAAAACAGTTTGGCGACAACAACGATGGCATGAGCTTTTTCCCTATCGATGACAATCACGGCGTGATGGCCATCAATAACGAATACGTTAACGAGCAGTACCTGTTCGCCCACGGCGGCACCAAGGCCACCAGCCTGGAAGAGGTGCGCAAATCGCAGGCGGCGCACGGCGTCTCCATTGTCGCGGTCAAGCGGGTCGGTGACGGCCAGCGCTGGGAGGTGGAGCGCCCGTCGCGCTATAACCGCCGCATCACCGCCAACAGCGAGATGCAATTCAGCGGCCCGGCCGCCGGACATCCGCTGTTGCAGACCGCCGCCGATCCGAGCGGCCGCAAGGTGCTGGGCACCTTCGGCAACTGCGCCAACGGCAAGACGCCGTGGGGCACCTATCTGACCTGCGAGGAAAACTTCGACACCTATTTCGGCACCCGTCAGGCCGATTATCGAACCACGCCGGAACAGAAGCGCTACACGCTGAAGGCCAGCGAACCGGAACGCAACTGGCCGGACTATGACGAGCGTTTTGATGTGGCGAAGAATCCCAACGAATTTAACCGCCATGGCTGGATCGTCGAGATCGATCCGTTGAATCCGACCTCGACGCCCATCAAGCACACCGCGCTCGGCCGTTTCAAACATGAAAACGCGGCGGTGACCGTGGCCAAAGACGGCCGTCTGGTGGTGTATATGGGCGACGACGAGCGCGGCGAACATATCTATAAGTACGTCTCCAAAGGCGTGGTCGACGCCGCCAATCCGGCCAACAATCGCACGCTGCTGGACGAGGGGACGCTGTACGTGGCGCAGTTCGACGGCGATGAAGCCGGCACGCCGCTGAAGGGCAAAGGGCGCTGGATTGCGCTTGAGTTCGGCAAGAACGGCCTGACGCCGGAGAACGGTTTCCGCGATGAGGCCGAAGTGCTGATCTTCGTCCGCAAGGCGGCGCAGCAGGTCGGCGCCACCAAAATGGATCGCCCGGAGTGGATCGCGGTGAACCCGCATGACGGGCGCGCGTACTGCACGCTGACTAACAACAGCAAGCGCGGCGAGGAAGGGATGCCGTTGAACGCCGCCAACCCGCGACCGAACAATATCTACGGCCAAATCATTCGCTGGGACGAGGGCGGCGACGCCACCGCCGACGTCTTCGCCTGGGACATCTATGCGCTGTGCGGCAACCCGATTGCCCACCCCGAAGGCGTCAACCGCGGCACGCCGAACATCACGGCGGAAAACACCTTCAACAGCCCGGACGGGCTGGGTTTCGATCGCGCCGGCCGTCTGTGGATCCTCACCGACGGCAAGTACAGCAACAAGGGCGATTACGTCGGGCAGGGCAACAACCAGATGCTGGTGGGCGATCCGGTCAGCGGCGAGATCCGCCGTTTCATGGTGGGGCCGAAGTCCTGCGAACTGACCGGCATCACCTTCACCCCGGACTACAAGACGATGTTCGTCAACGTACAGCATCCCGGAGAAGAAGGCGATTCGCACTTCCCGAACAACAGCCCGCGCCCGCGTTCATCGGTGTTGATGATCACGCGTGAAGATGGCGGAGCGATTGGGGCATAAGGCGGCAATACAGAACCAAGGCGGCCACCGGGCCGCCTTTATCGTTTCAGGATGCGGCTAATCTGCCGGCGTGGTCAGGCGCTTCGCCGCGATTGGCGGGCTGCGTGAAGTAACGGCGGTCTTCCCAGCGCAGCATCGTCAGATCGCCGCCCCAGCAGCAGCCGGTATCCAGCCCGATCACGCCCTCCGGCGTACCCTTGCCTTCCAGCGAGGCCCAGTGGCCGAAGATGATGGTGTATTCCGGGTCCACCAGGCGCGGCAGCTCGAACCACGGTTTCAACGGCGCCGGCGCGCTGCCCGGCGCATCTTTGCAGATCATGTCGAGCTGGCCGTTGGGGAAGCAGTAGCGCATGCGCGTCAGCGCATTGGTGCTGAAACGCAGGCGCGCCAGGCCGCTCAGCTCCGGCGCCCAGTTGTTCGGCATGTCGCCGTACATGGCGTCGAGGAACAGCGGATAGCTGTCGCTGCTCAATACCGCCTCCACTTCGCGCGCGCACATTTTCGCGGTGTCGATGTCCCACTGCGGGGTGATGCCGGCGTGGGCCATCACCAGCTTTTGCTCATCATCCACCTGCAGCACCGGTTGGCGGCGCAGCCAGTTGATCAGCTCGTCGGCGTCCGGCGCTTCCAGCAGCGGCGTGATGCGATCTTTGGGTTTGTTGCGGCTGATGCCGGCGTAAACCGCCAGCAGGTGCAGATCGTGGTTGCCCAGCACCATGCGCACCGCCGGGCCGAGCGAGCGCACATAGCGCAGCACGTCCAGCGAGGCGGGGCCGCGCGCCACCAGATCGCCGGTCAGCCACAGTTGATCGCGCTCGGGATCGAACGCAACCTGAGCCAGCAGCGACTTCAGTTCATCGAAACAGCCGTGAACGTCGCCGATAAGGTATGTCGACATAATTAATGGATCAGCGTTGGAATGGCTAAGCGGAACACGGGAATAGCGGTGCGGAACGGCTGACCCTGATGGTCAACCATTTCGTAATGGCCTTCCATGGTGCCCAGCGGCGTTTCCAGAATGGCGCCGCTGGTGTACTGAAACTCTCCACCGGGCGGAATGACGGGCTGTTCGCCGATCACGCCTTCGCCCTGGACTTCGGTTTGGCGGCCGTTGCTGTTGGTGATCAGCCAGTAACGGCCCAGCAGTTGCACGTTGGTCCGCCCCAGATTGCGGATGGTAATGGTATAGGCGAAGACGTAACGCTCTTCTTCAGGGATCGACTGTGATTCCACATAGATGCTCTGAACCTGAATACACACGCGGGGCGAATCAATCATGACAACAACTCCTTATTGCTGCGGCGCCGGATTGGCTGACAGCCAGTTCGCCAGCTTGCAGTACTGCGCCACAGAAATATTCTCTGCTCTGAGCGAAGGATCGACGCCCAGCTCCGTCAGCTGCTCCGGCGTGAACAGATCGCCCAGGCTATTGCGGATGGTTTTCCGCCGCTGATTGAACGCCTGCGTGGTGATGCGGCTCAGCATGCGCACGTCGCCCACCGGGTTCGGCAGCTCGGTGTGCGGGACCAGGCGCACCACGGCGGAATCGACCTTCGGCGGCGGCGCGAACGCGGTCGGCGGCACTTCCAGCACCGGGATGACGTTGCAGTAGTACTGCGCCATCACGGTCAAACGCCCGTAGGCCTTGCTGTTAGGGCCGGCGACCAGACGGTTGACCACCTCTTTCTGCAACATAAAGTGCATGTCGCGGATTGCCTGAGTATAGCTGAAAAGGTGGAACATCAGCGGCGTCGAAATATTGTACGGCAGGTTACCAAATACGCGCAGCGGTTGGCCAGCCTCCTCGGCCAGTTCGGCGAAATTCACCGTCATGGCGTCCTGCTGGCGGATGGTCAGCTTGTCTTTCAGCTGCGGGTGATTCTCCAGCCGAGTGGCCAGATCGCGGTCCAGTTCGATCACCGTCATGCGGTCCATGCGCGCGCCGACCGGTTCGGTCAAGGCGCCGAGGCCGGGGCCGATCTCGACCACCGCTTCGCCCGGCTGCGGGTGAATGGCGGAGACAATGCTATCGATGACAAACTGATCGGTTAAAAAGTTTTGTCCAAAGCGTTTGCGGGCAAAGTGCCCTTGGTGGACTCTGTTATTCATTACAATTAATTATCATTTTAATGGCGAGATTCAGGGCCGTTTGGAAACTGCCGACATCGGCGGTGCCGGTGCCGGCCAGTTCCAGAGCGGTACCGTGGTCGACCGAGGTGCGTATGAAAGGCAAACCGAGGGTGATATTCACCGCGCGGCCGAACCCTTGGTATTTTAGCACCGGCAGCCCCTGATCGTGATACATCGCCAGCACCGCATCGGCATCTTGCAGATATTTGGGCTGGAACAGGGTGTCCGCCGGCAGCGGGCCGACAAGATGGATACCGTCAGCGCGCAGCGCGTCGAGCGCCGGGATGATGGTGTCTATCTCTTCGCGCCCCATATGGCCGCCTTCCCCGGCGTGGGGATTCAGACCGCAGACGTAAATGTGCGGCTGGGCGATGCCAAATTTGGTTTTCAGATCGTGGTCGAGGATGCGAATGACTTCGAACAGGCTCTGCTGCGTGATGGCGCCCGGCACCGCCAGCAGCGGCAGGTGGGTGGTCGCCAGCGCCACGCGCAGCTCTTCGGTCGCGAGCATCATCACCACGCGATCGCAGCGGCTGCGATCGGCAAAGAATTCGGTATGGCCGATAAACGGCACGCCGGCGTCGTTGATCACGCCCTTGTTCACCGGGCCGGTGATCAGCGCAGCGAATTCGCCGTTCAGGCAACCGTCGCAGGCGCGTGCCAGGGTTTCCACCACGTAGGCGCTGTTGCCGACGTTCAGTTCACCGGCGGTAACCGGCTGAGCGAGCGGCACCGGCAGCACGGTCAGCGTGCCGGCGCGTTGCGCCTCGGCCGGCTGCTGCGGCTGGTAGTCGCGCAGCGTCAGCGGCAGGCCCAAACGCTTGGCGCGTTCAAGCAACAGGGCCGGATCGGCGCACACCACCAGCTCAACAGGCCAATCCTGTTGCGCCAGGGCGGCTACCAAATCCGGCCCCACCCCGGCGGGTTCGCCGGGGGTAATGACGACGCGTTTATTGCTGTGCATCGCTGCCATCGAGGATCTTCACGTAAGCCTGGGCGCGCTGTTCCTGCATCCAGGTCTGCGCCTCTTCGGCGAACTTACGGTTGAACAGCATGCGGTAAGCGCGATCTTTCTGCGCGGCGTCGGTCTTATCCACCTGACGGGTATCCAGCAGCTGAATCAGGTGCCAACCGAAGGAAGAGTGCACCGGCGCGCTGATCTCACCTTTGCTCAGCTTGAGCAACGCATCGCGGAAGGCGGGATCGTAGATGTCCGGGGAAGCCCAGCCCAGATCGCCGCCCTGCATGGCGGAACCCGGATCCTGCGACAGCTGTTTGGCTTCGTCGGCGAATTTGGCGCGGCCGCTCTTGATGGCTTCCGCAACGGATTGCAGTTTGGCGCGCGCCTGGTCGTCGGTCAGCACCACCGAAGGTTTCAGCAGGATGTGACGGGCGTGCACTTCGGTGACCGACACCGACTGGCTGGCGCCGCGGATGTCGTTCACTTTCAGGATGTGGAAGCCGACGCCGGAACGGATTGGGCCGACGACGTCGCCTTTCTTGGCGCTGACCAGGCGTTCAGCGAACAGGGTCGGGATCTCTTGCAGCTTGCCCCAGCCCATGTTGCCGCCTTTCAGCGCCTGAGAGTCGGCGGAGTAAGTGATCGCTAGCTTGCCGAAGTCGGCGCCGCTGTTGATCTCGCCCACCAGGCGTTTGGCCAGCTCTTCGGCTTTGTCGACCTGCTGCTGCGACGGGTTCTCCGGCAGCGGGATCAGGATGTGGCTGATGTTCATTTCGGTGTCGCTGCCGTTCTGCGCACCCACCTGTTTGGCCAGCGCGTCCACTTCCTGCGGCAGGATGGTGACGCGGCGGCGCACTTCGTTGTTGCGCACTTCGGAGATCAGCATCTCTTTGCGGATCTGCGCTCGGTAGGTGTTGTAGTTCAGCCCTTCGTACGACAGGCGGCTGCGCAGCTGATCGACGTTCATGCGGTTCTGCGCGGCGATGTTGGCGATCGCTTTGTCCAGATCGGCGTCGGAGACGGTGATGCCCATTTTCTTGGCCATCTGCAGCTGGATGTTATCCATGATCAGACGTTCGATGATCTGATGGCGCAGCGTCTTGTCGTCCGGCAGTTGCTGACCAGCCTGCTGGGCGTTGAGCTTCACCGACTGCAACAGTCCGTTGACGTCGCTTTCGAGTACCACGCCGTTATCCACGACGGCGGCGACTTTATCCACTTCTTGGGGTGCTGCGAACGCGGCATTGGCGCAAACCACCAATCCGAGAATAAGCGTTCTCCAGTTCTTCATACATTTCCCATTATGTAATCCGCAAATGCGGGTGAAAGTTCTCGTTTTCAAAGTGTTGCAAAGCGTCAGAATGCGCGCTGATACGGCAGAATGCCGGAGCGCAGCATTTCTGCGGAGCCGAGACTATGATCGCTGCTCAGGCCGCGCAGTTCGACGTTGAACGAAACTCTGTTGTCGTAAACGCTGGTATTGTTGCTGTTGTTCCAGTCGGTGATCTTGCGCTCATAGCCCAGCGTCACCGCCCAGCAGCAGGTGTTGTACTTCAGCCCCACCAGCTGATCGGCGGATTGTTTGGCGCGGGTGTCGTAGTAGTACGCCCCGACCACCGCCCAACGATCGGCGATCGGCCAACTGCCGGTGATGCCCACCTGCGAGATGCCGTCCTGGAAGGCCGGAACCGTTTTGGTGTTCAACGCCGTCTGGATATATTCCGGCGTGGCGTAACGGTAGTTCAGCTGCACTACGCGCTCGGCATCCTGGCGGTATTCCACCACGCCGTTGCCCAGCGAGACGCTGTTCAGGCGGGTGTCGTACTGCAGGCCGCCGCGCAGGCCCCAACGATCGTCGATTTTCCAATAGGTATCGCCGGCCCAGGCCACGCTGCCGGTATCGTCGTTGTTGTCGTACCCGGTTACCCGATCGCCGGTGCGCGAACGGCTGAAGTAGTAGATTTGACCCACGGAAGCGTTAAAACGTTCAACCAGCGCGTCATCATAAATGCGCGTGGTCAAACCGGTAGACACGCGGTTCTGCGAAGCGATGCGATCCAGGCCGCTGTAGGTGCGATCGCGGAACAGGCCGGAGTAGTCGGTCTGCAGCAGCGTGGTGTCGTAGGTGTAGATGTTGCTCTGGTCGCGGTACGGCACGTACAGGTACTGCACGCGCGGCTCCAGCGTCTGGGTGGCGCCTTCGGCCCAGATCATCGGCCGCTCGAACACCAGCTTGCCGTCGACCTTGAACTGCGGCAGTACGCGGTTGACCGAATCATCGAGCTCAGGCGCGGCAGCGTTTTTGCGGCTCTGGTAGTTGGCGGCGAAACCGTCAGGAATATCCTGCTGGTAATGGGTCGCCATCACCTTGGCTTCGGTGTTCAGGCTGGCCCAGCCGTTGGTGAGCGGCAGACTCAGCGTCGGCTCCATATGCAGACGGGTGGCGTCAGGGCTATATGGGTTGACGCTGGTGAACTTGGCCGCCTGGCCGTAAATATGGAAATCGAACGGGCCGAGATCGTTCTTGTAGTAATTCAGATCCAACTGCGGCTGGACTTTATACGAGTCCGACTGTGAGCGATCGGTATCGTCGTAAATCTGGAACTGCTTGGAGCTCAGCGTGGCGTTCCAGTTTTCGTTGGCGTAGCCGAGGCTGAATTTCTGCGTGGCGTAGCCGTCGGTGGTGGAGCCGTATTTGGAGTCCAGATCGGTGAAGTACTTGGAATCGCTGACCTTGGTGTAATCGACGTTGAAGCGCCACACCTGATCCATAACGCCGTTGTGGTTCCAGTAGAACAGCCAGCGTTTGTTGTCGTCATGATCTTTGCCGTATTCCTTGTCGTCCGGCAACCAGTCGAACTCCATCAGGCCGAGGCCCGGCTGCACCAGATAACGGAACTCGGTCTGCCACTGCAGGCCGCGCTTGGACATATAGTGCGGGGTAATGGTGGCGTCGTAGTTCGGCGCGATGTTCCAGTAGTACGGCAACATGAACTCGAAGCCGTTGTTGCTGCCGTACTTGGCGTTCGGGATCAGGAAGCCGGAACGGCGCTTGTCGCCGACCGGCAGCTGCAGGTACGGGCTGTAGAACACCGGCACGCCGCCGATGCGGAAGCGGGCGTTCCATATTTCCGCCACCTGCTCTTCGCGATCGTGGATCACTTCGGAACCGACCACGCTCCAGCTGTCGTCGCCCGGCAGACAGGAGGTAAAGGTGCCGTTTTCCAGGATGGTGTAACGGTTGGCGCCGCGCATTTTCATCTTGTCGGCGTCGCCGCGTCCCTGACGGCCTACCATCTGGTAGTCGCCTTCATAGACGTCGGTATCTTTGGTATTCAGGTTAGACCAGGCCTTCGGGCCTTTCAGTTTGATCTGATTGTCGCTGTAGTGCACGTCGCCGGTGGCGGTGACGGTACGCACCGGTTCCGTCTGGCCGGGGTTTTGCGTCTGATTCAGCTCAACTTCTTTGGCGGTCAGGGTGCTGTTGCCCTGCTCGATATGCACGTTGCCGCTGAACAGGGCGCTTTTTGGGTAGTCGGCGCGCGAGTCATCGGCATTGATGGTCACCGGCTGGCTGTTCGGATCGCCGCTGACCAAAGGCTTGTCGTAAACAGGAACGCCAAGCATGCATTGCTCGGCCAGATCAGCCAGCGCATGCTGACTGTAGAGTGCCGTCCAAATCATCGTGGCCAGCAGTGTTGGGAAACTTTTTTTCATACGCGGTTTTGGTGTTCCGTCATCAGAGGCGTCGTGTCCGGCAAACGGTCAGAGACTATATTACTCATCTGCGTTGCGCTAGTGCTAAATCCAGCCGTTTACTTGCGTCGTCGTTAGGCGCAAAGATAAATGACAGGTATGATAATCCAAATTCTAGGAAAAATCGCCTGCGCCCTTTCCTGAAACGGAGGAGAGCGGGCGGCTTTCGGCATGATAATTGAGGAGTATATGCAGTATTGGGGAAAACTGCTCGGCGTCATCGTCGCCATCTGGTCTGGCGCGGGATTCTGGGGTGTAGTTCTGGGGCTGATTATCGGTCATATGATCGATACGGCGCGCAGCAACAAGCGCAGCCGGGGTTTTTTCACCGACCAGCAAACGCGGCAAACGCTGTTTTTCCGCACCACTTTTCAGGTTATGGGCCACCTGACCAAATCCAAAGGACGCGTCACCGAGGCGGATATCCAGATCGCCAGCCTGTTCATGGATCGCCTGCAGCTGCATGGCGAAGCCCGCACTGCGGCGCAGCAGGCGTTCCGCGAGGGCAAACAGAGCCAGTTCCCGCTGCGTGAGACGCTGCAGCAGTTCCGCAGCATCTGTTTCGGCCGCTTCGATCTGATTCGGATGTTTCTGGAAATTCAGATTCAGGCGGCGTTCGCCGACGGCTCGCTGCACCCGAACGAACGTCAGGTGCTGTATGTCATCGCCGAAGAGCTGGGCATTTCGCGCGCGCAGTTCGATCAGTTCCTCAGCATGATGGAGGGCGGGCGTCAGTTCGGCGGCGGTCAGCAGGGCGGGTATTCGCAAGGCGGTTATCAGCAGGCTCAGCGCGGCCCGACGCTCGACGATGCGTGCAAGGTGCTCGGCGTGCGCAGCAGCGACGATGCCGCCACCATCAAACGCGCCTACCGCAAGCTGATGAGCGAACACCATCCGGATAAGCTGGTGGCGAAAGGCTTGCCGCCGGAGATGATGGAAATGGCCAAGCAGAAAGCGCAGGAGATCCAGGCGGCGTACGACCTGATCAAACGCGAGAAAGGTTTTAAATAACGATACCCGTCATACTTCGAGCTGCAGGTGTGTTGGCTGCCCGCGCTTACCCCGGTCACGTACTTTTTGTACGCTCCCGGGGCTGCGCTTAGTTGCCGCCTTCCTGCAACTCGAATTATTTAGGGCATCCCAGGGTGATGAGCTCAGAAATCCGGCTCGGCGCGAAAGTGCATCGGCGTCTGGAAGGCGGGGTGGGTGATGCGCAGCTCTTGCGCATGCAGCTGCAGCCGCGGCGCCATCTCTTTGGCCTCCGGTGGGGCGTAGAAACCGTCACCGAGGATCGGGTGTCCCAGCGCCAGCATGTGCACCCGCAGCTGATGCGAGCGGCCGGTGATCGGCGTCAGCTTCACGCGGGTGCTGCCGTCGGCGTCGCGCGACAGCACCAGATATTCCGTCTGCGCCGCTTTGCCGGTGTCAAAACACACCTTTTGCAGCGGCCGGTTCGGCCAGTCGCAGATCAGCGGCAAATCCACCAACCCTTCGTCATGCGCCATATGCCCCCAAACGCGGGCGATATAGGATTTCTTCGGTTCGCGTTCGCGGAACTGACGCTTCAGCTCACGCTCGGCGGCCTTGTTGAGCGCCACCACGATCACCCCGCTGGTGGCCATATCCAGCCGGTGCACCGATTCGGCGGCCGGATGATCGGCCTGAATGCGGGTCATCAGGCTGTCTTTGTTTTCCGGCGCGCGGCCGGGCACCGACAGCAAGCCGCTGGGCTTGTTGACCACCATGATGTGTTCATCCTGATACAGGATGTGCAGCGGGTCCTGCGGGGGATTGTAGGGTTCCATCTTGGCTCCGCGAAAAGGGCCGAACGGGGAGGCAACCACCTCCCCGCGTCGCGCCGGTTACTGGTGGGTGACCACCACCAGACGAATGGCGTCGAGACGCCAGCCGGCTTCATTGAGGTTGGCCAGCACCTGACGGCGGTTGAACTCCAGCGTCTCGACTTCGTCGTCGCGGATGTTCGGGTTGACCGCCTTCAGCGCTTCCAGACGCGCCAGCTCGGCGCTCAGCTTGTCGTCCGCCTCTTGCTTCGCCTGCTCGATAAGCGTGCGTGCCTGCGCTTCCACCAGGCTTTCCGCCTGCTGCAGCATGGCGTGCACGTCTTGCTGCACGGCGTTGACCAGCTTGCTGGAGGTGTGGCGGTTGACCGCGTTCAACTGGCGGTTGAAGCTTTCGAACTCGACCTGCGCCGCCAGGTTGGTGCCCTTGCGGTCCATCAGCATGCGGATCGGCGTCGGCGGCAGGAAGCGGGTCAGCTGCAGATGCTTCGGCGCCTGGGCTTCCACCACGTACACCAGCTCAACCAGCAAGGTGCCGACCGGCAACGCTTTGTTTTTCAACAAGGACACCGCACAACTGCCGGTATCGCCGGACAGGATAAGATCCAGACCGTTGCGGATGATCGGGTGTTCCCAGCTGACGAACTGCGCGTCTTCGCGCGACAGTGCCTGATCGCGATCGAAGGTGACGGTGCAGCCGTCCTGCGGCAGGCCCGGGAAGTCCGGCACCAGCATATGGTCGGACGGCGTGAGCACGATCAGGTTGTCGCTGCGATCTTCCTGATTGATGCCGACGATGTCGAACAGGTTGAGCGCGAAGCCCACCAGGTTAACGTCGTTATCTTGCTCGGCGATGGCGGCGGCCAGCGCCTGGGCTTTGTCGCCGCCGTTGGAGTGCATCTCCAGCAGGCGGTCGCGGCCTTGTTCCAGCTGCGCTTTCAACTGATCATGCTGTTGGCGGCAGGCGTGGATGAATTCGTCCAGGCCCTCCTGCTCGGTCGGCGCGGCCAGATAGCCGATCAACTGCTCGTAGCAGCTGTCGTAGATGGTGCGGCCGGTCGGGCAGGTGTGTTCGAAGGCGTCGAGCCCTTCGTGGAACCAGCGGCCCAGCACCGCCTGTGCGGTGTGCTCCAGGTAAGGCACCATGATTTGGATATCGTGCATCTGGCCGATACGGTCCAGACGGCCGATGCGCTGTTCCAGCAGATCCGGGTTGAACGGCAGATCGAACATCACCAGTTGGCTGGCGAACTGGAAGTTGCGGCCTTCGGAACCGATCTCGGAACACAGCAGTACCTGCGCGCCTTCCTCTTCGGAGGCGAAGTAGGCGGCGGCGCGGTCGCGCTCGATGATCGACAGCCCTTCGTGGAACACCGCGGCGCGGATCGCTTCACGCTCGCGCAGCACCTGCTCCAGCTGCAACGCGGTATCGGCTTTAGCGCAGATCACCAGCACTTTTTCGTTGCGGTTGGCCAGCAGGTAATCCAGCAACCATTCGACGCGCGGGTCGAAGTTCCACCAGGTGGCGTTTTCGCCTTCGAATTCCTGGTAGATCTGCTCCGGATACAGCATGTCGCGCGCGCGCGCTTCGACGGATTTCTTGGCGCCCATGATGCCGGACACTTTGATCGCGGTCTGATACTGGGTCGGCAACGGCAGCTTGATCTGGTGCAGGTTGCGGTGCGGGAAGCCCTTCACGCCGTTGCGGGTGTTGCGGAACAGCACGCGGCTGGTGCCGTGACGATCCATCAGCATGGCCACCAGCTCCTGGCGCGCCTGCTCGGCGTTGTCGCCTTCGCTGTTGGCCGCTTTGAGCAGCGGTTCGATGTCCTGCTCGTCGATCAGCTCGCCCAGCAGGTTCAGCTTGTCGTCGGCCAGGCGTTCACCGCTCAGCAGCAGGGTGACGGCGTCGGCCACCGGACGGTATTTCTGCTGTTCGGCGACGAACTCGCCGTAGTCGTGGAAACGGTTCGGATCGAGCAGGCGCAGGCGCGCAAAGTGGCTCTGTTGGCCCAGCTGTTCCGGGGTGGCGGTCAGCAGCAGCACGCCGGGGATATGCTCGGCCAGCTGTTCGATCACCTGATATTCGCGGCTCGGCGCTTCTTCGCTCCAGGCCAGGTGGTGCGCTTCATCGACCACCAGCAGATCCCACTGGGCGTCCGCCAGCTCTTCCAGGCGCTGCTTGTTGCGGCGCACGAAGTCCAGCGAGCAGATCACCAGCTGTTCGGTCTCGAACGGGTTGCTGCTGTCGAGCTTGGCTTCGGCGTAGCGGCTGTCGTCGAACAGCGAGAAGTAGAGGTTGAAGCGGCGCATCATCTCCACCAGCCACTGGTGCTGCAGCGTTTCCGGCACCACGATCAGCACGCGTTCGGCGCGGCCCGCCAGAAGTTGCTGGTGGATGATCATGCCGGCTTCGATGGTTTTGCCGAGGCCGACTTCGTCCGCCAGCAGAACGCGCGGCGCATGGCGCTGGCCGACTTCATGGGCGATGTGCAGCTGGTGCGGGATCAGGCTGGCGCGCATGCCGCGCAGGCCGGCGAACGGCAGGCGATACTGCTCGCTCTGGTATTTGCGGGCGCGAAAACGCAGCGCGAAACGATCCATGCGGTCGATTTGGCCGGCGAACAGGCGATCCTGCGGCTTGCTGAAGGTCAGTTTGCTGTCCAGCAGCACTTCGCGCATCGCCACGCCGCTTTCCTGGGTGTCCAGGCGGGTGCCGATATAGGTCAACAGACCGTTTTCCTCTTTCACCTCTTCCACCTGCAGCTGCCATCCCTCGTGGCTGCTGACGGTATCGCCCGGGTTGAACATCACGCGGGTGATCGGCGAATCGTTTCTGGCATAGAGGCGGTTTTCACCGGTGGCGGGGAAAAGCAGGGTAATCATGCGCGCATCCAGCGCCACGACGGTGCCCAGTCCTAATTCGCTTTCCGTGTCGCTGATCCAGCGTTGACCAAGAGTAAAAGGCATATATTGTCGGCTCGATTCTTTGTAAGTAAGTCTTGTTACCGGGCGGGAAGGGCCGCGGCACCTGTACTGAACATCGGTTAATCCCGGTTTGTTTTAAATTTGACGGGCAATAGCCGTTCACGCCATGCAGACGTCGCGAGACGGCAGGGCTAAGCGTGGTTCAGTTTTGGGAAGGGCGCTATGGTAATGGAAGGCGGCGCGTTCGTCACCTGCAAAACCGGATGATTTTTCTTAACCTGGCGCAATCTCAAAACAGCCCCATCTGCCCGGTGACCAGCGTGGTGAAGTCGTCGTGCAAGAAAGGGAGTATAGCGTCTGCCACCGGTTGCAGCTGACGTTCGAGGTAGTGCTGATAATCGATGGGCGAATGGCGGGTTTCCAGCGGTTCCGGCCCGGCGACGGTCATCACGTAGCTGATCCAGCCGCCGTTCTGATACTGCAGCGGCCGCCCCTGACTGCGGTTGTAGTCGTCGGCGATGCGCGCGGCGCGGGCGTGCGGCGGCACGTTGCGCTGATAGTCGTCGAGCTTTCTGCGCAGCCGTTTGCGGTACACCAATTGATCGTCGAAGTCGCCGTTCAGGGTTTTGCCGACGTAGTCACGCACATAGTCCTGGTAGGGCTGTTGTTTGAAGATGCGCTGATAGAGCTGCTGCTGGAACTGCTGCGCCAGCGGCGTCCAGTCGGTGCGCACCGTTTCCAGGCCTTTGTACACCATCTCTTCCTGGCCGTCGGCGCGCGCGATCAGGCCGGCGTAGCGTTTCTTGCTGCCCTGCTCGGCGCCGCGAATGGTCGGCATCAGGAAGCGGGAATAGTGGGTTTCGAACTCCAGCTCCAGCGCGTTCTCCAGCCCGAACTGCTGCTGCAGATGCTGCTGCCACCAGGCGTTGACCCGTTGCACCAGCGCCCGGCCGATCTGCGCCGCCTGTTGCTCGTCATGCGGCTGTTTCAGCCAGACGAAGGTGGAGTCGGTGTCGCCGTAAATCACCTGATAGCCTTCGGCTTCGATCAGCTCGCGGGTTTGGCGCATGATCTCGTGGCCGCGCAGGGTGATTGACGACGCCAGCCGCGGATCGAAGAAGCGGCAGCCGCTCGATCCCAGCACGCCGTAAAGCGCGTTCATGATGATCTTCAGCGCCTGTGACAGCGGCTTGTTGTGCTGGCGTTTGGCGGCCTCGCGCCCTTGCCAGATCTGCTCGACGATCGCCGGCAGGCAGTGTTTGCTGCGCGAGAAGCGGGCGTTGCGAAAGCCGGGCACCGAGTCGGCGTCGTTTGGGTGGCGCATGCCTTCCACCAACCCGACCGGATCGATCAAGAAGGTGCGGATGATCGACGGGTACAGACTTTTATAGTCCAGCACCAGCACCGAGTCGTACAGGCCGGGCCGGGAATCCATCACAAAGCCGCCGGGGCTGTGTTCCTCCGGCTGTTCGCCGAGGTTGGGGGCGACAAAGCCCAGGCGATGCATGCGCGGCATATAGAGGTGGCTGAAGGCCGCCACCGATCCGCCGCTGCGATCGGCCGCCAGCCCGGTGACGGTGGCGCGCTCCAGCAGGAAGTTGAGCAGGTCGGCCTTGGCGAAAATCCGCGTCACCAGCTCGCAGTCTTTCAGGTTGTAGCGGGCCAGCGCCGGCTTGTCTTCGGCGAAGCGCCGGTCGATCTCCGCCATGCGCTGATAAGGGTTGTCGATCGCCTTGCCTTCGCCCAGCAGTTCCTGCGAAACGTATTCCAGGCTGAAGGAGGGAAAATTCCAGGTGGCGGATTTCAGCGCCTCGATGCCGTCGATGATCAGGCGGCCGGCGGCGGCGGCGAAAAAGTGATTCTGCTTGAAACCATGCTCGCGCCATTCTAGTAGATTGCCGCCGCGCCCCAGCCGCAGCGGGATTTGGTAGCGCTCGGCGTGCTTTTGCAGCACCCGCAGATCGAACTGCACCAGGTTCCAGCCGATGATGGCGTCGGGATCGTGACGCTCCAGCCACGCGTTCAGCCGTTCCAGCAGTTGGGGGCGGCTGGCGCAGTATTCCAGATCGAAATCCAGCGGCTCATCGCCGCCGTTGGCCGGCCCCAGCATGTAGACCTGCCGCTGGCCGCATCCTTCCAGCGCGATGGAGTAAAGCTCGCCGTGGGCGGTGGTTTCGATATCCAGCGACACCAGTTTTAGCGTTGGGCGGTACTCCGGCGCCGGCTTCATTTGGCCGCTGAGCAACGGCCCATTGCCGTCGCCCAGGCCGTTGAACCATACCGGCGCGGTAATGAAGCGTTCCATCAGGTAGCGCTCGGGCGGGCGAATGTCGGCCTCGTAGACCGCAACGCCGCCTTCCCGCAGCAGTTTTTCCAGCTTGATGAGCTGACGGTGCTGGCGGCAGTACAGCCCCAGCATCGGGCGGTGATGAAAATCCGTCAGCGCCAGCGGTTTCAGTTCGACTTGCCGCTCTTCTCGCAGCAGCAGTTCCGCGCGCTGTCTTTGTTCGGCGGGGATAAACGCCACCGAGGTTTGCGGCGGCAGACGCAGCTGGCGCGGGCCCGCGTCGGTCGCCAGCCAAAATTCGACCTCGGTGCCGGCGGGCGTGTCGCGCCAGTGGCGAGTAAGCAGGAACCCCTGTTGCAGTGCTGTCATAACCCCTTCGTTTTCCGCCGGGCGGCGTGTGCGACGTTCAGCGTGATGTCGGTTTTGGCGCTAATATAGATAAATTACAGTATGGGTTTTTATACAGTCATTGTCCATTGCCGCGCGGCGTTGCCAAATACGCATACAATTCATCGATTGACTCGCCAGCGGCGGCGCTGGAAAATCCTCGGCCCCGTTTGGCACGAATAATCCACAGAGGTGTAATGGAAGCCTATTTACAAGATTTGATCACCCAGTCACTGGCTTTCACTCTGATGGTCGTTCTGCTGGTCGCTTTTCTGGAGTCGTTGGCGCTGGTGGGGCTGCTGTTGCCCGGCACGGTGATGATGGCCAGCATCGGCGCGCTGATCGGCAGCGGCAAGGTGGATTTTTACTACGCCTGGGCGGCGGGCATCGTCGGCTGCCTGCTCGGCGATTGGATCTCCTATTTCGTCGGTCGCGCCTTTAAGGGGCCTTTGCACCGCTGGTCGTTCCTGAAGAAGAACAAAGCGCTGCTCGACAAAACCGAACATGCCTTGCACCAGCACAGCATGGCGACCATTTTGATCGGCCGCTTCGTTGGCCCGACGCGCCCGCTGGTACCGATGGTGGCCGGCATGCTCGATTTGCCGCCGTACAAGTTTGCGTTGCCGAACATCATCGGTTGCCTGACCTGGCCGCCGGTCTATTTCTTCCCCGGCATTCTGGCGGGGGTGGCGATCGATATCCCCGCCGACGCCAACAGCGCGACGTTCAAGTGGCTGTTGCTCGCGGCGGCGCTGCTGGTCTGGCTGGCGGTGTGGCTAAGCTGGCGCTGGTGGCGCGAGGGCAAGCGCAACGCCGATCGGCTGAGCCGTTGGCTGACGCCGCTGCGGCTGCGCGTGGTGTGCGGATTGAGTTGGCTGGCGGCGTTGGCGGTCGGCTATTTGCTGAGCCAACAGCCGCTGATGCCGGTGTACCGGCATCTGTTGTGGCAGGTGCTGTCCGGGCAATGATTGCGGGGGCATTAGCCCCCGTTCGCCTTACTGGAAGAACGCTTCCAGCTGTTCAAATACCCGCACGTCTTCGCTGTGGCGCTTCACCCGCAGCACGTCTTCCAGCTTTTCCACCTGGCTTATCATTTGTTCCAGCCGTTGATCGTCGGCGACCAATAGCCAAATGCGGCTCTGTTGGCCGTCTTTCAACGGCAGACACAGAATGCCTTCGACGTTGAACGCGCGGCGGGCGAACAGCCCGCAAACGTGCGACATCACGCCGGGATGGTTGCGCACCGCCAGCTCCAGGATCACCTGTGGTTTATCTTGTGGTTGCAGCATGGCTTATTCTCCAATCATGTCGATGTTGGCGGCGCCCGGCGGCACCATCGGGAACACTTTTTCGTTGATATCGATCAGCGCGTGGATCAGGCAGGGACCCGGGCGCTGGATCGCCTCAGCCAGTGCCGCCTGAGGATCTTCCGCGGCGTTCAGATCGCAGGTATCCAGCCCGAATCCGGCGGCGATTTTCAGGAAGTCGGTACGCTTCGGATAGGCGGCGGCGAAGATGCGCTGTTGGTAGAACAGGGTTTGCTGTTGGTGCACCAGCCCCAGCGCCTGGTTGTTCATCAAAATGATTTTCACGTCCAGATCGTGCTCGACCGCGGTGGCCATTTCCTGAATGTTCATCATCAGGCTGCCGTCGCCGGAGAAGCACAGCACTTTACGTTCGGGCTCCGCCAACGCCGCGCCGATCGCCGCCGGCAGACCGAAGCCCATGGTGCCCAGGCCGCCCGACGTCAGCCACTGGCGCGGCCGGCTCAGCGGATAGGCCTGCGCTACCCACATCTGATGCTGACCCACGTCGGTGGTGATGATGGCGCTGTCGTCCACGCAGCGCGCGGCGGCCAGCACCAGGCCGTAATGGCTCAGCGGATCGTCGGCGTTCGGCATGTTGAACGGGAATTCGCGCTTCAGATCGTTGACGGTGTTCAGCCACGCGCTGCGCGGCTGCGTGTCGATCTGCGGCAGCAGCTGTTGCAGCACCTGGCCGACGTCGGCATGGATCGCCACGTTGGCCTGTTTGACCTTGCCCAGTTCGGCGCGGTCGATATCTACGTGGATGATGGCGGCGTTAGGGCAGAACTGCTCGGTTTTACCGATTGCCCGATCGTCGAAGCGCGCGCCCAGCACGATCAGCAGATCGGCCTCCTGCAGAATGAAGTTGGTGCTGCGCGCCGCGTGCATGCCCAGCATGCCCAGCGACAGCGGGTGTTCCACCGGCATCGCGCCCAGCGCCATCAGCGTCATGGTGGTGGGCAGACCGGCGCGCTCGGCCAGCTCCAGCGCTTGCCGGTGAGCGTCGGCGCAGATGATGCCGCCGCCCAGGTAGAGGATGGGGCGTTTCGCCTGATTGATCATCGCGGCGGCCTGCGAAACCAGCGCCGGATCGAAGCTCGGGGCGGCGTCCGGCATGGCGATCGGCGGCAACTCTTCCAGGGTGATGGTGGCGGTCTGCACGTCTTTCGGCACATCGATCCAGACCGGGCCGGGGCGGCCGGACTCGGCGATGCGGAACGCGTCGCTAATCACCTGCGGCAGCTCGCGGATATCGCGCACCAGATGGTTGTGCTTGGTGATCGGGATGGAAATGCCGTAGGTGTCCACTTCCTGGAAGGCGTCGGTGCCGATCATCGAGGAAGGTACCTGCCCGGTGATGCACACCAGCGGAATGGAGTCGAGCTTGGCATCGGCGATGGCGGTGACCAGGTTGGTGGCGCCCGGCCCGCTGGAGGCGATGCACACCGCCGCTTTGCCGTTGGCGCGCGCCATGCCTTGCGCCATAAAGCCCGCGCCCTGTTCGTGGCGCGCCAGCACGTGGTGAATGCGGGTGCTTTGGCTCAGCGCGTCATACAGCGGCAGCGCGGCGCCGCCGGGAATGCCGGCGACGGTGGTGATGCCCTGACGCTCCAGCAGATGAACGATCAATTGTGCGCCGGTGAAGCGGGTACTCGGTTGAGGCGTGCCCGAAGTTGCCATGTTCCTGTCCTTTCTCAAGGCCGGTGAGCTTTTCTGGGCAGGGTGCTAAAACAAGAAACCCCGCCCGGTTTGCGCCGGCGGGGTTTGGGAATCGATGCGTTGATTCGGACCCTACGGCGCATTGCCGACGACCACCACCATACGCACGACGACCACCGCGGCTGGTAGCGCGGTAACTAGTAGGGTCGAAGTCAGCGAGGATGCGATCACAGGGAACCTTATCATCAGTAAAAAAAGTCAGGTTTTTATAAAACACAGGCGCAAAATTCGCACAACAGGTTTATTGGCGCAGCATAAAAAACGCGCGTCAGATCACGCTTTACCCGAAATGCCTAGCACGTGCGCTTCGGGGGCGCTGCCGTCCAGCAGGGCCTGCGTCGGGCCGTCGTAGTAGATGCGGCCGTCGACCACCAGCAGCGTGCGCGGCGCGATGCGCGCGGCGTCGTCGAGGTTGTGCGACACCATCAGCAGCGTCAGGTCGCGCTGTTCGCACACCGTCTGCAGCAGCTGCAGCATCTCGTTGCGCAGCGCCGGATCGAGCGCCGAGAAGGGTTCGTCGAGCAGCAGGATCGGCCGCCGGCGAATCAAACAGCGCGCCAGCGCGGCGCGCTGACGCTGACCGCCGGAAAGCTGCGCCGGCAGGCGATCCAGGTGTTCTTCCAGGCCGACCTGACGGGCGATGTGTTCTCGCTGTTGACGTTGCTGCGCAGTCAAGCGCAGACCGGGATCCAACCCCAACCCGATGTTCTGCGCCACCGTCAGGTGAGCGAACAGGTTGTTTTCCTGAAACAGCATCGACACCGGCCGTTTGGCCGGCGGCGTGGCGGTGTGGTCTTCGCCGTTCAGCAGCAGCCGGCCGCTGGCCGCCGGCAGAAAACCGGCGATCAGGCTCAACAGGGTGCTTTTACCGGCGCCGCTGGGGCCGAGCACCGCGACGCGCTCGCCCGGCTGGATGCGCAGATCAAAGCGCATCGGCAGGTGTTCATACAGATAGGTCAGTTTTTCAAGCGTCAGCATGGCGGCCCGGTAAGCGTTCAATCAGGGTAAACAGCAGGAAGCACAGCAGCAGCAACAGCAGCGCGGTCACCGCCCCGTCCTGGCTGCGGTAGGCGCCAATCTGCTGATACAGGTAAAAAGGCAGGGTACGGAAATGCTCGTTGCCAAACAAGGCGACCACGCCGAAATCGCCGATCGACAGCACGCAGGCGAAGGCCAGCGCCTGCGCCAGCGGGCGGCGCAGGGCGCGCAGTTCAATCAGCCGCAGCCGTCGCCAGCCGCGGATATCCAGCGACAGGCACAGCGGGTTGTAACGTTCGGCGAGGTCGCGCATCGGGTTCTCCAACACCTTCAGCGCATAGGGCACCGCCATCAGCGCATTGGTGAGGATCACCAGCGCATAGGGCGACTGTGGCAACCCGATCGTATCGTTCAGCAGCAGGAAGAACCCGGTGGCCAGCACGATGCCCGGCATCGCCAGGATCACCATGCCGCTCAGCTCCAGCGCTTGGCCGCCGCGCAGCTGCTGCCGCAGTTTCAGCTCGCGGCTGCTCCACAGCAGCATCATCGTGAGCGCCACGCACAGCGCTCCGGCGCCAAGGGCGATGCGCAGCGACGTGAACAGCGCCTGCCACAGCACCGGCTGGCGCAGCACGCTGACGATAGCCTGATTGGCGCCGTCGGCGATCACCGCCAGCAGAGGCGGCAGCAGCAGCAACAGCGCGGCGGCGATCAGCAGAAAATCGCTGATGCGCCGCCACAGGCTGTCTTCCGGGTTGCGCCAGCGCTGGGCGTGGGTATGCCCTACCGGCAATGCCTGGCTCAGGCGTTGGCTGATCAGCACCAGCCCCAGACAACAGCCCAGTTGGATCAGCGCCAGCAGGGCGGCGCGGCCCAGATCGTAGTCGTAACTCAGCGCCTGGTAGATCGCCAGCTCGATGGTGGTGGCCTGCGGCCCGCCGCCCAGTGACAGCACGGTGGCGAAGCTGGCGAAGCACAGCATGAAGATCAGCGCGCCGCTCGGCAGGATTTGGCGGCGCAGCGCCGGCCATTCGACGAAGCGGAACTGCTGCCAGCCGTTCATGCCCAGCTGGGCGGCCAGCTGGCGCTGTTCCACCGGAATGTTCTCCAGCGCCTGCAGCAACAGGCGGGTAGCCAGCGGCAGGTTAAAGAACAGGTGCGCCAGCAGAATGCCCTGCAGCCCGTAGGGCGAGAAATCATACTCGACGCCCAGCCAGCCGCACAGCGTCGCCAGCCAGCCCTGGCGCCCATAGACGCTGAGCAGGCCGAACACCGCCACCAGCACCGGCAGCACCAGCGTCATGGCGCACAGTCGCAGCAGCAACTGCCGGCCGGGGAAACGACGCCGGTAGAGCGCGCGCGCCAGCAGAATGGCGGGCAGCACCGAAATCAGCGCCGACAGCAGCGCCTGCAGGAAAGTGAAGCGCACCACGTGCCACAGGTAGCTGTCCTGCCACAGGCCGCGCCAGTCGCTGTCCGGCGCGTGACGCCACAGCGAGCCCATCGCCAGCGCGGCGACCAGCAGGATCATGCCGGCGGCCAGCAGCCCCGGCCAGAGCCAGCGGGGGATCAGCGGCTGACGGCGGTTTGCCATGCCCGGATCCAGCCGCCGCGTTGTGTGGCCACCTCTTCGGCGCTGTATTGCAGCGCGGTATGCGGCACGTTCATCTGTTCAAAGCCGACGGGCAGCGGGGTGTTGATCACCGGGTACATCCAGTTGCCGGTCGGGATGGTGTTCTGGAACGCCGGCGTCACCATGAACTGCATGAAACGCTCCGCCAGCTCAGGCTGTTTGGCGGCCTTCAGTTTGCCGGCCACTTCCACCTGCAGGTAGTGGCCTTCGCTGAACGTGGCGGCGGCGTAGCGGTCTTTTTTCTCGGCGATCAGATGATAGGCGGGGGAGGTGGTGTAGCTGAGCACCAGATCGCCTTCGCCTTTCAGGAACAGGCCGTAGGCTTCGCTCCAGCCTTTGGTGACGGTCACGGTCTTTTTCGCCAACTGCTGCCAGGCGGCCGGCGCCTTGTCGCCATACACTTTTTGCATCCACAGCAGCAGGCCGAGGCCCGGCGTGCTGGTGCGCGGATCTTCGTAGATCACCTTCCAGTCACGATCGCTGCTGACCAGCTCCTGCAGGCTTTTCGGCGGGTTCTTCAGTTTTTCCTTGTCGTAGACGAAGGCGAAATACCCGTAGTCGTAAGGCACGAAGGTCGCGTCCTGCCAGCCGCCCGGCACCGTCAGTTTGGCGGTGTCCACGCCGCTCGGCGCGAACAGGCCGGTTTGCTGCGCCGCCTGCAGCAGGTTGTTGTCCAGCCCCAGCACCACGTCGGCGGCGCTGTTCTTGCCTTCCATGCGCAGGCGGTTCAGCAGTGAGACGCCGTCTTCCAGCGCCACGAACTTCAGCTCACAGTCGCACTCGGCTTCGAAGGCTTTTTTCACCGCCGGGCCTGGGCCCCAGTCGGCGGCGAAGGAATCGTAGGTGTAAACCGTCAGCGTCGGCTTGGCGAACACCGGTGCGGCGCACAGCAGCAATAAGCAGGGCAGATATTTTTTGACCACGTTGCACTCCTGAAAAATAAGGGGGCAAGGGCATCTGAGGGGGCGAGGCGGCGTCGCCGGTTCGCTGGGCTCAAATCCCTCCGCCGGTATTGACCGGATCAGGTTCGACGGGTGTGCTCTCAGCGGAAAATCGGGCTTATCACGCGGCCCGGCTCTCCGCACCCCGTTGAGACGGCGCTATTGTAAAGATTAACCGACTTGGGCGAAAGGCGCTTATGCCTCCGGCGGGGCAAACCAGGCTGACTTGAAGTCGAACCAGCCGAGGGTGTTCATTCGCACGCCGCGCATGCTGCGCTGGCCGTGCAGCTGCAGCCAGTGGTGGAACAGCGGATGCAGTTGGTGATTGCTGACCAGGCGCTGGCAGAACTCCGCCAGCGGCAGACGGTTGGCGCGCCACAGCGCCGCATCCTGCGCCAGGTCCTCGCTCATGCAATGCTGCATCAGCGGCAGCTCGTACAGCGTGGCGAACAGCGAAAACTCCAGCGGCAGATAGAAGTTGGCGCTGCCGAGCCACAGATCGCTGCGCGCGTCGCCCTGGTGCCAGGTCGCGTAATCCACGCTTTGCACGATCAGGCGGATGCCGTGCTGCGCCAGCAGCGGCTCGATCGCCTGGCGGATGGCGTGGAACTCCGAATGCTCATTGAAGTGAGTCAGCGTCAGTTCGGTCAGCCCCGCCGGTTTGGGCTGCTGCGCCAGCGCGCGGTTGTGGTGCCAGCGCGGCAGCAGGCCGTACGCCGGCGACCAATAGCGCTGGTAGAGCGGCCCGGCGTGGCTCAGCAGCGAAATGGGGTTGATCAATTCGCACAGCCAGCTGCGCATGGCGGGATCGGCCGCCAAGGGAGAGCGCTGATCGAACAGCAGGAAGTAGCAGCCTTCTTCCAGCCGGCTTTCCAGCTCGCTGTTGCCGGTTTCATCGCCCTGCAGCTGTACGCCGGAGTGCACCAGTTCTTCGGAGAACTCCGGCAGCACCCAGATGTTGACCTCATCGATCAGCGCCCGGTAGCCGAAATAGTCGTCGAAGGCGTGGATCTTCATCTGGCTGGGAAGGTTGCGCACCACGCGGTAGGGGCCGGTGCCGATCGGATGGCGGGTGAAGTCCGGCAGATCGCGCCATTCGCGCGGCAGGATCATGGCGTGCACGCTGCCCAGCAGCCAGGGCAGCCAGTGGTCGGGGCTGTGCAGATGCACGTCGACAACGAACGGCGTCGGCGAGGTGACGCTTTCGATATGCGAGAACAGCGGTTGTGAGGTCAGACGCGAAAGCGAGCTGATGACGTCCGCCATCTCCAGCTCGCGGCCATGATGAAAATGGATCGCCGGGCGCAGGTAAAACCGCCAGTGTAGCGGCGTCAGCGCCTGCCAATGGTGGGACAGATCGGATTCGAGTTCCCCGTTTTCCTCATTTATGCGCGTCAGGCCGTTGAAGATCTGACGCGCCAAATGGGTCTCGGAACGCCGCAGCGCCGAGCCGGGCAGCAGGTTGTACAACTGCCGATAGTAGAGCACCCGCAGGATATGTTTCCCCTGACGGAAGCTGCGCCCCAGCTGCGACAGCAGCATTTGGCGCACCACGTTTTTGTCGCCCACCAGCTGCACCAACTGATCGATTCGATCCTGCTCCAGCAGCTCCTCGGCCCGCTGTTGCTGCAGCGCCAGGCCGGTGTAATGAAAGGTTAGCCGCGAACGCTTGCCGCGTCCCGACTCCGCCTGCCAGGTGAGCCAGCCCTCCCGCTGCATGGCGCTCAACAGGGAGCGCACGTGGCGCCGCGAGCAGCTCAGCGCCTCCGCCAGCGCCTGCAGCGTGGTGTCGGTGGTTTCACCGTGGCAGCGTTGCCACAGACGGATGAACTGCTGCTGCAATCTGGACGTGGACATAAACGAGGAACACTCCTGTCTCAACTCGTCAATTTTTCTTTCCCTATATTACGCCGATAATTTTCATCAATGAAAGGGGAGGGCGTAATCATGAAAGCTTTCTTATCCAAATCGTTCTATCAGCGCTATTTCAGCGCGGTGCGTCGGCAGCACGCCGACTGGCTGAGCGTGGTGCCCGAGCAGGCGCGGCTGGCAATATTGGCGCACCTGACGCAATGGGATATCAAAGAGATGAGCGACAAGCAGTATCGCGAGCACCTGTAAGGCGCTGCGGCATAAAAGTTTCTGAGTAATGGTGCTGTTTCACCAGCCAGTGGGTCGCCCCACTGGTTTTTTTATTTGCGGTTAGGGCGATAGACTTGCATTTTCCTCGCCGTGACCTAAGGTTTTTGCTTCTGCTTTGGGATCAGGGAAGAGGATATGGAACGCCTGAGACGGTTATCACTGCGCATCAACCCCATCTTTGCCGCCTTCCTGCTGATCGCTTTTCTCTCCGGCATCGCCGGCGCGTTGCTGACGCCGACGCTGAGCCTGTTTCTGACCACCGAAGTTAAGGTGCGGCCGCTGTGGGTCGGGTTGTTTTACACCGCCAACGCGGTGGCCGGCATCGTCGTCAGCTTCCTGCTGGCCAAACGTTCCGACACCCGCGGCGATCGGCGCAGGCTGATCCTGCTGTGCTGCCTGATGGCGGTCGGCAACTGCCTGCTGTTCGCTTTCAACCGCGACTACCTGACGCTGATCACCGCCGGGGTGTTGATGTCCGCCGTTGCCAACACCGCCATGCCGCAGATCTTCGCGCTGGCGCGGGAATACGCCGACAGCGAGGCGCGTGAAGTGGTGATGTTCAGTTCGGTGATGCGCGCCCAGCTTTCGCTGGCGTGGGTGATCGGCCCGCCGCTGTCGTTTGCGCTGGCGCTGAATTACGGCTTTACCGTGATGTTCCTGATCGCCGCCGCCACCTTCGCTATCTGCGTGCTGCTGGTCGGGTTCATGCTGCCTTCGGTGCCGCGCGCGGCGGACGGCGACGGGCTGCGGGACGGCGCTTCCGCGCCGATTGCGCCCGCCAGCGCCTGGCGCAATCGCGACGTGCGTCTGCTGTTTATCGCCTCGATGCTGATGTGGACCTGCAACACCATGTATATCATCGACATGCCGCTGTATATTACCGCCGATCTCGGCCTGCCTGAGGGGCTGGCCGGGGTGCTGATGGGCACCGCCGCCGGGCTGGAGATCCCGGCGATGCTGCTGGCCGGTTACTACGTCAAACGTTTCGGCAAGCGCAACATGATGCTGCTGGCGGTGGCGGCGGGCGTGCTGTTTTACCTCGGGCTGACGGTGCTGGCGACCAAGCCGACCCTGATCGCGTTGCAGCTGCTCAACGCGGTGTTTATCGGCATTGTCGCCGGTATCGGCATGCTCTATTTTCAAGATTTGATGCCGGGCCGACCGGGCGCCGCTACCACGCTGTTCACCAACAGCATCTCGACCGGGGTGATCCTGGCCGGGGTGCTGCAGGGCGCGCTGGTGGAGAACCTCGGTCATGGCTCGGTGTATTGGATGGCGGCGCTGCTGGCGCTGGCGGCGCTCTGGATGAGCGCCAAAGTGCGTGAAGTGTGAGGTCAAACGACGGCATTCTTGATGCAAGTCATTGAGAAGGCTGAAGCGGACGCCCAAGCTGAAGGCATATGGAGCGCGATCGTTGCGTCCACGCCCGTCTCGCTATTGAGATGCCGCCTTGTTGTTTAGAACAGTGGGAACGTTATGGATAAACTCACACCGCTCAAACCGCTTCCTTCCCTGTGCGCCCTTGCCGCCACGCTGATCATCTGGTTCCTCATTCCCGTGCCGGAGGGCGTTGCGCCCAACGCCTGGCAGCTGCTGGCGCTGTTTATCGGCACCATCATCGCCATCATCGGCAAGGCGATGCCGATCGGCGCGGTCTCGGTGATCGCCATCGCCCTGGTGGCGGTGACCGGCGTCACCAACCCCGGCAAGCCGGGCGCCGCGCTGGACGACGCGCTCAGCGGTTTTTCCAACCAGCTGATCTGGCTGATCGGCTTTTCTATCATGATCTCCCTCAGCCTGAACAAAACCGGGCTGGGCGCGCGCATCGGCTACTACTTTATCTCGCTGTTCGGTAAAAAAACGCTCGGCATCGCCTACGCATTGACGTTGGCGGAAACCACCCTGGCGCCGGTGACGCCGAGCAACACTGCGCGCGGCGGCGGCATCATTCACCCGATCATGAAATCGATCGCCGACAGCTTTGGTTCCAAACCCGAGCTCAATACCTCCGGCAAGATCGGCCGCTATCTGTCGCTGGTGAACTACAACATTAACCCGGTCACCTCGGCGATGTTTATCACCGCCACGGCGCCTAACCCGTTGATTGTCAGCCTGATCGCCAAAGGCACCCACGGCAGCTTCGAACTGTCTTGGTCGATGTGGGCGATCGCTGCCCTGGTGCCGGGGCTGTGTTCGCTGATCGTGATGCCGCTGGTCATTTATCTGCTGTACCCGCCGGAGGTGAAAAGCACCCCGGACGCGCCGCGTTTCGCCTGCGAAAAGCTGCAGTCGCTGGGGCCGGTGACGCTGCCGGAGAAAATTACTCTCGCGGTGTTCGCGCTGCTGTTGGTGCTGTGGGCCGGCATTCCGGCGATGATTTTCGGCCCGGCGCTGGCGGTCAATCCTACCACCGCGGCGCTGATCGGCCTGGCGGTGCTGCTGGCTACCGGGGTGCTGAGCTGGGAGGATGTGCTGAAGCATAAAGGGGCCTGGGATACCGTCGTGTGGTTCTCGGCGCTGGTGATGATGGCCAGTTTCCTCGGCAAACTGGGGCTGATCGGCTGGCTGTCGCAGACCGTCGGCAACGGCATCGACCATATGGGCATGAGCTGGGTGGGCGGCACGATCTTGCTGACCATCATTTATCTGTATTCTCACTATTTCTTCGCCAGCACCACCGCGCACGTAACGGCGATGTTCGCCGCCTTCTTTGCTGCCGGCATCGCGCTCGGCGCGCCGCCGGCGCTGCTGGGCCTGATCCTGGCGTTCTCTTCTTCGCTGATGATGTCGCTGACGCATTACGGGACCGGCACCGCGCCGATCATCTTTGGCTCCGGCTATGTGACGTTGGGGGAGTGGTGGAAAGCGGGATGGGTGATGAGCGTGGTTAACTTGCTGATCTGGATAGTGATCGGCGGCGCATGGTGGAAGCTGCTGGGGTACTGGTGAGGAAAAAATTCACCCGCCGGGCGGCGGGTGAAGGGGATTAATTCAGAAACGCCGGTTGCTGCGCTTCGTAGCGGGAGATGTCCGCTTCATGCTGCAGCGTCAGGCCGATGCTGTCCAGCCCGTTGATCATGCAGTGGCGGCGGAAGCTGTCTATTTCGAACGGATAGCTTTTGCCACCGGCGTTGACCGTCTGGTTCTCCAGATCCACCACGAACTCCGTACCTTCATTGGCGTCAACCAGTTTGAACAGCTCATCCACCTGCTGCTCGCTCAGCGTGACCGGCAACAGCTGGTTGTTAAACGAGTTGCCGTAGAAGATATCGGCGAAGCTCGGCGCGATCACCACTTTGAAACCGTAGTCGGTCAGCGCCCATGGGGCGTGTTCGCGCGAGGAGCCGCAGCCGAAGTTCTCCCGCGCCAACAGGATGCTGGCGCCTTTATAGCGCGGTTTGTTCAGCACGAACTCCGGGTTGGGTTGCTGGCCGGCATCGTCGAGGAAGCGCCAGTCGTTGAACAGGTGCTGGCCGAAACCGGTCCGGGTCACCTTCTGTAAGAACTGTTTGGGAATAATGGCGTCGGTGTCGACGTTGGCCGCATCCAAAGGCACCACTAAGCCGGTATGTTGAGTAAATTTAGCCACGTTAGCCCCTTAGTGAATATCACGGATGTCAGCGAAGTGACCGGCGACGGCGGCCGCGGCGGCCATTGCCGGGCTGACCAGGTGGGTGCGCCCACCGCGGCCCTGGCGCCCTTCGAAGTTACGGTTGCTGGTGGACGCGCAGCGCTCGCCCGGATTCAGACGGTCGTTGTTCATCGCCAGGCACATCGAGCAACCCGGCAAGCGCCATTCGAAACCGGCTTCAATAAAGATTTTGTCCAACCCTTCGGCTTCCGCCTGGGCCTTCACCGGGCCGGAGCCCGGCACCACGATGGCCTGCACGCCGTTGGCGACCTTGCGCCCCTTGGCGATCGCCGCCGCCGCGCGCAGATCTTCGATGCGCGAGTTGGTGCAGGAACCGATGAACACTTTGTCGATCGGCACTTCGGTCAATTTGATGCCCGGCTTCAAATCCATGTAGGCCAGCGCTTTCTCGGCGGAGGCGCGCTCAACCGGATCGTTAAACGATTCCGGCGCCGGGATCGCCTGATTGACGGCGATCACCTGGCCAGGGTTGGTGCCCCAGGTGACCTGCGGCGCGATCTCTTCGGCGTGCAGCGTCACCACGGTATCGAACTGGGCGTCAGCGTCGGACTTCAGCGTGCGCCAGTAAGCGACCGCCTGCTCCCAGTTTTCACCGGTCGGCGCGAACTGACGCCCCTTCAGGTAGGCGAAGGTAGTGTCGTCCGGCGCGACCAACCCTGCTTTGGCGCCCATTTCGATCGCCATGTTGCACAGGGTCATGCGGCCTTCCATGCTCAATGCCTCGATCGCCTTGCCGCAGAACTCCACCACGTGGCCGGTGCCGCCGGCGCTGCCGGTTTTGCCGATCACCGCCAGCACGATGTCTTTGGCGGTAATGCCCTCGGCGGCATCGCCGGTGACCTCAATCTTCATGGTTTTGGCTCGGCCCTGCTTCAGGGTCTGGGTCGCCAGCACGTGCTCCACTTCGGAGGTGCCGATGCCGAACGCCAGCGAGCCGAAGGCGCCGTGGGTCGCGGTGTGTGAATCGCCGCAGACGATGGTCATGCCCGGCAGCGTCATGCCTTGCTCCGGCCCGATCACGTGCACGATGCCCTGGAACGGGTGGTTCAGGTCATACAGCGAAACGCCGAATTCCGCGCAGTTCTTGATCAGCTCCTGCATCTGGATGCGCGCCATCTCGCCGCTGGCGTTGATGTCTTTGGTCTGGGTCGACACGTTGTGATCCATGGTGGCGAAGGTTTTGCCGGGCTGGCGCACCTTCCGGCCCATGGCGCGCAGGCCGTCGAACGCCTGCGGCGACGTGACTTCGTGCACCAGGTGACGGTCGATATACAGCAACGGCGTCTCGTTCGGCGCTTCGTGCACCACGTGGGCGTCGTACAATTTCTGGTATAAGGTCTTGGCCATGTTATGCCCCCTGAGCTACAAAGCGAGCGATGATGTCGCCCATTTCATCGGTGCTGACGGCTTTGCCGTCACCGGCCAGATCGGCGGTGCGGTAGCCCTGTTCCAACGCCTGGTTGATGGCGCGCTCTACGGCGTCGGCCGCTTCATCGGCGCCCAGGCTGTAACGCAGCAGCAGGGTGGCGGACAGGATCTGCGCAATCGGGTTGGCGATGCCTTTGCCGGCGATATCCGGCGCGGAACCGCCCGCCGGTTCGTACAGGCCGAAGCCTTGCTCGTTCAGGCTGGCGGACGGCAGCATGCCCATCGAGCCGGTAATCATCGCGCACTCGTCGGACAGGATGTCGCCGAACAGATTGGAACACAGCAGCACGTCGAACTGGGACGGATCCTTGATCAGCTGCATGGTGGCGTTGTCGATATACATGTGCGACAGCGACACGTCCGGGTAATCCTTGGCGACCTGATTGACCACTTCACGCCACAAGATGGAGCTTTGCAGCACGTTGGCCTTGTCGATCGACGTCACCTTGTGGCGGCGCTTGCGGGCGGATTCGAAGGCGATGCGCGCGATGCGTTCAATCTCGAAACGGTGATACACCTCGGTGTCGAAGGCGCGCTCCTGCATGCCCTGGCCTTCGCGGCCCTTCGGCTGGCCGAAATAGATGCCGCCGGTCAGTTCGCGCACGCACAGAATGTCGAAGCCGCGGGCGGCGATATCGGCGCGCAGCGGGCAGAACGCCTCCAACCCTTGATACAGGCGGGCCGGGCGCAGGTTGCTGAACAGTTTGAAGTGCTTGCGCAGCGGCAACAGCGCGCCGCGTTCCGGCTGCTCGGCCGGCGGCAGGTGTTCCCATTTCGGGCCGCCCACCGAACCGAACAGGATGGCGTCGGCCTGCTCGCAGCCGGCGACGGTCGCCGCCGGCAACGGGCTGCCGTGGCGATCGATGGCGATGCCGCCGACGTCGTACTCGGCGGTGGTGATGCGAATGTCAAAGCGTTGACGCACCGCGTCCAACACTTTGCGCGCCTGAGCCATTACTTCCGGGCCGATACCGTCTCCGGGCAAGACGGCAATGTGATAAGTCTTCGTCATGTTCACACCGTTTCCTGATTATTTTGATGTTTGTTTTGCTGCAGACGCTGTTTTTCTTTTTCTACCTGCTGTGAGCGCCAAATATTGTTCAACACGTGCACCATCGCCTTGGCGGAGGATTCGACGATGTCGGTCGCCAGACCCACGCCATGGAAACGACGGCCGTTATAAGAGACGACGATATCCACCTGGCCCAGCGCATCGCGCCCATGGCCTTTGGCGGTCAACTGGTACTTCACCAGTTCGATCGGGTAATCGGTGATGCGATTGATCGCCTGATAGACCGCATCGACCGGGCCGTTGCCGGTGGCGGCTTCGGCTTTCTCTTCGCCGCCGCAGATCAGTTTCACCGAGGCGGTGGCCATGATGCTGCTGCCGGACTGCACGCTGAAGTAACCCAGGCTGAAGTGTTCCGGTTCTTCCTGTTGTTTGTTGATGAAGGCCAGCGCCTCCAGGTCATAGTCGAACACCTGGCCTTTTTTGTCGGCCAGCTTCAGGAAGGCGGCGTACAGGGTATCCAGGTTGTAGTCCTGCTCCTGGTAGCCCATCTCTTCCATGCGGTGTTTCACCGCCGCGCGGCCGGAGCGGGAAGTCAGGTTCAACTGCACGTCTTTCAGGCCGATCGACTGCGGGGTCATGATTTCGTAGTTTTCGCGGTTCTTCAGCACGCCGTCCTGGTGAATGCCGGAGGAGTGGGCGAAGGCGTTGGCGCCGACGATCGCCTTGTTGGCCGGGATCGGCATGTTGCACAGCTGGCTGACGATCTGGCTGGTGCGGAAGATTTCCTGATGATTGATGTTGGTGTGCACGTTCATGATGTCCTGGCGCACCTTAATCGCCATGATCACCTCTTCCAGCGAACAGTTGCCGGCGCGCTCACCGATGCCGTTCAGGGTGCCTTCCACCTGACGGGCGCCGGCCTGGACCGCGGCAATGGAGTTGCCGACTGCCATGCCCAAATCGTCGTGGCAGTGTACGGAGATGATGGCTTTGTCGATGTTCGGCACGCGGTCATACAAGGTGGTGATGATGCCGCCGAACTGGTTTGGCGTGGTGTAGCCGACGGTGTCCGGAATATTGATGGTGGTGGCGCCGGCGTTGATGGCGGCTTCGACCACGCGGCACAGATTGTCGATCGGCGTGCGGCCGGCGTCTTCGCAGGAGAATTCCACGTCGTCGGTATAGTTGCGGGCGCGTTTGACCGAGCGTACTGCCATCTCCAACACTTCGTCGAACGAGCGCTTCAGCTTCGATTCGATGTGCAGGGTGGAGGTGGCCAGGAACACGTGGATACGGAACGCTTCAGCGACGCGCAACGCTTCGGCGGCCACGTCGATGTCTTTGTCCACGCAGCGGGCCAGGCCGCAGACGCGACTGTTCTTGATCTGGCGAGCGATGGTTTGCACCGATTCGAAATCGCCCGGCGAAGAGACCGGGAAGCCGACTTCCATCACGTCAACGCCCATTCTTTCCAGCGCCAGCGCAATCTGAATCTTCTCTTTTACGCTCAGGCTGGCCTGCAATGCCTGTTCGCCATCACGCAGCGTGGTATCGAAAATAATGACTTGTTGGCTCATCGGTGCATTCCTTATCGTGTTGATTTCACGCTAAGCGGGCAAAAAAAAACCCGCGCAGTAGCGCGGGTTTCTTATGGGTGATCGGCTGAGTCAGCTCCGAACTTCGTCCACAGGCATACCGCGCAAACAAGATGCGTTAAGTAGTAGGCCTAGTAGACGGTGAGTACGGATCATAATGGTTCAGCTTCTCTTAAATTGGGTGTCTGCCTAATTTGATACGTGATTGGCCTGGCGATGTCAACACCTGATTGAATGCGGGGACAATGCACCGGCTATGCGTCCCAACAGAGGATCATTCGGTAAAAATGCGGTGCTATAGAGAAAAAATGGGAGCAGTTTGCGTGCTGCTTAGCATAAACGAATCGAATATATACTGCGCTAATTGCTTCTGGATTTTGTTGGGTTAAGATTTGTGATGAAAAAATAAGGAGGATTAATCACGGGAGGAAACAAAATAATATTTTTAATACGAATGATTTAAATTGAATTCATATGATTAATTGATTGTTTTAGTCATAATATAACAAAATAATGCGATTTTACACAAAGCGATTGATGTTTTTAGATGGTTTGATTGCTTATGATGTGTTTTTATAGTTTGTCTCATACAGTGGGGTTACGTTGTTTAATTGTATTAATCATTGTTAATACCTAATTATTAGTACCACCCAGGTGGCATTCTTCCTGCTGACGGTAGAAGTGACTGATATGCATTCCATATACGACTTAAATCGTGTCGATAACACGAGGTTTTTTATCGGCTGATGACGGTAATGGCAGGATTTGTCGTGCAAAGATAAGACAATGCGGCGTTTCATTGTTTGTCGAGCATAAGGATTAGATTATCTACACAGGATTTAGTGGAGTGAAATATGGCTGAATATGATTCAGAAATCGCCATGGTTAAAGAGCCGGCGGACATCCATTTGCGCAGCGTCGATCTTAATTTGCTGACGGTGTTTGACGCCGTGATGCAAATGCAAAATATTACGCGAGCCGCTAATTCGTTAGGGATGTCGCAGCCGGCGGTGAGCAACGCGGTAGCGCGTCTGAAGGTGATGTTCAACGACGAGCTGTTCGTGCGCTGCGGGCGCGGGATCCAGCCCACCATGCGGGCCAGGCAGCTGTTCGGGCCGGTGCGGCAAGCGCTGCAGCTGGTGCAAAATGAGTTGCCGGGATCTGAGTTTGAGCCGCTGACCAGCACGCGAGCGTTCTCCCTGTCCCTGTGCAGCCCGCTCGATTTGCGTCTGGGCGCCGGGATAATCAATCACGTCAAACAGATAGCGCCGCAGCTTAACCTGCAAATAAAGTCATACATTAACAATAATATTGAACATCAATTACGTTATCAGGACGTCGAATTTGTCATCGGCTACAGCCGTTTCGAGTCGGCGGAGTTTCGCAGCCTGGCGATGTTCGACGACGAATTAGTGCTGGCGGTTGCGCAGGCGCACCCGCGAATAGGGGAGGAGGTGACGCCGGAACACATGTTGGCCGAACAGCATGCGGCGGTTTCCCTGGAAAGTTTTGGATCGTTCAGTAAACCTTTCTATTTAGAGGAGCCGATGCTGCGCGCCGTGACACAACAGTGCACGGATCTCTACAGCGTGTTGAATATGGTGTCGCAAACGGAAATGGTGGCGATTGCGCCCGCCTGGTTGGTGCGGCAACAGACGGAGGCGTTGAAAATAAAGGCGGTTCCTTTGTGCGCCAATCACAATAAAGCGACCTGCTATCTTTCCTGGCATGAATCCTCCGAACGGGATAAAGGGCACCAGTGGATGAAGTCCGTCCTGATTGAGGCGGGTAACCCAAAGTAAAGCGATAAAAAATGGGGATATATAAAGATAATATTCAACTGAGCGTTTTTTTCTCATGATAAAAACTAAGAACTATCTGGGTTTTTATTAAGATGTTTCTTGGTTTTGCGGCGATTAAATAACTTATTTTCAGGGTGAGTTGGTTCGTTTACCAAAAATAATTAATATAAATTAATATTCTGATTTTTACTTTACGACTGGTATTTTAAACTAACTCGATGCGGCGGCCCGGATGGGCCGCGTTTTATTGCCGCCAGCAAACCTTTTCCTTCCCGTTCTGTCCAACCCATGAAAGCGCGAAAGCCGGCCTGAGTTTTGGCTCACACTTCTACGCTGAAATCGCTTTTCCCCCTGCCTGAGAGTAGGTAGACTGCGCGGAAAAAAGTAAACACGTGTAAGCTGAGATGAGGGCCGTAAGGCGTCGTTCAGGCTTAACTGTATGATTCATTTCAGGCTTAGAGCACTATGATCACTAATCTGCTGCAATACCATTTGATCCATCGTATACAGCATCAAATCACCCACCGAGCCGATCGCACAGCTTTTCGCCAATGGTCGCCCAACGGCGAGTTTCAACTGACCTGGGAAGAGGCCGCCGTTCGCATCGATCGCATTGCCGCCGGGCTGTTGGCCCTGGGGGCCGAAGTGCAAGAGCGCATAGGCATTTTCGCCAATAACGGCATGGCCTGGTCGCTGGCCGATCTCGCGATTCTCCACCTGCGCGGCGTCAGCGTGCCGCTCTATTCCACCAATACGCCGGCGCAGGCGGCCTTCGTCATCAACGACGCCGACATTCGCATACTGTTCGTCGGCGAACAGGCGCAGTTGGACGCGGCCATCGCGCTGCGCGGCGTTTGCCCACAGCTGCGCCATATTATCGTGTTTGACCAAGATGCCGATCTGCGCGGCTGCGAGATAGCGCGACACCTGAGCGCCTTCGAGCATGCCGCCGATCCGGCGGCTTTTATCGCTCAACGTCGGCAGCGCATTGAAGAGTGCGACCTGCAGGACCTCTTCACCCTGATCTATACCTCGGGCACCACCGGCGAGCCGAAAGGGGTGATGCTGGATTACCGCAACCTGGCGGCGCAGCTCTACCTGCATGATGAGAGACTGACGGTTGGCGAAGAAGATGTGTCGCTCAGTTTCCTGCCGCTGTCGCATGTATTCGAGCGTGCCTGGAGCTTCTTTGTCATGCATTCCGGCGCGCAGAACGTCTTCCTGCCGAACACTGACTGGGTACGGGAAGCGATGGGGCAGGTCCGCCCGACGCTGATGTGCGCGGTACCGCGTTTCTACGAGAAGATTTTCAGCGCGGTGCATGAAAAAGTGGCGCGCGCGCCTTGGCTGCGCCGCGCGCTGTTCCACTGGGCGATCGTCTGCGGGGAGCGCAAGTTCCTTCAGGAGCGGGCCGGCAAACCGTTGGGTAAACTGTTCGAACTCTCTCATCGCTGGGCCGACAAGCTGGTATTGAGCAAGCTGCGCGGCATCCTCGGCGGCCGGGTGCGCTTCCTGCCGGCGGCGGGCGCCAAGCTGGATGACAATGTGATCCTGTTTTTCCAGGCGATGGGCGTCAACATCAAGTACGGCTATGGCATGACCGAAACCTGTGCGACCGTGTCCTGCTGGGAAGAAGGGCATTTCCGCTTTGGCTCTATCGGCAAACCGCTGCCGGAGGTCGAGGTGCGCATCGGTGAAGAAAATGAAATCCAGGTGCGCGGGCCGATCGTGATGCGCGGCTATTTCAACAAACCGTTGGAAACCGCCGCGACCTTTACCGCAGACGGCTGGCTGAAAACCGGCGACGCCGGGGCGATCGATGAAGAGGGCAATCTGTTCATCACCGAGCGCCTTAAGGATTTGATGAAAACCTCTGGCGGCAAATACATCGCGCCGCAGATGCTGGAAGGGACGCTGGCGCAGGACCGCTTTATCGAGCAGGTGGCGATCATCGCCGATGCGCGCAAGTTCGTTTCCGCGCTGATCGTGCCGTGCTTTGAGTCGCTGGAAGAGTACGCGAAGTCAGTCAACCTGAAGTATCAGGATCGCCTGGAGCTGCTGCGCAACGGTGAAATCCTCGAGATGTTCGAAAAGCGTCTGCGTGAGATGCAAAAGGAGCTGGCGCGCTTCGAGCAGGTGAAGAAGTTCACGCTGCTGCCGGCGGCCTTTTCCATGGAGCTGGGGGAGCTGACGCCAACGCTGAAGCTGCGCCGCAAAGTGATCCTGCAGCGCTATCAGCGTGAAATCGACTCCATGTACCAGGAACAGGGCTGAGGCCGCCGCCGAGCCGCGCGTTCGGCGAAAAAAACGGCATATTCTTCGCCTGATTTAGTTCTGTAATTTCCCCTCTGTTCGAAACAATGCCTAGCCTGACGCCCCTGGGGCTAGCGCATTGTTTTTATAAAGTCGCGATCTCCAGCCGCTTGGCAATAACCCCGCCGCCGTTAAGCCATTTTGCCGTTTGCCTGCCCCATATTCTGACGTTATGTTAATTCGATAGCGACAACCCATAAAAATTTAGGGGCATTGCCCCGCAGCAGGCGCTACGTTCCGGCGCCAGAGAAGAATAAGCAAGCCTGGAGGCAAACCCATGGAGATGTTGTCAGGAGCCGAGATGGTCGTCCGATCGTTGATCGATCAGGGCGTTAAACATGTATTCGGCTACCCCGGCGGGGCGGTGCTCGATATCTACGACGCCCTGCATACGGTCGGAGGGATCGATCATATTCTGGTGCGCCACGAGCAAGGTGCGGTGCACATGGCCGATGGTTACGCGCGCGCCACCGGCGAAGTGGGCGTGGTGCTGGTGACCTCCGGCCCCGGCGCCACCAACGCCATTACCGGTATCGCTACCGCTTATATGGACTCGATCCCGATGGTCGTCCTGTCGGGGCAGGTGCCCAGCTCGCTGATCGGCTACGACGCCTTCCAGGAGTGCGATATGGTGGGGATTTCTCGGCCGGTGGTGAAACACAGCTTCCTGGTAAAACGCACCGAAGATATCCCGGCGGTGTTGAAGAAGGCCTTTTACCTGGCCTCCAGCGGCCGCCCCGGCCCGGTGGTGATCGATCTGCCTAAAGACATCGTCGGCCCGGCGGTGCGGATGCCTTATGCCTATCCGCAGGACGTGAGCATGCGTTCTTACAACCCGACGGTGCAGGGCCACCGCGGGCAAATCAAACGCGCGCTGCAAACCATTCTGGCGGCCAAAAAGCCGGTTATGTACGTCGGCGGCGGCGCGATCAACGCCGGTTGCGAAGCCGAACTGTTGGCGTTGGCGGAGCAGCTGAACCTGCCGGTGACCAGCAGCCTGATGGGGTTGGGGGCCTTCCCCGGCACTCATCGCCAGAGCGTCGGCATGCTCGGCATGCACGGCACCTATGAAGCTAATAAAACCATGCACCATGCCGACGTGATCTTCGCCGTCGGCGTGCGTTTCGACGATCGTACGACCAACAATCTGGCCAAATACTGCCCGGACGCCACCGTGCTGCACATCGATATCGATCCGACCTCGATCTCCAAAACGGTGGACGCCGATATCCCGATCGTCGGCGATGCCAGGCAGGTGCTGGTGCAGATGCTGGAGCTGCTGGCGCAGGACGAGAAAGCGCAGGATCATGATGCGCTGCGCGATTGGTGGCAGTCTATCGAGCAGTGGCGCGCCCGCGACTGCCTGGGCTACGACAAAAACAGCGGCACCATCAAGCCGCAGGCGGTGATCGAAACTCTGCATCGCCTGACCAAAGGCGACGCCTATGTCACCTCGGACGTCGGCCAACATCAGATGTTCGCCGCACTCTATTATCCGTTCGACAAACCGCGCCGTTGGATCAACTCCGGCGGCCTCGGCACCATGGGCTTCGGCCTGCCGGCGGCATTGGGCGTCAAGCTGGCGCTGCCGGAGGAAACCGTGGTGTGCGTGACCGGCGACGGCAGCATTCAGATGAATATTCAGGAGCTGTCCACCGCGCTGCAATATAACCTGCCGGTGGTGGTGGTGAACCTCAACAACCGCTATCTGGGCATGGTCAAGCAGTGGCAGGACATGATTTATTCCGGCCGTCATTCGCAGTCTTACATGGATTCGCTGCCGGACTTCGTCAAGCTGGCCGAGGCTTACGGCCATGTCGGCATCGCCATCCGCACGCCGGATGAGCTGGAAAGCAAGCTGGCGCAGGCGCTGGCGGAAAAAGAGCGGCTGGTGTTCGTCGACGTGACCGTCGATGAAACCGAACATGTCTACCCGATGCAGATCCGCGGCGGAAGCATGGACGAAATGTGGCTTAGCAAAACGGAGAGGACCTGATCATGCGCCGTATTTTATCTGTCTTGCTGGAAAACGAATCCGGCGCCCTGTCGCGCGTGGTGGGGTTGTTCTCCCAGCGCGGTTACAACATCGAGAGCCTGACGGTGGCGCCGACCGACGATCCGACGCTGTCGCGCATGACTATCCAGACCGTCGGCGACGAGAAAGTGCTGGAGCAGATTGAGAAGCAGTTGCACAAGCTGGTGGACGTGTTGCGCGTCAGCGAGCTGGTGCAGGGCGCTCACGTTGAACGCGAGATCATGCTGGTGAAGCTGCAGGCCAGCGGCTACGGCCGTGAAGAGGTGAAACGCTGCGCCGATATTTTCCGCGGCCAGATCGTCGATGTGACGGCGACGCTGTATACAGTGCAGCTGGCCGGCACCAGCGACAAACTGGACGCCTTCCTGAGCGCGGTGCGTGAAGTGGCGGAGATTGTGGAAGTGGCGCGTTCCGGCGTGGTCGGCGTGTCGCGCGGCGACAAAATCATGCGCTGAGCGCGGTCTGGCGGCGAATAATCGGGGGCGCGGCGTGGCTGCGCCCTTTGTTTTTCGGCCTTTTTTGCCCGATTGCCGGCACCTTTCGGCAAAAGCGGTTGCTAGGTAGTGTTTTCTGCTGTTAGATCGCAGAGGCTGGATTGAATAACCGCACGGGATGCCATGGTTAATCCGAGCACAGCCTTCACTTCTATTTTCAGCGTCATTAAGGGGTTAATGTGAAACTGGATGAAATCGCGCGTCTCGCGGGCGTTTCGCGCACGACGGCCAGTTATGTCATCAACGGCAAGGCGAAGCAGTATCGTGTCAGCGATAAAACCGTCGAGAAAGTGATGGCCGTGGTCAGGGAGCATAACTATCACCCGAATGCCGTCGCGGCGGGGCTGCGCGCCGGGCGCACCCGTTCTATCGGCCTGGTGATCCCGGATCTGGAAAATACCAGCTATACCCGCATCGCCAACTACCTGGAGCGCCAGGCGCGCCAGCGGGGTTACCAATTGCTGATCGCCTGTTCCGAAGATCAGCCGGACAACGAAATGCGCTGCATTGAGCACCTGCTGCAGCGTCAGGTGGACGCCATCATCGTCTCCACCGCCTTGCCGCCGGAGCATCCTTTCTATCAACGCTGGGCCAACGATCCGCTGCCGATCATCGCGCTGGACCGCGCGCTGGATCGCGAGCATTTCATCAGCGTTGTGGGCGCCGACCAGGAAGACGCTTTTGCGTTGGCGCAGGAGCTGCGCACCTTCCCGGCGGAGTCGGTGCTGTACCTGGGCGCCTTGCCGGAGCTTTCGGTCAGCTTCCTGCGTGAGCAGGGCTTCCGCCAGGCCTGGCAAGAGGATCCCCGCCACGTCGATTACCTGTACGCCAACAGCTACGAACGCGAAGCCGCCGGCGCGCTGTTTGCCGAATGGTTGAAAACGCACCCGATGCCGCAGGCGCTGTTTACCACGTCGTTCTCTTTATTGCAGGGCGTGATGGACGTGACGCTGAAGCAACGCGGCCGCTTGCCGACCGATCTGGCGATCGCCACCTTCGGCGATCATGAACTGTTGGATTTCCTTGAGTGCCCGGTATTGGCGGTAGCGCAGCGCCATCGCGACGTGGCCGAGCGCGTGCTGGAACTGGTGTTGGCCAGCCTGGACGAACCGCGTAAACCCAAGCCGGGGCTGACGCGCATTCGCCGCAATCTGTTCCGCCGCGGCAGTCTCAGCCGCAAGTAGTTTGGCTGACAGGGGCCCGCGTTGGCGGGCTCCTTTAGACGTAACCTGCCACCCGAAACAGCCGCCGGCAGTACTCCAGGAAGTAACCATACACCACGCCCATCGCCATGGAGACCAGCGCATTGCTGGTTACCGCCGCCAGCATTTGTTGGCCGTCAGCGCCCACGCTCCATAAAATTGCAGCATAAACCGGCGACTGGAAGCTGACATAGGCCAGCAGATCGGCGAGATTGCGCAGTAGGAACTGGCCGTGCGGGCAACGGCGCGCCGTGCGGATAAACAGATCGCGATAGCGGCCATAAGGCCAGGCGATCAGAATGTTGACCGGGATCGACAACAGGCGTGAAGAGAGGGATTGCTTGAAGCTCATGCCGGAGATTAACACTTCAATCGCCATACCGGCGATAAAGCAGTACACCACCAGTGCAAACGTATCGGCAGCGGCGCTGCGCCAGTGTGCGGCGGGCGAAAGCATGTATCTCTCCTTTTGTGTTAATATGCTGTTAATTTTATAATTTGTGGTTGTTAATTCTGGTTTTTTGCTTTTTATATAGTTTACTGATCTGATTTGTGTTTTTTAACTAGGTTTATATTTTTATTTTTAACATTTGTTCGGTTTTTGTCCCGCAGGGCCGGGGCGCAGGAAGGGATGGAGAGATTAAAATCGGTGTTTTTAAATAAATCTATTAAAAACATGCTGTTGCGATTTTTTGTGTCCGCGGGGGGATTTTTCCGGCAAAAATTGTGGAAATAAAGGTGTAAGAAAATGAAACCATAATTGTAAACAGGTGTTTTGGGAATAATCTTACCAAATTGATTTAAATCGAAATTACTTCTGCTCGTAATATCCGAGCCATTTATTTTCGCCGTGCTCTCATCATGGCGGTGCAAATTGAAGTAAAATAGCGCGCAGTTTCACGGTGAATAACGATTGAGCGTTATTAACTCAAGGAGTTATAGCCTTATTCTGCGGTCGACTCGTCAGGCGCCGAGCCTTGGCGCGCGCGGGGCGGCAGCGGTTACAGCCCTGAGATTGCCGAGCTGAAAAATGAGACATGGCTTGCAGAAGGAAGTAATGAGTTAATTAATCGCCAGTTCGTCAGGTTTTTAATCAGATTCTTTCCGCCTAGAAAATTCTCTCCGTTTATCATGGTGTTAATTTTTAATCGTCGAATAATCAGAGTTTCTTTCGCGAGTCAGCTCCCAAAATGACCAGAGAAATATTGCCAAAGCGCTGGCGCTCTGGCTTGACAAGGTTTTCATACCCTCCGTAAACTCCATTGTGTGGGAATTTGTGGGGTAAAGTGGTGAAAACGGTCACTAAGGGGTAGCTCAGGAATGTTCCGTGGAGCGACGATGGTCAACCTCGACAGCAAAGGGCGGCTCGCCGTACCTACCCGATATCGGGAATTGCTCAACGAGGAATCGCAAGGCCAAATGGTCTGTACCATTGACCTCCATCAGCCCTGCCTGCTGCTTTATCCTTTGCCCGAATGGGAAATTATTGAACAAAAATTATCACGTCTGTCGAGCATGAATCCCGCCGAGCGCCGCGTTCAGCGCCTGCTGTTGGGACATGCCAGTGAGTGTCAGATGGATAGTGCCGGTCGTTTGCTGTTAGCCAGTACGCTGCGGCAACACGCCGGGCTCACGAAAGAAGTGATGCTGGTCGGTCAGTTCAACAAGTTTGAACTGTGGGATGAACAGACCTGGTATCAACAAGTCAAGGATGATATTGACGCTGAACAGTCGACTCAGGAACCGTTGTCTGAGCGGCTACAGGACTTGTCGCTATAAGCATGTTGGAAAACTATAAACACACCACCGTCCTGCTGGACGAAGCCGTCAACGGCCTCAATATCCGCAGCAACGGCATATATATCGACGGTACTTTTGGTCGCGGTGGCCATTCTCGTCTGATTCTGTCCCAACTGGGGCCGGAAGGGCGCTTGCTGGCAATTGACCGTGACCCTCAGGCGATTGCAGCCGCCAAATCTATTGAAGATCCTCGTTTTACCATCGTACACGGCCCATTTTCCGAGTTGTCGCACTATGTGCGGGAGCGCGAGCTGGTGGGCAAGATCGACGGCGTTCTGCTCGATCTGGGCGTTTCCTCGCCGCAGCTTGACGACGCGGAGCGCGGGTTCTCCTTTATGCGCGACGGCCCGCTGGACATGCGCATGGATCCGTCCACCGGCCTGTCTGCCGCAGAGTGGCTGATGAAGGCCGAAGCGGACGACATCGCCTGGGTGCTGAAAACCTTCGGCGAAGAGCGTTTCGCCAAGCGCATCGCGCGCGCCATCGTCGAAAGAAACCGCGTGGAGCCGATGACGCGCACCAAAGAGCTGGCGGATCTGATCGCCGATGCCAGCCCGTTCCGTGAAAAGCACAAGCATCCGGCGACGCGCAGCTTCCAGGCGATCCGCATTTATATCAACAGCGAGCTGGAAGAGATCGAGCGTGCGCTCGACGGCGCGCTGGAAGTGCTGGCCCCGCAGGGCCGTTTGTCGATCATCAGCTTCCATTCGCTGGAAGACCGCATCGTCAAACGCTTTATGCGACACCACAGCCGCGGCGCCCAGGTGCCGGCGGGCATTCCGTTGACCGAGGAGCAACTGCGCGGCATGGGCGGGCGAACGCTGAAAGCGCTGGGCAAAATGATGCCGTCGGAAGCGGAAGTGGCGGACAACCCGCGTGCGCGCAGCTCGGTGCTGCGCATTGCTGAGAGGATGCCCGCGTGATTGGCAACGAACGTCACGGCCTGGTCGGGGTGATTGGCGGCGATCTGCTGCGCAACGCCAAGATCCCCATGATTTTACTGATTGCGTCACTGGTCTCCGCGATTTTCGTGGTGACCACCGCGCACCGCACCCGCCTGCTGACCGCCGAACGCGAGCAGCTGGTTCTGGAGCGCGATGCGCTGGATATCGAGTGGCGCAACCTGATTTTAGAAGAGAACGCCCTCGGCGATCACAGCCGGGTTGAACGTATCGCGACAGAAAAACTGCAGATGCAACACGTTGATCCATCGCAGGAAAATATCATCGTTAAACAATGAATGGTTTAACCGGAATAATGACACGGAGTAGAAAGGAAACGCATGAAAGCAGCGCGCCCCGGTAAGTTGAGACGCCAGGAAGATCAGGCCAGCTTTGTCAGCTGGCGTTTTGCGTTGCTGTGCGGCTGCATTTTGCTGGCGATGGTTGGTCTGATGCTGCGCGTCGCGTACCTGCAGGTCATCAACCCCGATCGTCTGGTGAAAGAAGGCGACATGCGTTCGCTGCGCGTGCAGGAAGTGCCGACCGCGCGCGGCATGATCAGCGATCGCGCCGGCCGCCCGTTGGCGGTCAGCGTGCCGGTGAATGCGGTGTGGGCCGATCCGAAAGAGCTGAACGAACGCGGCGGCATCACGCTGGACAGCCGTTGGAAAGCGCTTTCCGATGCGCTCAACATCCCGCTGGACCAACTCTCCAACCGCATCAACGCCAACCCGAAAGGGCGCTTCGTTTATCTGGCGCGCCAGGTTAACCCGGCGATCGGCGATTACATCCACAAACTCAAGCTGCCGGGGATCTACCTGCGGCAGGAGTCGCGCCGTTACTACCCGGCGGGGCAGGTGACGTCGCACATCATCGGCGTGACCAACATCGACGGGCAAGGCATCGAAGGCGTCGAGAAGAGCTTCGATCGCTGGCTGACCGGGCAACCGGGCGAGAGAACGGTGCGCAAGGACCGCTTCGGCCGAGTGATTGAAGATATCTCCTCCGTCGATAGCCAGGCGGCGCATAACCTGGTGCTGAGCGTCGATGAGCGACTGCAGGCGCTGGTGTATCGCGAGCTGAACAACGCCGTGGCGTTCAACAAGGCCGAATCGGGCACTGCGGTGTTGATCGACGTGAACACCGGCGAAGTGCTGGCGATGGCCAACAGCCCGTCTTACAACCCGAACAACATGGCCGGTACGCCGAAAGAAACCATGCGTAACCGTGCTATCACCGATATTTTTGAACCCGGTTCAACCGTGAAGCCAATGGTGGTGATGACCGCGCTGCAAAACGGCGTGGTGAGAGAAAACAGCGTGCTGAACACCATCCCGTACCGCATTCAGGGCCACGAGATCAAAGACGTGGCGCGGTACTCGGAGCTGTCATTGACCGGGATCTTGCAGAAGTCGAGTAACGTCGGTGTTTCAAAGCTGGCGTTAGCGATGCCGTCCTCAGCGTTAGTAGATACTTACTCTCGTTTTGGGCTGGGAAAAGCGACCAATTTGGGGCTGGTCGGAGAAAGCAGTGGCATATACCCAAAAAAACAACGGTGGTCTGACATAGAGAGGGCCACCTTCTCTTTCGGCTACGGGCTGATGGTAACTCCGTTACAGTTGGCGCGAGTCTATGCAACGATCGGCAGTCTGGGCGTGTATCGCCCATTGTCGATCACCAAGGTTGACCCTCCGGTCGCCGGCGAACGCGTTTTCCCTGAACCTCTGGTGCGCACCGTGGTGCACATGATGGAAAGCGTGGCCTTGCCGGGCGGCGGCGGCGTGAAAGCCGCCATCAAGGGATACCGTATCGCCATCAAAACCGGTACCGCGAAAAAAGTGGGCCCGGACGGCAAATACGTCAACCGATACATCGCTTATACCGCCGGCGTCGCGCCGGCAAGTAACCCCCGTTTTGCCCTGGTGGTCGTCATCAACGACCCGCAGGGTGGGAAATACTATGGTGGCGCAATCTCCGCGCCGGTGTTCGGCGCCATCATGGGCGGCGTATTGCGCACCATGAACGTCGAGCCTGACGCGTTGCCTACCGGTGACAAAAGCGAATTAGTGATTAACAAGAAAGAGGGTTCAGGTGGCAGATCGTAATTTGCGCGACTTACTCGCCCCGTGGGTGCCGACGGCGCCCGGGCGCGCGCTGCGGGAAATGACATTAGACAGCCGTGTTGCGGCTGCCGGGGATCTGTTTGTCGCCGTGGTCGGCCATCAAACGGATGGACGCCGCTATATTCCGCAGGCCATCGCGCAGGGCGTCGCCGCCGTGATCGCCGAAGCTGACGGTCAGGCCGAAGACGGCACCATCGTTGAGATGCACGGCGTGCCGGTGATCTACCTGAGCCAACTGAACCAGCGCCTTTCCGCGCTGGCCGGGCGTTTTTACCATCAGCCGGGCGAGCGTCTGCGCCTGGTCGGCGTGACCGGCACCAACGGCAAAACCACCACCACGCAGTTGTTGGCGCAGTGGAGCCAACTGCTGGGCGAAACCAGCGCGGTGATGGGCACCGTCGGCAACGGTCTGCTGGGTCAGGTCTGCCCGACCGAGAATACCACCGGTTCTGCGGTGGATGTTCAACACGTATTAAACGACTTGGCGGAACAGGGCGCGACCTTCGCCGCGATGGAAGTCTCATCCCACGGTTTGGTGCAACACCGGGTGGCGGCGCTGCCGTTCGCTGCCGCGGTCTTCACCAACCTGAGCCGCGATCACCTGGATTACCACGGTGACATGGCCAATTACGAGGCGGCCAAATGGTCGCTGTTCGCCGCCCACAATGTGGGGCAGGCGATCATCAACGCCGACGATGAAGTCGGCCAGCGCTGGCTGAGCAAGCTGCCGGATGCGGTGGCGGTGACGATGCAGGGCAACCTGCAGCCGGGCTGCCACGGCCGCTGGCTGAAAACCACGGCGGTCGATTATCACGACAACGGCGCCACGGTTCGGTTCAGCTCCAGCTGGGGCGACGGCGAGATCGAAAGCCGCCTGATGGGCGCTTTCAACGTCAGCAATCTGCTGTTGGCATTGGCGACGCTGCTGTCGCTGGGCTACCCGCTGGAGGCGCTGGTGGAAACCGGCAACCGTCTGCAGCCGGTCTGCGGCCGCATGGAAGTGTTTAACGCGCCGGGCAAACCGACGGTCGTGGTGGATTACGCCCACACGCCGGATGCGCTGGAGAAAGCGCTGGAAGCGGCGCGCCTGCACTGCCAGGGGCAGCTGTGGTGCGTCTTCGGCTGCGGCGGCGATCGCGACAAGGGCAAGCGTCCGCTGATGGGCGGCATCGCCGAGCAGTTCGCCGATCGCGTGGTGATCACCGATGACAACCCGCGTACCGAAGAGCCGCGCGCGATTATCAACGATATCCTGACCGGATTACTGGATGCCGGGCAGGCGCTGGTGATCCACGGCCGCGCCGAAGCGGTGACCAGCGCCATCATGCAGGCGCAGGAGCAGGATGTGGTGTTGGTGGCGGGCAAAGGCCACGAAGATTATCAGCTGGTGGGCAACCGCCGCCTGGATTACTCCGACCGCACGACGGTCGCCCGACTGCTGGGGGTGCTGGCATGATCCCTGTCTCTCTTCAGACACTGGCTGAGGTATTGAGCGCTGAATCTATCGGCGCCGATTGCCAAATTGTCGAGGTGACGACAGACACCCGCAAGGTGACCGCCGGTTGCCTGTTTGTGGCGCTGAAAGGCGAGCGTTTCGACGCTCACGACTTTGCGGCGGATGCCGTAGCCGCAGGCGCCGGGGCGTTGCTGGTCAGTAAGCGCTTATTGGTGGACGTGCCGCAGCTGGTGGTGAAAGACACTCGTCTGGCGCTGGGGCAGCTTGGCGCCTGGGTGCGTCAGCAGGTGCCGGCGCGCGTGGTGGCGCTGACCGGCTCCTCGGGCAAGACATCGGTGAAAGAAATGACCGCCGCCATTCTGCGTGAATGCGGCGAAGTGCTGTATACCGCCGGCAACTTCAATAACGACATCGGCGTGCCGTTGACGCTGTTGCGTCTGGAGCCGCAGCATGATTTTGCCGTGATAGAGCTGGGCGCTAACCACATTGGCGAAATTGCTTACACCACCGCATTGACGCGTCCGCAGACCGCTTTGGTGAACAACCTGGCGGCGGCGCACCTGGAAGGCTTCGGCTCGCTGGCCGGCGTCGCCCAGGCGAAAGGTGAAATCTTTACCGGCCTGCCGGCCGACGGCGTGGCGATCATCAACGCCGATAACAACGACTGGCCGCACTGGCAGAGCATGCTGGGCGGCAAAACCGTCTGGCGCTTCTCGCCGCAGGCGGCCGAAGGCGTGGACTTCTTCGCGGACGACGTGCGGGTGAACGGCGCAGGCACGCAGTTCACGCTGCACAGCCCGTTCGGCACCGCCGAGATCGCGCTGCCGCTGCCGGGGCGCCACAACGTGGCCAACGCGCTGGCGGCCACGGCGCTGGCGATGTCGGTGGGCGCCACCCTCGAAGCGGTGCGTCAGGGGTTGAAACAACTGCAGGCGGTGCCGGGGCGTCTGTTCCCGGTGGCGCTGGCCGAAGGCAAGCTGCTGCTGGACGACAGCTATAACGCCAACGTCGGGTCGATGACCGCGGCGGCGCAGGTACTGGCGGAAATGCCGGGCTACCGCGTGATGGTGGTCGGCGACATGGCCGAGCTGGGCGCAGAAGCGGAAGAGTGCCACCGTCAGGTGGGTGAAGCCGCCCGTCTGGCCGGGGTCGACAAAGTGATCAGCGTCGGCGGGTTGAGCCGCGTGCTGAGCGAAGCCTCCGGCAACGGCGAACATTATCAGGACAAGACAGCAGTGATCGCGCGCGTGGCGGAATTACTGTCGGAACATGCGGTCATCACCGTGTTAATCAAAGGTTCACGTAGTGCCGCAATGGAGCAGGTAGTACGCGCGTTACAGGAGAAAGCACCATGTTAGTTTGGCTGGCCGAACATTTGGTCAAGTATTACTCAGGCTTCAACGTCTTTTCTTATCTGACGTTCCGAGCCATTGTCAGCCTGCTGACCGCGCTGTTCCTGTCGCTGTGGATGGGCCCGCGGGTGATCAAGCGTCTGCAAGAAATGTCCTTCGGTCAGGTGGTGCGCAACGACGGCCCCGAGTCGCACTTCAGCAAGCGCGGCACGCCGACCATGGGCGGCATCATGATCCTGACCTCCATCACCATTTCGGTGCTGATGTGGGCTTACCCGTCCAACCCGTATGTCTGGTGCGTGCTGTTTGTGCTGGTGGGTTACGGCATCGTCGGCTTCGTCGACGACTACCGCAAGGTGGTGCGTAAGGACACCAAAGGGCTGATCGCCCGCTGGAAGTATTTCTGGCAGTCGGTGATTGCGCTGATTGTCGCATTCGCCATGTACGCCGTAGGAAAAGACACGCCAGCCACCGAGCTGGTTGTGCCGTTCTTTAAGGACGTGATGCCGCAACTGGGCCTGCTGTACATCCTGCTGGCCTATTTCGTCATCGTCGGCACCAGCAACGCGGTCAACCTGACCGACGGCCTGGACGGCCTGGCGATCATGCCAACGGTATTCGTGGCGGCCGGCTTCGCGCTGGTGGCCTGGGCGACCGGTAACATGAACTTCGCCAACTACCTGCATATTCCGTATCTGCGTCATGCCGGTGAGTTGGTGATCGTCTGCACCGCCATCGTCGGCGCCGGCCTCGGCTTCCTGTGGTTCAACACCTACCCGGCGCAGGTGTTTATGGGCGACGTCGGTTCGTTGGCGCTGGGCGGCGCGCTGGGCACCATCGCGGTGCTGCTGCGTCAGGAATTCTTGTTGGTGATCATGGGCGGCGTATTCGTGGTAGAGACGCTGTCGGTGATCCTGCAGGTGGGATCGTTCAAGCTGCGCGGGCAACGCATTTTCCGCATGGCGCCGATTCACCACCACTATGAATTGAAAGGCTGGCCTGAGCCGCGCGTTATCGTGCGCTTCTGGATCATTTCGCTGATGCTGGTGCTGATTGGCCTGGCAACGCTGAAGGTGCGTTAATCATGGCAGACTATCAGGGTAGAAAAGTCGTCATCATCGGGTTGGGCCTCACCGGCCTGTCCTGCGTCGATTTCTTCATGGCGCGCGGCGTGACGCCGCGCGTGATGGATACCCGTATCGCGCCGCCAGGGTTGGACAAACTGCCTGAAAGCGTGGAGCGCCATCTGGGCGATCTGAATCAGGACTGGCTGCTGGCGGCGGATCTGATCGTCGCCAGCCCGGGCGTCGCGTTGGCGACCCCGGCATTGAGCGCCGCGGCGGACGCCGGCGTGGAAATCGTCGGCGACGTCGAACTGTTCTGCCGTGAAGCGCAGGCGCCGATCGTGGCGATCACCGGCTCCAACGGCAAAAGCACCGTCACCACCCTGGTGGGCGAGATGGCGAAAGCCGCCGGTTGGGCGGTGGGCGTGGGCGGCAATATCGGCCTGCCGGCGCTGAGCCTGTTGCGTCAGGAATGCCAGCTTTACGTGCTGGAGCTGTCCAGCTTCCAGCTGGAAACGACGTATAGCCTGCGGGCGGCGGCGGCGACCATCCTGAACGTGACCGAAGATCATATGGATCGTTATCCGTTCGGCCTGCAGCAGTATCGCGGCGCCAAGCTGCGCGTCTATGAAAATGCCGCCGTGTGCGTGGTGAACGCGGACGACGCGCTGACCATGCCGGTGCGCGGCGCCGACGAGCGCTGCGTCAGCTTCGGTGCGGACGTCGGCGATTATCACCTGAACCGCCAGCAGGGGGAAACCTGGCTGCGGGTGCGCGGTGAGAAGGTACTGAATACGCGCGAGATGAAGCTGACTGGCCGCCACAACTACACCAACGCCCTGGCGGCGCTGGCGTTGGCGGATGCGGTCAATATCCCGCGTGCCTCCAGCCTGAAGGCATTGACCACCTTCACCGGCCTGGCGCACCGCTTCCAGCTGGCCTGGGAGAACAACGGCGTGCGTTGGATCAACGATTCCAAAGCCACCAACGTCGGCAGCACCGAAGCGGCACTGAACGGCCTGCAGGTGGACGGCACGCTGCATCTGCTGCTGGGCGGCGACGGCAAGTCCGCCGATTTCTCGCCGCTGGCGCGCTATCTGCAGGGCGACAACGTGCGGCTGTATTGCTTTGGCCGCGACGGCGCCCAGCTGGCGCAGCTGCGGCCGGAAGTGGCGACGCTGACCGAGACCATGGAGCAGGCGATGCGCACCATCGCCGGCCGCGTACAGCCCGGCGATATGGTGCTGTTGTCGCCGGCCTGCGCCAGTCTCGATCAGTTCCGTAATTTTGAAGTGCGCGGCGATGAGTTCGCCCGCCTGGCGCAGGAGCTTGGCGGATGAAACTACGCTTGCCGAACTTCGGGCTGACAGAACGGCTGAAAGACTGGGTGACCGGCGCGCGCGACAACGACGCGGTCAACATGGTGCTGTACGATCGCACCCTGCTGTGGCTGACCTTCGGGTTGGCGATCATCGGCTTCGTGATGGTGACCTCGGCGTCGATGCCGATCGGCCAACGCCTGGCGGACGATCCGTTCTTGTTCGCCAAACGCGATGCGCTGTACCTCGGCCTGGCGTTCGGCCTGTCGCTGGTGACGCTGCGCATCCCGATGGAAGTTTGGCAGCGCTACAGCAACGTGATGCTGCTGATGTCGATCGTGATGCTGCTGATCGTCCTGGTGGTGGGGAGCTCGGTGAACGGGGCCTCGCGCTGGATCGCGCTCGGCCCGCTGCGTATTCAGCCGGCGGAGCTGTCCAAGCTGTCGCTGTTCTGCTACCTGGCGAGCTATCTGGTGCGCAAGGTGGAAGAGGTGCGCAGCAACTTCTGGGGCTTCTGTAAGCCGATGGGCGTCATGGTGGTGCTGGCGGTGCTGCTGCTGGCGCAGCCGGATCTCGGCACCGTGGTGGTGCTGTTCATCACCACGCTGGCGATGCTGTTCCTGGCCGGCGCGAAAATGTGGCAGTTCCTGGCGATCATCGGCTCCGGCGTGTTCGCCGTGGTGCTGCTGATTATCGCGGAACCGTACCGTATGCGCCGCGTGACCTCGTTCTGGAACCCGTGGGCCGACCCGTTCGGCAGCGGCTACCAGTTGACCCAGTCGCTGATGGCATTCGGCCGCGGCGAGTTCTGGGGGCAGGGGCTCGGCAACTCGGTGCAGAAACTGGAGTATTTGCCGGAAGCGCACACCGACTTCATCTTCTCCATTTTGGGTGAAGAACTGGGCTATATCGGTGTGGTTTTAGCCCTGTTAATGGTATTCTTCGTCGCTTTTCGCGCGATGTCCATCGGGCGCCGCGCGCTGGAGATCGACCAACGCTTCTCCGGCTTCCTGGCCTGCGCGATCGGCGTGTGGTTCAGCTTCCAGGCGCTGGTTAACGTCGGCGCCGCCGCGGGCATGCTGCCGACCAAAGGTCTGACGCTGCCGCTGATCAGTTACGGCGGCTCGAGCTTGCTGATTATGTCGACGGCGATCGTGCTGTTGCTGCGAATTGATTATGAAACGCGCCTGACCAAGGCTCAGGCGTTTGTGAAGAGGTAAGGGATGAGCGGGAAACCTAAGCGTTTAATGGTGATGGCAGGCGGTACCGGCGGGCACGTGTTCCCGGGGCTGGCGGTCGCGCATCATCTGATGGCGCAGGGCTGGCAGGTGCGCTGGCTCGGAACCGCAGACCGAATGGAAGCCGATCTGGTGCCGAAGCACGGGATCGAGATTGATTTTATCCGCATCTCTGGCCTGCGCGGCAAGGGCCTGAAGGCCCAGTTGACGGCGCCGCTGCGGATCTGGCAGGCGGTGCGGCAGGCGAAAGCCATCATGCGCAGTTATCAGCCGGATGTGGTGCTGGGGATGGGCGGTTACGTTTCCGGCCCCGGCGGCCTGGCGGCCTGGCAGTGCGGCATCCCGGTGGTGCTGCACGAGCAGAACGGCATTGCCGGCTTGACCAACCGCTGGCTGGCGCGCATCGCCGCCAAAGTGATGCAGGCCTTCCCCGGCGCGTTCCCGAACGCCGAGGTGGTGGGCAACCCGGTGCGCACCGACGTGTTGGCGCTGCCGTTGCCGGCGGAGCGGTTGCAAGGGCGCGAAGGCCCGATCCGCGTGCTGGTGATTGGCGGAAGTCAGGGCGCCCGCGTGCTGAATCAGACAGTTCCTGAAGTCGCGGCGCGTTTGGGCGATAGAATTACGCTCTGGCATCAGGTTGGCAAGGGCGCGCTGGAAACGGTGCTGCGCGACTACGAGAGGGTAGGGCAGACGCAGCACAAGGTGACCGAGTTCATCGACGACATGGCCGCCGCCTATGCCTGGGCCGACGTGGTGGTCTGCCGCTCCGGCGCGTTGACCGTCAGCGAAATCGCGGCGGCGGGGCTGCCGGCGATTTTCGTGCCGTTCATGCACAAGGATCGTCAACAGTACTGGAACGCACGCCCGCTGGAAGAAGCCGGCGCGGCGAAGATTATCGAACAGCCGCAGTTCAACGCCGATGTGGTGGCCGAACTGCTGGCGAGCTGGGATCGCAAGACGCTGCTGGCCATGGCCGAGAAAGCGCGCGCGGTCGCCATTCCGGACGCCACCGAGCGCGTGGCGGCGGAGCTGGTGCGGCTCGCCAAGTAACGAGTGCAGGGGTTCGCGCGCCGAACCTGAATAAAAGCAATGTGATGTAGGCCGGGATACCGGATCCGGATTAGAGAGAGTGATGAATACACAACAACTGGCGAAACTACGTACTATCGTGCCCGAGATGCGTCGCGTCCGGCACATTCACTTTGTCGGCATCGGTGGCGCCGGCATGGGTGGTATCGCCGAAGTGTTGGCAAACGAAGGGTATCAGATCAGCGGCTCCGACCTGGCGCCAAATCCGGTGACCCAGCAGTTGAGCGCGCTCGGGGCGACGATTTATTTCAATCACCGTCCGGAAAACGTGCTGGATGCGAGTGTGGTGGTGGTATCTACCGCCATCTCCGCCGACAACCCGGAGATCGTCGCCGCCCGTGAAGCGCGCATCCCGGTGATCCGCCGCGCTGAAATGCTGGCGGAGCTGATGCGTTTTCGCCACGGCATCGCTATCGCTGGCACGCACGGCAAAACCACCACCACGGCGATGGTCTCGAGCATTTACGCCGAAGCCCGCCTGGACCCGACCTTCGTTAACGGCGGGCTGGTAAAGGCGGCGGGCACCCACGCACGACTGGGGTCCAGCCGTTATCTGATCGCGGAAGCGGATGAGAGCGATGCGTCGTTCCTGCATCTGCAGCCGATGGTGGCCGTGGTCACCAACATCGAAGCCGACCACATGGACACCTACCAGGGCGACTTCGAGAACCTGAAGCAGACGTTTATCAATTTCTTGCACAACCTGCCGTTCTACGGTCGCGCGGTGATGTGCATCGACGATCCGGTGGTGCGTGAGCTGCTGCCGCGCGTGGGTCGCCATATCACCACCTACGGCTTCAGTGAAGATGCCGACGTGCGCATCGAAGACTACCGGCAGATTGGGCCGCAGGGGCACTTTACCCTGAGCCGTCAGGACAAACCGTTGCTGACGGTGACGCTGAACGCGCCGGGCCGCCACAATGCGTTGAACGCAGCGGCGGCGGTGGCGGTAGCGACCGAAGAAGGCATCGACGACGAAGATATCCTGCGCGCGCTGGCGGGCTTCCAGGGCACCGGGCGCCGTTTCGATTTCCTCGGCGAGTTTCCGCTGGAGCCGGTCAACGGCAAAGCGGGCAGCGCGATGCTGGTGGACGATTACGGCCACCATCCGACCGAAGTGGACGCCACGTTGAAAGCGGCGCGCGCCGGTTGGCCGGACAAGCGTCTGGTGATGATCTTCCAGCCGCACCGCTACACGCGCACCCGCGATCTGTACGACGATTTCGCCAACGTGCTGTCGCAGGTGGATGTGCTGCTGATGCTCGACGTGTACGCCGCCGGCGAAGCGCCGATCCCGGGCGCGGACAGCCGCTCGCTGTGCCGCACCATCCGCAGCCGCGGCAAGCTGGATCCGATCCTGGTTTCCGATGCCGATACCGTGCCGGAAACGCTGGCGCAGCTGTTGCAGGATGAAGACCTGGTGCTGGTGCAAGGCGCCGGCAACGTGGGCAAAATCGCCCGTAAACTGGCCGAGCTGAAGCTGCAGCCGCCGAAGAAAGAGGAGGAGCACCATGGCTGATAAAGTTGCAGTTCTGCTGGGCGGCACCTCCGCTGAACGTGACGTTTCTCTGCAGTCCGGCACCGCGGTGCTGGCCGGGTTGCGCGAAGCCGGTATCGATGCGCATGGCGTCGATACCCGCGATTTCCCGGTGACCCAGCTGAAAGAGCAGGGGTTCACCAAAGTGTTTATCGCGCTGCACGGCCGCGGCGGCGAGGACGGCACCCTGCAGGGGCTGCTGGAGTTCCTCGAGTTGCCTTATACCGGCAGCGGCGTGATGGCCTCGGCGCTGACCATGGACAAATGGCGCACCAAGATGGTGTGGCAATCGATGGGCTTGCCGGTGGCGCCTTACGTGGCGCTGAATCGCCAGCTGTATCTCGGCGCCGAAAAAGCGGCGCTGCTGGCGCGCGTGGCGGATCTCGGTCTGCCGGTGATCGTCAAGCCGAGCCGTGAAGGCTCCAGCGTCGGCATGAGCAAGGTCACCGAAAGCGCGGCGTTGGCAGCGGCGTTGGAAGAAGCCTTCCGCCATGACGACGATGTACTGGTGGAGAAGTGGTTGAGCGGCCCGGAATACACCGTGGCGATGCTGGGCGACCAGGTGTTGCCGTCGATTCGCATCCAGCCGGCCGGCGTGTTTTACGACTATCAGGCCAAGTACATTTCGGACGACACGCAGTACTTCTGCCCGAGCGGTTTGAGCGCCGAGCAGGAAGCCGAGATGGCGGCGTTGGCGCTGCGCGCCTACCGCGGTCTGGACTGCAGCGGCTGGGGCCGCGTCGATGTGATGCAAGACAGCGATGGCAGCTTCTATCTGCTTGAGGTGAACACCTCTCCGGGCATGACCAGTCATAGCCTGGTGCCGATGGCGGCGCGCCAGTTTGGATTAAGCTTCTCGCAGCTAGTGGCGAGAATTTTGGAGTTGGCCGACTGATATGTCGCAAGCTGCCCTGAATGCGCGCGATCGCGAGGTGGATAACGGCCCGCGCCGCAGCAATGGAACCCAGTTGGCGGGAATGATTTTCCTGCTGATGGTGTTGGGAACGGTCGTGTGGAGCGGTTGGGCGGTGCTTGGCTGGATGAAAGACGCCAGTCGCCTGCCGCTCTCAAGGCTGGTGGTGACCGGCGAACGCCATTACACCACCAACGATGATATTCGTCAGGCGATCCTGGCGTTGGGCGCGCCCGGCACCTTTATGACGCAGGATGTGGACGTCATCCAGCAGCAGATCGAACGTCTGCCGTGGATCAAGCAGGCCAGCGTGCGCAAACAATGGCCGGATGAGCTGAAGATCCATCTGGTGGAGTATGTCCCGGTGGCGCGCTGGAACGATTTGCACATGGTGGACGCCGAGGGCAAAGCGTTCAGCGTGCCGGCGGAGCGGGCGGGCAAGCAGAAGTTGCCGCTGCTCTACGGGCCGGAAGGGAGCGAGCAGGATGTGCTGGAAGGCTATCGGGCGATGAGCGCCACGTTGGCGGCCAGCAAATATACGCTGAAAATGGCGGCGATGACCGCGCGCCATTCCTGGCAGCTGGCGCTGGACAACGATGTCCGGCTTGAGCTGGGGCGCGATGACCGCAACGGGCGTTTGCAGCGGTTTATCGAGCTTTACCCGGTATTGCAGCAGCAGGGCCAGGCGGAGAGCAAGCGTGTCAGCTATGTCGATCTGCGCTACGAGTCCGGCGCTTCGGTAGGGTGGGCTCCGGTGTTGGTCGATCCGCAGGCGCTTGGCGGTCAGCAAAACAGTAATCAGCAACAGAATCAGGCACAGGCAAAACAACAATGATCAAGTCGACGGACAGAAAACTGGTAGTTGGACTGGAGATCGGTACTGCAAAAGTCTCCGCGTTGGTAGGGGAAGTTCTGCCCGATGGCATGGTCAACATTATCGGGGTGGGCAGCTGCCGTCTCGCGGCATGGATAAGGGCGGCGTAAACGACCTGGAGTCGGTGGTGAAGTGCGTACAGCGCGCCATCGATCAGGCCGAGCTGATGGCGGACTGCCAGATCTCGTCGGTGTACCTGGCGCTGTCGGGCAAACACATCAGCTGCCAGAACGAAATCGGCATGGTGCCTATCTCGGAAGAGGAAGTGACGCAGGACGACGTGGAGAACGTGGTGCACACCGCCAAATCGGTGCGCGTGCGCGACGAACACCGCATCCTGCACGTGATTCCTCAGGAATACGCCATCGATTATCAGGAAGGCATCAAAAACCCGGTTGGGCTGTCCGGCGTGCGCATGCAGGCCAAGGTGCATCTGATTACCTGCCATAACGATATGGCGAAGAACATCGTCAAGGCCGTGGAACGTTGCGGCCTGAAAGTTGACCAACTTATTTTCGCCGGTCTGGCCGCGAGCTACGCGGTGCTGACCGAAGATGAACGCGAACTCGGCGTTTGCGTGGTGGATATCGGCGGCGGCACCATGGATATGGCGGTGTACACCGGCGGTGCGCTGCGCCACACCAAAGTGATCCCTTACGCCGGGAACGTGGTCACCAGCGATATCGCTTACGCCTTCGGCACGCCGCCGACCGACGCGGAAGCGATTAAAGTTCGACACGGTTGTGCGCTTGGGTCGATTGTTAGCAAGGATGAGAATGTAGAGGTGCCTAGCGTCGGGGGACGTCCTCCGCGCAGTCTGCAAAGACAGACGCTGGCTGAAGTCATTGAGCCACGCTACACCGAACTGTTGAATCTGGTTAACGATGAAATTTTGCAATTGCAGGAGCAACTGCGTCAGCAAGGGGTGAAGCATCATCTGGCGGCCGGTATCGTGCTGACCGGTGGCGCCGCCCAGATTGATGGCCTGGCAGCCTGTGCGCAACGGGTGTTCCACACCCAGGTACGCATCGGCCAACCCTTGAACATCACGGGTCTGACGGATTATGCGCAGGAGCCTTACTACTCGACGGCGGTAGGTCTGCTGCACTATGGAAAAGAGTCTCACCTGAGCGGTGAGACAGAAGTAGAAAAACGCGCCTCGGTGGGCAATTGGTTTAAACGCATCAATAGCTGGCTGAGAAAAGAGTTTTAATGTTTCAACAAAGAGATCATGCTGAGTAATCTTTTTATGATCTCGCAGCGACAGGCACAAAACGGAGAGAAACTATGTTTGAACCAATGGAACTAACCAATGACGCGGTGATTAAAGTCATCGGCGTCGGCGGCGGCGGTGGCAACGCCGTTGAACACATGGTGCGCGAGCGCATCGAAGGTGTTGAATTCTTCGCTGTGAACACGGACGCCCAGGCGCTCCGCAAAACGGCGGTTGGCCAAACCATCCAGATTGGTAGCGGTATTACCAAAGGTCTGGGTGCGGGCGCGAACCCGGAAGTGGGTCGCAATTCAGCGGAAGAAGACCGCGAAGCCCTGCGCGCAGCGCTGGACGGCGCAGACATGGTCTTCATCGCAGCCGGCATGGGCGGCGGCACCGGTACCGGTGCGGCGCCAGTGGTGGCTGAAGTGGCTAAAGATTTGGGTATTCTGACCGTGGCCGTGGTGACCAAGCCTTTCAACTTCGAAGGCAAAAAGCGCATGGCATTCGCGGAGCAGGGTATCGCTGAACTGTCCAAACACGTGGACTCACTGATCACCATCCCGAACGACAAGCTGTTGAAAGTTCTGGGTCGCGGCATCTCCCTGCTGGACGCGTTCGGCGCGGCCAACGACGTGCTGAAAGGCGCGGTGCAGGGTATCGCCGAGCTGATCACCCGTCCGGGCCTGATGAACGTCGACTTCGCCGACGTGCGCACCGTGATGTCCGAAATGGGCTACGCGATGATGGGTTCTGGCGTGGCTTGCGGTGAAGACCGCGCCGAAGAAGCGGCCGAAATGGCGATCTCCAGCCCACTGCTGGAAGACATCGACCTGTCCGGCGCGCGCGGCGTACTGGTCAACATCACCGCCGGCTTCGACCTGCGTCTGGATGAGTTCGAAACCGTGGGTAACACCATCCGTGCGTTCGCTTCCGACAACGCCACCGTGGTTATCGGTACCTCGCTGGATCCGGAAATGAACGACGAACTGCGCGTAACCGTGGTTGCAACCGGTATCGGTATGGACAAGCGTCCTGAAATCACCCTGGTGACCAATAAACAGGCCAGCCAGCCGGTGATGGATCACCGTTATCAGCAGCACGGCATGTCGCCTCTGCCGCAGGAAGTGAAACCTGCCGCGAAGGTGGTCAACGACCAAGCTGCGCAGCCGAATAAAGAGCCCGACTATCTTGATATTCCAGCCTTCCTGCGTAAACAGGCAGACTAAGAATATCCTGAGAATTTGGAATCTCCGCTCTTTGTGCTAAACTGTCCCGCCAGCCATGCTGTATGCTTGGCTGGTAGGATGGATAACATTGCGAGATAAAACGATGATCAAACAAAGGACATTAAAACGTATTGTTCAGGCGACTGGCGTCGGTTTGCATACCGGCAAGAAAGTCACGCTGACAATGCGCCCAGCGCCGGCTAATACCGGGGTCATCTATCGTCGCACTGACTTGAATCCACCGGTTGATTTTCCGGCTGATGCAAAATCCGTGCGTGATACCATGCTCTGTACTTGCCTGGTGAATGAGCATGACGTGCGTATTTCGACCGTTGAGCATCTTAACGCCGCGCTGGCTGGGCTGGGCATCGACAACATCGTCATCGAAGTCGACGCCGCTGAAATCCCAATCATGGACGGCAGCGCCAGTCCGTTCGTGTTCTTGCTGCTGGATGCCGGCATCGAAGAACTGAACTCGGCGAAGAAATTCCTGCGTCTGAAAGAGACCGTACGCGTTGAAGATGGCGACAAGTGGGCCGAGCTGTCCCCGCATAACGGGTTCCGCCTGGACTTCACCATCGACTTCAACCACCCGGCCATCGACGCCAGCTCTCAGCGCTATCGTCTTGATTTCTCGGCTGAGTCGTTCGTGCGTCAAATCAGCCGCGCGCGCACCTTCGGGTTCATGCGTGATATCGAATACCTGCAGTCCCGTGGCCTGGCCTTGGGCGGCAGCTTCGACTGCGCCATCGTGGTAGATGACTACCGCGTGCTGAACGAAGACGGTCTGCGTTTCGAAGACGAATTCGTACGTCACAAAATGCTGGACGCCATCGGCGACCTGTTCATGTGCGGCCACAACATCATTGGCGCGTTCACCGCGTTCAAGTCTGGCCACGCGCTGAACAACAAACTGCTGCAGGCCGTGCTGGCCAAGCAGGAAGCGTGGGAATACGTGACCTTCCAGGACGAAGCCGAAATGCCATTGGCATTCAAGGCACCGTCTACCGTATTGGCGTAAGGTCTGCATTCCTCACCTGCGAATAACGGCAGGCGCATCCCCTGAGAGCCTGAGAATTCAGGCTCACGATGGTGTGGTGTCGGCTGTCCGGTATTTTGCAGTCCGTGTCGCTGATTACTTATCACGACTGGTTGTGTTGGTACCCTCTCCGGCCAATGCAGCCAGCCGTTCCAATATCTTGCGCAGTTTCTCCGGGCTACGGCTCGCCAATCCCCTCAGCTCTTCCGCACTCTCCAGACTCAAATGCCGCATCGGCACGGGTTTTTCCGGCGCTTTTTCGGCGTTTTGCACCTGGTTGCTGCCTTTCGCCATCAAGGCCGGATTAATCCTGATGTCGATCGACGACAATGATGGTAGAATTTGCGCTCGTAGTGCAGACAGCAAAGCGGGTTGTTCGTAGCGCAAGCGCATCATCCAACTGGCATTTGCCGTTTCGAGCACTAAAATACCCTGTCGGAAATTCGCGACGCGGCACCAGGGATGCAGGGGAGCGGGCAACAGGCCCTTCACTGCACGGTTAAGCTTGAGCAGCGCCACCGCGCGTTGCTGGACGTTATGCAGCGGCCCTTTGCTGCCGGCAGACGCGTCGTCGAACAGGACATCTAATAATTGTGGACGGCTATCGCGCATAATGGGCTCCGGCGGATTATAAACTCGTGATCGGTATTCTAAATCGTTGGCGACAATTTGGCAGACGTTATTTCTGGCCCCATCTCCTGTTAGGGATGGTTGCGGCCACGCTTGGCGCGCCTTCCAATTTGTCCGGCGCACCCGATCAGGCTGCATTGCCGAGCACATCGTCCAGCCTTAACCGGCAAAATTCGGCCAACGGCACCTTCAACAGCCTGGCCCTGCTGCAGGACGCGCATCGCCGTCCTACCTTCAGCGTAGATTATTGGCAGCAACATGCGCTGCGCACCGTCATCCGTCACCTCTCTTTCGCGCTGGCGCCGCAGGCGGTTTATGCGCGGGTGCAGGAGAGCGAAGCCGAAACGGAACCCCCTTTGCAGGTAGCGCAACTGGCGCTGCTTTCCACTCTCAACGCGCTGCTGACGCACGAGCCGAAGCCGCCGACCATCATTCGCCATACCCACCTTGAGGTGCTGCCAACGCTGGCGCGGCACCAGACCGGCCTGTGGGTGGCGCAGGTGCAGGGCATTCGCGCCGGGCCCGTCGCCCTCGTCTGAACTCGCCCTTTGGGCACAAAAACCATAAATAATAGCAAGTTGACTGCCGCGCTCGGCGGTCATGACAGAGATATCAAACATCATGTTAGTGAAATTATTAACCAAAGTTTTTGGCAGCCGTAACGATCGTACCCTGCGCCGCATGCGCAAAGTGGTTGAGCAGATCAACCGCATGGAACCGGACATGGAAAAGCTGTCCGATGACGAGTTGAAAGCGAAAACCAACGAATTCCGCGCGCGCCTGGAGAAGGGCGAATCGCTGGAAAGCCTGATCCCGGAAGCCTTCGCCGTGGTGCGTGAGGCGAGCAAGCGCGTGTTCGGCATGCGTCACTTCGACGTGCAGCTGCTGGGCGGCATGGTACTGAACGACCGCTGCATCGCCGAGATGCGCACCGGTGAAGGTAAAACCCTGACCGCGACGCTGCCGGCCTACCTGAACGCCCTGAGCGGCCGCGGCGTGCACGTCGTGACCGTCAACGACTATCTGGCGCAGCGCGACGCCGAAAACAACCGTCCGCTGTTCGAGTTCCTCGGCCTGAGCATCGGCATCAACCTGCCGGGCATGCCGGCGCCGGCCAAGCGCGAAGCTTACGCCGCCGACATCACCTACGGCACCAACAACGAGTACGGCTTCGACTACCTGCGCGACAACATGGCTTTCAGCCCGGAAGAGCGCGTGCAGCGCAAACTGCACTATGCGCTGGTGGATGAGGTGGACTCCATCCTGATCGATGAAGCGCGTACGCCGCTGATCATCTCCGGCCCGGCAGAAGACAGCTCCGAGATGTACATCAAGGTCAACAAGCTGATCCCTAAACTGATCCGCCAGGAAAAAGAAGACTCCGACACCTTCAAAGGTGAAGGGCACTTCTCGGTGGACGAGAAGGCGCGTCAGGTACACCTGACCGAACGCGGTCTGATCCTGATCGAAGAGATGCTGGTGGAAGCCGGCATCATGGATGAAGGCGAATCGCTGTACTCGCCGACCAACATCATGCTGATGCACCACGTTACCGCCGCGCTGCGCGCCCACGTGCTGTTCACCCGCGACGTGGACTACATCGTGAAAGACGGCGAAGTGATCATCGTCGATGAGCACACCGGCCGTACCATGCAGGGCCGCCGCTGGTCCGACGGTCTGCACCAGGCGGTGGAAGCCAAAGAAGGCGTGGAGATCCAGAACGAGAACCAGACGCTGGCTTCGATCACCTTCCAGAACTACTTCCGTCTGTACGAGAAGCTGGCCGGGATGACCGGTACCGCCGATACCGAAGCCTTCGAATTCAGCTCGATCTACAAGCTGGACACGATCGTGGTGCCAACCAACCGTCCGATGATCCGTAAGGATATGCCGGATCTGGTGTACATGACCGAGAAAGAGAAGATCGGCGCCATCATTGAAGACATCCGCGAGCGTACCGCCAAAGGCCAGCCGGTGCTGGTGGGGACCATCTCGATCGAGAAATCCGAAGTGGTGTCCCGAGAGCTGACCAAAGCGGGCATCGACCACAAGGTGTTGAACGCCAAATTCCACGCCATGGAAGCGGACATCGTCGCCCAGGCCGGCCAGAGCGGTGCGGTAACCATCGCCACCAACATGGCGGGCCGTGGTACCGATATCGTGCTGGGCGGCAGCTGGCAGGCCGAAGTGGCGCTGCTGGAAGAACCGACCGAAGAGCAGATCGAAGCCATCAAAGCCGCCTGGAAAGAGCGCCACGACGCGGTGCTGGCGGCGGGCGGCCTGCATATCATCGGCACCGAGCGCCATGAATCGCGCCGTATCGATAACCAGCTGCGCGGCCGTTCCGGCCGTCAGGGCGACGCCGGTTCATCCCGCTTCTACCTGTCGATGGAAGATGCCCTGATGCGTATCTTCGCCTCGGATCGCGTGTCCGGCATGATGCGTAAACTGGGCATGAAAGAAGGCGAAGCGATTGAGCACCCGTGGGTGACCAAGGCGATCGCCAACGCGCAGCGCAAAGTGGAAAGCCGCAACTTCGATATCCGTAAGCAACTGCTGGAATACGACGACGTCGCCAACGATCAGCGCCGCGCCATCTACAGCCAGCGTAACGAATTGCTGGACGTGTCCGACGTGAGCGAAACCATCGCCAGCATCCGCGAGGACGTGTTCAAGAGCACCATCGACAACTACATCACGCCGCAGTCGCTGGAAGAAGAGTGGGACATTCAGGGGCTGGAAGAGCGTCTGAAGAACGACTTCGATCTGGAGATGCCGATTGCCCAGTGGCTGGACAAAGAGCCGGAGCTGCACGAAGAGACGCTGCGCGAACGCATTCTGGAGAACGCCAAAGAGCAGTACCTGCGTAAGGAAGAAGTGGTCGGCAGCGAAATGATGCGCAACTTCGAGAAGGGCGTGATGCTGCAGACGCTGGATTCCCTGTGGAAAGAGCACCTGGCGGCGATGGACTACCTGCGTCAGGGCATCCACCTGCGCGGCTATGCGCAGAAGGATCCGAAGCAGGAGTACAAGCGCGAATCCTTCAACATGTTCGCCACCATGCTGGAATCGCTGAAATATGAAGTGATCAGCGTGCTGAGCAAGGTACAGGTGCGGATGCCGGAAGAGGTGGAAGCGCTGGAACAGCAGCGCCGTGAAGAGGCCGAGCGTCTGGCGCAGCAGCAACAGCTGAGCCACCACGACGAGAACGCGCTGGTGACCGAAGATCCGAACGCGCCGGCGACCGCCGAGCGCAAAGTGGGCCGCAACGATCCTTGCCCATGCGGTTCCGGCAAGAAATACAAGCAGTGCCATGGCCGCCTGCAGTAATGCCGGCCGCGGTTGACTGATAATACCCGGGGGTTCAGCTTGCTGAGCCCCTGTTTTTTGGCACCCATCAGGAGGGTGAGATGAAACATCTGAATATCGCCGTGGGCATCATCCGCAATGCTCAACGGGAGATCTTTATTACGCGCCGCGCCGCTGACGCGCACATGGCCGGATTTTGGGAGTTTCCCGGCGGCAAGATCGAACCGGGTGAGACGCCGGAACAGGCGCTGAGCCGCGAGCTGCGTGAAGAGACCAGTATCGAAGCCGAGCGGGCCGAACTGCTGGAGGTGGTGGAACATCGCTTCAGCGATCGCATCGTGACGCTGAATTTTTATCTGGTGGAGCATTGGGCGGGCGAGCCGTTTGGCCGTGAGGGGCAGCCGATGCGCTGGGTAAAACAGGCGGAGCTGCGTGAAGACGAGTTCCCGGAAGCCAATGCCGGCATTATCCAACTGCTGGTGGCGCAGGCTGGCGCCGCGCAATAACACTATCGGCCTGGCGTGCGCCAGGCCTTCAATCGGCGATTAGCGGTCGTCGAGTTCGCTCCAGTCCTCACTTTCCGACAAATCGCTGTTGCTCGGAATGCGCTTCTCTTCATCGGCCCACTCGCCAAGATCGATCAGTTGGCAGCGCTTGCTGCAAAACGGCCGGAATGGGCTGACTTCGCCCCAAACCACGCCGGTGCCACAGGTTGGGCATTTCACTACGGTCGTCATAACGGTTCCTTACGCCTTCTGGCGGTGCTGAGAAGGCTTGCTTTCATGAGTTCAACAACAGGCCAGTTCGAACGTCAGGCGTTCAGGCACCATGCCATGTTCGCTGTCCAACGGCAGGAAACGAATGGCATAACGCGTCTTGTGGCCGGAAATTTGCGGATAAAGCTGCGGCGCCAGATGAAGGCGCAGGCGCAGCAGATCCGCCCCTTCGGCGTTGTCCTGGAAAAAGCCGTTCAGACTGATTTGATTGCGGAACGGCCCCGACTGACGGATCAGATCCAGCACCATGATCAGCGCCTGGTTCAGCGGATCCAGCGACTGCAGCCAGGCGGCGACGTCGGCATCGCGATCCTGCTGCGGCGCGTGCATCCACATGTGCAGGGTCGGCAAATCGAAGCTGCAGCAGCCGCCGGGAATGTTCAGACGCTGGCGCACCAGGCCGATCAGCCGGTCTTCACGCAGTGCCTGACCGAGGCGCGGTGCCGCCATCAGCGCCGATGAACGCGACTTCAACTGGCCGCGCAACTGCTCGATCAGCGCCATATCCACGCCCGGCACATCGGCCCAGGCCAACAGTTTTTGCTGCTGACGCTCCAGCTCTTTGAGCAGTTCGGTGCGTACCTCGCCGCGCTCCAGTACGTCCAGCAAATCGGAGACGGTGCGGAAAAAGGTAAGGGCGATGGCGGTTTCGCTCAGGGCGCGCTGGCCGTGCAGCTGTTGCAGTAAAAACTCGATGCGCAGCCAGGTACGCATTTTTTCGTTCAGCGGGTGTTCAAAGAGAACGGTTGGGGAAACATCACTCATGCAGTTTAATCCTGTTGGGGCGCTGTTGCCGCCAGTTCAAGGTAGCGACGATGCAGTGCGGCGACCCGTGGCTCTATCCCCTGAGCGGCGCCGCTGTTGTCAATAATGTCATCCGCCACGGCGAGGCGCTGCTGGCGCGTGGCCTGGGCGGCGAGAATGCTCTGCGCTTGCTCGCGGCTGATGCCGTCGCGCGCGATGGTGCGAGCCAACTGGGTTTCGGCGTCGACGTCGATCACCAGCACCCGATCGGCGCGATCCTGCAGGCCGTTTTCCACCAGCAGCGGCACGACCCACAGCGCGTACGGGCTGGCCGCCTGCGCCAGTTGGCGTTGGGTCTCGCGGTGTATCAGCGGATGCAGCAGTTGGTTCAGCCAGGTTTTATCATCGGGGCGGCTGAAGATACGCTGACGCAGCGCAGCGCGGTTGAGCGCGCCGTCCGGCAGCAACATTTCATTACCAAATCGCTCGGCGATCGCGGCCAGAGCAGGGGTGCCCGGCTTAACGACCTGACGGGCGATCACGTCGGCATCGACAATGGCTGCGCCGTGGCGCGCAAAGGCGTTCGCAACGGTCGTTTTGCCGCTGCCTATGCCCCCGGTCAACGCAACAATGTAGGCCATGGTGTTAGGTGCATCCGATGTTCATAAAAAAATAATAGACGAATCATAAAGCGATCGCGCAGAAGTGCAAGTCGGCAGGCGGCGCTTGCGCCTCGGCCCCGTTTGGGCGGCGAGAAAAAGCGCAGCGGCACGGCAGAAATGAGCGGGCAATCACACTGCGATTATGCAGGTAAATTTGTCGGATTGTAGCGTAAATAAAGGCGAATTCGCAGTCTTGTTCGGCGATTATTAGCGCGTATTATAACGTCACTGGAACTGGCATTAATCTCGCCGTCATCTTTCCGCGCCATGGGAAAGCCGTCGGGCAGAGGTTCGAATATCCTCCTTGCGATCCGTCGCCATTAACCAGGAAATCATAAGTCATGCGTATTGAAGAAGATTTGAAGTTAGGCTTTAAAGACGTGTTGATCCGCCCTAAGCGTTCCACGTTGAAAAGCCGTTCCGAGGTTGAACTGGAACGTCAGTTTACCTTCAAGCATTCAGGTTGCAGCTGGTCCGGCGTGCCGATTATCGCAGCTAACATGGACACGGTGGGCACCTTCCGCATGGCCGAGGCCCTGGCTTCTTTCGACGTTCTCACCGCCGTACACAAACATTACAGCGTCGAGCAATGGGCTGACTTCGTGCAGCGCATGCCGGAATCGGTGCTGCGCCACGTGATGGTGTCCACCGGCACCTCCGAAGCCGACTTCGCCAAAATGCAGCAGATCCTGGCCCTGTCTCCGGCACTGAAATTCATCTGTATCGACGTGGCCAACGGCTACTCTGAACACTTCGTCGCCTTCCTGCAGAAAGCGCGCGAAGCCTGCCCGAATCACGTCATCTGCGCCGGCAACGTAGTGACCGGCGAGATGGTGGAAGAGTTGATCCTCTCCGGCGCCGACATCGTTAAAGTCGGCATCGGGCCGGGATCGGTATGCACCACCCGCGTGAAGACCGGCGTGGGCTATCCGCAGCTGTCGGCGGTGATCGAATGCGCCGATGCGGCCCACGGGCTGGGCGGCCAAATCGTCAGCGACGGCGGTTGCTCGGTGCCGGGCGATGTCGCCAAAGCCTTCGGCGGCGGCGCGGACTTCGTGATGCTGGGCGGTATGCTGGCCGGCCACGACGAGTGCGAAGGCACCGTGGTGGAAGAGAACGGCGAGAAATTCATGCTGTTCTACGGCATGAGCTCCGAGTCAGCGATGAAGCGCCACGTCGGCGGCGTGGCGGAGTATCGCGCGGCCGAAGGCAAAACCGTCAAGCTGCCGCTGCGAGGCGAGGTGGAGTTCACCGTGCGCGATATCCTCGGCGGCCTGCGTTCCGCCTGCACCTACGTCGGCGCCGAGCGTTTGAAAGAGCTGACCAAGCGCACCACCTTTATCCGTGTGGCGGAGCAGGAAAACCGCGTCTTCGGCAGCAAATAAGCCGCACCTTGCATTCGGGCGCAGCGCACCGCGGCGCCCGCTATCCTTTTTCCCTTATCCCAATACGCTGCCCAGTTGAAAGATAGGCAGATACATGGCGATCACCAAAGCGCCGACAATCCCACCTACCACCAGCATCAGCAGCGGCTCCAGCGTTTGCGCCAGCGTATCGGCCAGCTCGTGCGTTTGCCGTTCATACCACTGCGCCAATTTATCCAGCAAGGCGTCCAGTGAACCGGACTCTTCGCCCACCCGCACCAGCTGCCGGCACAGCGGCGGAAACAGCGGTTGCAGGCCCAGGGCATGATGAAAGGCTTCGCCTTCGGCGATCTGCCGTTGCATCTGCTCCAGCGCCTGTTTGTACAGCAGATGGTCAGCCGCCAACGCCGCCGCGTTCAACCCTTCCACCAGCGTCAGCCCGGCGCGTTGGGTCATGGTCAGGATGCGAAATGTTTGGCTCAGCGCGCCGCCGCTCACCAGCCGGGCGATCAGCGGCAGGCGCAGCAAGAGTGCCTGTTCACGTCTGCGCCACGGCGGGCGCGGGTGCAGCCAGCGGCCATAGCCGAACAGCGACGCGCCCAGCAGCAGCGCCAGATAGGGGCCGGTGGCGATCAACTGCGCAGACAATGCCAGCAACCCTTGGGTAAACCAGGGCAGCGGCGCATCGAACGATTGATAAACCTTGGCGAATTCCGGCAGCACCATCACCAGCATTAACACGCTGACCATCAGCGCCACCGCGCAGATGAAGAGGGGATAACGCAGCGCTTTGGTCACCTTGCGGCGCAGCAGCAACTGGGCCTCTTGTTGTTGCGCCAGCTGCAGGCAGCAGCGATCGAGGTTGCCGGTCAGTTCACCGATGGCGATCAGCTGGCGATAGATCAGGGGAAAAATCCCCGGTTGTTCGGCGAGGGTTTCGGAAAGCGGTTGCCCTTCGCGCACCTGGTCGGCCAGCTGGCGCAACAGGCAGCGCCAGGCTGCCGAAGGATGCTCTGCTGCCAGCAACTGCAGCGCATTGACCAGCGGCAACCCCGCCTGCAGCAGAGTGGCGAGCTGGCGGGTGAAGTGGATTAACGGTTCTCCACGCCATTGGCCGGGCGTAACGCGTTTGCCGTGCCCGATTCGGCACGGTTGCAGGCCTTGTTCGATCAGCAACCGGCTCACCTGCCATTTTTCCTCGCTCATCAGTTCGCCGCGGCGTAAGGCGCCCTGTGCGTCGAAAGCCTGCCAAAGAAACAGCCGGCGCGCTTTCATGGCGCGGCTATGCCAGGCTGGACGACGTCGATCACGCGGTACAGTTCTTCCAGCGAGGTCGTGCCTTCGGCGGCCAGCGCCAGGCCCGCTTGCAGCAGCGAAAGCTGCCCCTGTTCGCGGGCGATATCCGCTAGCAGACTGGGAGCGGCGTTCGCCAGCAATGCCGCCTGTATTTCCGGCGTAATGGCCAACAGTTCATACACGCCGATGCGCCCATAGTAACCGCCGAAGCAATGCTCGCAGCCATCGGCGCGCCAGACAGTGAGCGGTTCCGGCCAGATCGCGCTGGGAAAATGCGTCGGCTGGCTGTGCGGATAGCGGCAGTGGCGGCACAGTCTGCGCACCAACCGCTGCGCGACGATCAGCTTCAGACAGCCGGCGAGCAGGTAGCCGGGGATCCCCATGTGCATCAGCCGCGTCAGGGTTTCGCTGGTGGAGTTGGTATGCAGCGTCGACAGCACCAGGTGGCCGGTTTGCGCGGCCTTGACCGCGATCTCGGCGGTTTCCGCATCGCGGATCTCGCCGATCATGATGACGTCTGGATCCTGGCGCAGCAGGGCGCGCAACACCCGGGCGAAGCTCAGCTCGGTTTTGGCGTTGATCTGGGTCTGATTAACGCCGAACAACGGGATCTCGACCGGATCCTCGACGCTGCACAGGTTGCTCTGCGCATCGTTCAACTGGCGCAGACCGCTGTACAGCGTCACCGTTTTGCCGCTGCCGGTCGGGCCGGTCACCAGGATCAACCCTTGCGGGCAGGCCAGCGCCGTCGCGTAGCGCGCCAGATCCGCCCGGCTCATGCCTAACTGATCCAGCGGCAGTTCTTGTTGCTCGCCCTGCTGAACGCGCAGCACCACCTTTTCGCCGTGCAGCGTCGGCAGAGTGGCGATACGCATGGCATAGCGCGCGCTGTCCAGCGTCAGGCTGAGCTGCCCGTCCTGAGGTTGACGGCGCTCGGCGATATCCAGTTGGCCGAGGATCTTCAGCCGGGCGATGAGGCGCGCGGTCAGCTGCGGCGGCGGTGAGGCGAGGGTTTGCAGCACGCCGTCGATGCGCAGACGAATGCGAAAATGCTGCCGAAAAGGCTCGAAGTGGATGTCCGAGGCGCGGCGCTGGATGGCCAGGCGCAGCGTCTGGTTGATGAATTGCACCACCGGCGCATCGCCGTCGTCGGGGTAGGCGATGTCGGTTGTGTCCTCTTCGGCCGCCAGCGGCGCCGAGAGCGGTTCGTGGCGCTGGTTAAGCGCCAGCTCCAACCTGGCCGCCGGCCATTGTTCCAGATGGATGCGTTTGCCGGTGGCGAAACGCAGCGCCGCCAGCAGCCCCTGCGGCGCTTCTTCGCTGAGCGCGACCGTCAGGGTGGTCGGGTCTTCGCTCAACGCCAGCGCCTGATAGCGCCGACACAGGGTGTGAACCTCTTCGCTGATTTGCGCGTTCATCGCCGTTACTCCGCCGCGTCGTCGAAGCGGAAGACTTCCCGGCACACCTCAACCAGCGTCGCGTTTTCGCTGCTGCACAGCCGGGTCCAGCGGGTCAGCCCATCGGCGTTCGACTTGGGGGTTAACGCCACCGCCAGCCCCTGCAGCGTTTGGGTGCCGGTCAGCGTGATTACGCCTTTAACGACTTTCACCCCGCTGACGTAACGCGACGCGCCGCCGCTGGGAATGCCTTTGCTGCCGGCTTCACAGCCGGCGGGCGCGCCTTCATCCAGTACGCACAGCTCGACCGCCAGCTTATACGGCGCCATGGTTTGCAGCATGTCGGTCATCGCCGCTTTCTGGATGTAGCGCTGGTAGGCGGGAATGCCGATGGCGCTGAGGATGGCGATGATGGCGATCACCACCATCAGTTCGATCAGGCTAAAGCCGCGTTGCGTTTCCATGCGTTGTTTCCTCCATAAGGGTGTGGAAAACAACGGTAGCGGTTTGCGCGGGGGAACGGCGAGCGGGTTTTACGCGTTTCTCGGCGTGCTTCCATCAGTATTGATGTCGTTTGCAGCGGAGGGAAAAACGGTGCGAGGGGCTTCGCAAATCTGCGTTAACGCCCCCGGCGGCGGCCGGGGGCGAGGGGATCATTTGAAGCGCATCGACAGATCGAGCGCGGTCACATGTTTGGTCAGCGCGCCGACCGAAATGTAATCCACGCCGGTCTCGGCGAAGGTGCGCAGCGTCTCGCTGGTGACGTTGCCGGACACCTCCAGCTGGGCGCGGCCCTGGGTTTGGGCGACCGCCTGACGCATCATCTCGACGCTGAAGTTGTCCAGCATGATGATGTCGGCGCCGGCGTCCAGCGCCTGCTGCAGCTCATCGAGCGACTCGACTTCCACTTCCACCGGCACGTCGGCGTGCAGCCAGAAGGCTTTTTCCACCGCGTTTTTGATCGAGCCGGAGGCGATGATGTGGTTTTCCTTGATCAGGAAGGCATCGGACAGCCCCAGCCGGTGGTTGCTGCCGCCCCCGCACAGCACGGCGTATTTCAGCGCGGTGCGCAGGCCGGGCAAGGTCTTGCGGGTATCGAGCAGGCGAGTCTGGGTGCCTTCCAGCAGAGCCACGTAGCGGCTGACCTCGGTCGCCACGCCGGAGAGCATCTGCACAAAGTTCAGCGCGGTGCGCTCGCCGGTCAACAGCACCCGCGCAGGGCCGCGCAGCCGGCAAAGCGGTTGGTTCGGTATCAGACGGTCGCCGTCTGCCACCAGCCACTCCACCTGCACCTGGTTGCCCAACTGAATAAAGACTTCGTTCAGCCAGCGGCGGCCGCAGAACACGCCGGCTTCGCGGGTAATGACGGTGGCTTCGGCCTGCTTGTCCGCCGGTAACAATTGCGCGGTAATATCGCGCCCGGCGTCAACTTCACCTCCCAGGTCTTCGCGCAGCGCCTGGGCGACGGAATAGGGAATATCACTTTCAATACGTTCAAGAAGCTCGGTGCGGCGACGGTCGGCACTGTAGCGGCGTGTCGGCATGGAAAACTCCGAAATGGACGGTTAGTTCGTAGGGGAACATGCTACTCTGTTGCAGGAATAAGTACCACCGCAGAGAGGTGTCTGATGCAGTTGGAAAATGGCTGGATTGTCGGGGTGACGCGAGTGGTTTCGCCGCACTGCGATCGGCGCCCGGATGACGAGCCGCCCTCGCTGCTGGTCATCCATAACATCAGCCTGCCGCCCGGCGAATTCGGTGGCCCCTATATCGACCAGCTGTTCACCGGCACGCTCGATCCCGCGCAGCACCCTTATTTCGCCGAGATCCATCAGCTGCGAGTGTCTGCGCACTGCCTGATCCGCCGCGATGGGGAGATCGTGCAGTATGTGCCCTTCGACCAGCGCGCGTGGCACGCGGGCGTTTCGCTGTATCAGGGGCGCGAACGGTGCAACGATTTCTCCATCGGCATCGAGCTGGAAGGCACCGACCAGTTAGCCTACACCGAGGCGCAATATCGCACGCTGCAGGCGGTCACCGCGCTGCTGGCCGAACATTATCCGCCGTTGGCGGCGCATATCGCCGGGCATTGCGATATTGCCCCCGGCCGCAAAACCGATCCCGGGCCGGCGTTCGATTGGGATCGCTATCTGGCATCTCTGGAACAACGCGGCGCGCCCGCCGACGCTATGCTTGAGACAAGAAAAAGGGAGAGGAATCGCTAATGACGCTGTTTACGCTGTTGCTGGTTTTGGCCTGGGAGCGCCTGTTCAAGCTGGGGGAACACTGGCAGCTGGATCATCGCCTCGAAGTGGTATTTCAGCGGCTGCATCGGGTTTCGCTGGCGCAGACGCTGGCGATGACCGCCGCTTGGATGGTGATCGTCTGGGGCGTTCTGTGGTTGTCGCACGGGTTATTCTTCGGCGTGGTGACGCTGCTGCTGTGGATCGTCATCGATCTGCTGTGCGTCGGCGCCGGCATCAAGCGCAAACACTATCGCGCCTACCTGAAAGCGGCGCGGCAGGGGGATACCCATGCCAGCGATCAGATGGCGGAAGAGCTGGCGTTGATCCACGGTTTGCCGGTGGACTGCAGTGAGGAGCTGCGCCTGCGCGAGCTGCAAAACGCGCTGCTGTGGATCAACTTCCGTTATTACCTGGCGCCGCTGTTCTGGTTCGTGGTCTTTGGGCCGTACGGGCCGATCGCGCTGGCGGGATATGCCTTCCTGCGCGCCTATCAAACCTGGCTGGCGCGCCACAATACGCCGCTGGAGCGTTCGCAGTCGGGCATCGATCATCTGCTGAACTGGCTGGACTGGATCCCGGTGCGTTTGGCCGGGGTGGCCTATGCGTTGTTCGGCCACGGCGAGCGCGCGTTGCCGGCCTGGTTCGCCTCGCTCGGCGATCGGCATTCGTCGTCGTATCAGGTGTTGACGCGGCTGGCGCAGTTCTCGCTGGCGCGCGATCCGCATATGGATCCGGTGCAAACGCCGCGGGCGGCGGTGACGCTGGCGCGCAAGGTGACGATGATCATCGTGGTGGTGGTGGCGCTGTTGACCATTTACGGCACGCTGCTGTAAACCGCCGTGAAAAACAAAACGGGCGCCTCGGCGCCCGTTTCTTTTTGGCCATCCGGCCGGGATTACAGCTTGGCGAAGCAGCGACGCGCGGCGTCATGGTGCGCTGGATGTCTTCCTTGCTGTGCGCCACGGACATGAAACCCGCTTCGAAGGCGGACGGCGCGAGATACACCCCCTCTTCCAGCATCAGGTGGAAGAAGCGCTTGAAGCGTTCCACGTCGCACTGCATCACGTCCTGGTAGCAGGTGACCGCCGGCGCGTCGGTGAAGAACAGGCCGAACATGCCGCCGACGTTGTTGACCACCAACGGAATATTCTCTTCCTGCGCCGCGTGCAGCAGGCCAGCGGCCAGCATCTCGGTCAGTTCGGTCAGCGTCTGATGCACGCCGACCTGCGACACTTCGGTCAGGCAAGCGTAGCCCGCCGCCATGGCGATCGGGTTGCCGGACAGGGTGCCCGCCTGGTAGACCGGGCCGGTCGGCGCCAGCGCGTCCATCACCTCGCGACGGCCGCCGAAGGCGCCCACCGGCATGCCGCCGCCGATGATTTTGCCAAGGCAGGTCAGATCCGGCTCGACGCCGTAATAGGATTGTGCGCCGGCCAGCGCGACGCGGAAGCCGGTCATCACTTCGTCGATGATCAAGAGCGCGCCGTACTTGTCGCACAGGGCGCGCAGGCCCGGCAGGAATTCCGGCAGCGGCGGCACGCAGTTCATGTTGCCGGCGACCGGCTCGACGATGATACAGGCGATCTCGGACGGGTACTGTTCGAAGGCGGCGCGCACCGAATCCAGATCGTTATAGGTGCAGGTCAGGGTGTGTTTGGCGAAGTCGGCCGGCACGCCCGGTGAGTTCGGCTGGCCGAGGGTCAGCGCGCCGGAGCCGGCTTTCACCAGCAGGCAGTCGGCGTGGCCGTGGTAGCAGCCTTCGAACTTGATGATTTTATCGCGGTTGGTGTAGCCGCGCGCCAGGCGGATGGCGCTCATGGTGGCTTCGGTGCCCGAATTCACCATGCGCACCATATCCATCGTCGGCACCAGCTCGGTGACCAGCTGCGCCATTTTGACTTCCATCTCGGTCGGCGCGCCGAAGCTCAGGCCGCGCTGCGCCGCTTCGATCACCGCGTCGCGGATCGCCGGGTGGTTATGCCCCAGCACCATCGGCCCCCAGGAACCGACATAGTCGATATAGGCCTTGCCGTCGGCATCGAACAGGTAAGCCCCGTCTGCGCGCTCGATAAACAGCGGCACACCGCCCACGCCGGTGAATGCACGCACCGGAGAGTTTACCCCGCCGGGGATCAACTGTTGCGCCTGGGCGTACAGACTTTCGGACTTGCTGTGTAGGCTCATAAATCGGCTCCTGGATTCTCTTTTGAATGATTTGACCGCGCTATTCTAGAGGAGAGCGCCGCGTTATGAAACGATCACAGTCAGATACCATTAACGGCAGCGCCCGCCGCCGGGTTGGGGTAGAATTATCGCCCTGCCTATTTGTATTACAAATTACCTGACGAATCACTCGCGATGACAGAATCACAATCACAGCCAGTCGGGACGTTGAGCCCGCGTCTTAGCCGCAGCGATGCGGTGCGCCAGTTTATCCGCCGCGACAAAACGCCGGTGGCGATCCTGTTGATGGCCGCGCTGGTGGGGACGCTGGCCGGTTTGCTCGGCGTGGCCTTCGATAAAGCGGTGGAGTGGGTGCAGCAGCAGCGGCTGGCTTCGCTGGCGCAGGTCGCCGACTTCTGGATCCTGGTGTGGCCGCTGGCGTTTATCTTGTCCGCGGCGCTGGCGGCGCTGGGTTATTACCTGGTGCGGCGCTTTGCGCCTGAGGCGGGCGGTTCGGGCATTCCGGAGATCGAAGGCGCGCTGGAGGAGCTGCGGCCGGTGCGCTGGTGGCGTGTGATACCGGTGAAATTCATCGGCGGCATGGGAACGCTGGGGGCGGGCATGGTGCTGGGGCGCGAAGGGCCTACGGTACAGATGGGCGGCAACGTCGGGCGCATGGTCTTGGACGTGCTGCGCATTCGCGGCGCCGAGGCGCGCCATTCGCTGCTGGCGACCGGGGCCGCCGCCGGGCTGTCCGCCGCGTTCAACGCGCCGCTGGCCGGCATTCTGTTTATCATCGAAGAGATGCGGCCGCAGTTTCGCTACAACCTGATCTCGATTAAAGCGGTGTTTATCGGCGTTATCATGTCGAGCGTGGTGTTCCAGCTGTTCAACGGCCAAGGCTCGGTGATCGCGGTCGGCAAACTCGCCTCGGCGCCCATCAACACCTTGTGGCTCTATCTGGTGCTGGGCGCGATATTCGGCGCGGTGGGCGTGGGATTCAACGCGCTGATCTTTCGCACTCAGGACATGTTCGCGCGCCTGCACGGCGGCAGAATGCGCAATGTGCTGCTGATGGGCGGGCTGCTCGGCGGCGTGTGCGGCATTCTGGGGCTGATCCAGCCGGAGGCGGCGGGCGGCGGCTTTGGGCTGATCCCGATCGCCGCGGCGGGCAATTACAGCGTCGGCATGTTGATGTTCATTTTCATTACCCGCATCTTCACCACGCTGCTGTGCTTCGGTTCCGGCGCGCCGGGCGGCATCTTTGCGCCGATGCTGGCGCTGGGCACGCTGTTCGGCACCGCCTTCGGGCTGGCGGGGGCGCATTTGTTCCCGCAGTACGGCATCGAGGCGGGCACTTTCGCCATCGCCGGCATGGGGGCGTTGTTCGCCGCCACGGTGCGCGCCCCGCTGACCGGTATCGTGTTGGTGCTGGAAATGACCGACAACTACCAGCTGATTTTACCGATGATCATCACCTGCCTCGGCGCTACGGTGGTGGCGCAGCTGCTCGGCGGCAAGCCGCTGTATTCGTCGATCCTGGCGCGCACCCTGCAACGGCAGGAGGCGCAGTTGGCGCGGGAAGCGGCGGAGAAAACAAGTAAAGAAAATACAACAAATGCGGTGAATACTTGAACGCAACACTCAGGTATCGGATAATCGTTAATATTAATCAGGCAGCCTTGGTCGCGATCTGATGCTGAACAATGTTGGGAGTAAAGAGTATGAGTGATGAAACGGCACTGCCCCTGCAATTTACCGAGGCAGCAGCAAACAAGGTCAAGTACCTGATTGCTGACGAAGAAAATCCGAACCTGAAGTTGCGGGTTTACATTACCGGCGGCGGCTGCAGCGGATTCCAGTACGGTTTCACTTTTGACGACAAGGTCAACGATGGCGACATGACCATCGAGAAGCAGGGCGTGGCGCTGGTGGTCGATCCGATGAGCCTGCAGTATCTGGTTGGCGGTTCGGTGGACTACACCGAAGGGCTGGAAGGATCGCGCTTCGTGGTGACCAACCCTAATGCCAAAACCACCTGCGGTTGCGGTTCGTCGTTCAGCATCTGAGTTTGCCTGTCAGAATATCAACCCGCTCGCTTTCCGGCCGGCGGGTTTTTTTATGCCTACCATTCCACGAGGATCACTGCCACGCCGTTCTCCTGGGCCGGTGGGCTGTGGATGATATTCGGCTGTGCTGTCGCGTGGCTGCATTCGGCCCGTGGGGCGGCGGCTTCGAGGCGCACGGTGCATTGCGGTTCAATAGTCAGGGTAATGCCGATCTGGCCGCTGACGGCATCGGCATAGGCGGCTCCACTCAGCAGGGAGCCACAGCAGGCAAGCAGAATTTTTTTCATCATTGCGGGAATAGCCATCCGTAAGCCATCTTGTGATGACTTATCGGCAAAAAGTTAAAAAGTTTTAACAGCGCGGGGAAGGAATTAACCTGAGGGTTACAGAACTTTACATCGTCACTACGCTATTTTCTGGACGAAAATAATACCACCAAACCCGTTTATAGTCTAATAAATCACCAGGCCGCCGCCCCGCAGGGCGGCGGCTCAGCGTTCGAGAATAAAGGCGGGAAGCTTGAGGTGCCAGCGGATGGCCGCCAGCCGAATGGCCAGCGTGATGACCATGCCCAGCATCATGGCCTGTTGCAGCGGCATGTTGAAGGTGTAAAACGCCGTGGCGTGCGCGATGCCACCGATGATGCAGGCAGTGGCGTAAATTTCGGTGCGCAGGATCATCGGGATCTCGCGCGCCAGCACGTCGCGGATAATGCCGCCGCCGACGCCGGTGATCACCCCCATGCAGATCGCCACCAGCGGGCCGGTACCGGCCGCGAAAGCCTTGTTGACGCCGATGCCGACGAACACCGCCAGCCCGACGGCATCGAGCACCGGCAGCACCCATTTCGGCAGGCGGCGCGGCTGGCGCACCAGCAGCAGCGTCAATACGCAGGTGATCATCGCCACCACCAGATCGGTGGGATCCTTGACCCAGAACACCGGGCCGTTGGCCAGCGCCATATCGCGGATGGTGCCGCCGCCGACCGCGGTAACCACGCCCAACACCAACACGCCGAACGGATCCATGCGCAGTTTGCCGGCCAGCAGTACGCCGGAGACGGCGAACACCGCCGTACCGAGAATATCCAACCAGAACACCAGCATCAGCGGATCTCCGCCAGCTGGCGGCACAGTTGCTGCGCCGCCAACAGCAGCCGCGGCCCGCCGCGATTGAACCAGTCTTCATTCAGCGCGATCACCGGCACCTGCAGCTGCGGCGCCCAGAAGGCTTTCACATTGGCGGCCTCTTTCGCGCCGCCGGTGATGACGATGGCCTGGGGTTGGCGCGCCAGCACCTGCTCGCGGCTGATCTGCGGCCAAGGCGTGCGGCTGTCGGCGAAGACGTTCTGCGCGCCGCACAGCGCCAACACCTGGCTCTGCAGCGTGGCGCCGGAGCTGGTGAACAGCGGCTGGGTGCCGAACTGCAGCAACACGCGTCGCGGAGGATTATCGGCGTACTGTTGTCTGAGAGCAGCGAACTGACGGCGAAGGCCGGCGGCGGCCTGATGCGCCTGGTCCGGGTGCGGGCTGTATTGCGCCAGCTTATCCAGCAAGCCGGCGATCCCTTCGAGATTATCGGCGTCCGCATAGAAGATCGGGATGCCGAATGCGGCGAGCTGATCCAGCACGCGCTGCGGATTGCCGCCGCGCCAGGCGAGGATCAGATCCGGCTTGAGCGCCAGCACCCGCTCCAGATTGATGCCCTGCCAGGAGGCCACCTGCTCCAGCCTGGCGGCCTGCGGCGGATAATCGGAATAGGCGCTCGCCGCCACCAGCACCTCGCCCATGCCGGCGGCATAGGCGAGTTCGGTGGCGTTGGGCGCCAGGCTGATCACTCGCTGGGCGGCCCCGGCCGGCAGGGCCAGCCAGAACGCCAGCAGCCAGAGCGCCGAGGTGAAGCGCAGCCTCACATCAACCGCGCTTGGCCAGGGTTTGCAGCATGGCGTTGACCATCAGCGTAGACTGCTTGGCCGCTACCACCAGGAACTCATCAAAGCTCATGTGCGACTCGCTGTCGGCGACGTCGGAAATGGCGCGCACCACCACGAACGGCGTGCCGAACAGATGGCAGACGTGGGCGATCGCCGCGGCTTCCATTTCCACGGCGGCGACGCGCGGGAAGGTGGCGCGGATGCGCGCCAGCGGCTCGGCGCCGTTGATGAAGGCGTCACCGCTGCAGATCAGGCCGCGCACCGCGTGCAGATCCAGCTGTTTGATGCAGCTTTCCGCCAGCGCGATCAGTGCGTCGTCGGCGACGAACGCCGCCGGGCAGCCGGCCATCTGGCCCGGCTCGTAGCCGAAGGCGGTGACGTCGGCGTCGTGGTAGCGCACTTCTTCGGACACCACGATGTCGCCCACGCGCAGCGTGCTGGCCAGGCCGCCGGCGGAGCCGGTATTGATCACCACGTCCGGGCTGCAGTGCTCCAGCAGCAGGGTGGTGCCCATGGCTGCGGAGACTTTGCCGATGCCGGATTTCAGCAGGGCCACTTCAACGCCGCCGATCTGGCCGGTGTAGATTTCGCAGCCCGCGCGCTGGATGGTTTGACGGTTTTCGATTTGATCGCGCAGCAGGGTGACTTCCTGCTCCATTGCGCCGATGATGCCTACTTTCATAAATAACACTCGCTGATTGGCCGTGAGAATTGCGGCATAGTCTATCATGGCTGTGTATCAGAGATAATGCGTTGCATCCGCCGCCGGGAATTGTTATCACGGGGGCAGGGCGCAACGGCGGAGAAACAGATGTCCGGGATCGACTTCAAGCAAAAAATCAGCTTCCAACGGCCTTTCAGCAAACCGATCGAGGCCGAGGAAGAGTACGACATCGTGCGGCAGTTCGAGAGCGATCGCGGGCGCATCGTCAACTCGGCCGCCATTCGCCGTTTGCAGCAAAAAACCCAGGTGTTTCCGCTGGAGCGCAACGCGGCGGTGCGCAGCCGCCTGACGCACTCGATGGAGGTGCAGCAGGTCGGGCGCCATATCGCCAAAGAGATCCTCAACCGCTTCAAACAGGCGGGTAAGATCGATGAATTCGGCCTGACCCGGCTACTCGATCCGTTTGAGAGCATCGTGGAAATGGCCTGTCTGATGCACGATATCGGCAATCCGCCGTTCGGTCACTTCGGCGAGTCGGCGATCAACGACTGGTTCGCCCAGCGGCTCGATCCTGCCAGCTGCGGCAGCGAGCCGGGCAGTCACGATCGCTGCCAGGTCGCGTCGCTGCGGCTGCATGAAGGGGAGAGCGATCTGAACCGGCTGCGCAGCCGGATCCGTCAGGATCTCAGCCATTTCGAGGGCAACGCCCAGGCGATCCGCATGGTGTACAGCCTGCTGAAACTCAATCTGACCTACGCGCAGGTCGGCTGCATTTTGAAATACACCCGCCCGGCTTATTGGGCGGGCGACATCCCCGCCAGCCACAGCTATTTGATGAAAAAGCCCGGCTATTATCTGGCGGAAGAAGCCTTTGTCGATAGGCTGCGGCGCGAGCTGCACATGGGCGAGTTCGATCGTTTTCCGCTGACCTACATCATGGAGGCCGCCGACGATATCTCGTACTGCGTGGCCGATCTGGAAGATGCGGTGGAGAAGAGCATTTTCACCGTCGAGCAGCTGTATCAGCACCTGATTCAGGAGTGGGGCGAGGTGGTGCCGGGCGATCTGTTCGACAAGACCGTCGCCAGCGCGTTTCGCAAGATCGACCGCGGCGGCGCGCGGCGCAGCGCGGAAGATCAGTTCTTCATGTATCTGCGGGTGTTTACCGTGGCGCGGCTGGTGCCGCACGCGGCGCAGCGCTTTATCGACAATCTTGACGCGGTTTATCAGGGCAGTTTCAATCAGGCGCTGCTGGAAGATTCCAGCCCGGCCTATCAGCTGCTGAAAATATTTAAAAATGTGGCGTTCAAGCACGTGTTCAACCACCCGGAGGTCGAGCAGCTCGAGCTGCAAGGCTACCGGGTGATCAGCGGCCTGCTGGACATTTACAGCCCGCTGCTGGCGATGTCGCTGGCGGACTTCAGCCGGTTGGTGCGCGAGGACAGCCATCGCGCTTACCCGATCGAAACGCGCCTGTTCCACAAGCTGTCCACCAAGCATCGGCTGGCTTATGTGGAAGCGGTAGAAGGGCTGCAGCATTTATCGCCGGAGCAGCAAACCATTCGGGAATATTATTTCCGCGCGCGTTTATTGCAGGACTATATCAGCGGAATGACCGACCTTTATGCCTATGATGAATATCGTCGATTAATGGCGGCGGAATAATTAAGCGGAGGAATAATTATCAGCAATTCCAACCGGTTGGCTGTCTCGAGTTTTGTAAAGACGAACAATATTTGTTTACTATTGCCAATCATCTGTGCCGGAACTTCGGGCTATTAATTAACTCTGAATAAGCACGCAAGACAGCCATTCTTTTTTGAACGACTTTATAAGAGACACACAGATGAAAAAAACCGCATTAGTTCTGAGCGCACTGGCATTCAGCATCGGTATGGCGATGGGCCCGGTTACGGCCAGCGCCGCTGAAACCGCGTCTTCCAGCACCCAGCAGTTGCCGAGCCTGGCGCCGATGCTGGAGAAGGTGATGCCTTCCGTCGTGAGCATTAACGTTGAGGGCAGCACCACGGTCAATACGCCGCGCATGCCGCAACAGTTCCAACAGTTCTTCGGTGAAGATTCGCCGTTCTGCCAGGACGGTTCACCGTTCCAGGGCTCGCCGATGTGTCAGGGCGCTGAACAGCCCGGACCGGATGGCCAGCAGCCGCAGGGCACGCAGCAGAAATTCCAGGCGCTGGGCGCTGGGGTGGTTATCGATGCCGCCAAGGGCTATGTGGTGACCAACAATCACGTGGTGGACAACGCCAACAAGATCCAGGTGCAGCTGAGCGACGGCCGCCGTTTCGACGCCAAAGTGATCGGCAAGGATCCGCGTTCCGACATCGCCCTGATCCAGCTGAAAGACTTCAAGAACCTGACGGCGATCAAGATGGCGGACTCCGATCAGCTGCGCGTCGGCGATTACACCGTGGCGATCGGCAACCCGTACGGGCTGGGTGAAACCGCTACCTCGGGCATCGTGTCCGCCCTGGGGCGCAGCGGCCTGAACATCGAAAACTACGAAAACTTTATCCAGACCGATGCGGCAATCAACCGCGGCAACTCCGGCGGCGCGCTGGTTAACCTGAACGGCGAGCTGATCGGCATCAACACCGCGATCCTGGCGCCGGACGGCGGCAACATCGGCATCGGCTTCGCCATTCCGAGCAATATGGTGAAAAACCTGACGGCGCAAATGGTCGAGTATGGCCAGGTGAAACGCGGCGAGCTGGGCATCATGGGCACCGAGCTGAACTCGGAGCTGGCCAAGGCGATGAAGGTCGACGCGCAGCGCGGTGCCTTCGTCAGCCAGGTAATGCCGAAATCTTCCGCCGCGAAGGCGGGCATCAAGGCCGGTGACGTGATCGTCACTATGAACGGCAAGGCCATCTCCAGCTTCGCCTCGTTCCGGGCAGAGATCGGCACGTTGCCGGTCGGCAGCAAGATGTCGCTGGGCATTATTCGCGACGGCAAGCCGGTAACGATTGACGTCACGCTGGAGCAAAGCGCGCAGACCCAGGTGGCCTCGGGCAATATCTACACCGGCATTGAAGGCGCCGAGCTGAGCAATACCCAGGTCGGCAACGTGAAAGGCGTTAAGGTCGACAGCGTGAAAGCCGGCAGCGCCGCCGCACGCATCGGCCTGAAAAAGGGCGACGTGATCCTGGGCGTGAACCAACAGCCGATCCAGAACCTGGGCGAGCTGCGTAAAATCCTCGACAGCAAACCGTCGGTGCTGGCGTTGAATATTCAGCGCGGCGATAGCCAGCTGTACCTGCTGGCGCAGTGATAAACGTCAGGCGCTAAAAGCAACAAAGGCACGCTACGGCGTGCCTTTTTGCATTATGGCCTGAGGATTCAGGCCGGTTGCGCCAGATGCGCGCGCGCCGCGTGGATCACCAGTTCAATCTCATCCAACAGCTCCAGCCACTCCGGCTCCAGCTCGTCGTTGGTGATGCCCTGGCGCAGCTGCCGCTCGAGGTAGAAACACAGCTGCTTGAGGCGCGGCACGCCGCTGTAGCTGCAGCTGCCGTGCAGCTTATGGACCAGGTCGAGGATCTCGTCGTCGTGTTGCCCCTCGAGCAGCGCCTGCACCCGTTCGCGCACCTGCGGCAGGAAATCGAGCAGCATTTGCAACAGATCGCGCGCCAGATCCGGTTTATTGGCCGCCTGGCGCAGCGCCAGCGGCCAGTCGAGCGACAGTGGGGCATCGTCGGCGACGGCGCTTTCCACGTCGCCGCTGTGGTAGCGCGACAGCACGCGGGTCAGCATTTTCTCGTCGATCGGCTTGGCCAGGTAGTCGTCCATCCCCGCCTGCAGCAGATGCTCGCGTTCGCCGCTGGCGGCATGGGCAGTGACGGCGACGATCGGCGTGGAGTTGTGGTGCGGCAGTTGGCGGATCAGTTCGCTGGCGTGAATGCCGTCCATCTTCGGCATTTGAATGTCCATCAGGATCAGATCCAGCACGTTGTTGCGCGCCAGCGCCAGCGCTTCCTCACCGCTCTCGCACAGCAGCGTTTTTTCCACCTGTTCGCCCAGCAGCGTGCCGATCAGCTTCAGGTTGGCCGGGTTGTCGTCGACCGCCATCACCGTCAGCGGCAGACGTTTGCGCTCAGGCGGGGCGGCGAGCCGATCGGGCGTTTCCATTCTCAGCAGCGGGAACAGACGCGTGCTGGTGATAGGCTTGATCAGGCAGCCGAGCGCGCCTTGTTGCTTAAGCAGCTCGGCGTCGATCTGCGCCTGGCACGGCAGCGCCAGAATGACCCGATCGGCCAGCTTCAGCGAGGCCAACAATTTGTCCTGATGCTGCGCCATGTTGTCGCGGAACGGGATCGGCACGCCGGCCAGCAGGAAATCGTAATGGCCTGACGGCAGCTGGCCCAGCGTCGGCGAGTGGGTGATCACCAGCTGCGTGACGCTAAGCATGTTGAGCGTCGCCTGTGCCGCCGTCGGGTTGGACTCGATGTAGGCGAGCGTTTTGCCGTTCAGATCCGGCAGGTTCGGCGCCAGCGACAGCATGCCCTCGTTCAGATCCAGCGTGATGTGGAACCAGAAGGTCGAGCCGCGATTCAGCTGGCTGTGGAAGCAGATGTCGCCGCCCATTTCCTTCACCAGCTTTTGCGTGATCACCAACCCCAGCCCGGTGCCGCCGTGGCGGCGGGAGATGCTGGCGTCCGCCTGACGGAACGCCTGGAACAGCTGCGACTGCTGGCGTTCGGAGATGCCGATGCCGGTGTCGTGGATCTGCACTTCCACTTCCACCCGGCGCTCCAGCTGTTTGCGCAGCTCGACGCGAATGTCGATATTGCCGGTTTCGGTGAACTTGATGGCATTGCCCAGCAGGTTGGTGATGATTTGCTGCAGGCGCAGCGAGTCGCCGATCACCTGCTCCGGCACGTCGTTGTGCACATCCAGCGTCAGCTCCAACCCTTTGTCGTGGGCGCTGGGGGCCAGCAGCACCACCACTTCGTCCAGCGTTTCGCGCAGGGCGAACGGAATATGCTCCAGCACCAGCTTGCCGGCCTCCAGCTTGGAGAAGTCCAGCACGTCATTGATGATGGTCAGCAGGTTGTTGGCCGAGCGCTCGATGGTCTGCAAATAGTCGGTTTGGGTCGCGCTCAGATCGGTTTTCAGCATCTGGCGGGTAAAACCGATCACGCCGTTGAGCGGGGTACGCAGCTCGTGCGACATGTTGGCCAGGAATTCGGACTTGATGCGCGCCGCCTCCTGCGCGCGTTTTTTCGCCAGATCCAGTTCGACGTTCTGGATCTCCATCTGCTCCAGCGTTTCACGCAGGTCAGACGTGGCCTGATCGATGTTCTGCTGCATCTCTTCGTGATAGGCGGTGAGCGACATCGCCATCGAGTTGATGCCGTTCTTCAGCATGTGCAGCTCGCCGAGCATGTAGCCCTCCACGCGGCTGTCGAGCTGGCCGCGGCGGATGCGATCGACGGTGTTCACCATGTTGCGGATCGGACCGGTCACGTCGCGCATCAGGCGGTAAGCGAACAGGATGGCGATGCACATGCACAGCAGCAACAGCAGGGTAGAGACAAAGACCTCTTTATACTGCTGCAGCCGCACCGACTGCAGATCCAGCTCGATCGCCACATAGCCCAGGTTGTTGTCGGGATGGCTGCCGCCGTCGGCGGTTTCATCCGGATACTGGCTTTCCGACAGGATCGGCGTGCGCAGGATCAGCGAATCGCCGCGCCGGGTGAGCATCAGATCGGTGGGCAACGGCACGCCTTTCGGCAGCTGCAGCTGAGCGAAGTTGTGATGATAATTGGAGGTGACGAACAAATTGTTCTGCGCATCGAACACGGTGATCGAACGCACGATGTCCGAATGGCGGCGGTGCAGCAGGCTGACCAGTTGCCTGACCGATTCGCGGCTGCGGAACGTCATGCCGTACTCGCTGGCTACCGCCAGCGGCTCGATGATGCTGGCGCCGGCGTCGACCAATTGCTCCTGCAGCTCGTTATAGCGGTGCACCACGAAGAAGGTGCTGAGCAGCAAACCAATCAGCAAGGTCGGGGCCAGAATCAGGATCATCATGCGCGCACGCAGGCTGTATTTGGTCATGGGATTCCAATGTGGGAGAATTGACAGCTGACACTAGCTTAATGAACCAGCACACAATCGACAAATATGGCGCAATTCTACTCTCCCAAACGCCGCGTGACGACCCGGCAGAGCTCACAAATCTTCACCGTGACGGTGAGCGATCTCGATCCTTTCGGCCAGGGCGTGGCGCGCCACGACGGCAAAGCGGTGTTCGTGCCGGGCGTATTGCCGGGCGAGCAGGCGGAAATCCAGCTGACCGAAGACAAGCGCCAGTTCGCCAAAGGCAAGCTCAAGCGCCTGCTGAGCCGCAGCCCGCAGCGGGTGGAGCCGCGCTGCCCGCATTTCGGCGTGTGCGGCGGCTGCCAGCAACAACATGCGGATGAGGCGCTGCAACAGCAGAGCAAGGCGGCGGCGCTGGTGCGCATGATCGCCCGCGAAACCGGAGTAACCCCGCAACAGGAACCGGTGCTCGCCGGCCCGGAATACGGCTATCGCCGCCGCGCCCGCCTGAGCCTGGCGTGGCAGCCGAAGCTGCAGCGCCTGATGATGGGGTTTCGACAGGCGGCCTCCAGCGAGCTGGTGGCGGTGGAGCACTGCCCGGTGCTGCACCCGGAGCTGGAACAGCTGCTGGCGCCAGTGCGCGCCTGCCTGAGCGGGCTGCAGGCGGTGCGGCGGCTGGGGCATGTGGAGCTGGTGCTGGCGGATAACGGCCCGCTGCTGGTGCTGCGCCATCTCGATGCCCTGAAAGAGGCGGATCGCCAGGCGCTGTTGGCGTTTGGCGAGCGGGAAAAGGTCGCCGTTTATCTGGCGCCGGACAGCGATCGGGTGGAAAAACTGTGCGGTGAAACGCCGTATTATCAGGTTGACGGGCTACGCTTAGACTTCAGTCCGCGCGACTTTATTCAGGTCAATGACGCCGTAAACCAACAAATGGTGGCGCAGGCCCTTGAATGGCTCGACATTCAACCCAATGATCGGGTGCTGGACCTGTTCTGCGGCATGGGGAATTTCACCCTGCCGCTGGCGCGCCGCGCCGCTGCGGTGGTGGGCATCGAAGGTGTTGCCACGCTGGTAGCGAATGGGCAATATAATGCACATAAGAATAAGCTGAATAATGCGTCGTTCTTCCATGAGAATCTGGAGGACGACGTTGAGCGGCAACCTTGGGCAGCACAAGGGTTTGATAAGGTGATGCTGGATCCCGCCCGCGCCGGTGCGGCCGGGGTGATGTCACACATTGTAAAACTGGCGCCGGCGCGGGTGGTGTATGTTTCCTGTAACCCCACCACGCTGGCTCGCGACAGCAACGTGCTGTTGAACGCCGGTTATCGTCTTGCGCGCGTGCGGATGTTGGATATGTTTCCGCACACGGGGCATCTTGAATCAATGGCGCTGTTTATCAACGAGCGCGCGCCAGAGGTCGCTGCAAAGTAGGGAGAAGTTATGGTTGCGGTAAGAAGTGCACATCTGAATACGGCGGGTGAGTTCGCTCTCGATGAGTGGATCGCCGGCTTGGGGCTACCCAACCCGCAGTCATGTGAGCGATTGGCCGCAACCTGGCGTTATTGTGAGCAGCAGACCCAAAACCATCCCGACGCCTCGCTGCTGTTGTGGCGCGGCCTGGAGATGGTGGAAATCCTCTCGACGCTGAGCATGGACAACGACAGCATGCGCGCCGCGCTGCTGTTTCCGCTGGTGGATGCCGGCATTGTGCAGGAAGAGATCCTGACGGAAACGTTCGGCAAGGGTATCGTCGCCCTGGTGCATGGCGTGCGGGACATGGACGCCATTCGCCAACTGAAAGCCACCCAAAACGATTCGATGGCCTCCGAACAGGTCGACAACGTGCGCCGCATGCTGCTGGCGATGGTGGAGGATTTCCGCTGCGTCGTCATCAAGCTGGCGGAGCGCATCGCCCACCTGCGCGAGGTGAAAGACGCGCCGGAAGACGAACGCGTGCTGGCGGCGAAAGAGTGTTCCAACATCTATGCGCCGTTGGCTAACCGGCTCGGCATCGGCCAGCTGAAGTGGGAGCTGGAGGATTTCTGCTTCCGCTACCTGCACCCGGAAGAATACAAGCGCATCGCCAAGCTGTTGCATGAGCGCCGCATCGATCGCGAACAGTTCATCGACGATTTCGTCGCCGGGCTGCGCGACGAGATGGCCAAAGAAGGCATTCGGGTGGAGATCTACGCCGGCCGAAACACATCTACAGCATCTGGCGCAAGATGCAGAAAAAGCACCTGGCGTTCGACGAACTGTTCGACGTGCGCGCGGTGCGCATCGTGGCGGAGCGTCTGCAGGATTGCTATGCGGCATTGGGCATCGTGCATACCCACTTCCGCCATCTGCCGGATGAGTTCGACGACTACGTCGCCAACCCCAAACCCAACGGCTACCAGTCGATCCACACCGTGGTGCTGGGGCCGCGCGGCAAAACCGTCGAGATTCAGATCCGCACCCGGCAAATGCACGAAGACGCCGAACTGGGGGTGGCCGCGCACTGGAAGTACAAAGAGGGCGCGGGCGTGACCGTGCGCTCCGGCTACGAAGAGCGCATCGCCTGGCTGCGTAAGCTCATCGCCTGGCAGGAAGAGATGGCGGACTCCGGCGAAATGCTCGACGAAGTGCGCAGCCAGGTGTTCGACGATCGGGTCTATGTCTTTACCCCGAAAGGCGACGTGGTGGATCTGCCGGCCGGCTCCACGCCGCTCGATTTCGCTTACCACATTCACAGCGACGTCGGTCACCGCTGCATCGGCGCCAAGATCGGCGGCCGCATCGTGCCGTTTACCTATCAGCTGAAGATGGGCGATCAGATTGAGATCATCACCCAGAAACAGCCGAACCCGAGCCGCGACTGGCTGAACCCGAACCTGGGCTACGTGACCACCAGCCGCGGGCGCTCGAAGATCCACAACTGGTTCCGCAAGCAGGATCGCGACAAGAACATTCTTGCCGGCCGCCAGATGCTGGACAACGAACTGGAACACCTCGGCATCAGCCTGAAAGAGGCCGAGAAGCTGCTGATCCCGCGCTACAACATGAACTCGCTGGACGAGGTGCTGGCGGCGATCGGCGGCGGGGACATTCGCCTGAACCAGATGGTGAATTACCTGCAGGGCAAGTTCAACAAGCCGAGCGCCGAAGAGCAGGATCGCGAGGCGCTGCGCCAGCTGGTGCAGCAGAAAGCGCCGCCGCCGGCCCGCAACAAGGATAACGGCCGCGTGGTGGTGGAGGGCGTGGGCAACCTGATGCACCACATCGCCCGCTGCTGCCAGCCGATCCCGGGCGACGACATCGTCGGCTTTATCACCCAGGGGCGCGGCATCTCGATCCACCGTGCGGACTGCGATCAGCTGGCCGATTTGCAATCGCATGCGCCGGAGCGCATCGTCGATGCGGTGTGGGGAGAAAGCTACTCCAGCGGTTATTCGCTGGTGGTGCGCGTGATGGCCAACGATCGCAGCGGGCTGCTGCGCGATATCACCACCATTCTGGCCAACGAAAAGGTCAACGTGCTGGGCGTCGCCAGCCGCAGCGATACCAAGAAGCAGTTGGCCACCATCGATATGGACATCGAAATTTATAACCAGCAGGTGCTGGGCCGGGTGCTGGCGAAGCTGAACCAGCTGCCGGACGTGATAGACGCCAAGCGTCTGCACGGTAACTAACTCCTGCGCCTTTCGGGCCGCATCCGAGGTCGATGCGGCCCGAACTCCATCAGTTCCGGCGGACATGTCCGTGCGCCCCCATTTTCTCAGAGATTTTTTATGACCCAATCCACTTCGTTGCAGCGCCTGCTGAACATCATGAAAACGCTGCGCGACCCGCAGAACGGTTGCTCATGGGACCGTAAGCAAACCTTCGCCACCATCGCGCCCTACACGCTGGAAGAGACTTACGAAGTGCTGGACGCCATCGAACGGCAGGACTACGCCGATCTGCGCGACGAACTGGGCGACTTGCTGTTCCAGGTGGTGTTCTACGCCCAGATGGGGCAGGAACAGGGGCTGTTCGATTTTGATGAGGTGTGTACCGCCATCAGCGACAAGCTGGAGCGCCGTCATCCGCACATCTTCGGCGACGCCGAGGGCGGAGACAGCGAAGCCGTGGCGGCGCGCTGGGAGCAGCTCAAGGCCGGCGAGCGCGCCGAAAAAGCGCTGCACTCGGTGCTGGACGACATTCCGCAGGCGTTGCCGGCGTTGATGAAGGCGCACAAGATCCAAAAACGCTGCGCCTCGGTCGGCTTCGACTGGAACACGCTGGGCCCGGTGCTGGACAAAGTGTATGAAGAGATCGACGAAGTGATGCACGAAGCCCGCCAGGCGGTGGTCGATGAGAGCAAGTTGGAAGAGGAGATCGGCGATCTGCTGTTCGCGACGGTGAACCTCTCGCGCCATTTGGGCCACAAGGCCGAGAACGCATTGCAGGCGGCCAACCGCAAGTTCGAACGCCGCTTCCGCGAGGTGGAGGCGATCGTCAAGCAACGCGGGCTACGCTTGGAAGACGCCACGCTGGAGCAGATGGAAGACGCCTGGCAACAGGTGAAGAAATCTGAAATCTGAAGGGATGGTTATGCTCGGCGAGTGAGTTTCTGCATCCGCCGGATCAGAATCAGTCGACACCGTCTTTCTGCGTAGGGATGAGCTTTCGCAGAAGGGCGATTAGCCGCATCTTTTCAGGTATTGGTACAGTGTTTCTCTGCTGATGCCAAACTCGCGGGCAAGCTGCGCTTTCGTCTCGCCGTTTGTCGCGCGTAACCGCAATTCAGCCTGTTGCTCTGAGGACAGCAATTTTTTTCTACCCCGGTAAGCGCCGCGCACTCTGGCCAGCGCGATGCCTTCGCGCTGGCGTTCACGAATTAAAGCTCGTTCGAATTCGGCAAATGCACCCATGACAGACAGCATTAGCTTATCCGCTGATGAATCTTTACCGGTAAACGTTAAACTCTCTTTCACAAACTCAACGGTGACGCCTTTATCGGCCAGTCTGTGGACCTGACGTTGGAGATCACTCAGGTTGCGTGCCAATCTATCCATGCTCTGAACCACCACGGTATCGCCGTTGCGCACTGTCGAGAACAGGGCATCCAGCTCTGGGCGTTGTAGGTCCTTGACTGACGCGTTATCAATGAAAGATTTATCTACCAGCGTTTTTTCCAGTTGCTGTTCGGGACTCAGTTCACAGTGACTAATCCGAATGTAGCCAATACGTTGACCGTTCATACGCCTCCGATGCTGAATATGTCATGAATAATCTATGACTTTAATTTCCTGTGTCAGTAAATAATATTTAAACCTTATTCTGACACTTTTGTTTTCGGCTTTATATTGCGTTAGATGTATAGCTCAATTTTTTGAAATAGTCTTTAAATTATCAACTCAGTAACAGAAAACTTATCCTGTGTAACATTTTTGGTTTTTTCTTCTTTATCTTTAGCAATGTTTAAGTAAAGGTAATTGAGCACATCAATTCCGGTGTGCAATACAAAAGGATTATGTAATGTCTAAATTAGCCAAAGAAATTAGCATGAATAAAGCAGCCGTAACCGTTGCAGCTGATAAAAAAGACGCACGAAAAGCACTGGCTCAATCTATGCTGGATAGCGTTTCTGGCGGTTGGGTCAACGCCTTTGCGCGTTGGTCCAAGAGTTTCTAATTAGTCTTGGTGCAGGGTGGGAAACCACCCTGCATTTCCTCCTTTGTGGAACCGTGGTGCAGGCAATGACGAATAAGAAAAAAATAAAGCATCTTGAAATAATTCTAAAGGTTAGTGAACGATGCAACATTAACTGCACGTATTGCTATGTATTCAACCTGGGTAATGATTTGGCAATAAATTCAAAGCCAATTATTTCTCATAACATCATTAAAAACCTGAGGGGGTTCTTCGAGCGGGCCTGTCAGGAGTATGAAATAGAAACGGTGCAGGTTGATTTTCATGGCGGCGAGCCGTTAATGATGGGGAAAGAGCGTTTCGATAATGCCTGCAAAGAGCTTGTTTCAGGTGATTATCAAGGCGCCAGGCTCAACCTGGCCTGCCAAACAAATGCTATCCTTATTGATAATGAGTGGATTGATATTTTCTCGAAATATAATATCAGCGTGGGTATTTCTATTGATGGTCCTAAGCACATTAACGACAGGCACCGTCTGGATAGAAAGGGCCGCAGCACCTACGAAGGTACGGTAAAAGGGCTGGAGATGCTGCAGGCAGCCTGGAAGGCGGGTCGGCTTATCGATGAACCCGGTATCCTGTGCGTCGCCAATCCCTCGGTAAAAGGTGCTGAGATTTATCGCCATTTTGTTGATGTGCTGAAATGCAAAAAATTTGACTTCCTCATTCCTGATGAAAGCCATGATACGTGTACAGATCCTGACGGACTGTCAGATTTTTATTGCTCAGCGTTGGATGAGTTCTTTTTGGATGCGGATAAAGAGGTGTATGTACGCTACTTCCATACGCACATTCAATCCATGTTGAGTTCAGAATTCAGTCCAGTAATGGGGGTGAGTAAAGCCGGAAGCGACACTCTCGCTTTCACGGTGAGCTCCGATGGCGATCTGTATGTGGATGATACGCTCAGAACGACTAATGACGCTATATTTACGCCTATTGGCAATGTTCAGGATTTAATGCTGTCAGGCACGTTGGCTTCATGGCAGATGAAAAAGTATATGGCGGTGAATAATCAGCTTCCTATCGTTTGCGCTGATTGCGTATGGCAAAAAGTTTGCGGCGGTGGTCGCCATATTCAACGCTATTCCTCAGGCGATGATTTCAACCGTGAAACCGTGTTCTGTCCGTCGATAAGAAAGATTATGAGCCGCGCGGCTTCGCATTTGATTGAATCGGGTGTGAGTGAAGATATAATCATGAAAAACCTAGAGGTTAACTCATGATCAAACGACTATCCTTATTGGCATTCTTTTTTTCCGGCATTAGCATGGCAGATCCACCCACTGATTTTGGGCGTTTGCGGTATGATGAACGTGGATTGCCGCTAATTGATGTGCGGATTGATAACCGCCTTCATACCTTAATGCTGGATACCGGCAGCGGGGAGGGGATGCATCTTTATAAACACGATCTTGACAACTTGGTGGCTAATCCGAGTCTGGAAGTGTCGAAACAAGCGCCTCGTCGGTTGATGGATGTTTCCGGTGGAGAAAATAATGTCTCCGCCTGGAAAATTAGCCGGTTATTTATTTCAAATATTCCTTTCGATAATGTTGAAACGGTCAGTTTCAAACCATGGGGATTAAGCATCGGCGGTGATGTCCCCGTGAATGAAGTTATGGGATTGGGGCTTTTTCGAGAGCGCCGGGTGCTGATGGATTTTAAAAACGATCGGTTGCAACTGTTGGCCGATTTGCCTTCTGACATAAAGAAATGGGCATCTTACCCTATTGAACCCACTGCCTCTGGGCTACGCGTTATCGCCTCTGCAGGCGATACGTCTTTACATCTGATTGTCGATACGGCGGCCAGCCATTCTCTGTTGTTTTCCGACCGTTTGCCGCCAGGCCTCCTGTTTTCTGGCTGTCGCGACATTGAACCTGAAGCATCAAACCTGGATTGCAGGGTGACAAAAATCGCTTTTACGGATCGTGAAGGGACGACTCGTGATGATCTGGCCGTTGTCACCCTTGGCGCAACGCCTCAGGAGCTGGATTTCGACGGCTTGTTGGGAATGAAGTTCATGCGGGGACATCAGGTGATCATCGATATGCCTGAGCGTCTGCTCTATATCAGCCGTTAGCGCGATGGACAAAGAAAACTCTCTTTTCCGCCCGGAGGCGTTGCAGCATAAAAAAAATGCCTGGCTGGGCGATTTTACCGTGTCGGCGCCATCAGTGTTGCCAATTGCCTTATGGAGTGCCGCTGCTGTTTTGCTGGTGGCTATTCTCCTGTTATTTACCACCTATGCCAAAAGGGTCCCTGTCACCGGGCGAGTGATCTATACCCCCTCCGCAGCGGAGGCGGTATTCAATCATGAAGGCATCATCGGCCGCATCGAAGTCCGCCAGGGAGAAAGGGTGAAAAAAGGTGATGTTATCGCAACGTTTTCACGCGACGTCGCCTATGCGGGGGGAGGAATGAATCAGGCGTTGCAAGATGCGGCTCAGCGCCAACTCACTGAATTGCAAAAGCGTGCGGGAGAACGGCGTAAAGAGGGGGAGGAAGAACGCCTGCGTTTGCGTGAGAAAGTCGGCGCCAAAGAACGGGAAATGGTGGCGATTCAAGCCGCGGCGGTGGCTGAGTCGGAGCGTGTCGCCGGTTTGAAGAAGCGCATGGAGCTTTATCAACAGCTGTTACAGAAAGGTATTACGACCGTACAAGAGAAAATTGAGCGCGAGAACGAATATCATAACTCTATTGCACAGCTGAATACGCATCGAATCAATATCGCGCGGGTGAAAGGAGAGCTGCTGCAATTTGTGGATGAGCTGGCTCGCTCAGAATCACAAGAAAAACAGTCCATTACCGACATTCAGCAGCAGAAGGTTACGCTGCAACAACAGGTGATCAATGCCTCTGCGGTCGTGGAGTCTCGGGTTGTGGCTCCGCTAGATGGCGTCGTCGCTTCAATGAGCATTTTGGAAGGACAGAGAGTGGCTGCGGGAGCCATTGCTGCGGTAGTGGTGCCGGAAAACGCGCGTCCGTTCGTTGAAATGTGGATCCCACCCTCCGCGTTGCAGGAAGTGAAAACGGGTCAGCATGTGTTCATGCGCGTTGCATCATTACCGTGGGAGTGGTTTGGGAAAGTGTCCGGTACGGTCGCCGCTATCAGCGCGAGTCCAGAGGCTTTATCGGGAAATAATCGGCGTTTTCGCGTCTTGATAACGCCCGATGTGGACACGCGTGCGCTTCCGGTGGGCGTGGACGTTGAAGCTGATATTTTGACGACGCATAGGCGCATCTGGGAGTGGCTTTTTTTGCCATTAAAACAAAGTATTAATCGCATGACGGTTGAGAGTTGAGACATGTTTTTTTCCTGGCAAAAAACGCCGCTGGTCCTACAGTCGGAGATGAATGAGTGCGGTCTGGCCTGTTTGGCCATGGTGGCCGGCTATTTCGGCAAACGTATCGATCTTGCTTCGGCGCGCACTCTCCACGGAGTAAGCAGCCATGGGATGACGCTGCGAGATCTCATTACTGCGTTTGAGCGGGTGGGAATGACGGCTCGCGCTTCACGCGTAGAGCTTGATGAACTGCGCTCTCTCAGCCGCCCTGCGATTCTTCACTGGTCATTCAACCATTTTGTGGTTCTGGTGAAAGTGACGCGTCGAGGCGCCGTGATCCTTGATCCTGCCATTGGCCGGCGCAGCATCTCTTTGCGCGAACTTTCCGATAAGTTTACCGGCATTTTGATGGAGGCCTGGCCTGCAGAGACCTTCGACAAAAAGCCACTGGAAAGGAATGTTACGGTATCCGATCTCTTCCGTGGCGTACGGGGGTTAAGACGCATTTTTACCGGTGTTCTGATGCTTTCGGTTTTGGTGGAGCTGCTCTCAATTGCTGTGCCTGCCGCTTCACAATTTACTATTGATACGCTGGTGCGTTCATCTGATCGTGAAGGGATATTTTTTGTTGGCATTGTGGTCATTTCAGCATTGCTGATTAAGTCCGCCTTTTCCGTGGTGCGCGCTTGGATTTTGATGAACCTTCGCTATACGCTCGGCGTCAAATGGGCCGAAATGTTCTTTAATCGGCTTATCAGGCTCACGCTGTCATTTTTTGAAAAGCGCCATACTGGTGACATTGCGTCGCGCTTCCAGTCGTTGACCGCCATTCAGGAAGCGTTCACGGCCGATATGGTCGCCTCCCTCCTGGACGCGATTGTGATTGTCATTTCAATGGCTATTATTTTTAGTTATTCACCAGTACTCGCTATCGGTCCCCTGATCGCCGCCTGTGTCTATGCTGCCTTAAAAGTGGGCCTTTTCTCCACATACCGCAATCGTAAAATCGAACATATCGCCTTCGAAGCGGTGCAATCTTCCCATTTCCTTGAGACCGTTAGAGCGATAGGGGCGATCAAAATGTTGAATTTGACGCCGGTTCGCCGTCGCGAATGGGTCAACCATGTGGTCAATAGCACACATGCAGGTAACCAACTGTTTAAACTAGATTTACTGACCAACACGGCGGCTGTACTGCTTGTGGGTTTTTCCGGGATTTACGTGCTCAGCGTCGGCGCCATAGGATTCGATAAAGGCATTACGACTGGAGCCTTGTTGGCTGTGATGCTTTATGCCGATATGGTGATGACCCGCACGGTGAAGTTAGTCAATGCGGTTTCAGACTTCTGTCTGGTATCCATGCACAGTCAGCGTCTGACGGACGTAGCTGTTTCGCCTGTGGAAAGGGATGAGGGGGAGCATGTGTCGCTACAGCTGAATGGGCATATCGTAATCCGCAACTTGGCGTTCCGCCATTCCCACACCGAGCGCAATATCTTCGAGGGGATCAATCTTGAGGTTATGCCGGGGGAAAACGTCGCGATTGTCGGGCCGTCCGGGTGTGGGAAGTCAACCTTCCTCCATGTGCTGGCGGGGCTGTACGAATCTACTGAAGGGGATGTTTTCATCAATAACGTGGGGCTGTCCGGCATGAGCAAACGGGACATTCGTGAACATGTCGCTTTTGTCATGCAGGATGACAAACTCTTGGCCGGAACCATACAGCAGAATATTACCGGTTTTACCGCATCCCCCGATGTGGAACGTATGGCTGAATGTGCCAACCATGCCGCCATTGATGAGGAAATCAGCGCATTCCCACAGGGATATGATTCGATGATCGGTGATATTGGCAGCACGCTTTCTGGCGGGCAACGCCAGCGTATATCCATCGCCAGAGCGCTGTATCGGCAACCTCGCGTGCTGTTGCTTGATGAGGCAACCAGCGATCTCGATATTGATAACGAGAAAAAGATCACTCGCGCCATCGGACAACTGCCAATAACACGCATTTTTGTTGCTCATCGCCCGGAAATGATCAAATCAGCGGATAGGGTTTTTAATCTTCATTTGAATACTTGGGTAAAGCAGGAAAAACGGGTGGCCGCTACAATGTTGATCGACGACAAGGTTCACTCAGGCTGAAACGGTTAAGCTTACGGTCAGGTCACAGGCGCAGGGCTGCCGTCGGCAGCAAAAGGCCAACAAACTGAAATCTAAGGTGTTTTATCGCTCGAGAGGGGCGGTAAAAAGAAATTTTCTCCGCTAACTCTTTGTATTTACTGGAGGGTTTTGGGCGCGCCGGCGGAGTAAACCCTGATGAACACGGGAGGGCGGCCGAGATGATGGACAGCAAAACGATCGTTTGTAGGTCAGGAGAGGTTCGGGTATACTACTTTCCCGTCCTGGTTCTTCCATCGTCTTTAAACCTAAACTCTCAGGTTCAGCATGACAACTAATTATATTTTTGTGACCGGCGGGGTCGTATCCTCTCTGGGTAAAGGCATTGCCGCAGCCTCTCTGGCGGCTATTCTTGAAGCCCGTGGCCTCAACGTTACCATCATGAAACTGGACCCGTACATCAACGTGGATCCGGGCACCATGAGCCCGATTCAGCATGGGGAAGTTTTCGTCACCGAAGACGGCGCAGAAACCGATCTGGATTTGGGTCACTACGAGCGCTTCATCCGCACCAAAATGTCGCGTCGCAACAATTTCACCACCGGCCGCATCTACTCCGACGTGCTGCGTAAAGAACGCCGCGGCGACTATCTGGGCGCGACCGTGCAGGTCATTCCGCACATCACCAACGCGATCAAAGAACGCATCATCGAAGGCGGCGAAGGCCATGATGTGGTGCTGGTGGAAATCGGCGGCACCGTCGGCGATATCGAATCGCTGCCGTTCCTCGAAGCCATCCGTCAGATGGCGGTGGAAGTGGGCCGCGAGCACACCCTGTACATGCACCTGACGCTGGTGCCGTACATGGCGGCGGCGGGCGAAGTGAAAACCAAGCCGACCCAGCATTCCGTAAAAGAGCTGCTTTCCATCGGTATTCAGCCTGATGTGCTGATTTGCCGTTCCGACCGCGCGGTTCCTGCTAACGAACGCGCGAAAATCGCGCTTTTCTGCAACGTGCCGGAAAAAGCGGTTATCTCTCTGAAAGACGTTGATTCTATTTATAAAATCCCAGGCCTATTGAAATCTCAGGGGCTGGACGATTATATTTGTAAACGATTCAGCCTGAACGCGCCGGAAGCCAACCTGGCCGAATGGGAACAGGTGATCTACGAAGAAGCCAATCCGGGCGGCGAAGTGACCATCGGTATGGTCGGCAAATACGTTGAGTTGCCGGACGCCTACAAGTCGGTGATCGAAGCGCTGAAGCACGGCGGGCTGAAAAACCGTCTGACCGTGAACATCAAGCTGATCGACTCGCAGGACGTGGAAACCCGCGGCGTGGAAGTGCTGAAAGGGCTGGACGCGATCCTGATCCCGGGCGGCTTCGGCTACCGCGGCGTGGAAGGCAAAGTGATGACCGCACGCTATGCGCGCGAGAACAACATTCCTTACCTGGGCATTTGCCTGGGCATGCAGGTGGCGTTGATGGAGTTCGCTCGCAACGTGGCGGGGATGGAGAACGCCAACTCCACCGAGTTTATGCCAGACTGTAAGTACCCGGTGGTGGCGTTGATCACCGAATGGCGCGATGAAGACGGCAACGTCGAAGTGCGCAGCGAAGAAAGCGATTTGGGCGGCACGATGCGCGTAGGTGGCCAACAGTGCAACCTGAGCGACAACAGCCTGGTGCGTCAGCTGTACGGCGAACCGACCATTGTCGAGCGTCATCGTCACCGTTACGAAGTTAACAACATGCTGTTGAAGCAGATCGAAGCCGCAGGGCTGCGTGTCGCCGGTCGTTCCGCCGACAACAAGCTGGTCGAGATCATTGAACTGCCGAATCACCCGTGGTTTGTGGCCTGTCAATTCCACCCGGAATTTACATCGACGCCGCGTGATGGGCATCCGCTGTTCGCCGGCTTCGTGAAAGCCGCAGGCGAGCATCAGAAGCGCCAGGTGAAATAAAATATTTGGTAGGCGGCGCGCGGTGAGAACCGCGCGCTGTTTGTCTGGAGTTTTAGTTTAACTTGTACTGAGGAAAACCTAATGTCCAAAATCGTTAAAGTCATCGGTCGTGAAATCATCGACTCCCGCGGTAACCCGACTGTTGAAGCCGAAGTTCATCTGGAAGGCGGTTTCGTCGGCCTGGCTGCTGCGCCGTCAGGTGCTTCTACCGGTTCCCGCGAAGCGCTGGAACTGCGTGACGGTGACAAGTCTCGTTTCCTGGGTAAAGGCGTACTGAAAGCCGTTGCTGCAGTAAACGGTCCGATTGCTCAGGCAGTACTGGGTAAAGATGCCAAAGACCAGGCGAACATCGACAAGATCATGATCGAGCTGGACGGCACCGAAAACAAATCCAACTTCGGCGCCAACGCCATTCTGGCGGTTTCCCTGGCAGCAGCGAAAGCGGCCGCAGCCTCTAAAGGCATGCCGCTGTACGAGCACATCGCTGAACTGAACGGCACCCCAGGCAAATTCTCCATGCCACTGCCGATGATGAACATCATCAACGGCGGCGAGCACGCTGACAACAACGTCGACATTCAGGAATTCATGATTCAGCCGGTTGGCGCGAAGACCCTGAAAGAAGCGGTGCGTATCGGTTCCGAAGTGTTCCACCACCTGGCGAAAGTTCTGAAAGCCAAAGGCATGAACACCGCCGTGGGCGACGAAGGCGGCTACGCGCCAAACCTGGGTTCCAACGCCGAAGCGCTGGCGGTTATCGCTGAAGCGGTAAAAGCGGCGGGCTACGAGCTGGGCAAAGACGTCACTCTGGCGATGGACTGCGCGGCTTCCGAATTCTACAAAGACGGTAAATACGTGCTGGCCGGCGAAGGCAACAAAGCCTTCACTTCCGAAGAGTTCACTCACTTCCTGGAAGAGCTGACCAAACAGTACCCAATCGTGTCTATCGAAGACGGCCTGGATGAATCCGACTGGGCGGGCTTCGCTTACCAGACCAAAGTGCTGGGCGACAAAATCCAGCTGGTGGGCGACGATCTGTTCGTGACCAACACCAAGATCCTGAAAGAAGGCATCGAGAAAGGCATCGCTAACTCCATCCTGATCAAGTTCAACCAGATCGGTTCTCTGACCGAAACGCTGGCGGCTATCAAGATGGCGAAAGACGCCGGCTACACTGCGGTGATCTCTCACCGTTCCGGTGAAACCGAAGACGCAACCATCGCCGACCTGGCGGTAGGTACTGCAGCTGGCCAGATCAAAACCGGTTCCATGAGCCGTTCTGACCGCGTTGCCAAGTACAACCAACTGATCCGCATCGAAGAAGCGCTGGGTGACCGTGCGCCGTTCAACGGCCTGAAAGAAGTTAAAGGCCAGTAAGTTCGACCGATTCGGTTGCTAAATAAAAACCCGCCGCGGCGGGTTTTTTTATGGCTGACGTCCCGATGTTAACCCTGTTTTATTTATTAATAATCGCTGCGTTTAACCTAGTAATTTTATTGTGCAGTTTTCTTGCCGGTTTTTATATTCCGTTTTTATTTGCTTTATAATTATTCGTTACTAGACTGCCAATAAGGCGGCGTTATTTTTTTCTTGCCGTTAAATATCGCCATCATCGTAATGCGTTCTTTCATACTGCCGGGTTTCGGCTGGGGGAGGGCCAGATGCGACAGCGAGTCGTCATTGTCGGCGGTGGAACCGGCGGCACCATGCTAGCCAATCTGCTGGCCGTGAAATTGCACTGGGAAATTCTCAATAATAAAGTTGAGTTATTAATGATTTCGGATTCGCCGCTGCATTATTACAAGCCGGCGTTTATGTATGTTGCATTCAATAATTTTTTCAAGCAGGAGCTCACGCGTTCACAGCGGAGTTTGTTGCGGCCGGAAATACAGTTTGTCGTCGATAAAGCGGAATCTTTTGATTTAAAACAGCGGTATATCATTACGCAAAGCGGCAAGCATTATCCGTATGACTTCCTGGTTTTCGCCACCGGCTGCGTGCCCTGGCCGGAGCGCATCGAAGGGTTGGCGCAGGCGGGCGATCATTTCTACCAGTATCAGGCCGCGCGGCGGTTGGCGCATAAGCTGTCGACGATCGAGAAAGGCCGCATTTTCATCACCGTGTCCTTCCCTGAAACGCCTAATGTGCCCCATCAGTGCGGCATCGCGCCGATTGAAACCACCCTGATGCTGGACGACTACCTGCGGCGGCGCGGCGTGCGCAAGGCGGTGGAGATCGTTTATACCTACCCAACCATTTCTCAACTGCTGCGCAACTGTCTGTTTTTACAGCGCCCGACCGGCGAGGCGCTACCCGCCATTTTTGCCGCGCGCGACATTCGCCACCAGCGTGGGTTTACCCTCAGCCGGGTGGACGCTCAGCGCAACATCGCCTATTCCGCCGAGGGGGAAGAACAGCCGTTCGACATTCTGATGGCGACGCCGCCCATCCGTGCAGTGGAGGCGGTGCGCAATACCGGGTTGAGCGAGAGCCAAAACGGCGAAGGCTGGCTGCCGACCGATCATCAAACGCTGCAGGTCTACGGCCAGCAGGGGGTGTATGTCATAGGCGATACCGTGGATTTGCCGGTCAGCAAGGCCGGCGGCTCTTGCCATAATCAGGCGCCGGTCATTGCCGACAACATCGTGGCGGAAATGCGGCTGGGCCAAACCGTGAGCCATTATGACGGCAAGGTGCAGGCGGTCGCGCAAATGGGGCTGAATGCCGGCATGCCGCTGGTGTACGACTACCGTCACGACGTGCTGCCGACGCCCGCCACCAAGGCGGGCGGCATGCTGCGCAACGGGTTCAACCGCGGCCTTTACTGGGCCACGGTAAGGGGGCTGATATGACGGAAAGCACGGTGCACGCGGCTGACCTGCAATCATTGGCGGCGTTGCTCGAGAAACTGCAGCCGCTGCTGGCGGGCGGCCGTTTGGATAACGTGGTCGATCTGTTGTCGCTGCTGTCGGACGCGGTGGACATCGCCGACAACGCGCTGGTGGAGAAACTGGCCGGCGTCTTTGAAGGTTTGGTGACCATCGGTTGGGAAGGCGGAACGGCGCTGCAGATGGCGCACAGCGAGCTGCAATTGAATCCTCCGCCGGCCAGTTTTCGCGCGCTGTACGCCTTGCTGAAGCAGCCGGATACCGTGCTGGGGTTGACGCTGCTGCTGCGTACTTTACAAATCATCGGCCAGCGCACGCGAGACAGCGCATTGCCGCCGGCCCTTTCGGATGAATCAAAAAATTAAGCTTCACCCACTCAGGTAAGGAGTTGTGTTATGTCCGCTACAGCAGTTGGCCACGACTTTGCCACCCGGGCTATTCATTACGGCTACGATCCGCAGCGGTATCAGGGGGCACTGTCTCCGCCGGTGTTTATGAGCTCTACGTTTGCTTTTCCCACTGCGGAATACGGCGGCGCCTGCTTTGCCGGCACCGAGCCGGGGTACTTTTACTCGCGCATCGCCAATCCGACGTTAAACCTGCTCGAGCAACGCATCGCCAACCTGGAGGAGGGGGAGGCGGCGGTGGCGTTCGCTTCCGGCATGGGGGCGATCACCGCCTGTTGCTGGACGCTGCTCAGACCGGGCGATGAGCTGATTGTCGACGAAACCGTGTATGGTTGCACCTTCAGCTACTTTCATCATGGCCTGGCGCACTTTGGCGTCAAGATAACCCACGTTGATCTGACCCGGCCGGAGCGGCTGGCGGCGGCCATTGGACCGCGTACCCGCCTGGTGTATTGCGAAACGCCGGCCAATCCCAATATGCGTTTGATCGATATCGCCGCCGTGGCGGAGATTGCCCATCGGCATCAGGCGCTGTTGCTGGTGGACAACACCTATTGCACGCCCTATCTGCAGCGGCCTTTGGCGCTAGGCGCCGATATCGTGGTGCACTCGGCGACCAAGTACCTCGGCGGACACGGCGATCTCCTGGCCGGAATAGCGGTGACGCGTCAGGCGTTGGCCGAAGCGATCCGTCTGGAGGGGCTAAAGGACATGACCGGGGCGGTACTGTCGGCGCAGGATGCCGCGCTGGTGCTGCGCGGGATGAAAACCCTGCCGCTGCGCATGGATCGTCATTGCGATAACGCGCAGCGCCTGGCGGAGATGCTGACGGAGCATCCGGCGATCGAGCGGGTGTATTACCCCGGCCTGGCGAACTTCCCGCAGCATGCGTTGGCGCAGCGGCAAATGGCGCGCCCCGGTGGCATGCTGGCGTTTGAACTGCGGGGCGGAATGCGTGCGGGCATTCGCTTCCTCAATGCGCTGCAGCTCATCTTGCGCGCGGTCAGCCTGGGCGATTGCGAAAGCCTGGCGCAACACCCGGCCAGCATGACGCACTCGGCCTACACGCCGGAAGAGCGGAAACGGCACCACATCAGCGAGGGGCTGGTGCGGCTGTCCGCCGGGCTGGAGGCGTTTGACGATCTGCAGGCGGATATCCTGCAGGCGCTGGCGCAGGCGCAATAAAAAAACCCGCCGCAGCGGGTTTTGGCCGAAGCGAGCGTTACATCTGTTGCGTCGCGGTGGTCACCGGCGAACCGCCGCCTTTTTTGCGCACCCACAGCCAGTAAGCCGCTGTGAGGAACGCGATCCACACCAGCCCGACGTACAGCGCGATGCGGCTCTCTTCGAAGTAGCCGAGCAGGCCGATGACGAACGCCATAAAGGCGGTCGCCAATGCCGGCGCCACCGGCCACCACGGCACCGGGAAGCTCAACTGACGCGTTTCTTCCGGCGACAGCGTGCGGCGCATGACGATCTGCGACAGCAGGATCATCAGCCACACCCAGACGGTGGCGAAGGTGGCGATCGAGGCGATGATCATGAAGACCTTCTCCGGGATCAGGTAGTTGAGCACCACCGCCAGCAGCAGGGCGATTGACATGACCAGCACCGTCATCCACGGCACGCCGCTGGCGGTCAGCTTGGTGAAGCTGCGCGGCGCCTGGCCGTCCTGCGCCATGCCGTACATCATGCGGCCGGCGCCGAAGATGTCGCTGTTGATGGCCGAAATGGCCGCGGTGATCACCACCACGTTCAGCACGTTGGCGGCGGAGCTGATGCCGAGGTTGCTGAAGATCTCAACGAACGGGCTGCCGTTCTGGCCGATGCTGTTCCACGGATAGATAGCCATCAGCACCGTCAGCGTCAGCACGTAAAACAGCAGGATGCGCACCGGCACGGCGTTGATCGCCTTCGGCAGCACTTTGGCGGGGTCTTTCGCCTCGCTGGCGGTAATGCCGATGATCTCGATGCCGCCGAAGGCGAACATCACCACCGCCAATGACGCGACCACGCCGCCGATGCCGTTAGGCATAAAGCCGCCGTGTTGCCACAGGTTGCTGATGCCGGTGGCGTGCTGGGTTTGCCCGAAACCGAACAGCATCACCGCTGCACCGCCGACGATCATCGCCACGATGGCGGCGACCTTGACCAGCGACAGCCAGAACTCCAGCTCGCCGAAGACCTTGACGCTGCACAGGTTGAGCGCGCCGATAAACAGGATGATGCTGAGCACCCAAACCCACTGAGCGACGTCCGGGAACCACAGCCCCATATAGATGCCGAAGGCGGTGACGTCCGCCAGGGCGACGATCACCATTTCGAAGGTGTAGGTCCAGCCGGTGAGGAACCCGGCCAGCGGGCCGAGATAGTGGCTGGCGTAGTGGCCGAACGAGCCGGAAATCGGCTGATGCACCGCCATTTCACCCAGCGCGCGCATCACCATGAATACCGCCGCGCCGCCCACCAGATAGGCCAGCAGCACCGCCGGGCCGGCCAGTTGGATGGCGCCGGCGGAGCCGTAGAACAGGCCGGTGCCGATCGCCGAGCCGAGAGCCATGAAACGGATATGCCGCGCGTTTAGTCCGCGTCTGAGTTGTGTCGTTTCGTTACGCATGTTGTTTCCCGTTAAGTGTTTGCCGAACAGGCACGCGCTGCCCGCACCGGGTGGAACGCACCCGGCGGGGCAGAACAAACTGCGTGATTCAGTGTGTGATGATTATGCCTGGCTAGGCAGCAGCGCCGCAGGCAGCAGCGATGTCAGGTGACCGGCCGCCAAGAGTTGGCTGGCGGCTTCAATGTCGGGGGCGAAGAAACGATCCTTGTCGTAGAAACTGACATGCTCGCGCAGCAGACGGCGCGCCTGCTCCAGACCTTCCGAGGTCTTCAGGCCGTTGCGGAAATCCAGGCCCTGGCAGGCGGCCAGCCATTCGACCGCCAGAATGCCGCGCACGTTGTCCGCCATGCTCCACAGGCGGCGACCGGCGGCTGGCGCCATGGAGACGTGGTCTTCCTGGTTGGCGGAGGTCGGGATGCTGTCGACGCTCGACGGATGCGCCAGCGCTTTGTTTTCGCTGGCCAGCGCCGCGGCGGTGACCTGAGCGATCATGAAGCCGGAGTTCACGCCGCCGTTTTCCACCAGGAACGGCGGCAGTTGCGACATGTGTTTGTCCATCATCAGCGAGATGCGGCGTTCGGACAGCGAACCGATTTCGGCAAACGCCAGCGCCAGGTTATCGGCGGCCATCGCTACCGGTTCGGCGTGGAAGTTGCCGCCGGACAGCACGTCGCCCTGTTCGGCGAACACCAGCGGGTTATCGGAGACGGCGTTGGCTTCGATTTCCAGCACCTCGGCGGCCTGGCGGATCTGCGTCAGGCAGGCGCCCATCACCTGCGGCTGGCAGCGCAGGGAGTAAGGATCCTGCACTTTTTCGCAGTTGCGGTGCGAGTCGGAGACTTCGCTGCGCGCGCCGAGCAGGTGGCGGTAGGCGAGGGCGGCGTCGATCTGGCCGCGCTGGCCGCGCACCTCATGGATACGCGCATCGAACGGGCTGCGGGAGCCCAGCGCCGCTTCCACCGTCAGGCTGCCCGCCACGGTCGCGGCGGCGAACAGGTCTTCCGCGTCGAACAGGCCGCGCAGCGCGAAGGCGGCGGAGACCTGGGTGCCGTTCAGCAGCGCCAGGCCCTCTTTCGCTGCCAGCGTCAGCGGTTTCAGACCGGCCTTGGCCAGCGCTTCGGTCGCCGGCAGCCATTGGCCCTGATGACGCGCCTGGCCTTCGCCCAGCAGCACCAGGCTCATGTGCGCCAGCGGCGCCAGGTCGCCGGAGGCGCCGACCGAGCCCTTCAGCGGGATATGCGGATAAACTTCGGCGTTGACCAGCGCGATCAGCGCCTGGATGACTTCCAGACGAATGCCGGAGAAGCCGCGCGACAGGCTGTTGATTTTCAGCACCATGATCAGGCGCACCAGATTGTCGTCGGTGGGCTCGCCCACGCCTGCGGCGTGTGACAGCACGATTGAACGCTGCAGGTTTTCCAAATCGTCACGGGCGATGCGGGTCGAAGCCAGCAGGCCAAACCCGGTGTTGATGCCGTAAGTGGTGCGGTTTTCTTCAACGATGCGTTCCACGCAGGCCACGCTCTGCTGGATAGGGCCGTAGGCGTTGTCGTCCAGCGTCAGCGTCACCGGGTGTTGATACACGTCGCGTAGCTGGGCCAGCGTCAGTTTGCCAGGGCGAATAGTCAGCGCTTTCATGCTTTTTCTCCTTGGGTCGCGGCAACCATCGGCAGGTTCAGGCCTTGCTCGCGGGCGCAGTCGATAGCGATATCGTAACCGGCGTCGGCGTGACGCATGACCCCGGTAGCCGGGTCATTGTGCAGGACGCGGGCGATGCGCTCGGCGGCTTCGTCGGTGCCGTCGCAGACGATCACCATGCCGGAGTGTTGGGAGAAGCCCATGCCGACGCCGCCGCCGTGGTGCAGGGAAACCCAGGTGGCGCCGCTGGCGGTATTCAGCAGCGCGTTCAGCAGCGGCCAGTCGGAAACGGCATCGGAGCCGTCTTTCATCGCTTCGGTTTCACGGTTCGGGCTGGAAACGGAGCCGGAATCCAGATGGTCGCGGCCGATGACGATCGGAGCGGACAGTTCGCCGCGGCGCACCATCTCGTTGAACGCCAGGCCCAGCTTGGCGCGCTGGCCGAGGCCAACCCAGCAGATGCGCGCCGGCAGGCCCTGGAAGCTGATGCGCTCGCGCGCCATGTCCAGCCAGCGGTGCAGGTGCTCGTCATCCGGGATCAGCTCTTTCACCATGGCGTCGGTTTTGTAGATGTCCTGCGGATCGCCGGACAGCGCCGCCCAGCGGAACGGCCCGATGCCGCGGCAGAACAGCGGACGGATGTAGGCCGGCACGAAGCCCGGGAAGTCGAAGGCGTTGTCGACGCCGGTTTCTTTCGCCATCTGGCGAATGTTGTTGCCGTAGTCGAAGGTCGGCACGCCCATCTGCTGGAACGCCAGCATGGCTTTGACGTGATCGGCCATCGATTGCTTGGCGGCGGCGACCACTTTGGCCGGCTCGGTTTGAGCGCGCTGGCGATACTCTTCCCAGCTCCAGCCCTTCGGCAGGTAGCCGTTCAGCGGATCGTGGGCGCTGGTCTGGTCGGTGACCATGTCCGGGCGCACGCCGCGGCGCACCAGCTCAGGCAGGATTTCCGCCGCGTTGCCGCACAGAGCGATGGAGATGGCTTTGCCTTCTGAGGTGTATTTCTTGATGCGGGCCAGCGCGTCGTCCAGATCTTTGGCCTGCTCATCGACGTAGCGGGTTTTCAGACGGAAATCGATGCGGCTCTGCTGACATTCGATGTTCAGCGAGCAGGCGCCCGCCAGCGTCGCTGCCAGCGGCTGCGCGCCGCCCATGCCGCCCAGACCGGCGGTCAGCACCCAGCGCCCCTGCAGGCTGCCGTCGTAGTGCTGGCGGCCCGCTTCGACGAAGGTTTCATAGGTGCCCTGAACGATGCCCTGGCTGCCGATGTAGATCCAGCTGCCGGCGGTCATCTGGCCGTACATCGCCAGGCCTTTGGCGTCCAGCTCGTTGAAGTGTTCCCAGGTTGCCCAGTGCGGCACCAGGTTGGAGTTGGCGATCAGCACGCGCGGCGCGTTGCTGTGGGTTTTGAAGACGCCGACCGGTTTGCCGGACTGCACCAGCAGGGTTTCGTCTTCTTCCAGCGTTTTCAGGGTTTCGACGATCTTGTCGTAGCAATCCCAGTCGCGCGCGGCGCGGCCGATGCCGCCGTACACCACCAGCTCGTGTGGGTTCTCCGCAACTTCAGGATCGAGGTTGTTCATCAGCATGCGTAACGGCGCTTCGGTCAGCCAGCTTTTTGCGTTTAATTGTGTGCCGCGTGGCGCGCGTACATCGACATTGCGAACTTTGTTATTTGTAGTCACAGCAGTTTCCTCAAACAGTATCGGTGCAGATTCCATGCCGCGGTGGGGATGAGTACCACGGCATAACAATGCGTAGGGCTTATTAACATATACTTGTATGTACAAGCATATGCAACACTGACCAGTTGCCGCTGAAAAGTGGCATAAGAAAAAGTTATTTTCTTTTTATATCAGGTTGATATGCGATTTTTTATCGCCGGTCTCAGGTACGGAAAGCCGGAGAAAAGTGAGCTGTTCGGCAAAAATGAATTAAAATTGACTCATTTTTGGGCGGCTAGTCACAATATTTTTACAGTCTGATTACAGTTGACGGCGGAGGATAAAAAAGCCCTATCACCGCAGGAAGAAAGCCCGCCGTGGGCGGGCTTGCAAGGGTCAGGCGGCCGGCTGCAGCGTCGGTTTGCGGCTCATCTTGCACACCGTGGCGATGGCGGCGATCAGCGCCGGCACGCACAGGAACATCAGGATGCTCTGCACTTCCCACTGCATCGCCAGCAGTTGGGCGCCCATCATGGTGCCGGCGACGCCGCCGAAGCGGCCGATGCCCTGCATCCAGGCGATGCCGGTGGCGCGGCTGTGGGTCGGGTAGAAGGTCGCCGCCAGCGTTTGCAGCCCGGACTGCGCGCCGTTCATGGTGACGCCCATCAGGAAGATGAAGGCGCCCAGCAGCACGATCTGTTTATCCTCGGTGGCCATCGCCACGATCAGCAAGGCGGTGACGACAAAGCCGCTCGAGACTACTTTGTGCGCATTCCAGCGGTCCATCAACCAGCCGGCCACCAAGATGCCCAGCGTGCCGCCGAAGGTGAACAGCGAGGTGAGCATCGCCGATTGCTCCAACTGATAGCCCAATCCCTGCATCAGGATTGGCATCCAGCTCAGCAACACGTAGTAGATCACCAGCCCCATAAAGTAGGTCAGCCACAGCATCAGCGTGCCGAGCAGGTAAGGGCGGCTGAACAGCAGGCCGACGCTGGTCTTGGTCTGCGTCAGCTTCTCTTCGTACAGATAAAAACGCGTCACGCCGTCGAGGCTCCGGCTGACGAAGCGCTGCGCGATGCGCTTGATCTTCGCCGCATCCTGGCCGCGGTTAACCATATATTTAACCGACTCCGGCAGCAGCAGGATCAGCAGGACAGTCAAGACCAGCGGCGCGATGGCGCCGAGCAGCAGCACGCTGTGCCAGCCGTAGTTCGGGATCAGCCACGATGAAATGGCGCCGCCGCCGGCCGCGCCCAGCGGAAAACCGCAGTACATGGTGTTGATCGCCAGCGAACGGCAGCGCTGCGGCGCGTATTCGGAGATCAAGGTAATAGCGTTGGGCATCGCCGCCCCCAGCCCGAGACCGGTGAGGAAGCGCCACAGCGTCAGGCTGTTGAGCGAACCGGCGTAGGCGGTGGCCAGGCTCGACAGGCCGAAGAACAGGCAGGAAAACACCAGCACGCGCTTGCGGCCGATGCGGTCGGAGATCGGCCCGGCGATCAGCGCGCCGAGCGACAGCCCCAGCAGCGCAGCGCTCAGCACCGGCCCCAGATCCTGCTTCACGATGCCCCAGTCTTTGGCGACCGAGGGGGCGATATAGCCCATGGCGGCGGTATCGAAGCCGTCGATGGCGAGGATCAGAAATCCGAGAATGATCAGTGTCCAGTGAAACAGCGAAAACTTGCTGTCGTCGATGGCCTGTTGAATGTTTAACTCGCTGGTGGAATGAGTCATGGCACCCTCTAAACGCAGATGTAGTCGTGATGGATGGAACGTGGCCGAAACTGGCGCTCGGCTTGTGTTTGCTTGTATATACATCTGCGCGTCGGCGCTTTATGTCAAATATAATTATCTTATTTGTTAACTGCGTGTTGTTTTCTGTGGAGCAGGTTGCACCGCCGATGAAAGGCCAAAGACCGGTTAACAAATTAAATGAACGCCATTGGCGGTGAGATATGCTGACGGCGGCGCGGAGGATAAAATTTAATACAATTTTGGCCGTTTGGTCGCCGGGCCGGAATCTGCGATAATCGCTTTTTACTTTTCCAGATTGAGAAACCGATGCAGTACCCGATCAACGAGATGTTCCAAACCTTGCAGGGCGAAGGCTTTTTCACCGGCGTTCCGGCCATTTTCATCCGCCTGCAGGGCTGCCCGGTAGGGTGCAGCTGGTGCGACACCAAACATACCTGGGAAAAGGAAGCCCATCGGGAAGTCGACCTGCAACGGATCCTGGTCAAGACAGAAGAGAGCGACGCCTGGGGCAATGCCGGCGCCGAGCAGCTGTTGGCGGTGATGCGCCAACAAGGTTACACCGCGCGCCATGTGGTGATCACCGGCGGTGAACCCTGCATCTACGATCTGGCGCCGTTGACCGAGCTGTTCGAGCAGCACGGCTACCGTTGCCAGATTGAAACCAGCGGCACCCACGAAGTTCGCTGCTCCGCCAACACCTGGGTGACGGTTTCGCCCAAGGTGAATATGCGCGGCGGCATGAAGGTGCTGGATCAGGCGCTGCGGCGCGCCGACGAGGTGAAGCATCCGGTGGCGCGCGAGCGCGATATCGAGGCGCTGGATGCGCTGCTGGCGACGCTGCAGGACGATAAGGCGCGCATTATCGCGCTGCAGCCGATCAGCCAGAAAGAAGAGGCGACCCGCCTGTGCATCGAAACCTGCATTGCGCGCAATTGGCGGCTGTCGATGCAGACCCACAAATATCTGAATATCGCCTGAGTGTTTTATTGGCCGCAGGCCTTCGAACGGGACGGGAGTTACGGTGAAAATTGTATCGCGTGCATTCGAGGCGGTGACGGAAGCGGAATTGCGGTCGATTCGTTCGTTGTTGTCCGACGCTTTCCCCGAGATAACCGACGGATTTTATCGGCGGCAGGTGCCGGCTTGCCTGGTGACCGCCACGGAAGGCGAGGCGATCGTCGGCCAACTGGCGGTGCATGAGCGGCCGGTGTTGATTGACGGTGAGGCCGAGGTGATCGGCATCATCGGGCTGGTGGCCGTGGCACACACGCATCGGCGCCGCGGCGTGACCGCAAACATGCTGGTGAAGGCGCATGACTATTTGAGCAGTAAAGGGATCGCGTATTCCATACTGTTTGCGGTAAGCGAAAAGTACTATACCGGCGCCGGCTATCGGGCGATGGAAAACGAGACGGCGTTCATTGAGGATGGCGAGAGCAAAACGTTTGTCTATCGAGGGGGAATGGCGCTGAGCCTGTCGGAAAGGCCCTGGACGGCGCGGCGTCTGGATCTGCAAGGCGAGGTAGTGTGAGGGTATCTGCACATACCCTCACGGCATCAACCTTTATATACGCATCCCGCCGTACAGGTCTCTTTCACCATCACCGCAGTCAGTTCCGGTAACTGGGGCTTGAGCTGCTGCCAAATCCAGGCGGCGAGCACTTCGCTGGTGGGATTTTCCAATCCTGGAATATCGTTCAGATAATGGTGATCCAGCCGCTCCCAGATCGGGGAAAACACAGCCTTGAGCTCGGCGAAATCCATCACCCAACCGGTGTGGGGATCCACTTCACCGGTCACTTCCAGACGCACCATAAACGAATGCCCATGCAGACGGCCGCATTTGTGGCCCTCCGGCACATGCGGCAAACGGTGTGCGGCTTCAAACTGAAAATCTTTAAACAGCGTGGTTGCCATTATTACGGCCTCATTGACTCAAAAACCGCCGCATAGTACCGGAAAGCGCGTCTGCTTGCCATTTATACCGTTATGGTCTACCGCCACGGCAAACGCATCCGGTTAACACTTTTTTTGTTTGGTGTCTGCGGCACCTATCGGCTGGGGTTATGAGCCGAAATGTTGAACGGTGAAAAAATGATGAAAAAAAGTGCTTTATTTTCATCTGGATAAAAAACTTTGTTTAACGGTTTAAGCGTTATCCCTTACCAGAAAAACAGCTTAGTCATTTTGGTTATGATTTATTGCTATCCCTTATTTAATCGTTGCTATTCTGCTCGGTAACCTTACAAACTCTCCTGATCTTTTCCGCACACCCGACGCAGCGAAGAGACAGCGACTGACACTGGCGCGCGCCTGGCAGGAAAGGCGCTAAGTATAGGAAATAAGTACAGCAATGACGACTCAGGCTCCTCCAACATCTTTGCTCCCGCTGACGCCCGAACAGCTGGCACGCCTGCAGGCGACGATCGGCGACTATTCGCCGACGCAGCTGGCGTGGCTGTCCGGTTATTTTTGGGGCATGGTCAATCAACAGCCAGGAGCCGTGGCCATTGCGCCCGCCGCCCCTGCCGCCGCCGGCATCACCATCATTTCCGCTTCGCAGACCGGCAATGCGCGCCGCCTGGCGGAGCAGCTGCGCGATGATTTGCTGGCCGCCAATCTGAACGCCACGCTGATCAGCGCCGGCGATTACAAGTTCAAGCAGATAGCGCAAGAGCGCCTGCTGGTGATCGTCGCCTCCACGCAAGGGGAAGGCGAGCCGGCGGAAGAAGCGGTGGCGCTGCATAAATACCTGTTCTCGAAAAAGGCGCCGAAGCTGAGTGACACCGCGTTTGCGGTGTTCGGGCTGGGCGACACCTCTTATGAGAATTTCTGTCAGTCCGGTAAAGATTTCGACGCCAAGTTGGCCGAACTGGGCGCCGAGCGCCTGGTGGAGCGCGTGGATGCCGACGTGGAGTATCAGGAACTGGCCGCCGCCTGGCGCAAACAGGTGGTGTCGGTGCTGAAGGCGCGCGCGCCGGCGGAAAGCGCCGCGCCGGGCGCGTTGGCCAGCGGCGCGGTCGACCTGATCGACAGCAGCCCGTACAGCAAGGAACAACCGCTCACCGCCCAACTGGCGGTCAAGCAGAAAATTACCGGCCGCGCGTCCGATAAAGACGTGCGCCATATCGAGATCGATTTGGGCGATTCGGGCCTGCGCTACCAGCCTGGCGATGCGCTCGGCGTATGGTTCGACAACGATCCGGCGCTGGTGGACGAACTGGTGCAGCTATTGTGGCTGAAAGGCGACGAACCGGTGGAGGTGGAAGGGCAAACCCTGCCGCTGGCGCAGGCGCTGCGCAGCCATTTCGAACTGACGCAGAACACCACGCCGATCGTCGATAAATACGCCGCGCTGTCGCGCGACGAAAAGCTGATCGGTCTGTTGGCGGATAAAGCCGCGCTGCAGCAGTATGCGCACAACACGCCGATCGTCGACATGGTGCGCCAGGCGCCGGCGGATCTGAGCGCCGAACAGCTGGTCGGGCTGCTGCGTCCGCTGACGCCGCGCCTGTACTCCATCGCCTCTTCACAGGCGGAAAATGAGAACGAAGTGCACATCACCGTGGGCGTCGTGCGTTACGACATCGACGGGCGCGCTCGCAGCGGCGGCGCCTCCGGTTTCCTGGCGGACCGCCTGGAGGAGGACGGCGACGTGCGGGTGTTTATCGAGCACAACGACAACTTCCGTCTGCCGGCCAACCCGGAAACGCCGGTGATCATGATCGGCCCGGGCACCGGCATCGCGCCGTTCCGCGCCTTTATGCAGCAGCGCGACGCCGACGGCGCCGGCGGCAAAAACTGGCTGTTCTTCGGCAACCCGCACTTTACCGAAGATTTCCTGTACCAGGTTGAATGGCAGCGCTACGTGAAAGACGGCCTGCTGACCCGCATCGATCTGGCCTGGTCCCGCGACCAGCAACATAAAATATACGTACAAGACAAACTGCGCGAACAGGGCGCGGAAGTGTGGCGCTGGATTCAGGAAGGCGCGCACATTTACGTCTGCGGCGATGCCAATCGCATGGCGAAAGACGTGGAACACACATTACTGGAACTGGTGGCCGAGCACGGTGGCATGGATACCGAGCAGGCGGATGAATTTTTAAGTGAGCTGCGCCTTGAGCGCCGTTATCAGCGAGATGTTTACTGATGAGTGATAAACACCCCGGGCCTTTGGTGGTCGAAGGCAAACTGGCCGATGCGGAGCGCATGAAGAAGGAGAGCAACTTCCTGCGCGGCACCATCGCCGAAGATTTGAACGACGGCCTGACCGGCGGCTTCAACGGCGACAACTTCCTGCTGATCCGTTTTCACGGCATGTACCAGCAGGATGATCGTGACATTCGCGCCGAACGCGCCGAGCAGAAGCTGGAGCCGCGCCACGCCATGATGCTGCGTTGCCGCCTGCCGGGCGGCGTCATCAGCCCGCAGCAGTGGCTGGGCATCGACAAGTTCGCGCAGGAGAGCACGCTGTACGGCAGCATTCGCATCACCAACCGCCAGACGTTCCAGTTTCACGGCATCCTGAAAGGCAACGTCAAACCGGTGCACCAGTTGCTGAATCGCCTGGGGCTGGACGCGCTGGCGACCGCCAACGACGTGAACCGCAATGTGCTGTGCACCTCCAACCCGGTGGAGTCCGAGCTGCATCAGGAAGCCTACGAGTGGGCGAAGAAGATCTCCGAACACCTGCTGCCGCGCACCCGCGCCTACGCAGAGGTGTGGCTGGATCAGGAGAAGGTGGCCACTACCGACGAAGAGCCGATTCTGGGGCCGACCTACCTGCCGCGCAAATTCAAAACCACGGTGGTGATCCCGCCGCAGAACGACGTCGATCTGCACGCCAACGACATGAACTTCGTGGCGATCGCCGAAAACGGCAAGCTGGTGGGCTTCAACCTGCTGGTGGGCGGCGGGCTGTCCATTGAGCACGGCAACAAGAAAACCTACGCGCGTCAGGCCAGCGAGTTCGGCTACATTCCGCTCGAGCATACGCTGGCGGTGGCTGAAGCGGTGGTGACCACACAGCGCGACTGGGGCAACCGCACCGATCGCAAGAACGCCAAAACCAAATACACTCTGGAGCGCGTCGGCGTGGACGTTTTCCGCGCCGAAGTGGAAAAGCGCGCCGGCATCACCTTCGCGCCGATTCGGCCGTATGAATTCACCGGCCGCGGCGATCGCATCGGTTGGGTGAAGGGCATCGACGATCAGTGGCACCTGACGCTGTTTATTGAGAACGGCCGCCTGCTGGACTATCCGGGGCGCCCGCTGAAGACCGGCATGGCGGAGATCGCCAAGATCCATAAAGGCGACTTCCGCCTGACGGCGAACCAAAACGTGATCATCGCCGGCGTGCCGGAAAGCGAGAAGGCCAAGATCGACGCCTTGGCGCGCGATCATGGCCTGATCGACGACGAGATCAGCGAGCAACGCAAAAACTCGATGGCCTGCGTGTCGTTCCCGACCTGCCCGCTGGCGATGGCGGAGGCCGAGCGTTTCCTGCCGCAGTTTGTCACCAAGGTGGAAGGGATCATGCATCGGCACGGGGTGGGTGACGAGCATATCGTGCTGCGCATCACCGGCTGCCCGAACGGCTGCGGCCGCGCGCTGCTGGCGGAGCTGGGGCTGGTGGGCAAGGCGGTCGGCCGCTATAACCTGCATTTGGGCGGCAACCGCGAAGGCACGCGCATTCCGCGCATGTACCGCGAAAACATCAACGAAGACGAGATCCTGAGCGAGATCGACCTGTTGGTGGGGCGCTGGGCGAAGGAGCGCAACGCCGGCGAAGGCTTCGGCGACTTCACCGTTCGCGCGGGCATCGTCAAACCGGTGCTGGATCCGGCGCGAGATTTCTGGGAGTGAGGCCGGGCGGCCCCTGGGCAGAGGGGCCGCGCAGGTCATATCCCTTTCGTTTTCACGTATCAGGAGGCAGGCAACATGGCTGAATTCGATCTGGCGGCGCTGAACGCGTTGCCCAAATCCGGGCAGGCGCTGGCATTGGCGGTAGCCAACGGCCAGCTGGAGAGCCTCAGCGCCGAACAGCGCGTCGAATGGGCGCTGGAGCATCTGCCCGGCGAGTTTGTACTCTCATCCAGTTTCGGCATTCAGGCGGCGGTATGTCTGCACCTGGTGACGCGCATCCGGCCGGATATCCCGGTGATCCTGACCGACACCGGTTACCTGTTCCCGGAAACCTACCGCTTTATCGATCAACTGACCGACCAGCTGAAGCTGAATCTGCAGGTGTTCCGCGCCGAACAGTCTCCCGCCTGGCAAGAGGCGCGCTACGGCAAACTGTGGGAGCAGGGCGTGGAAGGCATTGAAAAGTATAACCAGATCAATAAGGTCGAGCCGATGAACCGCGCGCTGGAGACGCTGGGCGCGCAGAGCTGGTTCGCCGGCCTGCGGCGCGAACAGTCCGGCAGCCGCGCCAATCTGCCGGTGCTGGCGGTGCAGCGTGGGGTGTTCAAGATCCTGCCGATCATCGACTGGGACAACCGCAAGATTTACCAGTATTTGACCGAACACGGGCTGAGCTACCACCCGTTGTGGGAGCAGGGTTACCTGTCGGTCGGCGATACCCACACCACCCAGAAGTGGGAGCCGGGCATGAGCGAGGAAGAGACGCGTTTCTTCGGCCTGAAGCGCGAGTGCGGCCTGCACGAAGGCTAAACGACGCGAATGACATCACAGGGCTCAGCAATGCTGGGCCCTGTTTTTTTGCGGGCTACTTTTTCTTTTGCGCTTTCGGCGGGTGCGCCTGCGCCAGCTCTTTGATCAAGGGCAGCAGGATCTGCACGCTGTCGCGGCTGCGTTTGTCGATCCGCCCCGGCAGGTAGCGATCCAGATACTGCAGGTTGTCGTACTGCGGGCGGTGCCAGGTGATGCCCTGCGGGAAGTGCGGGCTGACGGCGCGCTGCTGGTAACCGTCCTTGTCGCCCAGCGACCAGTTGGTGGCCTCCACTGACAAGACCGGGATGCCTGCGGCGTCGAACACCTCTTGATCGGAACAGCAGCCGGTGCCTTGCGGATGCTGCGCGTTGCCTGGGTTGGTGGCGGCGGCGATGCCGTAGCGGTGGGCGATATCCAGTGCGCGATCGCGGGAGCGCTTCGCCATCTGCGGCGGCGTGTTGCGCCCGGCGTTGAAGTACAGACGATCGCCGGTGATCAGGCTGTCGAGGTTGATCACCAGCACGGTGTTGCTTTTCTCTTCCGCGCTCATGCGCTGCAGGTAGTTCTGCGCGCCCAGCGAACCGATCTCTTCAGCGCTGGTGGCGACGAAGCGCAGGCCGTAGGCAGTGGGGATATCCTTCAGGCGTTCCGCCAGCTCCAGCATCACGCCGATGCCGGAGGCGTTGTCGTCGACGCCCTGCAGCGTCAGGCCGCCGAGATTGTTATCCAGATCCTCGTCGCTCTGCGGCGTATAGGTGTCGAAGTGGGCGACGACCACGATTTGTTTCGGGCTGTCGCCGTTGCGGGCGGCGATCACCGAGCTGGCGGTGACGTTATTCCAGTTCTTCTTGCCGTCTTTGCTGGTGTAGAGATAACGCGTGTTGACGCTGCGAATATCGCTTTGGTAACCCATCTTGCCGAACTGCTGCTTGAGATAGTCGGCGGTGAGCAATTCTGCCGGGCTGCCCGCCATGCGGCCGGGGAAGTAAGTGGCGATGTGGCGGGTCTGTTCGGCGGCGAAACGGCCCATTGGCGCGTCTTTTACGGGCTGTGCGGCACAAACGCTGAAGACGCCGCCGAGTGCGAGGGCCAGCAGGCTGGTCTTCAGGTAAAAACGGGAAAACATACCGAAAAATCCTTCTTTGCTATCGGCGCTGCCGATCATTTTTCTTCGGCGCCCAGTATGAGACGACGGGCGGCATTACACAATTTCCCTGTCTCTTAATTTTCGCGCGAACGCGCAAATCGCCGTCGCGATGAGCATGGTTTGCCTCCTGCGCTGCGGCCTATATTCCATAAAGGAACTAATCATTCCTTTTCGTCATTTCAGAGGCTAAATCTCAGCCCGTATAGTCACACTATCTTTCTGTTATATGAAAAGGCTGTTGTGGACTATCTACCAATATTCGCCGACCTGAAACAACGTCCGGTGCTGGTCGTTGGCGGTGGTGACGTGGCGGCGCGCAAAGTCTCCCTGCTTCAACGCGCCGGGGCTGAAATACGGATAGTTGCGCAGTCGCTCTCACCGGAACTGGAACAACAACGTCAGCAAGGGCGGGTGCTCTGGCTGGGAAAAACCTTTGATCCGCAGCAGCTGGACGACGTGTTTCTGGCGATCGCCGCCACGGACGACAATGCGCTGAACGCCGCGGTGTTCGCCGAGGCGGATAAACGCCGGGTGCTGGCCAACGTGGTGGACGATCAGCCGCGCTGTTCGTTCATCTTCCCGTCGATCATCGATCGCTCGCCGCTGGTGGTGGCCGTATCGTCCAGCGGCCAGGCCCCGGTGCTGGCGCGGTTGCTGCGCGAAAAGCTGGAGGCGTTGCTGCCCGCCAGTTTGGGGCAGATGGCGCAGGTGGCGGGCCGCTGGCGCGGCCAGGTCAAACAGCGGTTGGCTTCGATCGGCGAACGTCGCCGTTTCTGGGAAAACACCTTCGGCGGCCGTTTCGCCACGCTGGTGGCCAACGGCCAGACGGCGCAGGCGGAACGCCAGCTGGAGCAGGATTTACACCGCTTCGCCGCAGGCGATGAGGGCGCCCAGGGCGAGATAGCGCTGGTGGGCGCCGGGCCGGGCGACGTGGGGCTGTTGACCCTGCGCGGGCTGCAGGTGATGCAGCAGGCGGACGTGGTGCTGTATGACCATCTGGTCAGCGGCGAAATCCTCGATCTGGTGCGCCGCGACGCCGAGCGCATCTGCGTGGGCAAGCGCGCCGGCGCGCACTCGGTGATCCAGGAAGAGACCAATAGGCTGCTGGTGGAACTGGCGCAGCAGGGCAAGCGCGTGGTGCGCCTCAAGGGGGGCGATCCGTTCATCTTCGGCCGCGGCGGCGAAGAGCTGCAGGTGGCCGCCGCCGCCGGCATTCCGTTCCAGGTGGTGCCGGGCGTCACGGCCGCCGCGGGGGCGACCGCCTACGCAGGCATTCCGCTGACGCACCGCGACCACGCGCAGAGCGTGACCTTTATCACCGGCCACTGCCGCCCCGACGGCGATGGCCTGGACTGGGCCGATCTGGCGCGGGCGCGGCAGACGCTGGCTATCTACATGGGCACCATGAAGGCGGCGGACATCAGCCAGCGCCTGATCGCCCACGGTCGCGACGCCGCGACGCCGGTGGCGGTGATCAGCCGCGGCACGCGCGCCGATCAGCAGGTGCAGATCGGCACGCTGGAACAACTGGAATATCTGGCCCAACGGGCGCCGTTGCCGGCGCTGCTGGTGATCGGCGAAGTGGTGGAACTGCACCACCAAATCGCCTGGTTCGGGCATCAATCGCAGACGGAAGGGGCCGCGCGCCCGGCCGTCGTGAATTTGGCATAGGCAAGGCTTTTAAGGACCTGTTATGGACGAAAAACGACTCACTCATTTGCGGCAATTGGAGGCGGAGAGTATCCATATCATCCGTGAAGTCGCCGCTGAATTCGCCAACCCGGTGATGCTGTATTCCATCGGCAAAGACTCTTCCGTGATGCTGCACTTAGCGCGTAAGGCGTTCTTCCCCGGCACGCTGCCATTCCCGCTGCTGCACGTCGATACCGGCTGGAAATTCCGCGAAATGTACGAATTCCGCGATCGCACCGCGAAGGAGTACGGCTTCGAGCTGCTGGTGCATAAAAACCCGGAAGGGGTGGCGATGGGCATCAACCCGTTCGTGCACGGCAGCGCCAAGCATACCGACATCATGAAAACCGAGGGCCTGAAGCAGGCGTTGAACAAGTACGGTTTCGACGCCGCCTTCGGCGGTGCGCGGCGCGACGAGGAGAAATCGCGCGCCAAAGAGCGCATCTATTCGTTCCGCGATCGCTTCCATCGCTGGGATCCGAAAAACCAGCGGCCGGAGCTGTGGCACAACTACAACGGCCAGATCAACAAAGGGGAGAGCATCCGCGTCTTCCCGCTGTCGAACTGGACCGAGCTGGATATCTGGCAGTATATCTTCCTGGAAAACATCGACATCGTGCCGCTGTATCTGGCGAAACCGCGCCCGGTGGTGGAGCGCGACGGCATGCTGATGATGGTGGACGACGATCGCATCGATCTGCAGCCGGGTGAAGTGATCAGCCAGCGCATGGTGCGTTTCCGCACCCTGGGGTGCTGGCCGCTGACCGGCGCGGTGGACTCGCAGGCGCAAACCCTGCCGGAGATCATCGAAGAAATGCTGGTCTCCACCACGAGTGAACGCCAGGGGCGGATGATCGATCGCGATCAGTCCGGCTCGATGGAGCTGAAAAAGCGTCAAGGGTATTTCTAAGGAGCCGCCGGATGAATAACGCAATTGCACAACAAATCGCTGACCAGGGCGGCGTCGAGTCTTATCTGCACGCGCAGCAGCACAAGAGCCTGCTGCGCTTTCTGACCTGCGGCAGCGTCGACGACGGCAAAAGCACCCTGATCGGCCGCCTGCTGCACGATACCCGCCAGATCTACGAGGATCAGCTGTCGACGCTGCACAGCGACAGCAAACGCATCGGCACCCAGGGCGAGAAGCTCGATCTGGCGCTGCTGGTGGACGGTCTGCAGGCCGAGCGCGAGCAGGGCATCACCATCGATGTGGCCTATCGCTACTTCTCGACCGAAAAACGCAAGTTTATCATCGCCGATACCCCGGGGCATGAGCAGTACACCCGCAACATGGCCACCGGTGCCTCCACCTGCGATCTGGCGATCCTGCTGATCGACGCGCGTAAAGGGGTGCTGGATCAGACTCGTCGCCACAGCTTTATCGCGACCCTGCTGGGCATTCGCCATCTGGTGGTCGCGGTAAACAAAATGGATCTGGTGGACTATCAGGAAGCGGTGTTCGAGCAGTTCAAACAGGATTACCTGACCTTCGCCCAGCAGCTGCCAGGCGATCTGGACATCAAGTTCGTGCCGCTGTCGGCGTTGGACGGCGACAACGTGGCGAGCGAAAGCGCCCATATGCCGTGGTACAGCGGCCCGACGCTGCTGGAAGTGCTGGAGAGCGTTGACGTGGTCAGCGAGCGAGAAAACCAGCCGCTGCGCTTCCCGGTGCAGTACGTCAACCGCCCGAACCTCGATTTTCGCGGCTATGCCGGCACGCTGTCCGCCGGCGTGGTGCGGGTGGGGCAACGCATCAAAGTGCTGCCTTCCGGCGTGGAGTCCAGCGTGGCGCGCATCGTGACCTTCGACGGCGATCTGCCAGAGGCAGTGCCGGGCGAAGCGATTACGCTGGTGCTGAAGGATGAAGTGGACATCAGCCGGGGCGATCTGCTGGTCGACGCCGGCGAAAGCCTGCAGGCAGCGCAGAGCGCGCTGGTGGACGTGGTATGGATGGCCGAGCAGCCGCTGGTGCCGGGCCAGAGCTACGACATCAAGATCGCCGGTAAAAAGACCCGCGCACGCGTGGAGAGCATCCGTCATCAGGTGGAGATCAATACGCTGGCGCAGCATCCGGCCGACACGTTGCCGCTCAACGGCATCGGATTGGTGGAGCTGACCTTCGACGAACCGCTGGTGCTGGACAGCTACCAGAGCAATCACGACACCGGCGGGCTGATCTTTATCGATCGCATGAGCAACGTGACGGTTGGCGCCGGTCTGGTGCGTGAAACGCTGCAGGCCGCATCGGCGGCGCGCGGCGAATTCAGCGCCTTCGAGCTGGAGCTGAATGCGCTGGTACGCAAGCACTTCCCGCACTGGGGCGCGCGCGATCTGCTCGGTGGCCGATAAGGTGGCCGTTGAACTGAGGGCGACCGGGCCGGACGACGAAAATGTGGTTTGGCATCCGCACGCGGTGACGCGCACGGATCGCGAAGCGCGCAACGGCCATCGCGGCGCGGTGCTGTGGTTTACCGGGCTGTCCGGCTCGGGCAAATCCACCGTCGCCGGCGCGCTGGAGCAGGCGCTGCATGGGCTCGGCGTCAGCACCTATCTGCTGGACGGCGATAACGTGCGCCACGGCCTGTGTCGCGATCTCGGCTTCTCCGACGAGGATCGGCGCGAGAACATTCGCCGGGTGGGGGAAGTGGCCAAGCTGATGGTGGACGCCGGGCTGGTGGTGCTGACCGCATTCATTTCGCCGCACCGCGCCGAACGGCAGATGGTGCGTGAGATGCTCGGCGACGATCGCTTTATCGAGGTGTTTGTCGATACGCCGTTGGCGATCTGCGAGGCGCGCGATCCGAAGGGATTGTATAAGAAAGCGCGCGCCGGCGAGCTGCGCAATTTCACCGGTATCGACGCGGTTTACGAGGCGCCGCAGCAGCCGGAAATCCACCTTGATGGCCAACAATTGGTAACAAATTTGATTGCGCAATTGTTAGACGTGTTGCGTGGTCAGGCTATTATCAAACCCTGAATTCAAAAAAAGCGTGTGGCGTTTTTCGCCATGCGCTTTTTACTCTAAGCCGCCGCAGAGCGAGCCGAATAACCAGGGATCACTATGCAAAATGTCACGCCTATCTTGATCGACTCCAAGCAGTCAAAACAGGAGAAAGAGGAGCCTTCTTATTCTTTCCTGGGCGGCGTCAGCGGCTTTGTTTTCTACTGGCTGGCGTTCGCGTTGCCGTTTTTGGTTTACGGTTCCAACACGCTGTTTTTCCTGCTTTATACCTGGCCATTCTTCCTGGCGCTAATGCCGCTGTCGGTGCTGATCGGCATCACCCTCAGCATGCTGCTGCGCGGCCGTCTGATCTTGACGCTGCTGCTGACCGGCGCCGTTGTGCTGTGCCTGTTCTGGCTGGTGTTCAGCTTCCTGACCGGGTGGTGAGAGAGTGGGCGCCGAGGCCGGCGCCCGCAGGATTGCAAAGCCGTGCCGAAGGTTACAAAACTTTGCTCAAAAATGCCTGAGTGCGCGGATTGGACGGGTGACTGAAGATCTGCTGCGGCTGCCCCTCTTCCTGAATGATCCCCTGATCGATAAACAGTACCCGGTCGGCCACCTCGCGGGCAAAGCCCATCTCATGCGTGACGACCACCATGGTCATGCCCTCATGGGCCAGCGATTTCATCACCGCCAACACTTCGCCCACCAGCTCCGGATCGAGCGCGGAGGTCGGTTCGTCGAACAGCATGATTTTCGGCTCCATCGCCAGCGCGCGGGCGATCGCTACCCGCTGCTGCTGGCCGCCGGACAGGCTGTTGGGATAGGCGTCGATTTTGTCGAGCAGGCCGACCTTGCGCAGCAGCTGTTCCGCTTGCGCGATGGCTTCGGCGCGCGGCAGTTTTTTCACGCTGACCGGCGCCATGATGATGTTTTCCAACACCGTCATGTGCGGGAACAGGTTAAAGCGTTGGAACACCATGCCCACGCTTTCACGCATCTTGTTCAGGTCGGTTTTCTGATCGTGGACGGCGAAGCCATTCACCTCTATCTCGCCGCCGGAGAGCGTTTCCAGCGCGTTGATGCAGCGCAGGAAGGTGCTTTTACCGGAGCCGGAGGGGCCGATGACGCACACCACTTCGTTGGCGGCGATCCGGCAGGAAATGCCGCGCAGCACGTGGCTTTCACCGAACTGTTTTTGCAGGTTATGTACGCGAATCACTTTTACCGAACCTCTTTTCCATGTGTTGCACCAGCAGCGAGAGCAGGAAGGTGATGACCCAATAGACCAGCGAAATGGTCAGGTAGGGCTCCCAATAGGTGGCGTAGGCGCCGGAGACGGTGCGGGCGGCATAGGCCAGATCCGCCAGGCCGATGGCGGAGGCCAGCGACGAATCCTTGACGATGGCGATGGCGTTGTTGCCCAGCGGCGGCAGCATGCGCCGGAAGGCTTGCGGCAAGATAACCTGTCGCATGGTCTTGCCGTAGCTCATGCCCAACGAGCGGGATGCTTCCATCTGGCCGCGGTCGATCGATTGGATCCCGGCGCGGAAGATCTCCGACACATAGGCGCCGGCGTTGAGCGTGATCGCCACCACGCAGGAGAGAAAGGCGCCGTAGTCGGCGCGCAGCGCGCGGGCGAAGTCGACGCTCATCAGGCCGCTGGTGACCAGCAGGCCGTCGCGCGGGTTGATGAACAGCGGCACCAGCGCAAAGTGTACCACCATGATCTGCACGAACAGCGGGGTGCCGCGAAAGGCGCTGATGTAGATACGTACCGGCCACTGAACGCCGTAATGCAGGATGGGTTTCCAGATGCCGTGCGGCGCCTGCGCCAAGCGCCCCAGACCGAGGATCAATCCCCAGGTGGTGCCCAGCAGCACGCAGATAATGGTGCATTTGATGGTCATCCAGGCGCCTTCCATAAACAGCGGCGCGTATTCCTGGATGATCTCCCAGCGGAAGTTCAAAGGGTATTCCTTCTTGGTATGCTGAAACGGTGGCGCGCCGACGGCCTTGCGGGCGCCGGCGGCAGGGCATTATTCCGCCGGCAGCGTCGGTACGTTGCTGTCGAACCAGGCTTGGTAGATCTTGGCGTAGGTGCCGTCGGCGATGATTTTCTTCAGGCCGGCGTTGATTTTGTTGCGCAGCTCATCGTTGCCTTTGGCGACGGCGATGCCGAAATACTGACGTTCGAACTTGGCGTCGGGCACCAGCTTGAAGGCTTTCTCAGGGTGGGTTTTGATATAGAACTTGGCCACACCGACGTCGCCGACCGCTGCGCCGATGCCGTCTTCATACAGCTCTTGCAGCATCAGCGGGGTATTGTCGAAGCGTTTGATGGCGGTGCTGTTTTTGCCCAGCGCGTCGGACACCACGATGTCGCCGGTGCTGGAGTTCACCACGCCGACCTTCAGCGCTTTCAATGCGGCAATGGAGTCTACCTTCGAGTCTTGCGGCACCACGATGGCCTGCTCTGCCGGGAAGTAAGGCGCAGAAAAATCAACCATTTGTTTGCGTTTATCGGTGATGGTGATGCCGGAGATGATGATATCGCGATCGCCGGAATTCAGCGTGGCGAAGATCCCTTCCCACGGCGTATTGATCAGTTTTATCTGGAAACCTTCGGCCTTGGCTACCGCTTTGATAATGTCGATGTCGAAACCTTCCAGCTGCTTTTGGCTGTTTTCAAACTCGAACGGCCGATAGGTGCCGCCGGAGCCGACGACGTAGGTAGGTTCAGCCGCCAACACGGCGGTGGAGAAGGTGGCGGCCAGGCAGGCGCCGATCAGAACTAAACGTTTTAACATCGCGATCCCCGATAATGAATGGTTATATATTGGAATTATTTATGCACTATGAGTGCATAAAAATAAGCTTCAATGAATGAAAGTGCAACCACTGCATGAGGATTATTCTTTCTATGGTGTTAAATATTCACTTCTTGCTTTGCCTTGGCGTAAGCGACGGGTCAGGATGCGATGGTGCAGTGATTCTTGCTGCATAATGGAGGAAGGGCAGTGTGTGTATCAGCGGAAAACGCGGCGCGCGCGCCGGACTAAAGCGGCTTTTTTTGCCGCTTTCGCAGCGGAATTAGGCGCTGAACACGGGAATCCTTCATCCGTATTCTGAATTTGGCGTTGAAATGCCGCTCTCAGTGTGGAGTCCAACGAGAAGTTGTGGGATGATTGGTCGGTTTTTCAGGGGGCGGAGATGGGAAAACTTACGCTGCTATTGCTGGCATTGCTCGGTTGGTTACAGTATTCACTGTGGCTGGGCAAAAATGGTATTCACGATTACGTGCGGGTCAATGAAGACGTTGCGGTTCAACAGGGCAACAACGCGAAGTTGAAAGCGCGTAACGATCAGCTGTTTGCCGAAATCGATGATTTGAACGGCGGTCAGGAAGCGATCGAAGAGCGAGCGCGTAATGAGCTGGGCATGATCAAGCCCGGTGAGACTTTCTATCGTCTGGTTCCTGACCAATCCAGACGCAACGCGGCGTCTTCCTCGCAAAATAACGCACAAAAATAACGCATGAATCACTCCGCAGGCACCTTTCCCTCGGTGATTGCCGTCCTGCCCGCTGCCGGTATCGGCAGCCGCATGCAGGCGGAATGCCCGAAGCAATATTTAACCATCGGCCGGCACAGCATCGTCGAACACGCTATCCATGCCCTGTTGCGTCACCCGCGCATTGAACGGGTGATCGTGGCGATCGGCCTGGAAGATCGTCAGTTCGAACGGCTGCCCATCGCTCAGGATCCGCGGGTGACCGTCACCGAGGGCGGCAAACAGCGCGCCGATTCGGTGATGGCCGGGCTGAAACTGGCGGGTGATGCGGACTGGGTGCTGGTGCACGACGCTGCGCGCCCCTGTCTGCACGCCGACGATCTCGAGCGCCTGTTGGCGATCACCGCACACAGCAAGGTGGGCGGCATTCTCGCCGCGCCGGTGCGCGACACCATGAAGCGCGCCGAACCCGGCCGCGACACCATCGCCCACACCGTTGAACGGCAGGATCTGTGGCATGCGCTGACGCCGCAGCTGTTTCCGCTGCCGCTGCTCAAGCAGTGCCTGCAGCGCGCGCTGGATGAAGGCGCAAACGTCACCGACGAAGCCTCGGCGCTGGAGCATTGCGGTTATCATCCGCTGCTGATCGCCGGCCGGGCGGATAACATTAAAGTAACGCGGCCGGAGGATTTGGCGCTGGCGGCGTTCTATTTGACTCAGTTGGACAATTAAGGAGCGCACCATGCGTATCGGTCACGGTTTTGACGTACATAAATTCGGCGGCGAAGGCCCGTTGGTGATCGGCGGTGTTCGCATCCCTTACGACAAAGGCTTGTTGGCCCACTCCGACGGCGACGTTGCGCTGCACGCCGCGACCGACGCCTTGCTGGGCGCGGCGGCGCTGGGCGATATCGGCAAGCTGTTCCCCGATACCGATCCGGCCTTCAAGGGCGCGGACAGCCGCGAGCTGCTGCGCGAAGCCTGGAAGCGCATCCGCGCCAAAGGGTACCGCCTCGGCAACCTCGACATCACGATTATTGCCCAGGCGCCGAAAATGGCGCCGCACATCCCGCAGATGCGCGTCTTCCTGGCGGAAGATCTGCAGTGCCATATGGATGACGTCAACGTGAAGGCCACGACCACCGAGCAGCTCGGCTTCACCGGGCGCGGCGAGGGCATCGCCTGCGAAGCGGTCGCCTTGCTGATCAAGGAATAACCGCATGGATATGGCGAATCTGACCTGGCTGCATGGCCAGCCGCAGAGCACCGGGGTGTTGAAAGCCAATCCGGAAGACTTCGTGGTGGTGGAAGACCTGGGCTTTGCGCCGGACGGCGAAGGCGAGCATGTGCTGGTGAACATCCGTAAAAACGGCTGCAATACCCAGTTCGTGGCCGACTATCTGGCGCGCTTCGCCGGTATTCACGCCCGTTCCGTCAGCTATGCGGGCTTGAAGGATCGCCACGCGGTGACCGAACAGTGGTTCTGCCTGCATATGCCGGGCAAAGACACGCCGGATTTCTCACAGTTTGCGCTGGAAGGCTGCGAGGTGCTCTCGTTCGCCCGCCACCTGCGCAAAATGCGCATCGGCAATCTGAAGGGCAACCACTTTACGCTGGTGCTGCGCCAGATTTCCGATCGTCAGGACGTTGAGCGCCGCCTGCAGGCTATCGCCGCGCAGGGCGTGCCAAACTATTTCGGCAGCCAACGCTTCGGCCGCGGCGGCAACAATCTGGTGATGGCACGCCGCTGGGCGAACGACGAAATCCGCGTTAAAGAGCGCAGCAAGCGCAGCTTCTACCTTTCCGCCAGCCGCAGTGCGCTGTTCAATCTGATAGCCGGCCGGCGCCTGGCCGACGGCCTGCAGCGCACCGTGCTGGAAGGGGATGCCCTGCAGTTGAGCGGCCGCGGTAGCTGGTTCGTCGCCAAAGCCGATGAGCTGGAGACGTTGCAACAGCGGCTGGATGCCGGCGAGCTGGCGATCACGGCCTCCTTGCCGGGCGACGGAGAGCCAGGCACCGCCGGCCAAGCCTTGGCTTTTGAACAACAATGCTTGGCGGAACAACCGGAATTGCTTACGCTTTTAAAGCGCGAGCGTGTCGAACCCGCTCGCCGGGCCCTGCTGTTGCAGCCGCAAAATTTGCAGTGGAACTGGTGGGATGACGTTACCGTGGAACTGCGCTTCTGGCTGCCGGCAGGCAGCTTTGCTACCAGCGTGGTTCGCGAAATCATGCAGCAGGATAACAGTGATGCGGATATTGCTGAGTAACGATGACGGCGTCAGCGCCCCAGGCATTCAGGTGCTGGCGGCGGCGCTGCGGGAGTTTGCCGAGGTGCAGGTCGTGGCGCCGGATCGTAACCGCAGCGGTTCTTCCAATGCCCTGACGCTGGAGTCGCCGCTGCGCACGCAGACGCTGGCCAACGGCGATATCGCGGTGCTGCAGGGGACGCCGACCGACTGCGTTTATCTTGGCGTCAACGCATTGATGCGCCCTGCGCCGGATATCGTGGTCTCCGGCATTAACGCCGGACCGAATTTAGGTGATGACGTCATCTATTCCGGCACCGTCGCGGCGGCGATGGAGGGCCGGCACCTGGGGCTGCCCGCGCTGGCGGTGTCGCTGAACGGTCACCAACACTACGCGACTGCAGCGGCCATTACCTGCCGCATCTTGCGTGCGCTGCAGCGTGAACCGTTACGCACCGGAAAAATCCTGAATATCAACGTGCCGGATTTGCCGCTGGCGGAGATCAAAGGCCTGCGCGTCACTCGCTGTGGCAGCCGCCATCCCGCCGATAAGGTCTTCTGCCAGCAGGATCCGCGTGGACAAAATCTCTACTGGATCGGGCCGCCTGGTGATAAATTTGATGTCGGGCCGGATACCGACTTTGCGGCGGTGGAACAAGGCTATGTGGCGATCACGCCGCTACAGGTGGATCTGACCGCCTACGCGGCGCAGGAAGTCGTGAAAACATGGTTAACCAAGGCAGAGGTTAGCGGGGAATGGTGAACAAGCGTATGCAAACATTGCTGACGCAGCTGCGTCAGCAAGGGATCCGGGACGAAAAGCTGCTGCGAGCGATCGAAGCGGTGCCGCGCGAGCGTTTTGTCGACGAAGCGCTGGATCATAAAGCCTACGAAAACACTGCATTACCGATCGGTTCCGGCCAGACTATTTCTCAGCCTTATATGGTGGCGCGGATGACCGAGCTGCTGAATCTGAAGCCTACTTCACGGGTGCTTGAGATCGGCACCGGTTCCGGTTATCAAACCGCCATCCTGGCGCATCTGGTGCAACACGTTTGTTCCGTCGAGCGCATCAAGGGGCTGCAGTGGCAGGCCAAGCGCCGCCTGAAGCAGCTCGACCTTCATAATGTTTCCACTCGCCACGGCGACGGCTGGCAGGGCTGGGCGTCGCGCGGCCCGTTCGATGCGATCATCGTCACTGCCGCGCCGCCGGAGATCCCGCAGGCGCTGGTTGAGCAGTTGGACGACGGCGGCATTTTGGTGTTGCCGGTGGGCGAGCAGGCCCAAACCCTCAAACGCATTCAGCGCCATGGCAACGATTTCGTGGTCGACGCGGTAGAGGCGGTGCGCTTTGTGCCGCTGGTGAAAGGCGAATTGGCCTAGCGATTGTCTGATTTTTCGACCGTCTGAAAAATCTGTTGCACTTTCATCACGTGCGGATAAGGTTTTCTCGTTCCAATCAGGCTAATTTTCACTAGAATTGGCCTTTCTACGTAGTTGTCTTATGGTGCGGTGACGCCAATGTGGTTAGCATTGGCGCGCGTTTTGATGCTCCGGCGGGAGATGACCTGGCGTTCAGGGATCGGCCGGCGGCGCCTTTACATCGCAGAAACTGGGAAGTGGCAAAAGCTCGGCTACGATGTAAAGGGTATTTTGGATATATCACTGATATTGCTGTCATGGGGGAAGCATGAGCACGGGAAGCCCAATGATTACGTTACGCCGGGTTGCGGTGTGTACGATGGTAAGTTTGTGGTTGGCGGGTTGTACAAACACGGCCTCGACGTCAGCCCCTATCAGCAGCGTGGGCGGCGGCGCCGTTCCATCCGGCAATAATAATGGCGGAGCGCAGCAGGCCAGCCCAGAGGGCCGCATTGTCTATAACCGCAGTTATAACGCTATCCCTAAAGGGAGCTACAGCGGCGGCGACACCTATACGGTCAAGCGCGGTGATACGCTGTTTTACATCGCCTGGATCACCGGCAACGATTTCCGCGACCTGGCGCAGCGCAACAATATTCCCGAGCCTTACAGCCTGAATGTTGGCCAAACCATTCAACTTGGTAATGGTTCTGCCAATGGCGGCGGCGGTATGCTGGCGACGACTGACGCGACCAAAGGCGGTGTTCCGAAGCCACCTTCCAGCGCCCAGATCCAGACGGCAACGGTTGATTCTCAATCAACTAACGCGTATTCTGAAAACTCGGGTAAACAGAATGTAGGTAAGATGTTACCTGCAGCGGGCGCCGCAGCGGTTGGGACCGCGACTGCGCCTGTTACCGCACCGGAAGCCGCTCCACCAGTGAGCAGCACCGTCAGCAACAGCGCTCCGGTCAGTACCTGGAGATGGCCGACTGACGGCAAGATTATTGATAACTTTTCCTCATCAGAAGGTGGGAATAAGGGCGTCGATATCGCCGGTTCCCGTGGGCAGCCTATCTTCGCTACCGCCGATGGTCGCGTAGTGTATGCAGGCAACGCTTTACGGGGTTACGGTAATCTAATCATCATCAAACATAATGATGATTACCTGAGCGCCTACGCTCATAACGACACAATGCTGGTCCGGGAACAACAAGAAGTGAAGGCGGGTCAAAAAATAGCCACCATGGGTAGCTCCGGTACCAGTTCAGTACGTTTGCATTTTGAAATTCGTTACAAGGGGAAATCCGTAAACCCGCTGCGTTATCTTCCGCAGCGATAGATTGGGCAGAATACGCTGAGATTCTGCTCGCGGTATCACGGGTAGGAGCAGCATATGAGCCAAAATACGCTGAAAGTTAACGAGTTACATGATGATGCGGATTTCGACGAGAATGGAGCTGAGGCTGAGTCGTTTGATGAAAAAGCGCTGGTAGAAGAAGAGGCCAGTGAGAACGATTTAGCGGAAGAAGAGCTGTTGTCTCAAGGCGTTACGCAACGCGTATTGGATGCGACGCAGCTCTATCTGGGTGAGATCGGTTATTCACCTCTGTTGACCGCAGAGGAAGAGGTCTATTTTGCGCGGCGTGCTCTGCGCGGTGACGTGCCGTCCCGCCGTCGCATGATTGAAAGCAACCTGCGGCTGGTGGTGAAAATCGCCCGCCGCTACAGCAACCGCGGTCTGGCGCTGCTGGATCTGATCGAAGAGGGTAACCTCGGTCTGATCCGCGCGGTGGAAAAATTCGACCCGGAACGCGGTTTCCGTTTCTCCACTTACGCAACCTGGTGGATCCGTCAGACGATTGAACGGGCGATCATGAACCAAACCCGCACCATTCGTTTGCCTATCCATATCGTCAAAGAACTGAATGTTTATCTGCGCACCGCGCGCGAGCTTTCCCATAAACTGGATCATGAACCGAGCGCTGAAGAGATTGCCGAGCAACTCGACAAGCCGGTGGATGACGTCAGCCGCATGCTGCGCCTGAATGAGCGCATCACCTCGGTGGATACGCCGCTGGGCGGGGATTCGGAGAAAGCGTTGCTGGACATTCTGGCCGACGAGAAGGACAACGGGCCTGAAGACACCACGCAAGACGACGATATGAAGCAAAGCATCGTCAAATGGCTGTTCGAACTGAACGCCAAACAGCGTGAAGTGTTGGCGCGTCGTTTCGGCCTGCTGGGCTATGAAGCGGCGACGCTGGAAGACGTGGGCCGGGAGATTGGCCTGACGCGTGAACGCGTCCGTCAGATTCAGGTTGAAGGTCTGCGTCGTCTGCGTGAGATTCTGCAGATGCAGGGCCTGAGCATTGAGGCGCTGTTCCGCGAATAACGCCGGTTGTTGAACCGCATCAAATAAAAACGGTGAGCATGATGCTCACCGTTTTTTTATGCCCGCGTTTGACGTCTGACTACACCATATTTTTCAGCCGGTAGATCCATTCCAGCGCCTGGCGCGGCGACAGGGAATCCGGATCCAGCGCCTCCAGGGCTTCTACTGCCGGCGAAGTCTCTTCCTGCAACAGCGTCATCTGGGTGGCATCAACGCTGCCCGACGCGGTGTGGCTGGAGATGGATTCCAGCTCGCGCAGCTTTTGGCGGGCGCGCTTGATGACGTCGCGCGGCACGCCGGCTAGCGCGGCGACCGCCAGGCCATAGCTTTTGCTGGCGGCACCGTCCTGCACGCTGTGCATAAAAGCGATGGTGTCGCCGTGCTCAAGCGCGTCCAGATGCACATTGACCACGCCTTCCATTTTTTCCTGCAGCGTCGTCAGCTCGAAGTAGTGGGTGGCGAACAGCGTCATCGCTTTGATGCGGTTGGCCAGGTTCTCGGCGCAGGCCCAGGCCAGCGACAGGCCGTCGTAGGTGGAGGTGCCACGGCCGATTTCATCCATCAACACCAGGCTGTGCTCGGTGGCGTTGTGAAGAATATTGGCGGTTTCGGTCATCTCCACCATGAAGGTGGAACGGCCGGAAGCCAGATCGTCCGCCGCGCCGACGCGGGTGAAGATGCGATCCACCGGGCCGATGGTGGCTTTGGCCGCCGGAACGTAGCTGCCGATGTGCGCCATCAGCACAATCAGCGCCGTTTGCCGCATATAGGTACTTTTACCGCCCATGTTCGGGCCGGTGATGATCAGCATGCGGCGCTGTGGCGACAGGGAGAGCGGGTTGGAGATAAACGGTTCGCTCAGCACCTGTTCCACCACCGGGTGGCGGCCTTCGGTAATGCGGATCCCCGGCTGGTCGCTCATGACCGGGCAGGCGTAGTTCAGGGTGTCGGCGCGCTCGGCCAGGTTGGCCAGCACGTCCAGCTCGGCCAGCGCGGCGGCGTTTTGCTGCAGTTCCGCCAGGTGCGGCAGCAGCAGATCGAACAGCTCGTCGTACAGGCTTTTCTCGATCGCCAGCGCTTTGCCCTTGGAGGTGAGTACCTTGTCTTCGTACTCTTTCAATTCCGGGATGATGTAGCGCTCGGCGTTTTTCAGCGTCTGGCGACGTACATAGTGGATCGGCACCAGGTGGCTCTGGCCGCGGCTCACCTGAATATAGTAGCCGTGTACGCCGTTGAAGCCGACCTTGAGCGTATCCAGCCCCAGCTTTTCACGTTCGCGGATCTCCAGCCGATCGAGGTAGTCGCTGGCGCCGTCGGCCAGCGCGCGCCACTCGTCCAGCTCGCTGTTGTAACCGGGGGCGATCACGCCGCCATCGCGCACCAGCACCGGCGGCGATTCAACGATCGCGCGTTCCAGCAGTTCGCGCAGCTCGTCGAACTGGCCTACCTGAGATAGCAGTTGCTGCACATGCGGCGTATCCACATCTTGCAGCACCGCGCGGATGTCCGGCAGTTGCTGGAAAGCATGACGCATGCGGGCCAGATCGCGTGGCCGCGCGGTGCGCAGCGCCAGGCGCGCCAAAATTCGCTCCTGATCGCCCACCTGGCGCAGCGAAGGCTGCAGATCGGCGAACCGTTCCTGCAATGCGCCGATCGCCTGCTGGCGGGCGGTCAGCACCTTGATGTCTCGGGTCGGCATGTGCAGCCAGCGTTTCAGCATGCGGCTGCCCATCGGCGTGACTGTGCGATCGAGGATCGCCGCCAGCGTGTTGTCGCTGCCGCCGGACAGGCTCTGCGTCAGCTCCAGGTTGCGGCGGGTGGCGGCGTCCATGATGATGCCGTCCTGCTGACGCTCCATGGTGATGCCGCGAATGTGCGGCAGCGAAGTGCGCTGGGTATCTTTCACGTACTGCAACAGACAGCCGGCGGCGCGCAGCGCCTGATGCGCCTGCTCGACGCCGAAGCCGGTCAAATCGCGGGTGCCGAACTGCAGGTTGAGTTGTTGGCGTGCGGTCTCCAGTTCGAATTCCCACAGCGGACGGCGGCGCAGGCCGTGGCGCTGCTCGATCAGCGCCATTTGTTCGAAGGTTTCCGGGTAGAGCAGCTCGGCCGGATTGGTGCGCTGCAGCTCGGCGGCCATGGTCTCTAGATCCTGCGGTTCAGCGACGCGGAAGCGGCCGGAGCTCACGTCCAGCGTGGCGTAACCGAAGCCGCGCGCATCCTGCCAGATCGCCGCCAGCAGGTTGTCCTGGCGCTCTTGCAGTAGCGCTTCGTCGGTGATGGTGCCGGGGGTGACGATGCGTACCACTTTGCGCTCGACCGGCCCTTTACTGGTGGCCGGATCGCCGATCTGTTCACAGATGGCGACGGATTCGCCGAGTTGAACCAGCTTGGCCAGGTAGTTCTCCACCGCGTGGTGCGGTACGCCGGCCATCGGGATCGGCTCGCCCGCCGAGGCGCCGCGTTTGGTCAGCGAGATATCCAGCAGTTGGGAAGCGCGCTTGGCGTCGTCGTAAAACAGCTCGTAGAAGTCGCCCATGCGGTAGAACAGCAGGATTTCAGGATGCTGGGCCTTGAGGCGCAGGTACTGCTGCATCATCGGCGTGTGCGAATCGAGTTTATCGGTGCTATTCATGCGATTATTTTTCCAATCCATTGAATGTAAAGGGAACTGTGATTTTCATTGTCGTCATTCGCTATCACATTGTTTCAGCAGGCGTCGCCCCACTCAGCGCTTGGCGGGCGGCGCAAATCAAATCATCAAAACGCCAAACGGCGCGCTCAAACCTGAGGTTTGCACAGACGCTTATACTAGCCCAGCGGGCAATCGGCTGTCACAGGTAAAAATGGGAAGCGCTGCGCAAGGCGGGTTTGTAACGCGGCGAGATTGTTGTTCGCCTGCGGGCAACAACGCAAGTGGCCGCCCGGAGTGGTGGTGAAGCTATTGCTCGGGAGTGAGAGGCAAGGGAATGAAGTCCTGTACATTCCTTGATATAATGTCTTCAGCAAATTTGCGAACAGAGGTTGTCATGAGTAACAGCAAAAAAGTGCAGGTGGGTTATGCTAAGCCGTCCCGTACGGACATTGCGCGTTCCGTGGCGACGTCAACGGCGGTTGAAACAGGTCAACCCTCAGCCAGAGTTGAAGCTTCTTTAGAAGAAGCGCGTAAAAAATTTGCTCATTTACGCCTTGCCTAATACCTTCTTAGTGCTTGACTGACCCAGTGTTTCATCGGTTCGTAGTTCATGTTCATACCTGAGTGAATCGCTGAGATATATTGGGCTCTGTTTTGTTCCCAGCTTTGATAATCCAACGGTTTATGCCCGCCCTGAACCGCCATCACATCGGCCAACAGCCGTGACAAACGGCCATTCCCTTCTCTGAAGGGATGTATGAGTATCAGTTCAACATGGATTATTGCAATCGCTTCTATCAGCTGTTCTTCGCTCATGGCTGAGCAAGGTGTGTAACGAGCCAGGTATTCCACCTCGAAATCGTCCAGTAGTTTGGGCAATCGCGTCGAAGGGGCAAACATAAAGCCCCCTTTGCTGATATTGACAGTTCTTGCTTGTCCAGCCCATGCATAGATATTGCCTAACCAGCGGCGATGCCAGCCCTTGATCATCTCGACTGTGATTTTCCCTAACGGAAAATGCTGTTCGAAAACGGAATGGTAGAGCTGTTCCAGCAATACCAATTCGGCATCGTCGAGTTCATTGCTATCGGCAATACCCAGCTTGTTGGCTAGAACTTGCTCGCCGGATTCTTTCTCATATTGGCCTTCGCTGCTGGAAACATGGTATCGGCTCATGCTTACGCTCGGTAAATGAGGCGGGAGATAAGGCAAGTATAATCAGCGATACGCGGCGGAACAATTTAATTAAAATCAGGTTGTTAAGTCAGGATTAATCATAAGTATGATTAATGACATCGAAGTAAATAGTTTCAATTTATTGGATGTTAACGATACAACGCGAGTGGCCGCCCGCTGAGGCGGCGTAGAGGTTATTGCGCGGCGGTGAGAGGCAAGGGCAGTTGATAGATGCGGAAGCTGTCGGGCACTTCGGTTTCATGGCCGGGCAGCAGGCGGTGGCGGATGCGCGACTCGCTGACGAAGGCGCAGCCTTGTGGGGTGATAGTCAGGTTGACCGGCGACTCCATGCCTTCGCGCAAGACCTCAATCCGATGCATGCCGGTCGCTTTTGGCAACGCGATCCGCAGGATCCGCCCTTGGCCGCTCTGGATCCCGTTCTCCAGCACGATCAATGCGCCGTCTGGCGCCAATCCCATTCCGTCCGGGTTTTCAATCAGGCGCGGCAGCTGCATTTCCGTCAGCTGCGGCTTTGGATCGTGATAGCTGAGAGTGTAAAGCTTACCGGTGCCGAAATTGGCGACAGCCATCAGCCGATCGTCGAGCAGCACGATCCCGGCGGCGCCCAGCCCGCTCGGAGCCGCCAACCGCGCATCCTGAAACAGCGTACTGAATGCCGCTTCGCCCGGCCGCAAGCGCAGGATGCCGCCGCCTCGGGTTTCTGTCATGTACACCGTACCGTCTGCGCCGAGCACGATATCGTTGCCCATTTCCCCCGTCGGCAGCGCCAGGCTGCGGTTGAGCGTGCCATCGGCGACGTTCAGCGCATAGATGCGGTTGGCGCACGATTTGCCGCCGGAAAGGAAGTCCGGCGAATTGCCCCATAGCAACCCGCGCCGTTCGTCCAGCCGCAGCGCGTTTGAGGCGAACACCGTGTCAGCGCCAGGGAAAAAGGTTTCCCACGCTTTACCCGGCCGCTTGCGCAGCACGTTGCCGCTGGTGATCAGGCCGACATACAGCGTGCCGTCCGCCGCGCGGGCGATGCCGTTGGGATAAAGCGCGCCGGGCGGCAGCGTCATGCTGCTTTCGGCGCAGTGGGTATTGGCGGCGGCCTGCGCCGGAGTGGTCAGGGGGAGCGCGGCGGCGAGGGTGAACAACGCTGCTCGCGCGGTAAGCGCATATGACATGTCTTCTCTCCTGGAAGGACGGAAAAGGGGCTACCAGCGATCGGGGCGGGCAGCGTGCGCCATCGGCGCCTCCAGCGCGGCCACGTCTTGCGGCGATAAGCTGAGATTGAGCGCCGCCAGCGCATCCTGCAGATGGTGCGGCTTGGACATGCCCACCAGCGGCGACGCCATGCCGGGTTTGGCCAGCAGCCAGGCCAGCGCGATCTGCGCCGGTGGAACGCCGCGCGCGGCCGCCACCTCCGCTACCGCCGCGACGGTGCGTTCCACTTCGTTTCTGCCGCCGTACCAACGGGGCGCCTGTTCGTCGGTGGCGGCGCGCAGCGTGCCGGCGTTGCCGGAACCGGCCAGCACGCCGCGGGCCAGTGGCGACCAGGGCGTCAGGCTGAGCCCCTCCTCCAGACACAGCGGGATCAGCTCCTCTTCATCTTCACGCGTCACCAGGTTGTATTGGCTTTGCAGCGAAATAAACGGCGCCAGGCGGTGCTGACGTTGAAAGGCCAGCATTTTCATCAGGCGCCAGGCGTGCAGCGAGGAGGCGCCGAGATAGCGGATCTTGCCCGCTCGCACCAGGCCGTCGAGGGTGTCGGCGGTTTCTTCGATCGGCGTTTCGGTGTCGAAGCGGTGCAGCACAAACAGATCGAGGTAATCCGTCCCCAACCGCTGCAAAGAGGCGTCGACGCTGTGCAGCAGGTGCTTGCGCGACAGCCCTCGGCTGTTCGGCTGCGCGTCCATCGGAAAGTAGGCCTTGGTGGCGATCACCACGTCTTCGCGGCGGGCGAACGCCTTCAGGGCGCGGCCGAGAATGCGCTCGCTTTCTCCGCCGGAGTAAATGTTGGCGGTATCGAAAAAATTGATGCCCGCTTCCAGCGCTTCGCGGATAAAGGGGCGCGCTTCATCTTCCTTCAGCACCCAGGGGCGCCAGGCCGGATCGCCATAGGTCATGCAGCCCAGGCAGAGACGAGACACTTTCAGGCCGCTGTCGCCAAGCCGAACGTAGTTCATGGCATCGTCTCCTCAGCGCATGCCGGCGATGGTGTAACCGCCGTCCACCAGCAGGCTTTGGCCGGTGATGAAGCGGGCCTCGTCCGTCGCCAACCACAGCGCCACATCGCCGATGTCTTCCGATTCGCCCAGGCGGCCGGCGGGCGTATGGGCGATAAAGGGCGCGAACGCCGCGCTGTCGGCCACGCTGCCGCGCGCCATCGGCGTGTCGATGATGCCGGGGTTGATGTTGTTGACGCGGATGCCCTGGCCGCTGTATTCGAGCGCCACCGCGCGGATCATCGCATCGAGCGCCCCTTTGCTGGCGGAGTAGCTGGATGAGCCGGCCAGCGCGCCGTGGGTCAGCCAGGAGGAGGTGTTGATGATCACGCCGCCCGACCGCTGAGCCAGGAAGGTTTCAATCTCGTATTTCATCGCCAGCCAGACGCCTCTGAGGTTAATGGCAATCACCCGGTCAAAATCCTCGCTGCTCTGTTCGGTGATGGGGGCGAAGTTGCCGATGATGCCGGCGTTGTTGAAAGCGACGTCGAGCCGGCCGTAGTGGGCGGTCACCGCGGCGAGTAGCCGGCGGATATCGTCTTCTTGGGAGACGTCGGTCACGATGGGCAGGGCATCGCCGCCAGCCAGCGCGATATCGCGCGCCGTGGCTTCGATCTCCGCCGCGCGCCGGCCGGCCAGCGCCACGTTGGCGCCTTCGCGGGCATAGGCCAGCGCGGCGGCGCGGCCGATGCCGGTGCCGCCGCCGCTCACCAGTACGACTTTGCCCGCCAGACGGCGCGGCGTTTCATGGGTTGGAGCTGTAGCATTAATCATCGCATCGATACCTGGTAATGGGTTCGATCGCAATGCTATGTTGTTAGATGACGGATAACTATCCGCTAAAAATTCATCTCACTATTAGATAATTTATATCAATAGCATGAAGAAACCCGAACTGTCCGGCCTGGCAGCCTTCGTGGCTATCGCCAGTGAACGCAGCTTCCGCCGCGCCGCCGCCCGATTGGGCGTGACGCCGCCGACGCTGACCCACACCCTGCGCGAACTTGAAGCGCAGGTGGGCATTCGCCTGCTGAACCGCACCACCCGCAACGTCTCGCCGACGGAGGCCGGAGAGCATCTGCTGGCGCAGCTGGTGCCGGCTTTTACCGACATCGACGCCGCGCTGGAGAGCCTGAATGCGTTTCGCGAAGGGCCACGTGGCCTGGTGCGTATCAACGCGCCGCGTTCGGCGATCGATCTCGCCATCGTGCCGCATCTGGGACGGCTGGCCAGCGAATATCCCGGCATTACGCTGGAAGTGGTGGCGGACGAGGGGTTCGCCAACATCGTCGAGCAGGGCTTTGACGCCGGCATCCGGCTCGGCGAGGATCTGCACAACGATATGCGCGCGGTGCGCCTGACGCCGGATCTGCGTTTTGCCATCGTCGCCACGCCGGATTACTTTCAACGGCACGGTGAACCGACGCACCCGCAGGATTTACTGCAGCATCGCTGCATCGGTTGGCGCAAAGCTTCTTCAGGCGAGCGCTACAAATGGGCCTTTCAGCAGGGGGAGCAGCGATTTTCCGTGGCGGTTAACAGCCCGTTGATACTCGATGACGGCAGGATGATGGTGCAGGCGGCGCTGGCGAACGTCGGCATCGCTTTCGCCATCGAGCAGGAGGTGGAAGAATATCTGGCGAGCGGGCGGCTGCGGCGGGTGCTGGCCGATTGGTGCGCGCCGTTTCCCGGTTTTTACCTCTATTACCCCAACCGCAGAAACCATTCCGTGGCGTTGGCCACGGTGATTGAGTTGCTGCGTCTGCCCACGTAATCCTCTTCACCTGCCATCGCGTTCGGATGGCCGCAGGCGAATCAAGCTTGAACTATTTTTATTCCCTCGCCGTTTGTTCAGACGCAAATAAACCCTTAAATTCCCAGCGAGTTCATAACTTGCTGTTTATAATTGTTATTTGATTATTTATTACGAATATTCTGAGTTTTTATCGGTTGTTTGAGAGCCCGGTCACACTATTTTTTTGTGCGAAATGTGAAGAGGGTCAATCCATCAGGTCAATGAGAGACGGTTCTGTCTCCTTCTGGCTTACCGATCCTTTTTTCATGCTCCGTATACTGTCTGTAACCAGGGCAACGTGACGGAAATTTTCATAAGGAATGTGCGTGAAGCAATCGTGATTGCATCTGGCATACAAATAACACCGGGTTTTTTTGATTATCTGAGGTGCTTGGTATGGAAAAGAAAAAAATCTATCTGTTTTGTTCTGCCGGAATGTCCACTTCCCTGTTGGTATCAAAAATGAAGGCGCAGGCCGAAAAATATGAAGTGCCGGTGATCATCGCCGCCTATCCGGAAGCGCTGGCCGCGGAGAAGGGGGTTGAAGCGGATCTGATCCTGCTGGGGCCGCAGATCGCCTACACCCTGCCGGAAGTGCAGAAACAGTTGCCCAATAAACCTGTTGAAGTCATCGATCCGCTGCTGTACGGCAAGGTCGATGGGCTGGGCGTGCTGAAGGCCGCGGTGGCCGCCATCAAGAAAGCCAATCAATAACAGGAGGCCGCCGTGAATACCCTCATTGCCTCGCTCGAGAAGGTTATCCTGCCTTTCGCCGTAAAAATCGGTAAGCAGCCCCACGTCAACGCCATCAAAAACGGCTTTATCCGCCTGATGCCGCTGACCTTGACCGGGGCGATGTTCGTGTTGATCAACAACGTGTTCCTGAGCTTTGGCGAGGGATCGTTCTTCTATTCGCTGGGCGTGCGATTGGACGCATCCACCATCGAGACGCTCAATAGCCTGAAGAGTATTGGCGGCAGCGTTTACAACGGTACGTTGGGGATCATGTCCCTGATGACGCCGTTCTTTATCAGCATGGCGCTGGCCGAAGAGCGCAAGGTCGATCCCCTGGCCTCGGCGCTGCTGGCGGTGGCGGCCTTCATGACCGTCACGCCGTTCAACGTCGGCGAGGCCTATGCGGTGGGCGCCAATTGGCTGGGCGGCGCCAACATCATTTCCGGTATGGTGATCGGGCTGGCGGTGGCTGAGATGTTTGCCTTCATCGTGCGGCGCAACTGGGTGATCAGCCTGCCGGACAGCGTGCCGGCTTCGGTGTCGCGCTCCTTCTCGGCGCTGATCCCCGGCTTCATCATCCTCTCCATCATGGGGCTGGTGGCGTTCGCGCTGGCGCACTGGGGCACCAACTTCCACCAGATCATCATGGACGGCATTTCGGCACCGCTGGCCAAGATGGGCAGCGTGGTGGGCTGGGTATACGTGCTTTTCTCTTCGCTGCTGTGGTTCTTTGGGGTACACGGTTCCATGGCGCTGGCGGCGCTGGACAGCGGCATCATGACGCCGTTCGCGCTGGAAAACGTGGAGCTGTACAATAAATACGGTTCGGTCGAGGCGGCGGTGGCCGCCGGCAAAGAGTTCCACATGTGGGCGAAACCGTTCGTCGACTCTTATATTTACCTCGGTGGCACCGGTTCGACGCTGGGCCTGATCATCGCCATCTTCATCGCCTCGCGCCGCGAAGATTACCGCCAGGTCGCCAAACTGGCGACGCCATCCGGCATTTTCCAGATTAACGAACCTATCCTGTTCGGTTTGCCGGTGATCATGAACCCGGTGATGTTTATTCCGTTCATCCTGGTGCAGCCGGTGCTGACCCTCATCACCTCGCTGGCTTACTACTCCGGGCTGATCCCGCCGATCACCAACATCGCGCCCTGGACCATGCCGGTCGGCCTGGGAGCGTTCTTCAACACCAACGGCAGCATCATGGCCCTGTTGCTGAGCTTGTTCAACCTGGCGGTCGCCACCGTGATTTATCTGCCGTTCGTGGCGATTTCCAACAAGGCGCAAAGCCAGATCGACGCGGCGACGGAAAGCGAAGAAGACATCGCCAAGGCGCTGAAATTCTAACTGTGGAACGGGGCGGCGCGGTCGCCCCGCGAGGGACGCGAATATGGAATATCAATTTGCCGACGGGTTCTGGTGGGGCAGCGCCACCTCCGCGCCGCAGTCTGAAGGAGCGGCCGCGCGCGATGGCAAGAGCCGCAACATCTTCGACTATTGGTACGAGATCGCGCCCGAGCGCTTTCACGATCGGGTGGGGCCGGCCGAGGCCTCGACCTTTTATGACCATTTCCGCACCGATATCGGGCTTCTCAAAACGCTGGGCCATAATACTTTCAGAACCTCGATCTCGTGGTCGCGGCTGATCCCGGACGGCGACGGTGAAGTGAACCCGCAGGCGGTGGCGTTCTATAACGCGATGATCGACGAGCTGCTGGCGCAGGGCATCACCCCGTTTATCAATCTCTATCACTTCGATATGCCGCTGTGCATGCAACAGCGCGGCGGTTGGGAAAGCCGGGCGGTGGTCGAAGCCTATGCGCGTTACGCCGATACCTGTTTCGGCCTGTTTGGCGATCGGGTCACCCACTGGTTCACCTTCAACGAGCCGATCGTGCCGGCGGAAGCCGGTTACCTGAATGACCTGCACTACCCTTGCGTGGTGGACTTCAAACGGGCGGTCACCGTGGCGTATCACAGCGTACTGGCGCACGCCATGGCGGTGCAGCGTTTCAGAGCGCGGGGGCTGCCGGGGAGCATCGGCATCATTCTGAATCTGAGCCCGACCTATCCGCGCTCCGACGCGCCGGAGGATCGGCAGGCCGCACACGACGCCGATCTGCTGCTCAACCGCAGTTTCCTCGATCCGGTCGCCAAAGGGCGTTACCCGGCCGCATTGCTGCACCTGTTGGAGCGACATGGGCTGATGCCCTACTGCGAACCGCAGGACGCGCAGCTGATCGAAGGCGGCGTGGTGGATATCCTTGGCGTCAACTATTACCAGCCGCGCAGGGTGCAGGCGAAAGCGGGACGGCGCGCCGAGGGGCCGATCGCATCGCCGGAGGATTTGTTCAGTTACTATGCAATGCCGGGCCGCAAAATCAATCCGCACCGCGGCTGGGAGATCTACGAGAAGGGGCTGTACGACATCCTGATGGATCTGAAAGAGAACTACGGCAATCTGCCCTGTTATATTTCGGAAAATGGCATGGGCGTCGAGGGCGAAGAGGCGTTTATCGGCGCCGATGGACGGGTGGAGGACGATTACCGCATCGACTTTATTCGCGAGCACCTGAAGTGGCTGCACCGCGCGCTGGCGGAAGGCTCGCAGTGCAAAGGCTATCATCTGTGGACCTTTATCGACTGCTGGTCCTGGCTGAACGCCTACAAGAATCGTTATGGGCTGGTGCGGCTGGATCGGGCGGATCAGCGGCGCACCATTAAAAAAGCGGTTACTGGTTTGCCGAGGCGGCCAGACGCAACGGATTTGACTAACGGGAGGCCGGCGCCGTGTCCGATAACCCAATTTCGCTGAGTGCGAACGACGTGAAGCTGATTCGCGAGCAGGATTTCTTTAACTGCAAAGACTTTCACCTGTTTATCTATAACAAGGTGGAAAGCGCCACCGGGCTGCATCAGCACGACTATTACGAATTCACCATCGTGCTGAGCGGCAAATGCTATCAGGAGATCAACGGCAAGCGGGTGCTGCTGGAACGCGGGGATTTCGTCTTTATCCCCATCGGCTCTTACCACCAGAGCTTTTACGAGTTCGGCGCGACGAAAATCTTCAACGTGGCGGTCAGCAAAGCGTTCTTTGAAGAGCATTACTTGCAACAGCTGCCGCGTTGTTTTGTCGCCTCGCAGGCCTACAGCCTGAGAAGCGAGTTTTTGGCCTATATCGAATCGGTGGTGAGTTCCCCGCAGTTTCGTGAGGACGACTTCGCCGAATTCCTCGAAACATTGACCTTCTACGTGATCAGCCGCATCCGACATTATAAAGAAGACAATGACGGCGGCGATGATATCCCGCAGTGGCTGAAGAACACTCTGGCCGGCATGCATGACAAGGCGATGTTCGGCGAAAAGGCGTTGGCGAACATGGTGGCGCTGTCGGGGAAAACCCAGGAGTACCTGACCCGGGCGATGCGGCGTTACTACCATAAAACGCCGATGCAGGTGATCAATGAGATCCGCATCAACTTCGCCAAGACGCAGCTGGAGGTCACCAACTATTCGGTTTCCGATATCGCCTTTGATTCCGGCTATGGCGACGTCAGCCTGTTCATTAAAAACTTCAAGCGGCTCACCGACGTGACCCCAGGCAACTACCGAAAAAAGTGTTACGGCCCTCTTTAGGGCCGCTCCCGATCAGTATCAACGCCGATATGCCGATGAGCTTCAGGGCGCCGGCCGGTTAATCATTTGATTTTTATCTTAGCGAAGGGGAATGCCGCACCGGTCGGTCGGCCCTCCCTTGCCAAAAATTCATCCCGCGGGAGCCACAATGGAAAAACTACTGATCGTGAATGCCGACGATTTCGGTCTGAGCAAAGGGCAGAACTATGGCGTTATCGAGGCGTATCAGCATGGCGTCGTTTCCTCCACCACGGCGATGGTGAACGGCGGCGGCGCGGAGCATGCTGCAGCGCTCAGCCGGCAATATCCCGGATTGCCGATCGGGCTGCATTTCGTTTTGACCCATGGCAAGCCGCTGGGCGCCATGCCTTCGTTGGTCAACGAACATGGCGAACTGGGCAAATGGCTGTGGCGCCGCGCCGAGGCCGGCGAGCTGTCGCTGGACGAAATTCACGAGGAGCTGCAGCGCCAGTTCGCGCGGTTTGTGACGCTGTTCGGCCGCCCGCCGACGCATATCGACAGCCATCACCATGTGCATATGCAGCCGCAAATTTATCCGCTGGTGGAGGCGTTCGCGCAAGCGCAGGGTCTGCCGCTGCGCATCGATCGCGAAGAGGCGAAACGGCGTGGCATCACGCTGCATGCCCCCTACAGCACGGACGCTTTCGACGCGGGATTCTACGGTGAGACGATTTCCGAAACGTTGTTCCTGCAAAGGTTGGTGCGCGCCGACGAGCAGGGCGCCGAGTCACTGGAAATGATGTGCCACCCGGCCTTTCTCGACGCGACGATCCTGCAGAGCCAATATTGCCATCCGCGCCTCGCCGAGCTGGATGTGTTGACCGCGCCGACGCTGAAAGCGGCGATCGCCGAACGCGGTTTTCTGCTGGGCTCTTTCCGGGATCTGTAACGCAGCCATTTACAGCATGGCGTGCGCCTTTTTCAGACCGGTGTCTTCTTCCGGATCCGCCCCCTGAGCTGAGGGTTCCGCTTCCTGTTCTTCGGGCTGCGGCTCCTCGACATCGGGCGCCGCTTCCGGCGGCGGCATGGTGTCGTGAATGATCTGCTCATCGAAGGTTGGATTGAGCGCCGGCGACAGCGGCGAGCTGGCGAGACTGTCCGGCAGCGCAATATGCGGCACCGGCGCGTCCTGCGCCAGCTGCGGTTCCTCTGCTTTGGCCGTCCGGCTCAGGGCTGCCAGCAGCACGCCGCACAGGGCGAAGAAGGCGTACAGAATATTGCCGCCAAGCGGCTCGATCAGCGCGCCGACCGCCAACGGCCCGATGCTGGCGCCGACGCCGAACGCCATCAGCAGACAGGCGGCCAGCGAGACGCGGCGCTCCGGCTCGATCAGATCGTTGGCCAGCGCCACCGCCAGCGGGTAGAGCGTAAACTGCAGCATGCTGACGACGAATCCTACCGCCAGCAGCAGCGGAAAATCGATGTGCGGCAGCAGCGCCAGCGGTAGCGCCGCCACGATCAGCAGAATGGCGTTGAGGCGCATCAGCAAGGGGCGGTTATAGCGATCCGACAGCCAACTGAGCGGGAATTGCGCCACCAGCCCGGCGAAGATGGAGAGCGCCATGAACAGGCCGGTTTGCTGAGTGGTTAAGGACTGCAGGCTGGCGTAGACCGGCGCCAGCCCGTAAAACGAGCCCACGACCATGCCGATCACCAGCGTGGTGGCCAGCACCTTGGGAATGGCGCCGACAAAATAACGCAGTTCCATCGGCGCCGGCGACATGTGGCGCGCATTGGTGCGGGTAGTCAGAGCGATCGGCACCAGACAGAGCGCGAAGCACAGCGCGATCACCAGCAGCGTGGCGATGCCCAGATTGCTTTGCAGCATCAGCACGATCTGGCCCAGCGACATGCCGAGATAGGTCGCCGCCATATAGAAGCCGAACACCATGCCGCGATGGTTGGATTCCGCCTGGTCGTTCAACCAGCTCTCCAGCACCATGTACTGACACATCATGCATAGGCCGATCACCAGGCGCAGCGCGACCCAGGCGGGAATGAACTCCGTCAGGCCGTGGCCCAGCACCGCGGCGGTGATGATGCCGGCGCAGGCCACGTAGGCGCGGATATGCCCGACGCGGGCGATGAGAAAGTGGCCGACCTTGCCGCCGATCACCAGCCCGATGTAGTTGGCGGCGATGATGGCGCCGATCAGCGCGCTGCTGACGTGAATGGAGGTCAGCCGCAGCGAGACGTAGGTAGTGAGCAGGCCTGAGCCCAACAGCAGCAGCAGGGTGGTGGTGTACAACGGCAAAAATACGCCCAACGTTTTTTTCACTCTATCATCCTAATCTCTTCTGGTGCGCCCTGAGGCCGCCGCCGCAGCGTGCCGCCTCCGTGATGTTCCTTGTGCTGGTGCGCCGCCGCTCGATGGGGCGCTTCTTTTGATACTAGCAGCTTGGCCGGGCGCTTAAAACCGCACCTCCTGCGAGGCGCTGCGCATTTCTGCGCGCCAGCCGCCGCGCCGCCTTGATAAATGTTACTATCGGGCGCATATACCTGAATTCGCGAGGGAGGGGTTATGAGTCAAAACCAACTGCGCCGGCTCAGCGTGCTGGCAGGGGAAAAACTGAAGGCGCAGGGCCGCTGGATCACCTGCGCGGAATCCTGCACCGGCGGCGGCATCGCCAAGGCCATTACCGATGTCGCGGGCAGCTCCGCCTATTTTGATCGCGGATTCGTGACCTACAGCAATGCGGCGAAGCATGACCTGCTGGGGGTGAGCGAAGCGACGTTGGCGGCGCATGGCGCGGTCAGCGAAGAGGTGGTGCGCGAGATGGCCATAGGGGCGCTGCGGGCGGCGCAGGCCGATCTGGCGCTGTCGGTGAGCGGCATCGCCGGCCCGGACGGCGGCAGCGCGGAAAAGCCGGTCGGCACCGTGTGGTTCGGCTTCGCCAGCAGCGATGGCCGGGGGCTGTCGCGCAAGATGCAATTCGAGGGCGACCGCGATGCGGTGCGGCTGCAGGCGACGATTTTCGCGCTGCAAACCGCCATCGACGAATTTTTGTAAATTAGGCTTGATACTGTATGACCATACAGTATAATTAGTGACATTTCCTGCACAACATACATTCAGTGGCAGTGTGGGGTAACACCGGCATTGCGAAACGAAGGAGCAAAAATGGCTATTGATGAGAACAAGCAAAAGGCGTTAGCTGCGGCACTGGGCCAGATTGAGAAACAGTTCGGCAAAGGCTCCATCATGCGCCTGGGTGAAGACCGCTCCATGGACGTGGAAACCATCTCCACCGGCTCACTGTCACTCGATATCGCTCTGGGCGCCGGCGGCCTGCCGATGGGCCGCATCGTCGAAATCTACGGTCCGGAATCGTCCGGTAAAACCACCCTGACGCTGCAGGTGATCGCCGCCGCGCAGCGCGAAGGCAAAACCTGTGCGTTCATCGATGCCGAGCACGCGCTGGATCCTATCTATGCGAAGAAGCTGGGCGTCGATATCGACAACCTGCTGTGCTCCCAGCCGGACACCGGCGAGCAGGCTCTGGAAATCTGTGATGCGCTGACCCGCTCCGGCGCGGTTGACGTCATCATCGTCGATTCCGTGGCGGCGTTGACGCCGAAGGCGGAAATCGAAGGTGAAATCGGCGATTCGCACATGGGGTTGGCGGCGCGCATGATGAGCCAGGCGATGCGTAAGCTGGCCGGCAACCTGAAAAATGCCAATACCCTGCTGATCTTCATCAACCAGATCCGTATGAAAATTGGTGTGATGTTCGGCAACCCGGAAACCACTACCGGTGGTAACGCTCTGAAGTTCTATGCTTCGGTGCGTCTGGATATCCGTCGTATCGGCGCCATCAAAGAGGGCGACGAAGTGGTGGGCAGCGAAACCCGCGTGAAAGTGGTGAAGAACAAAATCGCTGCGCCGTTCAAACAGGCTGAGTTCCAAATCATGTACGGCGAAGGCATCAACAGCCGTGGTGAACTGGTCGATCTGGGCGTGAAGCACAAGATGATCGAAAAAGCCGGCGCCTGGTACAGCTATAACGGCGAGAAGATCGGTCAGGGCAAGGCGAACGCCTGTAACTTCCTGAAAGAAAACCCGGCTATCGCCGCCGAGCTGGATAAGAAACTGCGCGACCTGCTGCTGCACAGCGGCGGTGAGCTGGTGGCTGCCTCCGGTGACGACTTCGAAGATGACGAAGCGGAAACCAGCGAGCAGTTTTAATCGCTGAAGATGTGCGCTGCCGTTTATGTGGCGCACATCCCCTGAATTCAGGCTTGAATGATGAATGACTTGCTAAGCCGCGCCATGCGCCTGCTGTCGCAACGCGATCATAGTGAAGCTGAACTGCGCCGCAAACTTGCGGCGCAGCCGTTTGTGGCGAAAGCCCGGTTTGGCGGCAAGGGGCCGCATGCGCCGACGGTAGCCGAAGAGCCGGTAGATCCCGCGCTGATCGAGCAGGTTATCGTCTACTGTTACCAGCACAACTGGCTGGACGATAAGCGTTTCGCCCACAGCTACATCGGCAGCCGCAGCCGCAAAGGTTATGGCGCGCAGCGCATCCGCAGCGAACTGATGCAAAAAGGCGTGGATAAAGCGCTGGTGCAGGACGCGTTGGCGGAATGCGATATCGACTGGTGTGAACAGGCGAAACAGGTGGCGCAGCGAAAATTTGGCGATGCGTTGCCAACCGACTGGAAAGAGAAAGCCAAAGTGCAGCGTTATCTGCTCTATCGCGGCTTCTTCCAAGAAGAAATTCAGTCAATTTACCGTGATTTTGCGCAATGAGCGCACACGGGGTTTTACTTCCCTCTGAAGAAAATTTATCTTATCCCCACTTTTTGTTCGTGAGCTGGTTGTCATCGTCGGGATGACGCGCCACCGGCTCACGTGTCGTTATTCTAGCCTTTCCAGGAAAATTATGAGCAAGAGCACCGCTGAGATCCGTCAAGCGTTTCTCGATTTCTTTCATAGTAAGGGTCATCAGGTTGTAGCAAGCAGCTCCCTGGTGCCTAACAATGATCCGACATTGCTGTTTACCAATGCCGGCATGAACCAATTTAAGGATGTTTTCCTGGGGCTCGACAAACGCGCCTATTCCCGCGCCACCACCTCGCAGCGCTGCGTGCGCGCAGGCGGCAAGCATAACGACCTGGAAAACGTCGGTTATACCGCTCGTCACCACACCTTCTTTGAAATGCTGGGCAACTTCAGCTTCGGCGATTACTTCAAGCACGACGCTATCAGCTACGCGTGGGAACTGCTGACCGGTGAAAACTGGTTCAACCTGCCGAAAGAGAGACTGTGGGTCACCGTGTATGAAACCGATGACGAAGCATTCGACATCTGGCAGAAGCAAATCGGCGTACCGGCCGAGCGCATTATCCGCATCGGCGATAACAAGGGCGCGCCTTTCGCTTCCGATAACTTCTGGCAGATGGGTGATACCGGCCCATGCGGCCCGTGCACCGAGATTTTCTACGATCACGGCGATCACATCTGGGGCGGCCCTCCGGGCAGCCCGGAAGAAGACGGCGACCGCTACATCGAGATCTGGAACATCGTTTTCATGCAGTTCAACCGTCAGTCCGACGGCACCATGCTGCCGCTGCCGAAACCTTCGGTGGATACCGGTATGGGTCTGGAACGCATCGCGGCGGTGTTGCAGCATGTGAACTCCAACTATGAGATCGACCTGTTCCGCACCCTGATCGCCGCCGTGGCGAAAGTGACCGGCGCGACCGATCTGGATAACAAATCCCTGCGCGTTATCGCCGACCACATTCGTTCCTGCGCCTTCCTGGTGTCGGACGGCGTGATCCCGTCTAACGAAAACCGCGGCTACGTGCTGCGCCGCATCATTCGTCGCGCGATCCGCCATGGCAACATGCTGGGCGCGAAAGACACCTTCTTCTACAAGCTGGTGGCGCCGCTGATCGAAGTGATGGGCCCGGCGGCCGACGAGCTGAAACGCCAGCAATCGCTGGTGGAGCAGGTGCTGAAAACCGAAGAAGAACAGTTTGCCCGCACGCTGGAGCGTGGCCTGGCGCTGTTGGACGAAGAGCTGGCCAAGCTGCAGGGCGATACCCTGGACGGCGAGACCGCTTTCCGTCTGTACGACACCTACGGCTTCCCGGTGGATCTGACCGCAGACGTCTGCCGCGAGCGCGGTCTGAAAGTCGACGAAGCGGGCTTTGAAGAAGCGATGGAAGCGCAGCGCCGCCGCGCGCGCGAATCCAGCGGTTTCGGCGCCGACTACAACAGCCTGATCCGCGTGGACGGCAGCAGCCAGTTCAGCGGCTATGATCATGACGAGCAGCAGGCGACGGTGATCGCGCTGTTCCGTGACGGCCAGCCGGTCGAGCAGATCAACGCCGGCGAAGAGGCGGTGGTGGTGCTGGACGAGACGCCGTTCTACGGTGAATCCGGCGGCCAGGTCGGCGATAAAGGCGTGCTGAAAGCCGCCGGTGCCGAGTTTGTGGTCAACGACACCCAGAAATACGGTCAGGCTATCGGCCATCAAGGCAAGCTGGCGCAAGGTTCGCTGAAGCTGAACGATCGCGTGGATGCGCAGATCGACGCCGAGCGCCGCAACAGCATCCGTCTGAACCACTCCGCGACCCACCTGCTGCACGCCGCGCTGCGCCAAACGTTGGGCGAGCACGTTGCGCAGAAAGGCTCTCTGGTTAACGACAAATACCTGCGCTTCGACTTCTCGCATTTTGAAGCGATGAAGCCGGAACAAATTCGCGCGGTGGAAGATCTGGTTAACCAGCAGGTGCGTCGTAACCTGCCGGTGCAGACCGAGCTGATGGCGTTGGAAGATGCCAAAGAGAAGGGGGCGATGGCGCTGTTCGGCGAGAAGTACGACGACAACGTGCGCGTGCTGACCATGGGCGACTTCTCCACCGAGCTGTGCGGCGGCACCCACGCCAGCCGCACCGGTGATATCGGCCTGTTCCGCATTCTGAGCGAATCGGGTACCGCGGCGGGCATCCGCCGTATTGAAGCGGTGACCGGCGCTGGCGCTATCGCTACGCTGCATCAGCAAAGCGATTTGTTGCAAGACGTTGCTCAGTTGGTGAAGGGCGACAGCAACAACCTGACCGATAAAGTGCGCTCGGTGATCGATCGCACGCGCGCGCTGGAAAAAGAACTGCAGCAGCTGAAAGATCAGCAGGCGGCGCAGGAAAGCGCGTCGCTGTCCAGCCAGGCGAAAGTGGTTAACGGCGTGAAGCTGTTGGTTAGCCAGTTGGACAATGTCGAAGCCAAAATGCTGCGCACCATGGTGGATGACCTGAAAAATCAATTGGGTTCGGCCATTATCGTGTTGGCGACGACGGCTGATGACAAAGTCAGCCTGGTCGCGGGCGTGACCAAGGATCTGACTGACCGCGTGAAAGCTGGCGAGTTGATCGGCAACGTGGCGCAGCAGGTCGGCGGCAAGGGCGGTGGTCGCCCTGATATGGCGATGGCGGGGGGGACGGATATCAACGCCCTGCCAGCGGCGTTAAACAGCGTAGAAGCCTGGGTGGCCTCAAAGCTGTGAACATAAATAAATAGCACGGACAAACGCCATAATACTTTGTTGATTATGGCGTTTTCATACTGTGCTAACACAATTTAGTTACAATTGCGGGAACAAAGTTTTTCTGGTCGGCTAAACTTACCATTATCTGAGGTGGGACCAAGTCTGCTTACACTTATTGTGGATTGCGCGGCTTACGTTTTCACCACATATGATGGATAATGACGGGGAAACTGAGAGACCCGACTCTTTTAATCTTTCAAGGAGCAAAGAATGTTAATTCTGACTCGTCGAGTTGGTGAAACCCTCATGATTGGCGATGAGGTTACGGTCACTGTGCTAGGGGTAAAAGGCAACCAGGTGCGTATTGGTGTGAACGCCCCCAAAGAGGTTTCAGTTCACCGTGAAGAAATCTATCAGCGCATTCAGGCAGAGAAGTCTCAGCAGACGACTTACTGATTCCGAAGCAGCGTCTCGTTGCCAGACGAGACGCTACTGCATCGTTTTACCCACTTCTTTCGTTCTCCCTCTTCTTTTTCGTGATTATTTTCCCGGTGAGTTTCCTGCTTTATTGCTGCAGACGTTGCGGTTGCCTGTTGATAAAACGCCCTTTTTGCCGTGAAATCGCCCATGTTGGGTGCGAATTGTGCAAACGCGCATGAGTTGGGAAAAATTGTTTGACTTAAAAGTCGGAGAAAGTAATATGTGCGCCACGCAGTGCCGATGAGCTTCTCCAAAGCAAGTTAGGCACAATTCGAAAGAAGCGTATGGTGAGGTGGCCGAGAGGCTGAAGGCGCTCCCCTGCTAAGGGAGTATGCGGTCAAAAGCTGCATCCGGGGTTCGAATCCCCGCCTCACCGCCATTTGCATCCGTAGCTCAGCTGGATAGAGTACTCGGCTACGAACCGAGCGGTCGGAGGTTCGAATCCTCCCGGATGCACCATATTTTGCAGTATGGTGGGGTAGTAACAACGTACCATACGGTATCAAAAAAGAATTCCTGTGCATCCGTAGCTCAGCTGGATAGAGTACTCGGCTACGAACCGAGCGGTCGGAGGTTCGAATCCTCCCGGATGCACCATTCTTAATCTCACTCGTCGCGAAGAGAAATCTTCAAGCGGGTGGAAGAAAAGAAAGTGTTACCAGGGAGGATAACGTTGCTTAAGCAACGGCCCGCAGGGTGAGGCGCTAGCGCCGAATCATCCTCCCGGATGCACCATTCTTCAAGTCTGGCTTTATTAGCAAAGTCGGCACGCGGTAAAAATAGTAATGCATCCGTAGCTCAGCTGGATAGAGTACTCGGCTACGAACCGAGCGGTCGGAGGTTCGAATCCTCCCGGATGCACCATCTAAGAGAAGCCCGCCTTAGCGGGTTTTTGCTTTTCTGTTATTCGTGAAACAGGCAAGCGGCAAAAACAGTCATGCATCCGTAGCTCAGCTGGATAGAGTACTCGGCTACGAACCGAGCGGTCGGAGGTTCGAATCCTCCCGGATGCACCATGTTTAACCTCCCGTATCGCGAAGAGAAATCGTCATGCGGGTGGTAAAAAGAAAGTGTCCTGGGGAGGATAACGTTGCTTTAGCAACGGCCCGCAGGGTGAGGCGTTGGAGCCGAATCATCCTCCCGGATGCACCATCTAAGAGAAACCCGCTTTGGCGGGTTTTTCGCTTTTCAGCATTTAGCCATTCTCTCTTCACTCCTTTCCTTTTTTGCATCCGGTCGATCACAGCACATTCCGCTATGACGCAGTCAGCGACAACCCAACGGCTTTACGCTAAAGTAGTTTTCTTTCCTCAACGATCATGGAGTAACGATGTACGACCGCTATCAGGGTCTTATTTTCGACATGGACGGCACGATTCTGGACACTGAGCCAACGCACCGTAAAGCGTGGCGCGAAGTGCTGTCCCGTTATGGCATGACGTTTGATGAAGCGGCCATGGTGGCGCTGAGCGGTTCACCGACCTGGCGCATCGCTCAGGCGATTATCGCCAGCCATCAGGCCGATCTCGATCCCCATCACTTGGCGGCGGAGAAAACGCGCGCGGTGGAAGCGATGCTGCTGGATAGCGTGCGTCCATTGCCATTGATCGAGGTGGTGAAGTCCTATCACGGCCGCCGTCCGATGGCGGTCGGCACCGGCAGCGAGCACCGCATGGCGGAAATGCTGCTGCGTCATCTCGGCCTGTTCAACTGCTTCGACGCGATCGTCGGTGCGGACGACGTACAGCGCCATAAACCGGAGCCGGATACCTTCCTGCGCTGTGCCGAACTGATCGGCGTGCCGCCAGAAAAATGCGTGGTGTTTGAAGACGCCGAGTTTGGCATTCAGGCGGCGAAAAATGCCGGCATGGCTGTGGTAGACGTTCGTACGCTGTGAGTAGTACGCTAGCCGTAATATCGTTATTTGGCAGCAGCTTCCTCAGTGCGACGCTGCTGCCGGGAAATTCAGAAATCGTTCTGGTCGCCTTGCTGACCCAGAGTCGCGTCTCGCCGGAGTTGCTGGTGCTGGCCGCGACCCTGGGCAACACTCTTGGCGGGTTGACCAATGTCATTATCGGGCGCCTGTTACCGGCGTTGAAACCACAGCGAGGGTTGGCAACGGCGCTCGGGTGGTTGCAGCGCTTTGGCCCGGCTGCGCTGTTGCTCAGCTGGGTGCCGGTAGTGGGCGATTTGTTGTGCGTGTTGGCAGGTTGGCTGCGCATGCCCTGGGGCTCTGTCGCGCTGTTTCTGTGTATCGGAAAGGCGCTGCGTTACATCGTTTTGGCTATGATAACGGTACAGGGCATCGCCTGGTGGCAGTAACCAAGTGAATATAACTCAATATTCTCTCGGGTGCGGATTCAGTATGCTTACGAGTTATTGTTTTTAGAAGCGGGAGGTCAATTTGATCCCGGACGTATCACAGGCGCTTTCTTGGTTGGAAGCCCATCCCCAGGCATTAAAAGGCATTCGTCGCGGCATCGAGCGTGAAACGCTGCGAGTCACGCCGAACGGCACCTTGGCGACCACCGGGCATCCGGAAAAGCTGGGGGCGGCATTGACGCACCACTGGATCACCACGGATTTCGCCGAGGCGCTGTTAGAGTTCATTACGCCGGTTGATGACAATATCGATCACTTGCTGACGTTCCTGCGCGATATTCATCGCTACGTGGCGCGCAACATTGGCGATGAGCGCATGTGGCCGCTCAGCATGCCGTGCTTTATCGAAGCCGAGCAGGACATCGAGCTGGCGCAGTTCGGTTCGTCGAACATCGGCCGCATGAAGACGCTGTACCGTGAAGGGCTGAAGAATCGCTATGGCGCGCTGATGCAGACCATTTCCGGCGTGCACTACAACTTCTCGCTGCCGCTGGAATTTTGGCAGGCCTGGGCCGGCGTGCAGGACGCAGAAAGCGGTAAAGAGCAGATCTCGGCCGGTTATTTCCGCCTGATCCGCAACTATTACCGTTTCGGCTGGGTGATCCCGTATCTGTTCGGTGCATCGCCGGCCATTTGTTCTTCGTTCCTCAAAGGGCGCGAGACCAATCTGCCGTTCGAGCGCACCGAGCAGGGGATGTGCTACCTGCCGTACGCCACTTCGCTGCGCCTGAGCGACTTGGGTTATACCAATAAATCGCAGAGTAATCTGGGCATCACCTTCAACGATCTGCACAGCTATGTGGCCGGTTTGAAGCGGGCGATCGCCACGCCTTCCGAAGAGTTCGCCAAGCTGGGCGTGAAAGAGGGCGATCGCTACCTGCAGCTGAACAGCAACGTTTTGCAAATCGAGAACGAGCTGTATGCGCCGATCCGGCCAAAGCGCGTGACCCAAAGCGGCGAGACGCCGTCGGACGCGCTGCTGCGCGGCGGTATCGAATACATTGAAGTGCGTTCGCTGGACATCAACCCATTCTCGCCGATCGGCGTGGATGCGGTGCAGGCGCGTTTCCTGGATCTGTTCCTGGTATGGTGCGCGCTGGCGGATGCGCCGGAGATGAGCAGCGATGAGCTGCTGTGCACGCGCAAGAACTGGAACCGGGTGATCCTCGAAGGGCGCAAGCCGGGCCAGACCATCGGCATCGGCTGTGGCGCCAGCCATGAGCCGCTGGAGAAAGTCGGCAAGGCGCTGTTCGCCGATCTGCGCCGGGTGGCGGAAGTGTTGGACGGCGAAGCCGGCGATCGTCAATACCAGCAGGTGTGCGATGAGCTGGTCGCCGCGTTTGACGATCCTGAGCTGACCTTCTCCGCGCGCATTCTCAAGGCCATGAAGGCGGAAGGCACCGGGCGCGTCGGTTTGCAGCTGGCGGAGCAGTATCGCCAGACATTGCTGGAAGAACCGTTGGAAATCCTGAACGAAGCCGAGCTGGATAAAGAGCGAGAAGCCTCGTGGCAGCGTCAACGCGACATAGAAGCCAATGATACGCTAAGCTTTGAAGCGTTCCTGAAGCAAAACGGCGGAAGCTGAAAAAGAAAAAGGCCACATCAATGTGGCCAAATATGCATCTCTGATGACAGGGATGATGATAACAAATGCGCGTCTTTCACATACTCAGACTCGCAGGGTTGGAAAAGGTTTCCCGGTTAGGAAAAAAAGTTTCGAAATAAATGCTCTTTTACGAGGAGGTAGCGAAATGCCATTGCTGGATAGCTTTACCGTCGATCATACCCGTATGGCAGCTCCGGCTGTCCGCGTTGCAAAAACCATGAAAACGCCTCATGGCGATACCATCACGGTGTTTGATCTGCGCTTTTGCCGCCCGAACCTGGAAGTGATGCCCGAGCGCGGCATTCACACGCTGGAGCACTTGTTCGCCGGCTTTATGCGTGACCACCTGAACGGCCAGGGCGTGGAAATTATCGACATCTCCCCGATGGGCTGTCGCACCGGTTTCTACATGAGCCTGATCGGCGTGCCGGAAGAGCAGCGCGTTGCCGATGCCTGGAAAGCGGCGATGGCCGACGTGCTGAAAGTGACCGACCAGCGCAAGATCCCTGAGCTTAACGAGTACCAGTGCGGCACCTACCATATGCACTCGCTGGAAGAAGCGCAGGAAATCGCCAAGCACATTCTGGATCACGGCGTGGTGGTGAACCACAACGACGAGCTGGCGCTGCCGAAAGAGAAGCTGCAGGAACTGCATATCTAGTCGTGCGTGGCCCGCAAAATAAAAAAAGACGCGATTTCGCGTCTTTTTTACGTTCTGGCCGAGGACTAATGATGGCCGACGCTGGACTGCAGCGAGGTGATCGGCGTGACCCGCACCTGTTTAATCATGTTGCCCTGCACGTCGAGGATGTCGATATCGTAATGACCGATGCGCACCCGGGTGCCGATTTCGGGGATCTCTTCCAGCTCTTCCAGCAGCATGCCGTTGACGGTGCGAGCCTCGTTGGCCGGCAAGGTCCAGTTGAAGGCCTTGTTCAGCTCGCGCACGTTGGCGGTGCCGTCGATCAAGACCGAACCGTCGCTCTGCGGCGTGACTTCTTCCGCCAGCGTGGGTGACATCGAGGTGGTGAAATCGCCCACGATCTCCTCGAGGATGTCTTCCACCGTGACCAGGCCCTGAATGTCGCCGTACTCGTCGACCACGATGCCGACCTTCTCTTTGTTGCGCTGGAATTTCACCAGCTGCACGTTGAGCGGCGTGCCTTCCGGAACGAAATAGATCTCATCGGCGGCGCGCAGCAGGTTCTCTTTGTTGAACTCTTTTTTCTCGGTCATCAGGCGGTAGGCTTCGCGCACGCGCAGCATGCCGATCGCATCGTCCAGCGAGCTGCGATACAGCACGATGCGGCCGTGCGGCGAGTGGGTCAGCTGGCGCATGATCGACTTCCAGTCGTCGTTGACGTCGATGCCGACGATCTCGGTGCGCGGCACCATGATGTCGTTGACCGTCACCTTTTCCAGATCCAGCACCGAAATCAGCATGTCCTGATTGCGGCGGGAGATCTGCGACTGGGATTCGCGCACGATGGTGCGCAGCTCATCCTTGCTGACGGCGTCGCTGATGCGCACGTTGGTGCGAATGCCGAACAGGCGCAAGGTCAGGCTGGTGATGCCGTTGAGCAGCCAGACAAGCGGGAACATCACCTTTTGCAACGGGGCCAGCAGGACGCTGCTGGGGAAGGCGATGCGTTCCGGATAGAGTGCGGCGAAGGTCTTCGGCAGCACTTCGGCGAACAGCAGCACGGCGAAAGTCAGTATGCCGGTCGCAATCGCCACGCCGAGATCGCCATACAGCCGCATGCCGACGATGGTCGCCAGCGCCGAAGCGAGGATGTTGACCAGGTTGTTGCCGATCAGCACCAGGCCGATCAGCCGATCCGGTTTTTGCAGCAGCTTCTCGACCCGACGCGCCGAGCGGTTGCCCTGTTTGGACAGGTGACGCAGGCGATAACGGTTGAGCGTCATCATGCCGGTTTCGGAGGCGGAGAAGTAAGCGGAGACCACGATCATGATCACCAGGATAATGATGAGGGTCCCCGTCGACACATGCTCCAATGCAGTATTCCTTATAGAGAGGGAGAATTGAGCCAGGCTGGCCTAGCGCACCATCACCTGCTGAATCAGACGGCTGCCGAAGTAGGCGAGCGTCAGCAGGAAGGCGCCGGCGAAGCTGAACCAGACGACGCGGCGGCCGCGCCAGCCCTCATGGTAGTGGCCCCACAACAGCACGATATACACGAACCAGGCCATGATCGACAGCACGGCTTTATGCACGTTCTCTTTGCTGAACAGATTATCCATGTACAGCAGGCCGGTGCACAGAGTGAGCGTCAGCAGCACCACGCCGATCTGGGTGATATGGAACATCTTGCGCTCAATGCTCATCAGCGGCGGCATGTCGGCGCTGAAGGTCAGCTTCTTGTTTTTCAACAGGTAGTCGAGCCAGGCGAGCTGCAAGGCATAGAGCGCGGCGATGATCAGGGTGGCGTAAGAGAACAGCGCCAGGCCGATATGCACCATCAGTTCCGGGCTGGCCTCCAGGTGAGTGATGAACTCGCCGGGCATAAAGCTGGCGAAGGCCAGGTTGATCATCGCAAAGCTGTAGACGATTGGCAGCAGGAACCAGCCGCGATCGCGCGAAGCGACGAAGGTCATCACCGAGCAGATGATCAGGCTGACGATGGAACCAATGTTCAGCAGGCTGAGATTCTGCCCGGCGCTGACGTCAAAGATGCGCTGCTGCAGCGCGATGGCGTGGCAAATCAGCGCCACCACCGCCGAGACGAGGGCAAGCCGACGGTATGCGCTATTCTTCCGCAACAAACTGGGAATGATCAGTCCAAGGCTGAGCAGGTAGGCCATCAAAGCCACAATGGAGAAAACTGGCATAGCGTTTAATTTTGCTTCGGCGTGGTTAATTGGAGTGTCAGTATAACGTTGCGCGCGTTTCACTCCAACCTATCTCCAACGCTGAGGCAGAGATCCTGCTCGCTTCGTGTTATCATCGGCGCAATTGTGTCGCCGGAGCGGCCTGTCATTACACGTTGAGCATGAGACGATGTTTGAAAATTTAACCGATCGATTGTCGCGCACGTTGCGCAATATCAGCGGCCGCGGGCGGCTGACCGAAGAAAATATCAAGGAAACCCTGCGTGAAGTGCGTATGGCATTGCTGGAAGCGGACGTTGCGCTGCCGGTGGTGCGCGACTTCATCAACCGCGTAAAAGAGAGCGCGGTTGGCCATGAAGTCAACAAGAGCCTGACGCCGGGGCAGGAGTTCGTCAAGATCGTCAAGGGCGAGCTGATCGCCGCGATGGGCGAAGTCAACACCGAGCTGAATCTGGCGGCTCAGCCGCCGGCCGTGGTGCTGATGGCGGGCCTGCAGGGCGCCGGTAAAACCACCAGCGTCGGTAAGCTCGGCAAGTTCCTGAAAGAAAAACAGAAGAAGAAAGTGTTGGTGGTTTCCGCGGACGTTTATCGCCCGGCGGCGATCAAACAGCTGGAAACGCTGGCGGAAGGTGTCGGCATCGATTTCTTCCCGTCCGACGTCAAAGAAAAACCGATCGACATCGTCAACCGCGCGTTGCAGCAGGCCAAGCTGAAGTTCTATGACGTACTGATCGTCGATACCGCCGGCCGTCTGCACGTTGACGAAGCGATGATGGACGAGATCAAACAGGTGCACGCGGCCATCAAGCCGGTGGAAACCCTGTTCGTGGTCGACGCCATGACCGGCCAGGACGCCGCCAATACCGCCAAGGCGTTTAACGAAGCGCTGCCGCTGACCGGCGTGGTGCTGACCAAGGTCGACGGCGATGCGCGCGGCGGTGCGGCGTTGTCCATCCGCCACATCACCGGCAAGCCGATCAAGTTCCTCGGCGTCGGCGAGAAGACCGAAGCGCTGGAGCCGTTCTATCCGGATCGCGTGGCGTCACGCATCCTGGGCATGGGCGACGTGCTGTCGCTGATCGAAGATATCGAAAGCAAGGTCGACCGCGAGCAGGCGGAGAAACTGGCCAACAAGCTGAAGAAGGGCGACGGTTTCGATCTGACCGACTTCCTGGAGCAGCTCAAGCAGATGCGCAACATGGGCGGCATGGCCAATATGCTGAGCAAGCTGCCGGGCGCGGGCCAGCTGCCGGATAACGTCAAGTCGCAGATGGACGACAAAGTGTTGGTGCGCATGGAGGCGATCATCAACTCGATGACGCTGAAAGAGCGCGCCAAACCGGAAATCATCAAGGGCTCGCGCAAGCGCCGCATCGCGATGGGGGCCGGCATGCAGGTGCAGGACGTCAACCGCTTGCTGAAGCAGTTCGACGAAATGCAGCGTATGATGAAGAAGATGAAGAAAGGCGGTATGGCGAAGATGATGCGTGGCATGAAAGGTATGATGCCGCCGGGCTTCCCAGGCCGCTGACGGGCCTCCGCACGCCGAGTGCGGGCGCTTTCAGCATTCGCCGTTCGCGGTGAAAACCGCCCGAAATTTGACAGGCTGCAAAAGTTGTCCCCTGCGATCGACGCTTTAGATTGCTTTTTGCGCCAAAATGAGTAAAATTTTCGGGCTTTTTATATTGCAACCGGGCCCCGTCCCTCAATGGGGCCCGGCTGTTTTATTAACTAAAGAGGATGTTATGGTAACAATTCGTTTGGCACGTGGCGGCGCTAAAAAGCGTCCGTTCTATCAAGTAGTAGTGACCGACAGCCGCAACGCTCGTGATGGTCGTTTCATCGAGCGCGTAGGCTTCTTCAACCCGATCGCTTCCGGTCAGGCTGAAGCACTGCGTCTGGACCTGGACCGCATCGAGCACTGGGTTGGTCTGGGTGCAACCGTTTCTGATCGCGTTCACGCGCTGATCAAAGACGCTAAGAAAGCAGCTTAATCTGTCGCGGTGGTGGCAATGAGCAAGCAACTCAAACCGGTAGCGCCTAAGCAGCCGATTGTACTCGGTAAAATGGGGTCCGCTTACGGCATTCGTGGTTGGCTCAGAGTGTTTTCATCCACCGAGAACGCCGAAAGCATTTTTGACTATCAGCCGTGGTTTATCCAGCAGGCGGGTCAGTGGCAGCATATCGAGTTGGAAGACTGGAAGCGCCACAGTCAGGATCTGATCATCAAAGTCAAAGGCATTGACGATCGGGACGCGGCGAATCTGCTGACCAATCGCGAGATTATGGTGGATTCTGAGCAACTTCCTCCGCTGGAGGGTGACGATTACTACTGGAAAGACCTGATGGGCTGCCAGGTAGTCACCACCGCCGGCTACGAGCTGGGTAAAGTCATCGATATGATGGAAACCGGCTCGAACGATGTGATGGTTGTGAAAGCGAACCTGAAAGATGCGTTCGGCATGAAGGAGCGGTTGATTCCGTTTCTTCATGGGCAGGTTATCAAGAAAGTCGATCTCACTGCCCGCGTGATTGAGGCAGATTGGGATCCTGGTTTTTGACCCCCGGATCAAACGGTCGAAGCAAGTGGAATAACGGTAAGGGGATTGGCTTGTGTTCATCGGTATTGTAAGCCTGTTTCCTGAGATGTTCCGCGCTATCACCGATTACGGGGTGACTGGCCGGGCAGTAAAAAATGGCCTGCTGAGCGTGCAGTGTTGGAGTCCGCGCGACTTCACCTACGACCGGCATCGTACCGTGGACGATCGCCCTTACGGCGGTGGCCCGGGAATGCTGATGATGGTGCAACCTTTACGGGAAGCCATTCATGCGGCGAAAGCAGCGGCAGGCGAGGGAGCAAAGGTGATTTATCTGTCACCTCAGGGGCGCAAGCTGGATCAAACCGGCGTGTGCGAACTGGCGGCCAATCAGAAGATGATTCTGGTGTGCGGCCGTTACGAAGGGATAGACGAGCGCGTAATCCAAACCGAAATTGACGAAGAATGGTCAATCGGCGATTACGTTCTCAGCGGCGGGGAACTGCCGGCGATGACCCTGATTGATTCAGTCGCCCGTTTCATACCGGGTGTGCTGGGCCATCAGGCCTCAGCGGAGGAAGACTCTTTCGCCGATGGATTGCTGGACTGCCCGCACTATACCCGCCCCGAGGTGTTGGAAGGAATGGAAGTACCGCCGGTTCTGCTGTCGGGCAACCATGCCGAGATACGTCGCTGGCGCTTAAAGCAGTCGCTGGGCCGAACCTGGCTTAGAAGACCTGAACTTCTAGAAAGCCTAGCTCTGACTGACGAGCAAGCGGTGTTGCTGGCTGAGTTCCAACGGGAACATCAGACCAGGCAACAGGACTATGAAGGAAACGTCTGACATCAGACGGGACCGATATATCAGTTTACCTAGGGTAAGAGACATATTATGAGCAACATTATTAAGCAACTTGAACAAGAGCAGATGAAACAAGACGTACCTGCATTCCGTCCGGGTGATTCCGTGGAAGTGAAGGTATGGGTCGTTGAAGGTAGCAAAAAACGTCTGCAGGCATTCGAGGGCGTGGTTATCGCTATCCGTAACCGCGGTCTGCACTCTGCATTCACTGTTCGTAAGATTTCCAACGGCGAAGGTGTTGAGCGCGTATTCCAGACTCACTCCCCAGTAATCGACAGCATTACTGTTAAACGTCGTGGTGCCGTTCGTAAAGCTAAACTGTACTACCTGCGTGAACGTACTGGTAAGGCTGCTCGTATCAAAGAGCGTCTGAACCGCGTTAACTAACGCTGCATCCAAAAGTTAATAGTTATCAGGGGTTGGCCTATGCCAACCCCTTTTTTTATCTTAAAACCTCGACAGGTTGCATTTGCGAGATTTCATCTGCGCATCGCCAACTTAATAAAGCCTGCATAAGCAGGCTTTTTGCATTACAGCGCCGCGGCGCTTTGTTTCTGCTGACTCTCCGGCGGGTGAGGCTGCGCCGGGATAATGTCATCGCCAGGTTTGACGATCACCCGCGCGACGGACTCGTGCGTGGCGAACGTGCAGCTGCAATTGATGTTGCGGCATTGATGGTAACGCTCTTTGGTCGACTCGCTCAGATAGCGGCTGGAGCGAGTGTGGGCCACGTGACCGCATAATGGACAGTGCATCATAAGAACCCCCTTGAACAAATTAAGTGAAATTGTTGTGGCATCACCACTTAGGCGAGCGAGCCCGTCATGATGAGGCAATACCTTGCAAGCACAGTGCGCGTTCCATGGCGCGTCGCTGTTCCAGCCCCTTGTTTTTCTTTCCATTTACATAAACCCAGCGTGGCAACTGATCGCAGGCCTGCTGCCACTGACCCTGCTGCAGCAGCGCGACCAGCGTGGAATGGCAGGCGGCGCTGATACCCACGTTGAAGGCGAAGGCGATCACCGCATCATAGGTTTCTTGCGAGAGCGTTTGCGGTAGACAGGCGGCCATGCCGCGCTCGGTGCGGCGAACATCGTCTACCAAATCCGCAGCGGCTTTCCGTTCATCTATCGCCTTGCCAGGGATGACGCCGGCGGTGTGCCCAATGCCCTGTGTCCATACCCCGGCGTTGCACTGGTAAGGAGACAGTCGGCAACCTTCGAGATCGGCGATCAGCCTGAGGCCGGTTTCTGAGGTTTGCAGCTCGCCGAACGACGGCAACAACACGGCGATGGCTAAAACGGCGGCGACGCTGCAGCGTTTAACGATTGCACTCATCGAAAATTTTCCTCCGTGATGCCGCATTGCGCTCAATAGCCTTCAAGATCTGCAGGCTTTTACGTCGGTAATACCAGTTCACCAGGAAAGTGCCGATGCCTACTGCGGCGCCGACTAAAAAGGCAATGTCCTGCGGAGACAGTTTGCCCAGCCAGGCGAGGAACAGCGCCATGGCATAGGTGATGAATGAGGTGATTTTCTCCATAGCTTATGCTCGCTTCGTTTACAGAACCTCGGGATCCGAAGGCATCGATGCTTGGCAGCTCGCTATCGATATCCGTCATGCTCCTGACCTGTATAATAATTACTGTATATGCATACAGTATTAAGCTATTTGCTAAAGTCGTCAATGGGTGGGGTGAATATTTTTAGCAGATTGTGCAAAAGGTGACTGCGCGCATAAAAAAAGCCCATCGATGATGGGCTTCGAGAAATCATGGGCGGGCAGGTTACAGGCCGTAGACCAGCGTGACCGAGGTTGTCGTGTCGGTGTTCTTCGGCGCGGAGGCCGGTGGCTTGCTGTTGTAGGTCACGGTGTAAGCTACGCGCAGTGAAAAGCGATCGTTGATCGCCACGTTCAACGCGCTTTCCGAGTTCAGCGTGGTTTCTTCGTTCGCCAGTGCGGAGACGCCCTGAATGAACTTGGTGTTGTCGGTGAGCTGATAGGAATAGTTGGCCGCGCCATAGGCCAGCCCTTTGGTCGAGCGGCCGCCGCCATGGTATTCGTCATGGCGCACGCCGGGACCGAATTCCACCCGCAGGTCGCTGAGCGGCCCGTTGAGGATTTGACGGCCATAGCCGCTGGTCAGCGTGGAGCGTGAGTCGTAACCGTTGAAACGGTCGCTCAGCCAGCTGGCCTGGCCGAACAGGTAGTTGCGATCGGTCAGGTTATAGCGCGTACGGCCGCCGGCCTGATACTTTTCGGACGAGCGCACGTTGGAAGAGGTGGTGTTGTTGGCCGCCCCCCACAGGCTGTACGCCGCGTCGGTGTTGAACCAGGTCATGTTGGTATTGGCCAACAGAGTGGAACTCTGCGAGTTGCCGGACTGGGCGTTGTAGCCCGCCTGCACGTTGCCTTCGAACGGTTTCTTGGCGGTGGCCGGATCGTCCATCGCGGTGAAAAGCGTATTGTCGGCAAGGGCTGAAACACTGGTGAAAGTCGTTAAGCAGCAAATATACAGCGGAAAAGCGCGACGAGCGCGGGAAGAGAGCATCTTGGATCCAGTTGTTAAGGGTGATTATTGTTGATGACGGTCACATTATATCGGTTCATTTCGGCGACAAAAATAGCCGCCATTAGCTTAAGTTTTTAATTTTTATCCCTCATTTATTCGCTTTTCTTCTACTTAAATTCATCGCTTTCGACGGCATTCCGTGCTGATCCTGCTTCGCCCGGCCGCCGGTGCCGAGATGGGGCGTGCATCCTCGCTGTAAAATATAATGTACAAATATGTTTACGATAAATGGCTTTGTTAGGCAGGAGGGGTTACAGCGTGATGATGGGCTGTTTAATTGTTTAATATATTGTATTTGTTGAGTTTAAATCTACTTTCGCAACCCTGACTCAAAGGTGGTTTAAGCAAGATAATGACGGTAATCTTTTATTTACGGAAAATGGATTGAAAACTTTACATATCATGATAGGGTAGACCCCTGAAACGCTCAATGTTCCATTTCAACGCATAACGCCAAACGACAGGAATAGCATCATGCAAAAAGACGCGCTCAATAACGTACACATCAGTGCAGAACAGGTTCTCATCACGCCGGAGGAGCTGAAGAACCAGTTCCCGCTCAGCGCCGACGACGAAAATGAAATCGCCACTGCGCGTAACACCATCGCCAACATTTTGCAGGGGCGCGATCATCGCCTGTTGGTGGTGTGTGGGCCTTGTTCGATCCACGATCCGGATGCGGCGCTGGACTACGCCCGTCGTTTGAAAACCCTGGCGGCTGACTTGAGCGATCAGCTGTATATCGTTATGCGCGTCTACTTTGAAAAACCCAGAACCACTGTCGGCTGGAAAGGTTTGATCAACGATCCGTACATGGACGGTTCGTTTGACGTTGAAGCAGGCTTGCATATCGCGCGTCGCCTGTTGCTGGATCTGGTGGGCATGGGCTTGCCGTTGGCTACCGAAGCGTTGGATCCGAACAGCCCGCAGTACCTGGGCGATTTGTTCAGCTGGTCGGCGATCGGCGCGCGTACCACCGAATCTCAGACCCACCGAGAAATGGCATCCGGCCTGTCGATGCCGGTCGGGTTCAAAAACGGCACCGACGGCAGCCTGGGCACCGCCATCAACGCCATGCGCGCCGCTGCCATGCCGCATCGCTTCGTCGGCATTAACCAGGCAGGTCAGGTTTGCCTGCTGCAGACTCAGGGCAACCCGGATGGGCACGTGATCCTGCGCGGCGGCAAAACGCCGAACTACAGCGCTGAGCACGTTGCGGCCTGTGAAAAACAGATGCTTGAGGCGGGACTCCACCCGTCCTTGATGATAGATTGCAGCCATGGCAACTCGAATAAAGACTATCGCCGTCAGCCGGCGGTTGCCGAGTCCGTGGTGGAGCAGATCAAGGCGGGTAACCGCTCAATCACCGGCATTATGCTGGAGAGCCATCTGCATGAGGGCAATCAGTCTTCCGAACAGCCGCGTGCAGACATGCGTTACGGTGTGTCCGTCACCGACGCCTGCATCAACTGGGAGAGCACGGAAACCCTGTTGCGCCATATGCATCAGGAACTCGGCGCTGCGCTGACGGCCCGCACGGGAGAAAAGTAAGTTATGGTGGCTGAACTGACCGCGCTGCGCGATCAAATCGATGAGGTGGATAAAGCGCTGCTGGATCTGCTGGCGAAACGCCTGCATCTGGTAGCGGAAGTGGGTGAAGTCAAAAGCCGTCATGGCCTGCCGGTTTACGTACCGGAGCGCGAAGCCGCGATGCTGGCCTCGCGCCGCCGGGAGGCGGAAAATCTCGGCGTGCCGCCGGATCTGATCGAAGATGTGTTGCGCCGCGTGATGCGCGAGTCTTACGTCAGCGAGAACGACAAGGGCTTTAAAACCCTGTGCCCGCAGCTGCGGCCGATCGTCATTATCGGCGGCAACGGCCAAATGGGCAGGCTGTTCAATCGCTTGCTGACGCTGTCGGGTTATCAGGTCAGGGTGTTGGATCAGGAAGATTGGCCGCAGGCGGAGCAGCTGTTGGCGGATGCCGGCATGGTGATCGTCAGCGTGCCGATCCACGTGACCGAGCAGGTGATAAGCCGCCTGCCGACGCTGCCTGCCGATTGTATTCTGGTGGATCTGGCGTCGGTGAAGAACCGGCCTTTGCACGCGATGTTGGCGGCGCACAGCGGCCCGGTGGTCGGTCTGCATCCGATGTTCGGCCCGGACGTGGGCAGCGTGGCCAAGCAGGTGGTGGTCTACTGCGACGGCCGCCAGCCGGAGGCGTATCAGTGGCTGCTTGAACAGTTGCAGGTGTGGGGCGCGCGGCTGCATCGCATCAGCGCGGCCGAGCACGATCAGAATATGGCGTTTATTCAGGCGCTGCGGCACTTCGCTACCTTCGCCTACGGGCTGCACCTGGCGGAAGAGAACGTGCAACTGGAGCAACTGCTGGCGCTCTCTTCGCCAATCTACCGGCTGGAGCTGGCGATGGTTGGCCGTCTGTTCGCGCAGGATCCGCAGCTGTACGCCGATATCATTATGTCGTCGGAAGAAAACGTGGCGCTGATTAAGCGTTACTACCAGCGCTTCGGCGAGGCGATAAAGCTGTTGGAGCATGGCGACAAACAGGCGTTTATCGAGAGCTTCCGCAAGGTAGAGCATTGGTTCGGCGATTACGCCCAGCGCTTCCTGGTGGAGAGCCGCACGCTGTTGCGGCAGGCTAACGACAGCCGGCAGTAAAACTGCGGGCAGTAAACATAAAGGGTTCGGCTTGGCCGAACCCTTTTTTACGGTTTCAGGATGGGTTGACCGGCACCACGGTGTCGCTTGGGTAACAGCCCAGCACCTTCAGCGAGCGGGTGATCGGCGCCAGATCGCGCAGCGCTTTTTGCATCGCCTCGGCGCGCAGGTTGGCCTGCACATCGATATAGAACATCTCCTCCCACGGATTGCCGTTGATCGGACGTGATTCCAGCTTGGTCATGATGATGCCGTTATCGCGCAATACCAGCAGTGCTTCGACCAGCGCGCCGGATTGTTGGCCGGTCGCCATGATCAGCGTGGTTTTTGCCGGCACCTGTTCGGAGACATCGATCGCTTTGCGCGCCAGGACGATAAAGCGGGTGATGTTTTGCTGCTGGTTGGCGAGATTGTGTTCCAGCACCTGCAGCCCGTACAGCGCGCCGCCGGCCTCGCTGCCCAGTGCAGCCACCTTCGGTGAATTCAGCTTGGCGACTTTCTCCATCGCGGCCGCCGTGCTTTCGGTGTATTCGATTTTCCAGTGCGGGAAGCGGTTAAGGAACTGGCTGCACTGTTGGAACGGCTGCGGATGGCTGTAGACGGTTTCTATCTGGCTCAGATCGCTGTCGCCGGCGATCAGAACGCAGTGGTTGATAGGGTTAGTCAGTTCGCCGACGATCGACAGGCTGGTGTGTTGCAGCAGATCGTAGACCTCGTTTATCGAACCGGAGCTGGTGTTCTCGATCGGCAAAATCGCGTAGTCCGCCTGGCCGGTTTCCACCTGGGCGAAAATATCCTGAAACTTCTGGCAGCCGCATTCGATCAGCCGATCGAAGTGGCGGGCAGCGTATTGGCGCGCCGCCAGATGTGAATAAGAGCCTTTCGGGCCGAGGAAAGCGATGCGGGCGGAATGCTGGCTGACGGGGTTGAGCTGGTGCTGCAACAGCGCCTGCTGGGTCAGAACGGAGTCTTCAATGATCAGTTGGAACAGGCGGGTGACGTAGAAACCGTCCAGGTCGTAAGGCTTGGCGGCGGCGATCAGCGCATCCAGCAGATCGCGTTCGCGCTCTTTGTCACGGATCGGGCGGTGAGAGTGCAGCTTGGTCTTGCCGACTTCGATCGCCAGCTCACGGCGTTCCGCCAGCAAGGCCAACAGTTTCAAGTCCAGTGCGCTGATGCGCTCGCGCAGCACCAATAACGGGTTGTCAGTCATAATCAGCTTCCGCCTTCAGTTCTTATTCGTTGTAAAACAGCCATAAAAAAAGCCCCCTGTTTCCAGGAGGCCTTGTTGTTCGTCTTCGCATTCTTTCTCACACGACGAAACGCCTCCCAGTCAGGGGAAGGTAAAAAAGAATGCGAAGAAAAACGGTGTGCGTGGCATGGTCTACCTAAGGTTAATGCGAACAGGTTTTAAAGTAACCGCTGGCTTTTACCTCGTCAACAAAAATACCCGACAAAAAACGCGCCCCTGGGCGCGTTTGATGCGGCAATCGCTGTCGGACGGTTATTCCTGCTCTTGCGTGACTTCCGGCACAATGTCTTTCACGCTGGCATTGCAGCGGCGCGCTTCGCCTTTGTGCTGCACTTTGTTCAACTGGCGCTCCAGTTTGGCGATCAGCTCGTTAACGGCGGTATACATGTCATCATGTTTGGCGCTGGCGACCAGCGGGCCGTTAGGCGTAGTAATGGTAGCGTCGGCGACAAACCCTTGCGGCTCTTTGGATAAGACGATATGCGGGTTAATCAGCTGGGTCTGCCATTTTTCCAGTTTGGTGAGACGGTCTTCGACGTGATTGCGGATTGCGGGAGTGATATCCATTTGTTTGCTGGTAATGTTCAATGTCATATAACTTACCTCTCTGTCTTTCCGTCTTGGTGAATCCAGCATACCCCGCTTTTTGTTTAAATGCGTGATGTAAATCACGATTTTTTGTCACTTTTTGCAAAGTTAGTTCAATCTGTGATTCAGCATCTGAATTGGCTATCTAATGCTTGAGAGTTGCCGCCGGATGGCGCATTATCGATGAGTTGACCGGTGAGGAGCGCTAGCTAACACCATGTTTTTACTTGTGTATTTTTCCAGTAAAAACCAGGTCGACGCCAATGAAAACGGCAGCCTTGGCTGCCGTTTGGTTTTTCTGCCGGTGCCGACGCGCGCTTATTGCGGGTTGGCGGCGATCACTTTGGCCACTTTGTCAGCCTGGCCGTTCAGCTGCAGCTGCTTGTAGGCATTTTCCATCAGCGGCAACACGTCATGCGTCGCTTTGGTATCCGGGAATTCACGCAACATCTGCTCGGCGCGATTAACGACCGCGACGTAAGCACCACGTTTAGTGTAGTATTCCGCCACCGAAAGCTCATACTTGGCCAAACGATCTTTCAGATACACCAAACGCTTGTTGGCGTCGGTCGCGTATTGGCTGTTCGGGTATTGCTGAATCAACTGGCTGAAGTCGCGGAACGCAGCGCGAGCGTGCTGAGGATCGCGGTCCGAACGGTCAACCCCGAAGAAGCCCTGCAGCGCGCTGTCATCAAGCGCCATGTCGGTCAGGCCGCGCATGTACATCACGTAATCGATGTTCGGGTGCGTCGGATTAAGGCGCATGAAGCGATCGATGGATGCCTGAGCCATTGGCAAGTCGGCAGCCTTATAATAGGCGTAAATCAAATCCAGCTGGACCTGCTGGGAATACGGCCCGAAAGGATAGCGGTTATCTAACGCTTCGAGTTGCGTAATAGCGCCCTTGAAGTTACCGTCCTGCAGTTTTTGCTGCGCGGTAGCATAGATTTCCGAAGGCGGGTTGTCGGGAACCGCATCCTTGGATGTGGAGCAACCTGCCAGCGCCAGGCTCAACGTGGCTGCCGCCACCAGATATTTCATACGCGTCATGACGTTTTGATTATCCTCAGGGTGTTATTCCGGGAGACTGTCCGTTAAGCTCCCGACAAAGACCAGGTACAATAGCACATTATATTAAACGGCATCGCCGTGAAAACCCAACGTTAACGAAGAAGCTGCATATGGCACAACAAGTACAACTCACCGCAACGGTGGCCGAATCTCAACTCGGACAACGTTTAGATCAGGCTTTGGCTGAATTGTTCCCTGATTATTCACGATCTCGCATAAAAGAGTGGATCCTGGGCGATCGGGTGAAGGTCAATGGCAAAACGTCAAACAAACCGAAAGAGAAGGTGCTGGGCGGAGAGACAGTCGCCATCGATGCACAGATAGAAGAAGAAGCGCGTTGGGAGCCGCAGGATATCGCGCTGGATATCGTCTATGAAGACAGCGATATCCTGGTGATCAACAAGCCGCGCGATTTGGTGGTGCACCCTGGCGCCGGTAACCCGGACGGCACGGTGCTCAATGCGCTGCTGCATCACTACCCGGAAATTGCCGACGTGCCGCGTGCCGGCATCGTGCACCGTCTGGATAAAGACACCACCGGCTTGATGGTGGTGGCGAAAACCGTGCCGGCGCAAACCCGGCTGGTGGAGGCGCTGCAGGCGCGCGAAATCACCCGTGAATACGAAGCGGTGGCGATCGGCACCATGACGGCAGGCGGTACGGTAGAAGAACCCATCGCGCGCCATTCCACCAAGCGCACTCACATGGCGGTGCACCCGATGGGTAAGCCGGCGGTGACGCACTATCGCATTATGGAGCACTTCCGCGCGCACACTCGTCTGCGCCTGCGCCTGGAAACCGGCCGTACTCACCAGATCCGCGTGCACATGGCTTACATTAGCCATCCGCTGGTGGGCGATCCGCTGTACGGCGGCCGTCCGCGTCCGCCGAAAGGCGCTTCGGAGGCCTTCATCAACACGCTGCGCGGCTTTGACCGCCAGGCGCTGCACGCCACCATGCTGCGTTTGTATCACCCGATCAGCGGCATCCAGATGGAGTGGCATGCGCCGCTGCCGCAGGACATGGTTGATCTGATCAACGCGCTGAAGGCGGACACCGAAGAATTCAAAGATCAGATGGACTGGTAATGCGCTCGCTCATTCTGCCCGACTGGCCGTTGCCTCCCGGCGTTAAAGCTTGCAGCACCACGCGCGATGGTGGCGTCAGCCTGCCACCTTATGACTCGCTGAACCTCGGCGCTCACGTGGGCGACGAGGCGCAAGCGGTGAAGCGCAATCGGGAAAGGTTGGTTACCGCCGCCGGCTTGCCGCAGATGCCGGTATGGCTCGAGCAGGTGCACGGCACTCGCGTGGTGACGTTGACGGGACAAGCGCTCGCCGATCTGCGGGCGGATGCGGTGTACAGTAACGTGCCGGGTCAGGTGTGCGCAGTGATGACGGCGGATTGTCTGCCGGTGCTGTTCTGCTCGCAGCACGGCGACGAAGTGGCCGCCGCTCACGCCGGTTGGCGTGGGCTATGCCACGGCGTGCTGGAGCAAACCGTGGCGGCGTTCAGCGCCGCACCGGGCCAAATCAGCGCCTGGCTGGGGCCGGCGATCGGCCCGCAGCAGTTCGAGGTCGGGCCGGAGGTGCGCGCCGCTTTCATGGCGGAAGACGCTGAGGCCGCAGCGGCATTTACCCCGCACGGCGATAAATTTTTGGCTAATATCTACTTGCTGGCTCGCCAACGCTTGTTGCGTGCGGGCGTTCAGGCCATTTATGGCGGCGACCGCTGTACGGTTAACGAAATGAGCCATTTTTTCTCCTATCGACGCGATGGAATAACCGGACGTCTGGCAAGTTTAATCTGGCTGATATAACCTATTGAATTAGGACGATCCAACGACGCATGGCGTTGTACCGAAAATTTAGCGTCGAGATAACCTTGAAAATTTGAGGGATGACCTCATTTAATCTCCAGTAGCAATTTCGACCCATCTTGGAGGTGTTATGCGTCTGGATCGTCTTACCAACAAATTCCAGCTTGCCCTCGCCGATGCCCAGTCACTAGCCCTTGGGCACGACAACCAGTTTATTGAACCGCTACATCTGATGAGCGCCCTGCTCAATCAGGAAGGGGGCACGGTTCGTCCACTATTAACTTCCGCAGGTATCGATGCCGGGCGTGTGCGCACCGAGATCGAACAGGCGCTGTCCCGTTTACCGCAGGTAGAAGGCACCGGTGGTGACGTTCAACCGTCCCACGAGTTGGTGCGCGTTCTGAACCTGTGCGACAAGCTGGCGCAAAAGCGTGCGGACAAATTCATTTCTTCCGAGCTGTTTGTGCTTGCGGTGCTGGAAGACCGCGGCTCGTTGACCGACTTGTTGAAAGCGGCCGGCGCGACGGCCGACAAAATCAGCAAAGCCATTGAACAAATGAGAGGCGGTGACAGCGTGGAAGACCAAGGCGCCGAAGACCAACGGCAGGCATTGAAGAAATACACTATCGATCTGACCGAACGTGCTGAGCAGGGCAAACTTGACCCGGTGATCGGCCGTGACGAAGAGATCCGTCGCACCATTCAGGTGCTGCAACGCCGTACCAAAAACAACCCGGTGTTGATCGGCGAGCCTGGCGTGGGTAAAACCGCCATCGTCGAAGGCCTGGCGCAGCGCATCATTAACGGCGAAGTGCCGGAAGGGCTGAAGCACAAGCGCGTATTGTCCCTCGATATGGGCGCCTTGATCGCCGGCGCCAAATATCGCGGCGAGTTTGAAGAGCGTCTGAAAGGCGTGCTCAACGATCTGGCCAAGCAGGAAGGCAGCGTTATCCTGTTTATCGACGAACTGCATACCATGGTCGGTGCCGGTAAGGCGGATGGCGCGATGGACGCAGGCAACATGCTGAAGCCGGCGCTGGCGCGCGGCGAACTGCACTGCGTCGGTGCCACCACGCTGGATGAATACCGTCAATATATAGAGAAGGATGCGGCGCTCGAACGTCGTTTCCAGAAAGTATATGTGGCGGAGCCGAGCGTGGAAGACACCATTGCTATTCTGCGCGGCCTGAAAGAGCGTTACGAACTGCACCACCACGTGCAGATAACCGACCCGGCCATTGTAGCGGCGGCAACGCTTTCGCACCGCTATATCGCCGATCGTCAATTGCCGGACAAGGCTATTGACCTTATCGACGAAGCGGCGTCCAGCATTCGCATGCAGATGGACTCCAAGCCGGAGTCGCTCGACAGACTTGAGCGCCGCATCATCCAATTGAAACTGGAACAGCAGGCGCTGAATAAAGAGTCTGATGACGCCAGCAAGAAACGCCTGGACATGCTGAGCGATGAGCTCGGGCAGAAAGAGCGCGAATACTCGGAGCTGGAAGAAGAGTGGAAAGCGGAAAAAGCGTCGCTCTCCGGCACCCAGAATATCAAGGCTGAACTCGAGCAGGCCAAAATCACCCTGGAGCAGGCGCGTCGCGTCGGCGATCTGGGGCGGATGTCGGAACTGCAGTACGGCAAAATCCCTGAGCTGGAAAAACAGCTCGCCGCCGCCACGCAGGCCGAAGGCAAGAGCATGAAGCTGCTGCGCAACCGGGTGACCGATGCGGAGATTGCCGAAGTGCTGGCGCGTGCCACCGGGATCCCGGTCGCAAGAATGCTGGAAGGCGAGCGCGACAAGCTGCTGCGCCTGGAACAAGAACTGCATTCGCGAGTGATTGGCCAGGACGAAGCGGTCAGCGCAGTCTCCAATGCGATCCGCCGCAGCCGTGCGGGGCTGTCCGATCCTAACCGACCGATCGGTTCGTTCCTGTTCCTCGGTCCGACCGGGGTAGGGAAAACCGAGCTTTGCAAGGCGCTGGCTTCGTTCCTGTTCGACAGCGACGACGCCATGGTGCGTATCGATATGTCCGAGTTTATGGAGAAACACTCCGTTTCGCGTCTGGTCGGCGCGCTCCGGGCTATGTCGGTTATGAAGAGGGCGGTTACCTGACGGAAGCCGTACGTCGCCGGCCTTATTCGGTGATTCTGCTGGATGAAGTCGAGAAAGCGCACCCGGACGTGTTCAATATTCTGTTGCAGGTGTTGGATGACGGCCGCCTGACCGATGGTCAAGGCCGCACCGTCGATTTCCGCAATACCGTGGTGATCATGACGTCCAACCTGGGTTCCGATCTGATCCAGGAGCATTTCGGTCAGATGAACTACGCGCAGATGAAAGAGTCGGTGATGGAGATGGTAAGTCACCACTTCCGTCCGGAGTTCATCAACCGTATCGACGAAGTGGTGGTGTTCCACCCGCTGGGCGAGAAACACATCGCCGCGATCGCCAAGATTCAGTTGTCGCGTCTGTACAAGCGTTTGGAAGAGCGCGGTTACGAAGTGACCATGACCGAACCGGCTCTGGCGCTGTTAAGCAAAACAGGCTACGACCCTGTATATGGCGCGCGCCCGTTGAAACGCGCTATTCAGCAGGAAATCGAGAACCCGCTGGCACAACAAATCCTGTCCGGCAAGCTGTTACCTGGCAAGCTGGTGACGTTGGATGTGGAAAACGACCATATCGTTGCCCGCCAATAACGGCGATTAAGGATAATAAAGATGAAAGGGAGCGGGGGACCGCTCCCTTTTCTTTACCTTCGTTTGTCCCTATTTACAGGGGTTGCCGCTATTACTGCCCTAAAACCGGTATTTTTTGACTAATAAATATCCTAAAAAGTCGTTTTTGGTGATTATTTGAACGCTTGAAAAGTTTTTTGCATTTAGGGGTTGCGGCCTGCCGAGAACTCCCTATAATGCGCCTCCACTGACCGGGAACAACGACTGACAAGCCGCCGGGTCAGCGAGAGGAAAGCGAAATAAACGCTTGACTCTCCGGGTGAAAAGCGTAATATACGCAGCCCGCGCCGATGAGTTTCTCGGCACTGCTCTTTAACAATTTATCAGACAATCTGTGTGGGCACTCCACAAGACGATATCCAGCATCTTCGGATGCAAAAAA